>NZ_CP066783.1:2073347-2769194 GCF_019186805.1 Comamonas fluminis | reverse complement strand
TTACGCGGAATTGTCCATATCTATTTACACCAAAAAACTCAAAGTGCTGTTTATCATCTCCGTTAGCAGATTTAATAGCTTGCATCGACAAAAAAGTTTCTGTGCTTGTAACCAGAGATTTTATTTTCATACTTTTTCTCCATCGCGTTGAGCAATGCATTTTTCAATATATGCATTAATTTCACTGGCGGGCCAAGCACGAGAGCGAATGCCGATAGGAACCCCACGAGGAACTTTTCCATCCTTAATGAGTTGGTAGAAAGAACTATTAGATAAACCAATCATACGAAGTACTTCTGGTTTACGCAGCAGAATTTCATATTTAACGCTCTTCTGCAGGTTATCAATATTTTCTTGCATTCAAATTTTCCATCAAATTCAGTTTTTCCAAGCTTTGATGAAGGCCAGGCGTCCCTGCTTGCTTTCATCTGTATCGCGATGGATATAACTATGTCTTCAAATTAAAATGACGTGCAAAAACTTTCCTGCTTTTCTAAAATTTTCTAAAAAAAGTATGAAAGTTTCCAGAAACAGAAGTCTGCTTTCCAGCTTCTGCATGAGGTTGCTGGCATAAAAATGGCGGAGTCTATGAACGCCACTGAGCTGCGTGCTAAGGAATTGAGCTGAACAGTTCCAGTTGTCAGCGATCGTTGCTCGGTACCGGTCGGATCGAGGGGGGTCTTAAAACAAGATCCTCTTGCTCCGTGGCCAAGAGGCCCTGTAGGCGCTTTGGCGAGCCTTTGCGCAGGAGTTGCGGTGCTTTCACTCTGCACAAGAACGCAACAGCTACACCAGCTACATGCTTGGCGCTGCAGCAAGCCAACGACACTGACCGATAATTGGTTCAGTAGTACGGCAGTGAGATGGATATCGTGTACCTGTCATAGACTGCTACTGTCGCCACCCCCCTCAATGCTGCGCAGGAAGAGCCGGGGGCTAGCACTTGTTGCTGCCGCTTGTGGTGTTAGTTAGTGTGGTAGTTCCTTGAGCCCGCTATGAGCCGCTCTGTGCTCGACAGGTTGCGGCGCATGCGTGGCCACTTCAGATTGCCTGCGTCATCCAAGCCAGACGACGAGCACAAACCCTTCAAGGCGTATGAGCCTGGCTACGTGCACGTAGATGTGAAGTACCTGCCGCAGATGCAGGCTGAAGCCCAGCGCCGCTACGTGTTCGTGGCCATCGAGCGGGCGACACGCTGGTGTCCATCGCTACCAAGCAACATAAGGCGGCTGCGTCTGCTAGAGCCTTCCTCGCAGCCGTGCGCAAGGCTGCGCCGTTCAAGACCTTTACCACCTTCACGGGCAATGGCAAAGAGTTCACAAACAAATTATTTGGGAGTTGCCAGCGATGGGCGAGCATGAGTTTTCAGTTGTGCTTGGTATTGGGCATGGAGCACCGTTTGACCAAGCCCAAGGTACCGTAAGCGAACGGCATGGTCGAGCGTTTCAATAGCAGGCTCAGCCAAGTGCTGCGCTCACATCACGCCAACAGCGATTAGGGCTTGAAAAAAACCTGCACCGGCTTGCGTGACTGTGAAATCACCAACGCCCATAATAGGCGCTTGGCCACGAAGCCCAGATGCAAGTATGCAAAAATTGAAGAAAAAGTGTCAGATTTATTTGTCAATAACATGCGTATCAATCCAGATACGAAAGTTGGTGGCTCTTAGATAAAAAAACCAAATAAATTACTTGCTTGTGAAAAAATTTTTTGCAATTTTATCTATTTCACCAATTTCTTTTGCATTTTTTTCTTTAGCAAATCCATATATTGATTTTAGATTATTGTCTTTTGCCATTTTTGCAATGACTCTCTCTACAGCTTCACCTAGCTCTTGATTTGAAACTGTAGATCTTTTGAATACGTTTTTATGAAATTCATTAAAATCATTTGATCTCGAAAGAAACATGCGAATTATTTCTACTAGTGCTGCATATCTTACTCTAGTATTTAAATCGCCATTACTCAGTTCATCTTCATCATCAAAACTGTTAATGTAGCTTCCATCAATGGTTTTAATTTTTCTGGGAAGAGATATTTTTACCTGAAATTCTTCGCAGTATTCCCAATCGCACTCCACGGCAATTTTCGCTACTCCTGGTAAAGAAACAAGTTTTTCCGATGATTTCCCCAAAAGATTTCTGATTGGTTTTATTATAGATCGCGTGCTGGCTCTACGTTTTAATACGTCATAACGCATCAAATAATTTTGATATAAATCTGGAAAATAACGCCTTAATTTATATTTATTTAAGCGTGATGGTTGTAGCTTCAAGGATAGCATTGCTGCTTGCCAATATTCAGCATTACGCCCCTCACTCCACATCTTCCATTGTGCCTCAGTTAGCTGTAAGTTCTCCAATCTAACTGGGGCAATTTCAGCATCAGCATCAGCATCAGCATCAGCATCAGCATCAGCATCAGCATCAGCATCAGCATCAGCATCAGCATCAGCATCAGCATCAGCATCAGCATCAGCAGTCACTTGATTTTCAATTCCATCAATAGAGGAGTCGTAGTTGGAAAAATCATTTTGCATAATATATAATAATCAGCTTTTAAATTGATTCAACAATATTCAATAAATTTAGTTTTGCGTTTTTTACAACCAGCCATGGATCACGTGAATCAATAAAGCAATTGACCATGTCCGCCCATGCTTGCAGCATAACCTTTCGTTGAAATGAGTATTCTGCTTTGTTGTAGATGCTACGCACACTATTTTCCTCATGAGCCAAACACTTCTCAATCCAGTCTCTATTGAAGCCGTATTCATTTAGCAGCGATGAGGCCGTTCTTCGTAAATCATGAACGGTAAAGCTTTCCAAATCAAAGCCATCATCTTTTGCCTTCTTCACAGCGGCATCAATGACTCTATTTAAAGTGGCATTGCTCAGTGGGTTGTTAGAGTCATATCTACCTGGGTGCAAATATTTTGAAGCAGAGAAGCAAGCTTTAAAGCTAACCAAAATATCCAAGGTTTGATTACTCAAGTAAACTATATGTGCCCTCGATGCTTTCATTCTTTCCTTGGGAATTATCCAGGTTGCATTCTCAAAATCCACCTCATCCCAAGTGGCATTTAAGAACTCTCCCTTTCTTACCATCGTCAAAAGAAGAAACTTAATTGCTAGACGCAGTGTTGGCGTGGTTCCAATTTTCTCGAGGCTTGCAAAAAATATCTTTATCTCACTGGGGGTTAAAGCACGGTCACGAGGTTTAAAGCTTGCTATATCGCTTGGCCTGATTTCGATTGCAGGATTCTTTAATTGAAGATTTTTGTCTTTAGATAATGCATATCTATAAACAAGCAAAACAATCTCTCGCACTTGAACTGCTGGGGCAGGTGCGCCATTTTTTTTGATCTTTTCACACAACTGCATCAACAGCGCAGGAGTGATCTCATCGAGCTTCAGCTTGCCGAACGTACTCGCTAAGTAGCGGTTGTAGACAGAACGTCGCATTGCGAGCGTTGAATCCGCAAGTCTCGCGCCGTTTTCCGGGTCTGCTTTGTCCTCGAAATAGCGTTCAGCCCATGATCCAAAAGTCAAAGCATTTGCGGCTTCTAGCTTTGTAACCGCCTTAGTTTTCGCTGGCGACTGTCCACGTTCAACATACCGTCGCGCTACCGTCAGTAGCGACCTAGCTTCAGCCAACGATACCGTCATGCCAAATTCAAGTTGCTCTGGGTTTCTTGGGTGTTTAGCGCCCGCAGTGTTGTCGTACTTGCCAATGGTGAGGGTTTCGCGCCTGCCATTGAGGCGATAGTCATAGCGAAATGACTTGGTGCCAGCGGTTGTCACCATGACATACATGCCATCGCGATCCGTGACTTTGTAGGCTTTTTCTTGAGGGCGCAGTCTGCGCAGTTCGGTGTCAGTGATCATTTCAGGGTGGGCTTTCGTTGATACCGTCATTAGGGGTGTCGGTATGGGAAAGCAACGTTCCGAAATGTTACAGCTTTACCGTCAGGTGTACCGCATGAATTTGCGGCTTGTGTGGCATGCTGTGGGTTGTCCTTGGACGGACAACCCACGATTCTTTCAATAGAATCAATAGCTTCCAGAACGTTGCCATACGTTGCTGGAAACTTTAAATTATTCCCACTCGATGGTTGCTGGTGGCTTGGTGCTCACGTCATAGGTCACGCGGTTGATGCCGCGCACTTCGTTGATGATGCGGCTGGAGACCTTCTTCAACAGGCCATAAGGCAGCTCGGCCCACTCGGCAGTCATGAAGTCGCTGGTGATCACGGCGCGTAGGGCTACGACGTAGTCGTAGGTGCGGCCGTCGCCCATCACGCCCACGCTCTTGACGGGCAGGAAGACGGTAAAAGCCTGGCTGGTCAGGTCGTACCAGCTCTTGCCGGTGGCTTCATCGATCCAGTTGTTCAGCTCTTCGATGAAGATGGCGTCGGCGCGGCGCAGCAGGTCGGCGTATTCCTTCTTCACTTCACCCAGAATGCGCACGCCCAGGCCGGGGCCGGGGAAGGGATGGCGGTACACCATGCCGCGGGGCAGGCCCAGGGCCACACCCAGTTCGCGCACTTCGTCCTTGAACAGGTCGCGCAGCGGCTCTAGCAGCTTCAGGCCCAGTTGCTCAGGCAAGCCGCCTACATTGTGGTGGCTCTTGATGGTGACGGCCTTCTTGCTCTTGGCGCCGCCGGACTCGATCACGTCGGGGTAAATCGTGCCTTGGGCCAAGAAGGTCGCGCCCTTGCTGCCAGCGTTGGCTGCCTTGAGCTTGGAGGCTTCGGACTTGAACACATCGACGAACAGGCCGCCGATGATCTTGCGCTTGGCCTCAGGTTCGGACACGCCGGCCAGCTTGCCTAGGAACAGATCGGAGGCGTCCACGCGGATGACCTTGGCGTTGAGTTTGCCTTCGAACATCTCCATGACCATATCGCCTTCGTTCAGGCGCAGCAGGCCGTGATCGACGAACACGCAGGTCAGCTGGTCGCCGATGGCGCGGTGGATCAGGGCCGCAGCCACGGACGAATCCACGCCGCCGGACAGGCCCAGAATCACTTCTTCATCGCCCACTTGCTCGCGGATCTTGGCCACGGCTTCTTCGATGTAGTCGCCCATGATCCAGTCGGCTTGCGTGCCGCAGATGTCCAGCACAAAGCGGTTGAGCAGTGCCTGGCCTTGTACGGTGTGCGTGACTTCGGGGTGGAACTGCACGGCGTAGTAGCGGCGTGCTTCGTCAGCCATGCCGGCGATGGGGCAGGAAGGCGTGGAGGCCATGACCTTGAAGCCTGGGGGCAGCTCGGTGACCTTGTCGCCGTGGCTCATCCAGACCTTGAGCATGCCGTGGCCTTCGGGCGTGACGAAGTCTTCGATGCCCTTGAGCAGTTCGGTGTGGCCATGGGCGCGCACTTCGGCGTAGCCGAATTCGCGGCTGTTGCTGCCTTCGACCTTGCCGCCCAGCTGGGTGGCCATGGTCTGCATGCCGTAGCAGATGCCCAGCACGGGCACGTTCAGCTCGAACACGGCGTCAGGGGCGCGGTCGTCCACTTCGTAGACGGATGCGTGGCTGCCGGACAGGATCACGCCCTTGAGCTTGCCGTCGGCGGCGAACTCGCGCACCCAGTCGCTGCTCACATCGCAGGGGTGGACTTCGCAGTAAACATGGGCTTCGCGCACGCGGCGGGCGATCAGCTGCGTGACCTGGGAGCCAAAGTCCAGAATGAGGATCTTGTCGTGTTGCATGGTCTTCAAGGGCTAGAAGGTGGAGAAAAGAAGATGAGGAAACAGGGGTTAGAAATCTTCGGGTGCCAAGAGCTTGACGCCGCTTTTGCGGGCGGCGGCGATCTGGGCAGCATCGAATGTGGCCAGTGGCAAGCGCAGCGACTGCGCCAGCCACAGATATGCGGCGTCGTAGGTGGGCAGGCCCGTGTCCAGCGCCACATCCAGCACGGCTTTGTGCTGTGCGGGCGCCAGATCGTGCAGTTCCACACGGTGGCGAATGGCTTCGAGCACGCCCCACAGGCCTTCCACACTGGTGTGCGGAATGCGCCCATGATTCACGCCCGAGGCAATGAGGTTGCCGCATTCCCACTGCCAGAGGTTGGGGGCATGGGGGTCGACCTCATCACGGCGGATGCGGGTATAGAGGCGCTGGGTGTGCTCGCTGGCGTCGTCGGGCAACAGCCAGGCGGCCGTGACGGAGGCGTCGAGCACAAAAGCGGTAAAAGCAGTGGCCGTCATGCTTGGCTGCGTCCATTCTGGCGCAGGCTTGCTACGGAATCCGTAGGTGCTTGAGCGCGCACTGTCTGCTGCAGCGCCTGAATTTGCTCCAACTCGCGAGCAATCTGCTCGTCGGTGATCACAGGCTTGCGGCGCACCGGCAGCATGCGCACGACTTCCTTGCCGTGGCGCGTGATGCGCACTTCCTCGCCCTGCTCGACCAGTTCGACCAGGGCAGAAAAGCGGCTTTTGGCTTCGTAGATACCGACGCTGTGCATGGGGTGTGGGGCAATCCGTCTGAATGTTTAAGTTCGGACCGGATTTTATCATTCTGACTAGAAATTTTAAATCTGGTCAGAAGTCTATGGGTATGGAAGAAGAGAAGAGGGGGAGCGCTGCGTCAGTGCAAGGTAGTGCGGTGTGCGTTTTCAAAGGTACGTGGTTCAGGGTGAAGGGCTACGTTGTCAGTGTGTTGTGACACGGTGCGCTGCCCGCCGCGCTGCCAAGTAAGCCCCAGTATGTTTTCAACCCCCCGTTGCTCATTGGGGTCTTTGCACTCGCCCGCAGCGCTCGAAAAACCTGGATGTCGCTTAGATATCGATCTGCCAGTTGGCAGCCTGAATGGTCACATTCACCTCACGAATCTTTCGTAACAGGTCATCGGCCTGTTTCTGCAGGCTGGATACCTGAATTTGCGGCACCCATTTGATTTCACGTTGGCTGTAGCGGTCCACATCCTTGTGCGTGGCGGCGATGGTGCTGGTCAGCAAAGAATGCTGGGCCACCAGTGTTTCGCGTTGGGCCAGTACATCGGCCAGCAGGCGGCCATCGCTCAGTTTTGCGGTTTCGTTGGCGGCGTTGATACGGCGCACCAGCGCTTGCTGTTCTTGCAATGCAGAAGTGGCTTCGGCCAGCAGGTCTTCCACTTTTTCCTTGGGCGCTTCACCCTCTTGAACCATGGCGTTGCGGCCAATGCGCTCGCGCAGAGAAAGCAGCTTTTTCTTCAGATCGGCTCTGAGCAGCAGGGCTTCAGCCAGTTTCATGGGGGCTCCTGAAAAAAGAAAAAGCAGGGCAGACATTGCGCCCACCCTGCTTGTGACCGGTCAGTCGATCAATCAGTCAGCGCGGTAGTTGGGCGCTTCCTTGGTGATCTGCACGTCGTGCACGTGAGACTCACGGATACCGGCTGCGGTGATTTCCACAAACTCGGCCTTCTCGTTCATCTCGCTGATCGTGGCGCAACCGCAGTAGCCCATGGAGGCACGCACGCCGCCAGCCATTTGGTAGACGATGGAAACCATGGAGCCCTTGTAGGGCACGCGGCCTTCAATGCCTTCGGGAACCAGCTTGTCGGCATTAGGGTTGCCGGTGGAGGATTCCTGGAAGTAACGGTCGGCCGAGCCTTGCTGCATGGCACCGATGGAGCCCATGCCGCGGTAGCTCTTGTACGAGCGGCCCTGGTACAGGATCACTTCGCCGGGAGCTTCTTCGGTGCCCGCAAACATGCCGCCCATCATGATGGTGGATGCGCCAGCGGCCAGAGCCTTGGCGATGTCGCCAGAGAAGCGGATGCCGCCGTCAGCGATCAGAGGCACGCCAGTGCCCTTCAGGGCCTGGGCCACGCTGTCAATCGCCATGATCTGGGGCACACCCACACCGGCCACGATACGGGTGGTGCAGATGGAGCCAGGGCCGATGCCGACCTTGACAGCATCAGCGCCAGCTTCAACCAGTGCCAGAGCGGCAGCGCCGGTGGCGATATTGCCGCCGATGACCTCCACTTGAGGGTAGTTTTGCTTGACCCAGCGCACGCGCTCGATCACGCCGCGGCTGTGGCCGTGGGCAGTGTCCACTACCAGAGCGTCCACACCGGCCTTGACCAGCAGCTCCACGCGTTCCTCGGTGCCTGCACCCACGCCCACGGCAGCGGCTACGCGCAGACGGCCAGCGGAGTCGCGAGCAGCATTGGGGAACGTTGTTTGCTTGTTGATGTCCTTGACGGTAATCAGGCCCTTGAGTTCAAAGGCATCGTTCACGACCAAGATTCGTTCGAGCTTGTGCTTATTCAGCAGCGCCTTGGCTTCCGCAGGGCTGGTGCCGTCTTTTTCATTGACGGTAATCAGCTTTTCGCGGGGCGTCATGATCTGGCTGACCTTGACGTCGTAGCGCGTTTCAAAGCGCAGATCGCGGCTGGTCACAATGCCGACCACCTTGCCGCCGTCGCACACGGGAAAGCCCGAAATGCCGCGCTCTTCCGACAGCTGCAGCACTTGCAGCACGGTGTGCTCGGGGGTGATGACCACGGGGTCGTGCACCACACCGGATTCGTGGCGCTTGACCTTGGACACTTCAGCCGCTTGTTGCTCGGCTGTCATGTTCTTGTGGATCACGCCGATACCGCCTTCTTGTGCAATGGCGATGGCCAGGCGAGCTTCTGTCACCGTGTCCATGGCAGCGGACACCAGAGGCAGATTCAGGCGAATATTGCGGGTGAATTGGGTGGCGAGGGAAACGTCCTTGGGCAGGACTTCGGAGTAGGCGGGAACGAGCAGAACGTCGTCAAAGGTCAGTGCTTTTCCGAGAAGGCGCATTGTGAAGGCTCCAAAAGAAGGATTGTACCTGTGACTTGGACCACAATGTGGGCTTGCATCCCAGAACCCCCACGGTCTGAAACTGACTCTTGAATCCTATGAACACCATCAAGTACGCCCTGATTGCAGCTATTGCCTGTTGCTCTATCCCCGCCATGGCGCAGTGGCAGTGGATTGATGGACAGGGGCACAAGGTTTTCAGCGACCGTGCGCCGCCGCCGGATATTCCCAACAAAAATATTCTCAGGCAGCCGGGTGGCTCGGGCTCTGGCAAAGGTGCGACAGCAGTGCCAGACGCAGCACCTGCGCCGGTTGCTGCACCGGTGAAGGCATCCGCAGAGCAGGGCGTCGATAAAGGCCTGCAGGAACAAAAGCGCAAGCAGGAAGCGCAGGAGGCCGAAAAAGCGCAGGCAGACAAGGCCCGCCGCGAACAGCAGCGCCAGGAAAATTGCAACCGCGCCAAGCAGGCCAAGACAACGCTGGCATCGGGGCGCATGCTCTCCAGCGTCAATGCCAAGGGAGAGCGGGGCTTTATGGACGAGGCAACACGAGAGGCAGAAGTCAAGCGTGCTGACTCGGTGATCGCTTCGGATTGCGGGCCCATGCAGGAGCCGGCGCAGTAAGCCTCAGGCAGTCTGGAAAGCAGAGAAGCACCCTGAGGTGCTTCTTTTTTGAGAGCTGCTGCCTAATATCCTGCCTTGGCTCCAGGCCGCTGGCGCTTGAAAAGGCCGGTGCTGCGAGCACCCTGGCGGGCAAAGCGCTCGCGTCTGGAGATTTTGGGGTCCACGGTCAGGGGGCGGTAGATTTCAAGCCGGTCTCCGTTCTCCAGCACCTGCCCGGGCTGTGCGGTTTTGCCCCAGACGCCCATCATGTCGGGGGTAGCCTTACGGAGGGTCTCTGCTAGGTCGGGGTGTTCAGCGGCTGCCGCAGCCAGGGCCTGCGCGATGGTGCTGCCAGAGGGCAGTGTCAGCGATGCCTCATGAACCACGCCAGCAGCGGGCGAGATGCACAAGCTCAGCGTCAGCTCAGCCATAGATCTGCTCGGCGCGCTTGATGAAGGCATCCACCATGGAGCCTGCAATGCGGTCAAAAACGGGGCCGATGATGGCGCCGACCGCGCCGCTTTCAAAGCCGTAGTCCAGTTGCAGCTCTACCTTGCAGGCGCGCTGCTTGCCGTCGCCCACGGGGTGAAAGCGCCAGTGGCCTTCCAGGCGCGAGAATGGGCCCTTGACCAGGCGCATGCTGACTTGCTTGCCACCGTTGTCCATGGTGCTGTTGGTATTGCGCGTGACAAAAGATTTGCGCAATCCGCTAAAAGCGATGCCGACTTCGGCAGTCATGCTGGT
Organism: Comamonas fluminis; assembly: GCF_019186805.1. Taxonomy (NCBI): domain Bacteria; kingdom Pseudomonadati; phylum Pseudomonadota; class Betaproteobacteria; order Burkholderiales; family Comamonadaceae; genus Comamonas; species Comamonas fluminis. The sequence continues at coordinate 2,759,066 of NZ_CP066783.1, read as the reverse complement.
TTCGTCCTGCTCCAGCACCTTGGCATGATCGCACCAGGGCAGAAAGTCGGCATAGTGGGCCACGTCCGTCACGAGGGCAAACATTTCTTCGGGGCTATACCAGATCAGGACGGACTTGTTGACGTTTTTCATGGACAAAGAGCAATCCGCATGGCGCGACAATGGGATCTTGGCAAAGGCCAAACTTTCACTGACCGTCATGCATAACTAAAATCGCCACTCAGAGGCGAGACGGCAACCTTGTATTGTAGGGAGAGCTTTTATCTCCGGTCTGCGCTGCAACTAATACTCCATGGCCAAGAAACCAGAAACTTCGTCGCGCATTGCCGACAATAAAAAAGCTGCATTCAATTATTTCTTCGAGGAACGTCACGAGGCCGGCATGGTGCTGCACGGCTGGGAAGTCAAGGCGCTGCGCAGTGGCAAGGTGCAACTGACGGACGGCTACGTCATCATCAAGGATGGCGAGCTGTTCCTGCTGGGCTGCCAGATCAACCCGCTCAAGACCGCCTCCACCCACGTCAGCCCCGATTCGGCGCGCATCAAGAAGCTGCTGCTGAAAAAGGACGAGATCAAGCGACTGGTCGGCAAGGTCGAGCAAAAAGGCTACACCCTGGTGCCCATCAACCTGCACTGGAAAAATGGCTATGTGAAGTGCGATATTGCCCTGGCCAAGGGCAAGGCTGAGCATGACAAGCGCGATGTCATCAAGGACCGTGAAGGCAAGCGTGAGGTTGAACGGGCACTGAAAAGCCGCAATCGCTGAGCGCCGGGGCACCTGCGTGTGCCCGGACACGGCTTTGTCACGGAATTGACGTCAAAGTCCGCTATGTTGGCGGACAGCAATTTCAAGGAGGCATGCCATGGGAGTTTGGGCACACGGTAACTTCGACAACGACACGGCGCTGGACTGGCTCGACGACATCACGGGGCAATTGCTCGATGAAATTGCCGAGGTGATGGAGTCGCCAGAGCTGCTGGAAGCCGACGAGCTGGACGCCGACCTGGTGCCCTGCCGTATTGAGCTGCTGTGCGCCATGGCCGAAAAAGGCATGCCGCCCCGTTGGCCCGATGTGCAAATGCTGGCCCAGTGGAAGCAGATTTTTCTGCAGGCCTGGGATGGCAGCATTGACGAGCTGGAGCCCTCGCCAGACTACAAGCGTGAGCGCCGCGCCACGCTGGTCGCAACGTTTGACCGCATGCTGGCGCTTGCCCATCTGGCAGACGATGAGAGCGAGGTAGAGGAAGACTGAGGGCCTGCCTTGGCTGGCTCCATCGCGTGCGGCTCAGGGGTTTTCGTTGTACTTCTGCTTGAAGGCCAGCTCCAGCCGGTCGCAGTCTTCCTGCGAGTGAAATTCTTGGGTTTTGCGCTCGGCCTCGGGCTTGGCAATCTGTTTCCAGCAGATTTTGATGGTTTCGCTTTCCACCCAGCGCTGTTCGCGCTGCGGGTCATCCATGAACTTGCCGATCAGCATCAGTGCGGCAAAGATAAGCACGGGCAGGGCTATCAGCCATGCGGCAATGCGGCTTTTCTTGGGGGCGACAGCAGCGCTGCTGTCTTCTAAAGAGGGTGTGGGCTTCATAACAGGCAGCCATTATCCGGATGCGAATGAAGGCGAAGTTAATGAAGCTCATGAAAATGCATGATCGGCATCAACGCCACAGCGCCGCGCGGGCCTGTGGTCGCAAACCTATAATGTTTGACTGATTTGCCTTGGTGCCCGTTTTTACTGCAAAGCCGGGCCTGGCCGTAATGATCGCAGGCGTCGCGCAGGCGTCTTCATATCAAACACCATGAGTACACCCACTTTTTCCGTTGCGGGCATCCGCAAGACGTTCCTGGATTTTTACGCTTCCAAGGGCCACACCGTCGTCGCATCCAGTTCGCTGGTTCCCGGCAACGACCCCACGCTGATGTTCACCAACTCCGGCATGGTGCAGTTCAAGGACGTGTTCCTGGGCACGGACAAGCGCCCCTACAACCGCGCCACATCGGTGCAGGCCTGCCTGCGTGCGGGCGGCAAGCACAACGACCTGGAAAACGTGGGTTACACCGCGCGCCACCACACCTTCTTTGAAATGCTGGGCAACTGGTCTTTCGGCGATTACTTCAAGAAGGAGTCGATCGAATGGGGCTGGGAGCTGCTGACCAAGGTTTTCGGCCTGCCCGCTGAAAAGCTGCTGGCTACCGTCTATCACGAAGACGACGAAGCCTATGACATCTGGAAGAACGTCATCGGCCTGCCTGCCGAGCGCATCATCCGCATTGGCGACAACAAGGGCGGCAAGTACAAGAGCGACAACTTCTGGATGATGGCCGACACCGGCCCCTGTGGCCCTTGCTCGGAAATTTTCTACGACCACGGCGAACACATTGCTGGTGGCCCTCCCGGCTCGCCGGATGAAGACGGTGACCGCTTCATCGAGATCTGGAACCACGTGTTCATGCAGTTCGACATGAAGGAAGACGGCTCCGTGGTGAAGCTGCCTGCACCTTGCGTGGATACCGGCATGGGCCTGGAGCGCCTGGCCGCCATCCTGCAGCATGTGCACAGCAACTACGAGATCGACCTGTTCCAGGCGCTGATCAAGGCTGCTGGCCGCGAAACCCATACGGCTGACCTGAACACGCCTTCGCTGAAGGTGATTGCGGACCACATTCGTGCCACATCCTTCCTGGTGTCGGACGGCGTGATTCCTTCCAACGAAGGCCGTGGCTACGTGCAGCGCCGCATCATCCGCCGCGCCATCCGCCACGGCTACAAGCTGGGCCAGAAGACTCCCTTCTTCCACAAGCTGGTGGCTGATCTGGTGGTGCAGATGGGCGATGCCTACCCCAAGCTCAAGGAGCAGGAAGCGCATATCACCAGCGTGCTCAAGGCCGAGGAAGAGCGCTTTTTCGAGACCCTGGCCCACGGCATGGAAATTCTGGACAGCGCCCTGGCCAATGACGTCAAGGTTCTGCCCGGCGATGTGGCCTTCAAGCTGCACGACACCTACGGCTTCCCGCTGGACCTGTCCAACGACGTAGCGCGTGAGCGTGGCGTGACGGTGGATGAAGCAGGTTTCAACGCCGCCATGCAGCACCAGAAGGAAACCGCCCGCGCTGCTGGCAAGTTCAAGATGGACCGCGCACTGGAATACACGGGCGCTGGCAACACTTTCGTGGGCTACGAAAAGCTGAGCGAGACTGCAAAAATCGTAGCAATCTATGTGGACGGCGTCTCGACTTCCGAGCTAAAAGCCGGTCAAAACGGCGTAGTGGTGCTGGATGTCACGCCTTTCTACGCCGAATCCGGTGGCCAGGTGGGCGACCAGGGCGTGATCGCCGCAGGCAGCAACCGCTTTGTGGTGGAAGACACGCTCAAGATCAAGGCAGACGTTTTCGGTCACCACGGCCAGCTGGAATCCGGCAGCCTGAAGGTAGGCGATGCCGTTGAAGCACAGGTGGACACTGCTGTGCGCGCTGCCACCATGCGCAACCACTCGGTCACCCACATCATGCACAAGGCGCTGCGCGAAGTGCTGGGCGCCCACGTGCAGCAAAAGGGCTCGCTGGTGAACGCCGAGCGCACCCGTTTTGACTTTGCGCACAACGCACCTGTCACTGCAGAGCAGATCCGCGAGATCGAAGCCCGCGTCAACGCCGAAGTGCTGGCCAACACCGCCACCGACGCCCGCGTGATGGACATCGAAAGCGCCCAGAAGACCGGCGCCATGATGCTGTTCGGCGAAAAATACGGTGAAACTGTGCGCGTGCTGGACATCGGCACCAGCCGCGAGCTGTGCGGCGGCACCCACGTGCACCGCACGGGTGACATTGGCCTGTTCAAGGTGGTGGGTGAATCCGGCGTGGCCGCTGGCGTGCGCCGTATTGAAGCTATCACTGGCGAGAACGCGCTGGCCTATCTGCAGTCGCTGGAATCCACCGTGGGCGAAGCTGCTGCAGCCTTCAAGGCCCCCACAGCAGAGCTGAACAACCGCATTGGCGGTGCGCTGGACCAGATCAAGGCGCTGGAAAAGGAAATCGCTGCTCTGAAGGGCAAGCTGGCCTCCAGCCAAGGCGACGAGCTGGCGACCACCGCTGCCGACGTCAAGGGCGTGAAGGTGCTGGCAGCCAAGCTGGAAGGCGCTGATGCCAAGACCCTGCGCGACACCATGGACAAGCTCAAGGACAAGCTGGGCGCGGCCGTGATCGTGCTGGCCGCTGTGGACGGCGACAAGGTACAACTGGCTGCGGGCGTGACCAAGGCCGAAACCGCCAAGGTCAAGGCTGGTGAGCTGGTGAACTTTGTGGCCCAGCAAGTGGGCGGCAAGGGCGGCGGCAAGCCCGATATGGCCATGGCCGGTGGCACGGATGCTGCTGGCGTGCCAGCAGCACTGGCCTCTGTGCAGGCCTGGGTTGCCGAGCGACTGTAAACGACTGCGACAAGGGGCAGGCATCTGCCCCTCATAATCAGTAAACACCCCGACGCGTCGGGGTGTTTTGTTAATATCGCTTGATATTTACAGGTGGTGACAGATAACTGGTTATCGATAATAAAAGCAGCATCTAAAACGGGAGCACATTTTCAACGCATGGCTTTCTTCATCAGCAGCGTCTGCCATCAATCGCAGCGCGCGTGGCCTTATCCAGCAAGGATGGGCAGCTTTGCTGTTGGCGCTGGCTATTTTGCTGCCTCAGTGCTGCCGGGCGCAAAGCGTGGTGTTTATCAATCCAGGCCGCAGCAACGAGACCTATTGGCGAACAGCTGCCGAAGCCATGGAAGTGGCGGCGGGCAGCCTGAAAATGCAGCTGGAGGTTCGCTATGCAGAGAGAAACCCGCTGCAGGCGATCACCATCGCGCGTGAAGTGGCTGCGCGCCCGAAGAGCGCCCGGCCGCGCTTTGTGGTGTTTGCCAACGAAAGCGGAATTGCGCCCGAAGTGCTGCGAACGCTGGAAGCCGCACAGATCGACAACTTCATGGCCTTCAGTGGCTTGCATGATGCTGCGCGCAGCTCACTTGGTAGCCCCAGAGAGAAGTACAAGTACTGGCTGGGCAGCCTGGAGCCCCGTGCAGAAGATGCCGGTTATCTGACGGCCAGAGCACTGATTGATGCGGCCAAAGCATCCAGTGTCGCCATGACGGACGATAAGCTGCAGTTGCTGGCCATAGCAGGGGATCGTTCTACTCCTAGTTCCATAGCGCGTAACGCAGGTATGCGAAGGGCTGTGGCTGAATCAAAGGACGCGGTGGTGCTGCAGGAGGTGTATGGCGAGTGGAGCCGTGAGCGTGCCGCTGAGCAAATGCGGGTGCTGATGCAGCGCTATCCCGCGGCACGCACGGTCTGGGCCGGTAATGATGAGATGGCTTTTGGCGCCATGGATGCCTGGCGTGCCAAAGGCGGTGTGCCGGGGCGGGATGGTTTTTTCAGCGCCATCAATACCTCGGCGGCGGCGCTGACTGCAATGCGCACGGGGGAGCTGTCTGCACTGGCCGGAGGCCACTTCATGGCTGGGGCCTGGGCCTTGGTCATGCTCTACGATTACGCGCATGGCGTGGACTTCGCCTCCGAAGGGCTGGAGCTGACACAGCCCATGTTCATCCTGTTTGATCCACCTGTCATAGACCGGTTTGAAAAGCGGTTCAGTGCAGCGCAGAGCCCGCTGAATTTTCGCCATTACAGCAAGGCCCTGAACCCAAGGCTGAAGACCTATGGCTTTGAAATCAACAAGCTGCTGCGCTGAAAGCCATGCAAGAGATCCGTTTCCGCTCCATTGCATCTCATCTGATCTCTCGCATCGTGCTGCTGGCGATTGTGGGCATGAGCCTGTTTGTGGGGCTGCTGGGCATCTGGGAGTATGAGTCGGGCAAGAGCAGCTTCAAGACCATCATGGAGCAGCATGCCAATGCCAGCCTGCTGCCCTTGTCGCATGCGCTGTGGGATATCGATCCTCAGGTGCTGCGCCAGCAGGTTCATGGCCTGAGTCGCTTGCCGCAAGTGGGCTATGTCCGTGTGCAGGCGGCCATTTCTGGTGAGCTGTTCGAGGAAGGCCTGTCGGCACCCGAAGGCCGGGAAGCGACGCTCAAGATGGAGATTCCCGCCCCGGTGGGTGTGCTGGGTGAGGCGAAGATTCCCCTGGGCACCCTGGAGGTCTGGAAAAGCAGCAGCTATTACGCAGAGCAAATGCGCAACGCGATTTTGGGCATGGTGCTGGGCTATGTGCTGTTCACGGTCATGGTCTGCGTGGCGGTCATGCTGGTGATGCGCAGGCAATTGCAGGAGCCGCTGCGGCAAATCGCCATTTTTGCCAGAAACCTCAAACCGAACGGATTGCCGCAAACGCTGGTGTTGAACCGCCCGGGCCGGGACTATGTTGATGAAATTGACCTGGTAGCCAAGGGCTTCATGCAACTGCAAAGCGATCTGCAAAGCCATATTGCACATCTGGATTTGCTGGTGGCAGAGCGCACTTCCCAGTTGCAGCAGATGGTGGACGAGGTCAAGCGTCTGTCGCTGACGGACGCACTGACGGGCTGCCTGAACCGCCGTGCGCTGGACGAGCGCCTGCTGGCTGAGGTAGAGCGCAGCCAGCGCTATAGTCGTCCCTTGAGTGTTGTGTTCCTGGACCTGGACCGCTTCAAGCGCGTCAACGACGAACATGGCCATGCCACAGGCGATGCCGTGCTGCGGGAAGTTGCCTGGCGCTGCCAGCGCGAGCTGCGCACGCAGGTGGACTGGCTGGCCCGCTATGGCGGTGAAGAGTTTCTGGTGGTGCTGCCAGAGTCCGGCGTGGCGCAGGCCAGCCAGCTGGCGCAGAGGCTGGGGCGGGTCATTCGCGATCAGTCCATCGATGTGGACGGGCTGCATCTGTCGGTGACTGCCAGCTTTGGCATTGCCCAGCTGCACGGCAATGAAACGATGGACGAGCTGCTGAGCAGAGCCGATGCAGCGCTCTATGAAGCCAAGGCCGCAGGGCGCAATTGCGCACGTGTTTCGGCGCTCTGATTTTGAGTCATGAAAAAAGCGCTGGAGCCTGCGATCAGGCTGCCAGCGCTTTTTAGCTATTGTGAAATCCGGTAAGGATCAGGCCTTGCGCTGGAACACCAGATCCCACACGCCATGACCCAGGCGAATACCACGGTTTTCAAACTTGGTCAGCGGGCGGTACTCGGGCTTTTCGGCGTAGTTCTCGGCTGTGTTCTGCAGGCTAGGCTCGGCACTGAGCACTTCCAGAATCTGCACGGCATAGGGCTCCCAGTCGGTGGCGCAGTGGATATAGCCACCGGGCTTGATGCGTGCTGCCAGCTTGGCGATCAGCGGGCTCTGAATCAGGCGGCGCTTGTTGTGCTTTTTCTTGTGCCAGGGGTCGGGAAAGAAGATGTGCACGCCGTCAATCGAGGCTTCGGGCAGCATGTTGTCAATGACTTCCACGGCATCGTGCTGGAAGATGCGGATGTTCTTGATGTCCTGCTCACCAATGCGCTTGAGCAGCGCACCCACGCCGGGTTCGTGCACTTCGCAGCACAGGAAGTTGTCATCAGGGCGCACGCGGGCGATATGCGCAGTGGCTTCTCCCATGCCAAAGCCGATTTCCAGAATCAGCTTGCCTTCGCGGCCATAGGCGGCAGCGGCATTGAGCGGCTTGCCGGTGTATTCGAGCACATATTTGTCACCAAACTCTTCGAATGCCTTGGCCTGACCCGTGGTCGTGCGGCCTGCGCGACGCACATAGGAGCGGATGGTCTTGGGGTAGGCAACACCCTCGGGCGCATGGCCGGGAGCACTGCCGGCATCTGCCGCGTTGGTGATGATGGGCTGGGAAGCCTCGCTGGCGGAGGGGTTCGCCTGTGGCGTGGAAGATTCTTGCATGGTCATTGTTGGGGCCGGGCAGGCCATGGCGCTGCGTGGGCGGCGGGCAGTTGCCACGAAAGACGGGGCAGGGCCGCATGAAAAGCCGCTATTGTAGATTTTTCCCGCTGCTGCAAGACAAGACAGGGAAAAGCCAGCATGCACAAAGCGCTGTCTATAATGATTTTCAATCAATGTATATCTGCCGCGATCACAGGTCTGTGTGCGTCAGGAGACAAGCCGGGCCAGTGGCAGCAGCGCCACCAGATGCCAGGGCTCCGTGCCCATTAGCCGCCGGAAAGTCTCCGCCCTCATGGATTGATCTGCGCCACCGATTGGAGATTCCATGGACTTTGGGTGCGTTTTTGATCCTGCTTCTTATCCGCCGACTGCGTCTGTCGGCGGCTGCTCCCATCTTCAGGCGCTTTCGCCTTCCAGCTTTCCCCATCATCTGGTGATCTATTCAGTTTCGTGTGCAGCGCCTTTGCAGCCCGGCTTGCTGCCCGGCGATGCTGTCACGTCTTTGCTTCACTGAACTTGGGGCATGCAGGCAGTGACCGATACCTCACTGACTGAAGGCGCTGCCGCAACACATCTCGCACACCGCAGTTGCCTGCATTTGATGACTCATGCATCGAATCTGCCTGGGTATGTACATCTTTGATCTTCTCTATCTCCAACTCGCTACAACGTGAAAGGTAAACCATGACAGCTCCCTACCAGGTTCTCAAGCTTGGCGCAGTGGCCTACGCCCCCAAGGTCGTGACGATCTGGGAAGGCTTCAAAGCCTATTTCACCCAGCGCGGCATGTATTTTGACTACGTGCTGTATTCCAACTACGAAACCCTGACCGAAGCGTTGATGTCGGGTGAGGTTCAACTGGCATGGAACTCCCCGCTGGCCTATGTGCGTGCCGAACGCATGGCCCATGCGGCAGGCCAGAAGGTTGCTTCCATCGCCATGCGCGATACCGATCTGGACCTGCAATCGGTGCTGGTCGTACCTGCCGATAGTGCTATTCAGAGCCTGAGCGATCTGCGCGGCAAGACCGTGGGCTTCGGGGCGATTGATTCGCCGCAGGCCACCTTGATTCCGCTCGATCATCTGCGCCAGGCAGGTCTGGTAGCCGGCAAGGACTACACGGCGCACCGCTTTGATGTGCTGGGCGGCAAGCATGGCGACCATATTGGTGGCGAGCGTGATGCGGCGGTGGCCATGCTGGGGGGCGAGGTGGCTGCCTCCTGGATGATTGCGCAGAACTACCAGGCCTTTGCCGCAGAGGGCACGCTGCCGGTGGGCAAGACGAGGGTGCTGGCCACCACGGGCCTGTATGACCACTGCAATATGACCGCCGGGCCCAGCATTACGCAGCAAGACTCGGATCGTTTCCGTGACCTGCTGCTGGGCATGTCCTGGGATGACGCCCATGTGCGCCCGCTGCTGGAGCTGGAAGGGCTCAAGGTCTGGCACCCGGGCCGCACCACCGGCTATGCACTGCTGGAGCGCGCAGTCACGGACGAGCAGTTCTATGACGCCGCAGGCCGCATCACGGTGCAGGGCTATCAGTATTGATGACTGCCGAAACGCGCAACTTTCCAATCCAACCCCTTCAACAGAACTGTCACCATGTCCAATTACCTTGAATTGCTGGAAAACATCGTTACGCGCACGATTGCACCGCAGGCTGCCGATACCGACCGTGAAGCACGCTACCCCCGCCAGGCGCTGGATGCGCTGGGTGCAGCCGGCCTGCTGGGGCTGGTCAGCAGCAAAGACATCGGGGGGCTGGGCCTGGGGCTGGCCGAGGCTGTGCAGGTGGTTGAGCGCATTGCACGCGACTGTCCTTCTACAGCCATGGTCCTCACCATGCACTATGCGGGCACGGTGCTCATCGAAAAATACGGGCAGGAAGACGTTCGCCGCGCGATTGCAGCGGGGCGCCATGTCACCACGCTGGCCTGGTCTGAAGCAGGCTCTCGCAGCCACTTCTGGGCACCGGTCAGCACGGCAGTGGCCGATGGGGCTGAGCATGTGCTGCTGGATGCCCGCAAGAGCATGGTCACGTCGGCGCAGCAGGCAGACTCTTACGTCTGGTCGTCGCGCCCGGTGGCGGCTGAGGGCCCATCCACGCTGTGGCTGGTGGACAGCAAGCTGCCCGGCCTTTCTGCACCTCAGGCTTTCGATGGCATGGGCCTGCGCGGCAATGCGTCGGCACCCGTCAAGGCCGAGAAGGTTCGGGTGCCACTGACTGCCCGTCTGGGTGCGGATGGCGCAGGTGGCGACATCATGAATGGTGATGAACTGCCCGTGTTCTGCACCTTGATTGGAACCGCATCCCTTGGGCTGATGGACGGCGTGCTGGAGCGCGCCACCCAGCACATTACCGCCACCCAGTTTGCTGAGAACAGCTCCGGTCTGGCCGATCTGCCCACCATCCGCGCCTATCTTGCGCGTGCACGCATCCGTGCAGACCAGGCACGCTGCCTGCGCGATGACACCCTGGCGGCACTGGCTGCGGGCCGTCCCGATGCCATGCTGCGTGTGCTGGAAGTCAAGGCCAGCGCGGGTGAGGCGGCGCTGGAAGTGACGGATGCTGCCATGCGCATCTGCGGTGGCGCGGCTTTCCGCAAGGACCTGGGGGTGGAGCGCCTGTTCCGTGATTCGCGTGCAGCATCCGTGATGGGCCCCACTTCGGATGTGCTGTACGACTTCATCGGGCGTGCGCTGTGCGGCATGCCACTGGCATGAACGAGCCAGTGACTTTGCCGCTGGTGGATCTGCAGCAACTGGGCTTTGACGCGGGTGCGCATCTGCTGGTCAAGCATGCGCTGGCAGGTGTGCCCGCAGGCGGCTTGGTTCAGGTACAGGGGCAGGCACCCGGCTGGCATGCGCAGCTGGCCGCATGGTGCCGTGCTCAGGGCCATGAGCTGCAGATGCCGGCAGGCTGGACGGAGCTGCCCCAGTTGCAGGTGCGCAAAGGCGATGCACACATGGGGCGCTGGCGTGGTGCAGCCCAGACGGGCCATAGCGATGCCAGTGCCAATGGTGCGGTTGCAGAGCGCGCCGAGCCCTTCTGGGGGCTGGCTGCGCGTGGCGCTTCGGTGGAGCAGGGGGCGCCTGCATTTGCGTTTCGGCTTAATGAAAAAGCCGATTTCTGGAGCGATAACGCCGGTGATCTGTACGCCCAGGCGGCGGCAGCGCAGTGGAGCGCCGAGAAGGACATCGACTGGAATGACGCGCCAGAGCCGCCTGCACCCATAGAAGACGCCATCGTGCAGATCATGACCTATATGGTCGAGAACGAGAACGCCGCGCTGGTGGTGCCGGCACGCTTTCTGGGCGAGCTGCATCCGCATTACCGCGAGCTGCAGGCCGCGCTGGCCATTCAGGTGGCGGACGAGGCCAGGCATATCGATGTGTTTACGCGCCGCATTCGGCGCCATGGGCGCGAGCCTGCGCTGTCAACGGCGGGCGGTCAGGCTTCGCTGCAGAGCTTGCTGGAGGAAAAGGATTTTTCCGTCGCCGGCTTTTTGCTGTCCGTGCTGGGTGAAGGCTCGTTTGTGAACCTGCTGCAGTTTCTGCAGACCGATGCCCCCGACCCCTTGACGCGCCAGATCTGCCGGCTGGCAGCGCGCGACGAGGCGCGGCATGTGGCGCTGGGCATGTCCCACTTGCTCTATCGCTTGAAGCAGGAGCCTGATTTCAGGCACCGGCTGGCGCAGGCGGTGGAGTCCCGCCACGATGCGCTGGCGGGTACTTCGGGTTTGAACGAAGAGGTGTTTGATTCGCTGATTCTGGTGGCGGCAGGCGAGCTGAGTCCCGCTGCACTGGCGCGTGGCACGCAGCGCGTGCAGCAACTGATGCAGGATATGGCCGATGGCCGTTACACCAAACTGGTGCGGCTGGGCTTTGACAAAGCCCATGCTGAGAAGCTGGCGTCGCTGCACACGCGCAACTTCATGTAGTGGCCTGCAGGCGCTGCGCCCATTGGACTGTCCATTGGGCCAGTGCCGCTTCCTGCGTCAGGCTCTGCGCTTCGCCCAGACCCAGAAACTGCGCGGCTTGCTGCAAGGCCTTAAAGCTGCTGGCCGCAGTGCTGGTGTTGATAGCTGGCGCACCATGCTGTTTGGAGAGCTTTTCCCCGCTATCCATGCGCACCAGCGGCGTGTGCAGATAGTGCGGCTGGCTCAGGCCCAGCGCCTGCTGCAGCAGGATCTGGCGCGGCGTGTTGTCGGCCAGGTCTTCTCCGCGCACCACATAGCTAATGCCTTGCGCAGCGTCATCGACCACCACCGCTAGCTGATAGGCCCAGAGGCCATCAGCGCGGCGCAGCACAAAGTCGCCCACGCTGGCCAGTAAATCCTGTTGCTGCGCGCCCAGCATTCTGTCCTGCCAGTGCAGCACAGGCGTGGCGCACTCCAGCAGGCTGTCGCTAATTGCTATGTTTTGAATAGCTGCTTGCACATGAATGGTAGGGGCTTGAGCGCAATTTCTTTGTAAATCTTCGACCTGCTGCTGCAGTGCGAAGCGCCAGGCGCGGGCAGGTTTTCCATGCAGGCCTTCACGGCAGGTGCCGGGGTAGGGGCGTTCTACATGGCGCTCGTGCACCAGCCCCTGGGCCTGCCAGGCGGCTTCGATGTCCTTGCGCGTGCAGCCGCAGGGGTAGCACAGATGCTGGCTTTGCAGCTGCTGCAAGGCGGCCTCATACAGCGCGTGGCGCTGAGATTGCCAGACCACGGGGGCATCCGAGTGCAGACCGCAGGCAGCAAGCTGGCGCAGGATTTCCTGGTCGGCACCATTCTGGCAGCGCGGCGGATCGATATCTTCGATGCGCACCAGCCACTGCCCGCCATGGGCACGGGCATCGAGCCAACTGGCCAGGGCTGCGACCAGCGAGCCTGCGTGCAGCGGGCCGGTAGGGGAAGGGGCAAAGCGCCCGACATAGCGGGCGCTGCAAGATGCGGGCAAGAGGGGGACGGCTGTGGCCTGTGTCATGAGGGCCGCCATCTTACGCCGCTGGCTGGCAAAGTGGCAGAACCTGGCCCGCTGGCCCGCTGGCCTACTGGGTGCCGGGCCTGGGGCCGGTGTGCAGGTCAGGCCCTGGCTTCAGCCTCAGGCAATCGCCAGAGCCATTTCCAGGCCCGAGACAAAAGCGTCTTCTACCCGGCGACCAATGCACCAGTCACCGCACAGGCCCAGACCCGAAGAGCGCTCATGCACGAAGGGCTGGCCGAGCGGCGCCAGTGTCTGTGCATGCTGCCAGAGGTAAACGCTGGCATGGCGTGGCGCCACGCGGATGCCGGTGATTTCGCCAAAGGCTTTTTGCAGCTTGGGCAGCACGCGGGTGGGGTCGTCGTTGCGGTGCTCGTTGGACCACAGCGGGTTGGCATGCACTGTCCAGCGCTCGGTCTGGGCGCGGCCGGGTTTGGAGGACTCGCGGGCCACCCAGGCAATGCGGTCATGGGTGGTGCGTGCGGCATTCCACTGCGGGCCCAGCGTGGTCAGGCCCGCCTGCGCCGCCATGGGGTAGGAAAGCGTCATGGCCCAGCAGGGCGCCATTTCAACGGACGACAGTGTCTTGGCCAGTTCCATGCCCTGAGGGGCTGTCTGCAGCAACTGCAGGGCCAGTGGCGCTGGCAGGGCCAGGATGACGGTATCAAAGCCGCTGGCCGTCTGGGCGCCATGGTCTTCGGTGTCCAGCATCAGCGTCCACTGATGGCTGTTGTGGCTGCTGCCACCAACGATATGGTGATTGATGGCCCGCACGGACTGGCCCAGGTGCAGGCGGCCCGATTCCCACAGCGGTGCAGCCCACGCCAGTGGCAGGGCCTGCATATCAGGCATGCCCACCCAGTGGGTTTCGCGCTGAGTGCTGGGGTCACTCGTCTTGCGGCCCTGGGCGTTGCGGGTCTGGATGCTGTTGAGGCTCCAGCTCCGCAGGCTCTGGGGTACGGTATCCAGCGCCTGCTGAAAGCGCGGGTCACGCACTGTGAAATATTGCGCGCCAATATCAAAGCTGCCGTAAGGGCCGTTGACCGATCGCATGCGGCCGCCAGCCTGAGTCAGACGCTCATAGACATGGACATCATGGCCAGCCTGCATCAGCGTGCGGGCGCAGGCAATGCCTGCAATGCCTGCGCCAATGACGGCAATACGGGAGGGGGAAGAAGCGCCAGCCTTGGCGCTTGCCGGAGTCACTCGTGCACGGGAAGCATTCATGAAAAGCCTTTTTCAACACCGTTGATTCGCAGCGTAGCAGCTATCTAAAAGAGAGCAAGCATCATTTGCTGACAAGCCGTTCTTGTGCAGATCACTCTACACCCGGCGTGTGACGACGGAGCGCTGCACAGCGTTATTGACGGTGATGGTTTTCCATGAGGGCGTGGCGTGTGGCAGGGCTCTCCAGCTGCTCCAGCCACCATTGCAGCGCCCGGCCTGGCGTGCGGTGAGCCGGGCCAGGCCAGCCATAGTGCAGGCGCAGATTTCGGCCGGCGCGCTGCACCTGGCGGGTGACCAGAACGCCTGCATCCAGGTGCGCCTGCACCATGCCACGGGGCAAAAAGCCGCCGCCAATGCCGCGAATCTGGGCCTCGACCTTGGCCTGCATGCTGTCCACCGTCAGCACATCCTGTCCGCTGACCAGGCCAAAGCTGATGTTGCTGCGCACGCCCGAGTCCGCCACCGCAATCAGGCGGTGCTGCAGCAGCACTTCGTCGGAAATCGGTTCTTCGACCTTGGCCAGCGGGTGGTGGGGTGCCACGGCAAAGATGAAATCCATCTCGCCAATTTCGCGGGTCTGCAGCTCGGCGGCATTGCTGGCGTTGACGGCAATGCCAATGGCCAGATCTGCCTGTCCGCTGGTCAGCGCCTCCAGCGTGCCGCTCAGAATGCCGTCCTTGATCTTTAGCGCGGTAGGCGGCTTGAGTGCGTAGAAGGCTTCAATCAGTTCGAATATCGGGGTGCGGGCAATCGCGCCATCGACCACGATGGTCAGCTGAGGCTCCCACCCAGTCGCCACACGTTTGACGCGGTGGGCTACGGCATCAATTTCCTGCAGCAGGCGCGCGCCTTCGTGCAGCAGCGCCTGCCCGGCCTCAGTTGCTTGCGCGTGGCGCGAGCTGCGGTCAAACAGCAGCACATCCAGCGCATCCTCAATCTGGCGCACGCGATAGGTCAGCGCGCTGGGCACCAGACCCAGAGAGCGTGCCGCAGCGGCGAAGCTGCCAGTTTCGGCAATGGCCTGCAGCATGGCCAGGCTGTCGGGGGTAAGCACGTCGCGGGAGCTGGGCATGGGATGGAGGGCTTTGAATATTCAAACAGTTTGAATGATGCCATCAATGGCATTCAGCCACCTTCGAGGGGGGAGCTTCTACAGTAGACCCATCGAGACAGACAACTTTGAACCAAAGGACCTCACCATGATGACTCTGCGCAAATCCCAGGAACGTGGCTATGCCGATCACGGCTGGCTCAAGTCCTTCCACAGCTTTTCTTTTGCAGGCTATTACGACCCCCGCCACATGGGCTTCGGCAATCTGCGCGTGATCAATGAAGACCGCATTGCCCCCGGCACCGGCTTTGGCGCCCACGGCCACCGTGACATGGAAATCATCAGCTATGTGATGGAGGGCGGCTTGTCCCACAAGGACAGCATGGGCAACGAGCAAACGATTGTGCCCGGCGAAGTGCAGCGCATGAGCGCAGGCTCCGGCGTGGTGCACAGCGAGCACAACCATGCCGAAGGCGAAACCACGCACTTTCTGCAGATTTGGCTGCTGCCAGCACGCACCGGCATCGAGCCTGGCTACGCCCAGAAGGCGTTCCCCGAAGCTGAAAAGCGCGGCAAGCTGCGCCTGGTGGCTTCGCCAGACGGTGCCCAGGGCTCGGTGACCATGAATGCCAATGCGCACCTGTTTGCCGGCCTGTTTGACGGCGATGAAGCTGCCGAAATGGCACTGCCCGCAGGTCGCAAGACCTATGTGCATCTGGTCAAGGGCGAGCTTGATGTGAATGGGCAAAAGCTGACAGCCGGTGATGCTGCGCTTATCGAAAATGAAGCGCGCCTCAATCTGAGCCAGGGCAAGGGCGCCGAAGTGCTGGTGTTCGATCTGGAGCCTTGAGCTTCGACAAAGCGAGCGGAAAACTCATCTTCTCAAGGGAGTAAAAAATGCTGAATCAACTGAAAAATCCTCTGGATCTGCTGGGCCGCGTACTGATTGCGCTGCTGTTTTTACCAGCAGGCATTCAGAAAATCACCGGCTTTGCCGGAACCGTGGGCTACGCAGCCGGGGCTGGCATGCCCATGCCGCAGGTGGCCGTGGCGATTGGCCTGGTCATTGAAATTGTGGGTGGTCTGGCCATTTTGCTGGGCTGGCAGACACGCTGGGCTGCGCTGATCCTGGGCTTCTTCACCCTGGTGGCCAGTTTCTTCTTCCACAACTTCTGGGGTGTGCCCGCAGAGGCCGCCGGTGTGCAGCAGCTGCTGTTCTGGAAGAATATCGCCGTAGTTGGCGGTCTGCTGGGCTACGCCGCACATGGTGTGGGCGCCTGGAGCGTGGATGCCCGCAAGAACTAAGGCCTGAAGCAGGCCAGGGCACATGCCAAACTGCGCAAGCTGCTATAAATTTGATAGGCTTGCGCAGTCTTAACCCCAGCCCGCCGGGCGAATATTCGGCGGGCTTTTTGTCTGCACAGCGGCAGTAGCTGTCTGCGCAGGCTCCTTCAGGAAAACCATCATGAGCAATATCGTTGTTGTCTATCACTCCGGCTATGGTCACACCCAGCGCATGGCCCAATCCGTTGCCCAGGGCGCGGGCGCACAGTTGCTGGCCATTGATGCAGACGGCAATGTGCCTGAAGGCGGCTGGGAACAACTGGCCGCAGCCGATGCCATCATCTTCGGTGCCCCTACCTACATGGGCGCACCCAGCTGGCAGTTCAAGAAATTTGCGGATGCCTCCTCCAAAGCCTGGTTCTCTCAAAGCTGGAAAGACAAGCTGTTTGCAGGCTTCACCAACAGCGCCAGTGTTCAGGGCGACAAGCAAGTGACGCTGGATTATTTCTACCACCTGGCCATGCAGCACGGTGGCCTGTGGGTGGGTCTGGGCCTGCTGCCCTCGAACACCAAGGCTGCGCAGCGCAATGATGTGAACTGGATGGGCAGCTTCAGCGGTGCCATGGCGCAGTCGCCTTCGGACTCTTCTGCTGCAGAGATGTTTGCTGGTGACCTGGAAACCGCACGCCAGTTTGGCGAGCGCGTGGCTCAGACTGCCAAGCGCCTCGCTTAATAACGGCTCTGAAAATAGAAGCGCCTGGCGCTCTCTGTCTCTTGAATTCGGGCTAAAAAACGCCTGAAATCTTTGAGCAGAAAGCGCCAGGCGCTTTGTTTTTAAGAGCAATTACAGCAAATGCTTCTTGATAGGCCGTGGGTGCACCAGCGGTGTGCGCTCCAGGTCTGTTCCCAGCGAGTCACGCCCGTCGAAGACGAAGCAGCCGCCGTCATAGAACTTGCCGTCGGTTTCCTCAAAGTATTTGAGGATGCCGCCTTCAAGCTGGTAGACATTTTCAATGCCTTCTTCCCGCATCAGGATGGCGGCTTTTTCGCAGCGTATGCCGCCGGTGCAGTAGCTGACCACGGTTTTGCCTTCGAACTCGGCCTTGTGCTCGCGCAGGGCGGGCGGGAATTCGGTGAACTTGGTCAGGCGCCAGTCAATGGTTCCGGCAAATGCGCCTTCGTCCACTTCGTAGTCGTTGCGGGTGTCCAGTGTGACGACTTCACGGCCCTCGTCGTCATGGCCTTGCTCCAGCCAGCGGCGCAGCGTGGCTGGCGCGACGGAGGGTGCGCGGCCATTGGCGGGGCGAATGGAGGGGTGGTCCATGCGGATGATTTCACGCTTGACCTTGACCAGCATCTTGCGAAACGGCACATGGCTGGACCAGCTTTCCTTGGGGTTCAGGTCGGCAAAGCGCGGGTCTTGCTTGAGCAGGTCGATAAAGCGGTGCACGGCTTCGCCGGGGCCAGCCAGAAAGAAGTTGATGCCTTCTTCGGCCAGCAGCACTGTGCCTTTGAGGTCCAGTTCCAGAGCGCGCGCCCGCAGGGTTTCGCGCAGCTCATCGGCGTCGGGCAGGGGCGTGAATTTGTAGCAGGAGATGTTGAGTATGTCGGCCACGTCGATATCCGGGCGGCGACCACTCGGCAGCTCGGCCGACGGTGGCAGAGCTTAGGCCGGGGCCGTCAGCGCAGCCTTGATTTTATTGGACAGCTGTGCCACTGCCAGCGAAGCGGGCGCTCCGGGCATGGATTGCAGCAGCAGCTGGCGGCGCATTACGGCATCGCGCACCGAGGAATCGAGCGGAATATCCCCCCAGTAGGTCAGCTGAAGCGGCTGGCCAGACTCGGTGGTGACAAAACGGTTGAGCACCTGCTGCAGCTGGCCAGTGATGGCGCGGCCGTCACCAGGGCGCAGGGCCTGGTTGATGACCAGGCGAATCTGCTGGCGCTTTTGCTGCGTGGCCAGCACCTTGATGGCGGCGTAGGCATCGGTCAGCGAAGTAGGCTCGGGCGTGGCCACGACCAGCACTTCGGTTGCCATGGAGACAGAGAACAGCACCACATCGGAAATGCCCGCGCCGGTGTCCAGCAGGATGATGTCGTAGCGCGGGCGCAGCGTGTCGATGGTCTGCATGAACTGGCTGCGAATCTCGGGTGTCAGGCGCGAGTATTCGATCATGCCTGAGCCTGCCAGCAGCACGGAGTAACCGCCGGGCGCAGGAAGAATGGCCTCTTCCAGGGTGGCGCGGCCGGTGAATACGTCGTGCAGCGTGACCTTGGGGTAGAGGTTCAGCACCACATCCAGATTGGCCAGGCCCAGGTCCGCATCCAGCACCAGCACGTTGAAGCCGTGGCGGGTGAGTGCAGCGGCCAGGTTGGCGGAAACAAAAGTCTTGCCCACGCCGCCCTTGCCGCTGGTGACGGCAATGATGTGGGCCTGCTTGGTGCGGCCGGGTGCGCGCAGGGCATCTTCCATGGAGATGTAGGCGGGCAGGGTAGGGTGTGGGGCCAAGGTGTCCATCGTCTCAAGGCGTTATGACCTGGCTTGGGGCGTCGGTACTTACGTCGTGTTGGGCTGAGTTATTTTCCAAGCCATTTTCCACGATGACATCGACGGCTAAAGGGCTGAAAAGCATGCTTTTTTCCTCGGCACTCACGGTACTGTCGGGCGGCTCTTCAAGGCGCACGCAGTTGCGCCCGGATGATTTGGCCAGATACAGCTGACGGTCGGCGCGCTCCGTCCACAGCTGCGCCGTGCTGCGAATCCACTGCAGGGCATAGACGCCACCGATGCTGACGGTGACATGGATGGTGGTGCTGGGGTTGACTTGCACCGGAGTGTTCTGGATGGCTTGGCGCAGCCGCTCAGCCACTGAATGGCCAAAGTGCACAGGGCACACAGGCAGCACGATGGCAAATTCCTCGCCGCCGTAGCGGGCCAGCGTATCCATGGGGCGTATGCCGGATGCCAGCGACTGGGCGACGGATTGCAGCACCATGTCGCCAGCAATATGGCCGTGCTCGTCGTTGATCTGCTTGAAGTGGTCGATGTCCAGCATCAGCAGCAAGGCGGTTTCACCAGAGCGTGCCACGCGGTCAATTTCACGCTCGATCACGGTGCGAAAGTGGCGGCGGTTGGCAAGGCCGGTAAGCGTGTCGCGCAGTGAGAGCGCGCACAGACCGTCAATCAGCGCCTGGAGGTATTGCGTGGGCGTATCCGTGGGCAGGCGCATCTCCTGACCGCCAGCCCGTGTCACCAGGTTGTGAGCGGTGGCCAGACGCAGTTCGCGCAGAAACACGGATTGATGAGAGGCGGGAGAAGTCACGACTTGCTACGAAATTTCAATCAAGTGTAGCAGTCGCAGCAGCGGCTGCGCATGCGGGTGTCCATTTATGTCTCAGGGCAAAGATGCGCTCTGGGCAGTGCTGCTCAGGCGGGCCAGAAACTCGCTGCTGGTGCGGTACAGCGCAATGATGCTGCCTTGCCGCTGCAGCAGGCCTGCGCGCTCCAGCCGCTTTTGCGCTGGCAGCTTCAAGCCCACCACATGCAGTGTGCCGCCGCGCTTTGCCACCATGCGTTCCAGGCGAGCAAAAGTCTCGACACCGGTGATGTCGATGCTGTTGATGGACTCCATGAGCAGGGCCATGTCGGTGCAGCCGGGGTTTTGCTGCAGGGCCTCGGTGGCATACCGCTCCAGCGCAGAGGCGGTGGCAAAGTCCAGATCGGCATCCATACGCAGCGCCATGACCTTGGGCGCCAGAGGCGGCAGCTGCCATAGCTGGCGGCTGCGCAGACTGCCATCGGCGTGCAGACCCACTTCAATGATGCGCGGGTGCAGATGCTGGTACAGAAAATAGGCCTGCGTCAGTGCAATGCCCGCAAGCACGCCCCAGTACATGCGCGGCGCTGTCAAAATTGTGAGCGCCAGTGTGGTGACGCTGATGCAGGCCTCGACGCGCGAGACTTTGAACAGGCCCAGAATCTGTTGCGGCTTGATCAGATTGAGCACCGCGGTAATCACAATCGCCGCAAGCGCTGCCTGAGGTACGTGGTAGAGCCATGGAATAAACCACAGCACCACCACCACGACCAGCAGGATGGAGAACACATTGGCATAGCCCGTCTTGGCACCGGCCAGCAGGTTGACGGCGGAGCGCGAAAACGAGGCGCTGGTGGCAAAGCTGCCGAACAGACCGGCGCTGACCTTGGACAGGCCCTGTGCCACCAGATCCTGATTTTCGTTCCAGCGCGTGCCAGCCTGCTGATGCTCGACCTGAGCGCTGGAGGCCGTCTCCAGAAAGCTCACCAGGGACAGCACCAGCACTGGCATGACCAGCGCGCCGAATTGCTCCCAGTCCAGCATGCCGGGCCACTGGAAATAGGGCAGTCCCGCAGGCAAGTGGCCCACAACAGCGCCGCCGGAATCAGCAAACCCCGTAGCCCAGCTGATGATTCCTGTCAGCGCGATGATGAAAATGGCCGAGGGGAAGGCGGGACGCCACTTTTTGGCCAGCATCAGCAGTGCCATGCTGGCCAGCCCGTAGGCGATGGAATGCCAGTCAAACAGATAGATGGACGGTGAGTGCCAGACCGTGGCCCAGTCCGCACGCATGCCCAGCAGCGTAGGCAGTTGCGAGGCAAGAATCAGAACAGCAGCGGCCTGCGTAAAGCCTGCCAGCACAGGCGATGTGACCAGATTGAGCAGCCAGCCCGCCCGCACCATGCCCAGCACGGCCTGCACCAGACCGGACAGAATCGCCATCCACGCTGCCAGCACCACCCACTGCGCCGAGCCCGGCTCGGCCATGCCGGTGAGCGAGGCGCCAATCAGCAAGGCACTCAGCGCCGTGGGGCCCACCCCCAGACGTGGCGATGGGCTGAACAAAATAGCCACGGCTGCCGGAATGATGGAGGCGTAGATGCCTGTAATCAGTGGCATGCCGGCCAGTGCCGCATAGGCCACGCCCTGGGGCAGCAGCATCAGCCCGACGGTGAGGCCCGCCCAGAATTCACCGCGCAGCAGCGATGCAGTGGGTTTGGGCCAGTTGAGGAAAGGAAGCCAGCGAGCCAGGGAATGCATGGGGCATATTGTCAGGGTAACGAAATGATTTGGCACGTAACTGTGATAGGGCCACAGAACCTGCTTCCAAATTTGTCCTACAAACAACTGAGGGCTGTTCGCATGTGTTGGTCTGCAGGGACTGCATACATTAAGCCTTCAATTTTGTTTAGGCATTAAGGGAGAACCAAAAATGGCATCTATCGTATTCAAGCGTTCCGTCCACATTCTGGCTGTGACAGCTCTGGCCTTTGGTCTGGCCGCCTGCGGCAAGTCTGACGACAACAAGACTGCCGGTCAAAAGCTGGATTCCGCCATTTCGCAGACTGAGCAAGCTGCCCAGAACGCAGGCAACAAGATTGAAGATGGCGCAGCCAAGGCTGGCGACGCAACTTCCAACGCACTGGACAAGGCTGGCGACAAGATCGCCGGTGCTGCTGACACCGCAGGCCAGAAGGTTGAAGCAGGCGCTGCTTCCGTGGGCGCAGCTCTGGACGACGCAGGCATCACCGCTGGCGTGAAGACCGAGCTGATCAAGGCTCCTGAAATCAGTGCTCTGCAAATTGATGTGGACACCAAGGGTGGCGTGGTCACTCTGAACGGCACGGTTCCTTCCGAATCCGTCAAGACCCAGGCTGGCGACATTGCCAAGGCTGCCAAGGGCGTGACCTCGGTGACCAACAACCTGACCGTGAAGGCCAGCTGATTCTTTTTCATCAGCGACCATCACCTCAAAGCCAGAGCGCGCAAGCCCTCTGGCTTTTTTACGTCTGCAGGTGCGGATGCCGTGGTGCGCCAAGTGCCATTTGCGTTCGGTAACGGCGGGGGCAGTGTCAACAGGCTCTAATATTCCCCCATGACCCAAGCCAAAGACCAAGCCGCAATCAAGCTCTCCACCCATCTGATTCACCATCCGTATCAGGCGCCTGCCGATTTTGCTGCGCCGGTGCCTGCGGTGCACAAGGCATCGACCGTGTTCTTCGAGAACGTGCAGGCCATGCGCGATCGCCGCTGGCTGGACAAAAGCAGCTACACCTACGGACTGCATGGCACGCCCACCACATACACGCTGGAGGAGCGCCTGGCCACGCTGGAAGGCGGCTTGCAATGCCTGCTGGTGCCCAGCGGGCTGGCGGCCATTGCCACCACCTCGCTGGCGCTGCTCAAGACTGGCGATGAGGTGCTGGTGCCCGATAACGTCTATGGCCCCAACAAGACGATTACCGAGGGCGAGCTGGCCCACTTCGGCGTCACGCACCAGTATTACGACCCCACCAGTGTGGAAGATCTGGCCGCCAGGATCACGCCTGCCACCCGGCTGGTCTGGCTCGAAGCCCCTGGCTCGGTCACCATGGAATTCCCCGATCTGATCGCGCAGGTGCGCCTGTGCCGCGAAAAAGGCATTACCACGGTGCTGGACAACACCTGGGGTGCGGGGCTGGCATTCAAGCCTTTCGATTTGCTGGGGGATGGCGGCAGTCTGGGCGTGGATGTCACGGCCCATGCGTTGACCAAATATCCGAGCGGTGGCGGCGATGTGCTGATGGGCAGCATCATCACGCGCAATCAGCCGCTGCATATGCGCATCAAGCTCTCGCATATGCGCATGGGTCTGGGCGTGAGCGGCAATGATGCCGAAGCCGTGCTGCGCAGCCTGCCCAGCATTGGCCTGCGCTACCACGCACAGGACAAGGCTGCGCGCCAGCTGGCGCAGTGGCTGGCCACGCAAAGCGCCGTGGTGCAGGTGCTGCACCCCGCCATGCCCGATGCCCCCGGCCATGCGCACTGGAAGCAGCTGTGCGCTCAAGGAGGAAACAGCGAAGGTGTGGCAGCAGGCCTGTTCAGCGTGGTGATTGATGAGCGCTTTGATCAGGCCGCTGTGGACCGATTCTGCGACAGCCTGCAGCTCTTCAAGCTTGGCTACAGCTGGGGCGGTCCTGTCAGTCTGGTCGTGCCTTACGAACTGGCCGAGATGCGCAGTCGCGCTACGCCGCATATCAAAGCAGGCACGGTGGTGCGCTTTGCCATTGGTCTGGAAGATGCGGCCGACTTGCAGGCCGATCTGGCGCAGGCGCTGCAAAAAGCGTTTGCCTGAGGGTGCAAGATCGCTCTTGATTCAATAGCTGGCTGCGATTGATATTCATCAATTTCATGGGTATATCTATTGAATGTCCATGAATAGCATGCGCAGGCTGCTCATGAATCGATAGTGCATCAGGGTTGGCACTTGCGGGCTTTCCGCAATGCCAAGCCTTGGCCTGAGCGGTAACTTGTGTGCACAGGCCCGCACTGCCATCCCGGATGGGGCCCGGCAAACATGAAGGGCTCCGCATGCAAGCTTCCCCTGTTTCCGACAACAACACCCCCGCAGACCCTGCGGCACTGCATGTTCGCCACCTGCGCTGGGCGCAGCCCTGGCAGTGGCTGGTGCTGGGTACGCGTGATGTGATGCGGGCACCGTGGATTGCACTGTTTTATGGCCTGTGTTTCTGGGGCATGGCGCTGCTGTTGGGCTGGGTGTTTCGCGCCAGCCCTGAATATGTGATGTCCATGGCCAGCGGCTGTTTGCTGGTCGGTCCATTTCTGGCCATGGGTTTGTATGAAGTCAGCCACAGGCTGGAACAAGGGCAGCAGCCGCAGCTGGGCGCGTCGCTGGACTGCTGGAGCGGGCATCTGCAAAGCATGGGCATGCTGGTCATGGTGCTGATGGTGCTGGAAATGCTCTGGGGCCGCGCAGCCATGGTGGTGTTTGCTATCTCATTTGATACAGGCATGCCCACCACGGCGAGCATTCTGCAAACGGTAATGCGGCCTGAAAACTGGGAATTTCTGCTGATCTACACTCTGGTTGGCGGTGTGTTTGCGGCGCTGGTCTTTGGCTTCACCGTCGTAGCCCTGCCCACAATTCTGGACAGGGATTCGGACGCTTTGACCGCCTGCATCACCAGCATGCGCGTGGTGGGGCTCAATATGGGCGTCATGCTGTGGTGGGCTGTCATCATCACGGCGCTGGTGGCAGCCTCCATGCTGCTCTATGGCGCGGGGCTGGTGGTGGTGGGGCCGGTTCTGGGTTGTGCCAGCTGGCATGCCTACAGGGCCAGTGTCTTCACCGTGGAAGACAATGCAGCAGAGGCCTGAAATAGGCGTCCGGACAATCGACAGGGCCTGCAGACAAGCCTTCAAAAAGGCCCGTAAAAAGGAACGCTGTGTGGGAATGGCTTAAAAAATTTTTGACTCCGCGCCCGGATGCGGCGGGGCGTACTTCCGATTCCGGCTCGTCTTGGCGTGACACCCGTAGCGTGCCGGGCGACGATGGCCGCGATTCTGGCTGGGCTAGCGAAGACTGCGGGGACGACTCCAGCAGTTCTGACAGCAGTGGGGACAGTGGCGGAGACAGCGGAGGCGGTGGTGACGGGGGCAGCGACTGATGCGCCTTGCCCCGTTTTCTCAGTTCAGCATGGGTTTGAGTTTGGGCCAGACGTTTTCCAGCATTCTGGGCTGGGCCTGGGCATTGGGGTGTATGCGATCGGCCTGAAACCACTGCATGGCGTCGGGGCTGTCGCCAAACCCGGCCAGTAAAAAGGGCAGCAGGGGCAGCTTGTTCTGGCTGGCGATGCTCTGAAACATCTGCGCAAACTGCTCGGTATAGCTGGCGCCGTAGTTGGGTGGCACCTGCATGCCCACCAGCATCACTTTGGCGCCTGCATCGCGGCTGGCCTTGACCATGGCTTCCATATTGCTCTGAGAGCTTTGCAGCGGCAGGCCGCGCAGGGCGTCATTGCCGCCCAGCTCCAGAATCACGATGGATGGCTTGTGCTGGCTCAGCAGCGCAGGCAGGCGAGCGCGTCCGCCCGAGGTGGTGTCGCCGCTGATGCTGGCATTGACCACGGCGCGCGGATTCTTTTGCTCCTGCAGGCGTTGCTCCAGCAGCTTGACCCAGCCTTTGCCACGGTTCAGGCCGTATTCGGCGCTCAGCGAGTCACCCAGCACCAGCACTGGCCCCGTCTTGTTCTGCGCATTGACAGCGCCCCAAGGCCCCGAAATTCCCAGCGCCAGGGCAAGCGCGATAAAGTGGCGGCGGTCTTTTCCCATCTTTGCGTTGCTCGATTGATTCATGCCAGACACTTCCACCCCCTTTTTGATCACCGTTGAGAGCCTCGCCAAATCCGTTCAGGACTCCACGGGCGTGCTGGATATTTTGCGAGATATTGACTTGCAATTCCGGGAAGGGGAAACCGTGGCGATTGTGGG
Organism: Comamonas fluminis; assembly: GCF_019186805.1. Classification (NCBI taxonomy): domain Bacteria; kingdom Pseudomonadati; phylum Pseudomonadota; class Betaproteobacteria; order Burkholderiales; family Comamonadaceae; genus Comamonas; species Comamonas fluminis. The sequence continues at coordinate 2,733,371 of NZ_CP066783.1, read as the reverse complement.
CGCGTCTGGCTCTGGCAAAAGCACGCTGCTGTCCATACTGGCGGGGCTGGATACGCCCAGTCGTGGCACGGTGCGATTGCAGGGGCAGGACTTGTTTGCCCTGAGCGAAGACGACCGCGCCGCACTGCGGGCGCAGAAGATGGGTTTTGTGTTCCAGAGCTTTCAGCTGCTGGGCAACCTCACAGCACTGGAGAACGTGATGCTGCCGCTGGAGCTGGCCGGCGCACGCGATGCACGTGCCCGCGCCACGCAGATGATGGAGCGCGTAGGCCTGGGCCAGCGCCTGAACCACTATCCCAAGCTGATGTCGGGGGGCGAGCAGCAGCGCGTGGCGCTGGCCCGTGCCTTTGTGGTGGAGCCTGCGGTGCTGCTGGCCGACGAGCCCACGGGCAGTCTGGACTTTGCGACGGGCCAGACCATCATGGATTTGATGTTCGCCCTGAACCGCGAGCGCGGCACCACCCTGATTCTGGTGACCCATGACCGCAGCATTGCGGCCCAGTGCGACCGAAGCATCACCATCGAAGCAGGGCGAGCCATCTGAAATAAAAAAAGGCCTGTAAAAATGACAGGCCTTTTTGGGTTCAAGCGCTTATTGAATAAGCGCTTGCAGCTATAAAAACAAGAGTTTCTTCAGACGCGAGGCACTTCCAGCCCCGCCTTGCGCTCGGCAGCGCGGCAGGCTGCGGCGGTGAACAGCACGTCGGTGGAGGAGTTGAGGGCGGTTTCGGTCGAGTCCTGAATCACGCCAATCACATAGCCCACGCCCACCACCTGCATGGCGACATCGTTGGGAATGTTGAACAGGCTGCAGGCCAGCGGAATCAGCAGCAGCGAGCCGCCGGGCACGCCCGAAGCGCCGCAGGCACAGACGGAAGACACCACGCACAGCAGGATGGCGGTGGGAATGTCCACCGAGATGTTCAGCGTGTGGGCCGCAGCCAGTGTCAGCACGCTGATGGTGATGGCCGCGCCTGCCATATTGATGGTGGCGCCCAGCGGGATGGAGATGCTGTAGGTGTTCTCGTCGAGCTTGAGCTTCTGGGCCAGTGCCAGGTTCACGGGAATGTTCGCGCCCGAGCTGCGGGTGAAGAAGGCCGTGACCGCACTCTCGCGCAGGCAGGTCAGTACCAGCGGGTAGGGGTTGCGGCGGGTCTGTGTCCAGACAATGATGGGGTTGACCACCAGCGCCACAAACACCATGCAGCCTACCAGCACGGCCAGCAGGTGCGCATAGTCCTTGAGGGCATCCAGACCGCCCGTGGAGAAGGTGGCTACCACCAGGCCAAAAATGCCCAGCGGCGCAAGGCGAATCACGAACTGAATGACCAGGGTGATAGCCTGACCGAAGTCTTCCACCATGGTGCGGGTGGTGGGGCTGGCATGGCGCAGCGCCACGCCCAGCGCAATCGCCCAGACCAAAATGCCGATGTAGTTGGCATTCATCAGTGCATTGACGGGGTTGTCAAAAGCGCTTTTGAGCACGGAAACCAGCACCTGGCTGATCTCGCCGGGCACGCTTTGCACATTGGGCGCTTCCTTGAAGTGAATGACCGAGGGAAACAGCGCGCTGGCGGCCACTGCCACGCAGGCAGCGGCCAGGGTGCCGATCACGTACAGGGCCAGCACTGGCTTGATCTGGGTTTCCTGGCCCGGGCGGTGGCTGCCGATGGCCGCCATGACCAGCAGAAACACCAGCAGAGGCGCAACGGCCTTGAGGGCCGCGATGAACAGCGTGCCCAGCAGGGATACGGAGGGGGCCGCAGAAGGCAGCAGCCAGGCGACAAGGCCGCCCAGAACCAGGGCGACAATAATCTGCAGCACCAGGCTGGTGCGGTTGAACCAATCAAGCAGGGCTTTGAACATGCAGGGAACCGGTAAGTGCTAATGAGATGCCCGGCTGGGTAAGCCAGGCATTGCGTTCATTGCAGGTGCAGGATCCGGGTTAGTTGGAGGGCACCAGCAGCATCGGGCGACCAGGCGGGCGCAAGGCTGCCTGATCGAGGCAGCACTGGCACGATGACTGCGCCCCGAAGGACGGGCAGTTTAGCGGCTTGGTAAAAACACAGTCGCCAGCCCAGACATGGCCCCAGGCGCAGCAAGGCGGCGCAAAAGGCCGGGATAATGTCGCCCCATGTCGTCCCCCAAAGTTCTTTTCGGCTTTCACGCCGTCGGCGTGCGTCTGAAGACCGCCCCCCAATCCATCGTCGAAGTCTATTTCGAGGCTACGCGCCGCGATGCGCGCATGCGCCAGTTCATTGAGCGTGCCAAGGAGGCCGGAGTTCGCCTGATTGAAGCCGATGCCATGCGCATCGCCAAGCTGGCGGGCTCTCACGGTCACCAGGGCGTGGCTGCACGTGTGGAAGAGGTCAAGGACACCCGCACACTCGATGAGCTGCTGGACGATCTGGAGGAATCTGGCGTCAAGTCTCCGCTGCTGCTGGTGCTGGACGGTGTGACCGATCCCCACAACCTGGGCGCCTGTCTGCGTGTGGCCGATGGCGCTGGCGTGCACGCCGTGATCGCCCCCAAGGACCATGCGGCCGGCATCAACGCCACCGTGGCCAAGGTGGCCAGCGGCGCCGCAGAGACCGTGCCTTACTTCATGGTCACCAACCTGGCGCGCACGCTCAAGGAACTCAAGGACCGTGGCATCTGGATCATTGGTACCAGCGGCGACGCCGACAAGCATCTTTATCAGATGGATTTGACCGGCCCTACTGCCCTGGTGCTGGGCGCCGAGGGCGACGGCATGCGCCAGCTCACCCGCAAGACCTGCGATGCGCTGGTCAGCATCCCCATGCAGGGCGCGGTGGAAAGCCTGAACGTGTCTGTGGCCAGCGGCGTGTGCTTGTACGAAGCTCTCCGTCAGCGTTTGGCGGCGACTGCCTCGGTCAAGGCCTGATTTTCTGACCTAGCCTAGAAGGCGCAACTGCAAAGGCAGGAGGCGCCTTTTTTTATGGCAAGCAAAAACATCGAATCATCCCGCACCGTGGTCTATGCCGCGCTGGCCGGCAATCTGGCCGTGGCCGTGGTCAAGTTCATTGCGGCGTTCATCACGGGTAGTTCCGCCATGCTCAGCGAAGGCGTTCACTCGCTGGTGGATACCGGCAACGAAGTGCTGCTGCTCTACGGCATGAAACGCGCCAGCCGCCCGCGTGATGAATCGCACCCCTTTGGCTACGGGCGCGAGCTGTACTTCTGGTGCTTTATCGTGGCCTTGCTGGTGTTTGCGCTGGGCGCCTGCGTTTCCATCTATCAGGGCGTGCACCATTTGCGCCACCCCGAACCCATGGAAAAGCCCATGGTCAACTACATCGTGCTGGTTGCGTCCATGCTGTTTGAGGGCCTGTCGTGGCGGGTGGCATGGCGCGAGTTCAAACACGCCAAGGGCATGACGGAAACCATGAAAGCGGTGCGTGACAGCAAGGACCCGACGACCTTTGTCGTGCTGTTTGAAGACAGTGCTGCGCTGATCGGTCTGCTGATTGCGCTGCTGGGCGTGGCTGGAAGCCAGTTCTTTGACATGCCCCAGCTTGATGGGCTGGCCTCGATACTGATTGGCCTGGTACTGGCGGGCACCGCCTTTTTGCTGGCCCGTGAAACCAAGGGCCTGCTGATGGGCGAAGCCGCCACCCTGTCGGTGCGCCGCGCCATTGTGCGGGCGGCCTATGATGAGCCCGGAATTCTGGCCGTCAACGGCGTTCTGACCACGCAACTGGGCCCGCACGAGGTGCTGGCCACATTGAGCGCCGAATTTGATGACAGCATGACGGTGCCCGAAATTGAGCAGTGCATAGAGCGCATTGAGGCGGCAGTGCGCAAAACCGCGCCCGATGTGCTGGCGCTGTTTGTCAAGCCCCAGACGCCAGAAACCTGGGAGCAGCGGGCCAGTTCATGGAATACGGCGGTGACTGCGAAGAGCTAGGGTCTGTTGAGATTTAGGCCAGAATCCTTCGCGACCTTGCTCAATTCTCAACAGACTCTAGTGCGTCACTGCATCAAGCACCCGGCGTACAGCCTGGGCCAGGTCGGGCATGGAAACAGGCTTGAACAGCAGGGGGTAGGGGCTTTGGGCCAGGTCACTTTGCGGGTCGCTGCTTTGGCTGCTGGTCAGCAGGATGGGGATATGCCTTCCCTCGGCCTGAAGCCGCAGGTCCATCTCCTGAACTGACAGTGCGCCGGGCATGCGCGCAGTGGAGATGATGAGGTCGGCCTTGAGCCCGCTGCTGAGATAGCGCAGCGCTACTTCCGGGCGGTAGGCGGTGGTGACTTGATAGCCCAGCTCATACAGCACCTGTGCCATGGCGTTGCGAACTTCCAGGTCATGCTCGATGAGCAAGATGGTCTCGTCGGCGGCGCCAGTGGCCAGTTCCTGCTCGACAGGCTCGCTTTCAGCGCTTGCGCCTGAGCGGGGAAAGTACAGGCGAAAGCAACTGCCTTCACCTGGTGTGGAGCTCACTTCCAGCAGGCCGCCAGCATGGTTGAGAAAATTTTTCACCATAGGCAGGCCCAGCCCTGCGCCTTTGCCGGGCGCTTTGGTGGTAAAGAACATCTCGAAAATGCGCGCCAGCGTGCTGTCATCCATGCCGCAGCCGTCATCGGTCACGCTGATCAGAACATGGTCGCCGCGCTGCAGCACGACGTTTTCTGCCCTCAGAACGATCAGGCCCTGACCATTTGTGGCATCGCGCGCGTTGATGCACAGATTGAGCAGCGAGTTCTCGAAATACATGCGGTCCACATGAATGGGCCACAGATCGGCGGCCAGCTGAATCTGCAGATCCACCTCTTTGCCCACGGCCTTGTTCAGCAGCAGCTCCATCTCGCCTATCAGCCGGCCGGGATCGATGGTGCTGGGAGCCATGGGCTTGCGGCTGCTGAACCCGGTGAGCTGAGAGGCCAGCTTGCCCGCCTTGCGGATGGTGTCGTGAATGACTTCCAGATGCTCGCGGTGGGCAGGCTCCACCAGCTTTTTTTCCAGCAGGCCTGCATGCAAGCCCGTGATGAACAGCAGATTGTTCATATCGTGGGCAACGCCGGCCGAAAGCTGGGTGACGATGTCCAGCTTCTGCAACTGCGCCAGATGGCTCTGCGCCTGTTCCAGCTGGTTGTGGCTGCGCTGCAGCTCCTGCTGCAGCTGGCTCATTTCTTCACGCAGCCGGTCTTCGGACTGTTTGACGGTATCGATATTCGTGTTCGAGCCTACCCAGTACAGCGTCTGGCCCTGCGCACTTTTTACGGGTGCCATGGTGGCAAAGAACCAGTGATACTGGCCCTGATGCTGCTTGATGCGCAATCGGTAGCCAGTGGGCTGCTCGGTAATCAGCGCCTTGGTCAGGCTGGCATTGAGCGTGCCCATGTCATCCGGGTGGATCAGATCGATCCAGACACCTTCACTCAGATCCAGGTGCTGCGCATGGTTGTAGGCATATTGGGTCAGGGCGCGGTTCAGCCATGTCAGCTCGCCATGAGGCGTGGCAATCCAGACGTGGTAGGGCAGGTGATCCAGAAAAACCTCGAACCGGTCCGTGTGGCTCACGGCGGCAGTGGATGGGGCTGGCGGGTTGCCGCGCAGCACATAGCATTGCAATGCGGTGGTGGTGCCGTGGCTCAATACCGGGCTGAAATGCCAGACATCACCGCTGCCGGGCAGGCTGGCTGTGACTTCCTGATGGCTTTTCAGACATTGCTCGGCGGCCTGCATCAAAGGCTCATGCAGCGGCAAAGTCAGCTTGTGTGGCATCAGTTGCTGACGCAGATAGGTTTGCAGTGCAGGATTGGCAAAGTCCAGTTGCCACTGCTCCAGGCCAATCAGGCCCCAAGGCAGTGCGGCGGCCCCCATGTTCTGCGTCAGGTCCGAGACGGTCATGTCGAAAAGAGTTATGAGTTGCGTCAAAGCATTGCTGCTGACAACAGTGTAGGGGTATTGCGGGCGGGTGAAAAATTGGTCGGCAGGGTTCTCCGAAAAATATATTGAGTCATTGAAGAGACAGGCAGCGTTGAATGCAGCAGATGGAACAAGAGCTGGAACGAGTAAGGCAGTGGGTGGATCAGGCCAGTCGTGTGTGCGTGCTGACGGGCGCCGGGGTGAGTGCCGAGTCCGGCATTCCCACGTTTCGTGATGATGCATCGGGCTACTGGGCGCAATTCAAGCCCGAAGACATGGCCAGCGAAGCCGGCTACCGCCGCGACCCGGCCCATGTCTGGCGCTGGTACCAGCACCGGCGCGAGCGTGTTGCACAGGTTGATCCCAACGCCGGGCATAGGGCGCTGGCACAGTGGTCAGCCCGTCATGCACAGCGCATGACCCTGGTGACCCAGAATGTGGATGGACTGCATGAGCGGGCTGGTAGCGCAGGCGTGCTGAATCTGCATGGCGAGCTGATGAAAAACCGCTGGCTTAACCGCCGCTGCGCAGACTGCGACCTTGCGCGGCCTTCTGCGGGGGAGCCACCTTTTTGCCCTGCCTGCGGCAATTTGCTGCGTCCGGCGGTGGTGTGGTTTGGCGAGTCACTTCCCATGGGTGTCTGGGCGCAGGCGGAGGAGGCGGCCGAACATTGCAGCCTGATGCTGGTGGTGGGAACCTCGGGGGCCGTCTATCCTGCGGCAGGCTTGGCGAAGCTGGCGCGTCGTGCCGGGGCCCGGGTGGTCATCATCAACCCGCAGGCCACTGAGCTGGATGCAGTGGCGGACTGCCTCATTCAGCAGCCTTCGGCTCTGGCTTTGCCGCAGATTATGCAGGCATGAATTGCAGGAATAATGGCCTGTAGTCCTTGATGCATAAGCGCTGAAAGCTATCTTTTTTGATGGCTTTCAATGATTTCGCACACGGCTGTCATGCAGGCAATGTGGCAGCCAGTGCCTGGAGCTGGTCGGCACAGGTGTTCCAGCCGCTTTCAAATCCCATGGCCAGATGCTGCTCGCGGGCTTCCTGGCTCCAGTGTCTGGCGCAAGCGGTATAGCGCGTCTGTCCGGCCTCAGGCTCGAAGCTGATGATGGCCGTCATAAAGGGCTTGGCTGCGGGATTCCACCCGGCGGTATAGGCATCGGTAAACACCAGCCGCCGATTGGCAACCACTTCCAGATAGACGCCGGGGTTAGGAAACTCCTGGCCATCGGGGTCTTGCATGACGACCAGGCACTGGCCGCCAGGGCGGACATCGAGCTCGGCCCGTGCCACTGTCCAGGGGCGGGGTACAAACCATTGCTTGAGCAGCTCGGCCTCCGTCCAGCAGCGGTAGAGCGTTGCGGGGTTGACGGGAATCAAGCGGGTGATGAGCAGGTCATGCTTATGGCTTCCCACGGCGGCAGATGTGGTGCTGGCTTCGGACATCTTGCTCTCCTTGATACGGATGCGTTTTTATACCGCAAGCCATGGCCCAAATGATGGATGTCTGTCCAAGGCAGGCTCACGCCTGATCAAACCCAGCCCAGTGCTCCCAGCAAAGCGCCAGCGCCCAGCAGCCACAGCAGATGAATGCGGGTGCGCCACACCAGCATGGCGCAAATCAGACTGAGCAGCCACAGGCGCCAGTCCCTGGCCGGATTGCCGCTGGCGCTGCCCAGCAGCCAGCCCGTGGCCAGCAGCAGGCCAATGACCAGCGGTGCCATGCCCTGCTTGAAGGCGCGCACGCCGCGTTTGTCACGATTGCGCTGGCCCCAGCGGGCGGCCTGCCAGGTCAGCAGTGAGCTGGGCAGCAAAATACCCACCATGCATGCGGCAACGCCCAGCGCACCCAGAGACCAGGCCATGGGGCCGCTGCCGCCGCCAGCGTTCAAGCCCACATTCCAGCCCAGCAGGGCGATAAAAAGCACGTTCGGGCCGGGCGCAGCCTGAGCAATGGCGATGGAGCTGGTGAACTGGGCATCAGTCAGCCAGTGCTGGCCGTCCACCAGAAAGCGGTGCATATCGGGCGCGGTGGCAATGGCGCCGCCCACGGCCATCAGGGACAGGGAAAGAAAGTAGGCAAACAGGTGCAGCCAGTCCAGGGCCTGCAGATCAATCAGCAGCGTGTTCATGCGGCCAGCCTCCGGTAGGTCAGCACGCAGCCTGTGCCGCCCACCAGCAGCAGGGCCCAGAACAGAGGCAGGCGCAGCACGGCCACCAGCACAAAGGCTGCAATGGCAAGGCCTGCGCAATACCACTTGCCCAGCGGGTGCTTGCGCAGCGATTGCGCCAGCTTCAGCCCCATGCCGGCGACCAGCCCTGCCGCCACGGCGCCCATGCCGCGCAGTGCGCCTGCTACGGCGGGGTTGCCGGCAAACTGCGAATACACCAGCGTGAGACTGATGACCACCAGCATGGGAAAAGCCAGCATGCCGCACAGCCCCACGATGGCGCCGCGCCAGCCGAAATAGCGCTCGCCCAGCATGATGGACAGGTTCACCACATTGGGGCCGGGCATGATCTGGGCGACGGCCCAGTCCTCCATGAATTCCTCATTGCTCAGCCACTGGCGTTTTTCCACCAGCTCTCTTTGAACCACGGCCAGCACACCGCCAAAGCCCTGCAGCGCCAGAAAAGTCAGCGACCAGAAAAGCTCGCGCAGGTGACGTGGGCGTGGGCGGGTTTGCGGCATCGGCAAGTCAGGAGCGGGTTTCATGCATCGAATAAGCGGATATGCGCTTGAATGGTGCGCAAGCTGCTATAAATTATGAATTGATTAACAAGTGCTGGATATGGCTGAAACGCCATATCAGCCATCGCTGGAACTCATAGCTGCATGAGTGGCGGTGATGGCTGGGCCTTCCTCAAAACACAAGGAGACATGGATGAAGCTGGTTCGCTACGGAGTTGCAGGAGAAGAAAAGCCGGGTTTGCTGGACCCGCAGGGCGTGCTGCGCGATGCATCAAGACTGGTGCCCGACTGGACAGGGCGCGCATTGAGCACGCAAAAGCTGCAGCAACTGCGCAAGCAGAACCTGGACAGCCTGCCGGTGGTGGAAGGAGCCCCCCGCCTGGGTTGCCCTTTGGCGGCGGTGGGCAAGATCGTCTGTGTGGGGCTGAACTATGCCGACCACGCCGCAGAGACGGGAGCGGCTACGCCAGCCGAGCCTGTGCTGTTCATGAAGGCGGTCACTGCCATCAGCGGCCCCTGCGATGCAGTGCAGATTCCACCGGGCTCCAGCAAGGTGGATTGGGAAGTGGAGCTGGGCATCGTCATTGGCGAGCGTGCCACGCGGGTGAGCGAAGCCGATGCGCTGGCCCATGTGGCGGGCTATGTGCTGGCCAATGATGTGAGCGAGCGTGCCTGGCAGATGGAGCGCGGCGGCACCTGGGACAAGGGCAAGAGCCACGACACGTTCGCGCCCCTTGGCCCCTGGCTGGTGACGGCCGATGAAGTGCCCGATCCGCACCGCATTGCACTGTGGCTGGAAGTCAATGGCCAGCGCATGCAGAGCGGCAACACCAGCAACTTCATCTTTGGCGTGCCCACAGTGGTCAGCTATATCAGCCAGTTCATGACGCTGGAGCCGGGCGATGTGATTCTGACCGGCACGCCCGCAGGTGTTGGCCTGGGTCAGAAGCCAGCGCCCATCTTTCTCAAGCCAGGTGATGTGATGCGCCTTGGCGCCGATGGGCTGGGAGAGCAGCGCCAGGTCTGTGTAGCGGTCTGAGCCCGGCCTGCGTGGCCGTAGGTGTCAGCGTTTGATGTGCGAGGAAAAGCCGGCAGGCAGCGGTTTTTTCTCGTCCATGGGCTGCAGTTCCCATTTTGCGAGCTGCTCCTGCAGCTCGCGCGCTTGCTTGATGTCGATGCGCTTGGCGGTGATTTTGGCCACGCATTCGAGCTTGTGCAGATCACGTTCGGTCAGGCTTTCATCGCCGGTCTGGCTAAAGCAGCACAGCGTGCCATAGACCTTGCCATTGGCCAGCACAATGGGCGTGCTCAGGTGTGCGCCTACCCTGAACGGGGTAGCTGGCAACTGGGTGAATGCGGGGTGGGTTGCGGCATCCTGAACCAGGCGGGGCAGGCGGCCATCAAGCACACACTGGCAAAAAGACTCTTCCAGCGAGCTGCCGCCACCCGTGGCTATCAGCTCCTTGCCGGGTGCCGTGTCCACATGCTTGAACATGCGTTGGCCATCACGGATTTCCGAGACAAAAATCACCTCCATGCCCAGATGTTCACGAAGGTCATGGAGGACCTGGCGCACGTTCTCGTCAATCAGATCATCGCTCTGATCGGCGGTGGCCAGCAGCAGTTCGCTGACATTGACCTCCAGCGCTTGCGGCTCGTAATCCCAAGTGTGAATTGCCATCGCTCTATCCCCTGTCTGCCTTTCAACAATCTGGCCTGATTGTCTCTGAACAAAAGGTGTCAGAGTATTAAATATCCGTAAGAACGTGTTTTTGAATTAGCTTAGTTCGCCAGCAGCACCGAGCCCTGCAATCTGCCTTCAATGGCGCTGCGCATGGCAGGCGGCGCATCCTGAAGCAGGGCAGGCCAGGCCGCTTTGGCTTGCTTGACCAGATCGCGCAGCAGGCTGATGTGGCGCGGAATGCGCAGCAGCCCGGCCGCTTGCATCAGGGCGCGCATATCGTCCCAGCTCAGGCGGCTGAGCTGGGCATCAATGGCGCGGTTGACGGCGTACTGCCCAGCCGGGGCATTTTGCAAAAAGGCGGCAATGCACACCGGGTCGTACACCGGGGCGAGTTGCGGGTGGCGGCCATCGGGGTAGATCAGTGCCCAGTTCTTGAGGTGGGCGTCGGTGTTGCCCATCAGGGTGAAGGCCAGCATGCGGGCCAAAAACTCCCGCGTGTCCTGCACGGGCTGGGTGCTCAGGCGGTTGAGCACGCGCAGCATGGTGGCCCAGTCCTGCAGGGGGCGGGCGGGGTTGCGCTGGCCGTATTTGTGCCGGGGTGCATAGCCCAGCACCTGGTTGAACTCTTCCATGTGCACCCGTTCGCCGCCTGCAAGGTGGTCAAAACGGTCCACGGCCAGGATTTGCTCAAACGGGATGTGCCCGGGCAGCTCTGCCTCGGCGCGGCTGATGATGCGGGCGCTGGCGCAGTTCAGCTGCAATGCCTGGCATAGCTGGTAGCCCATGAATTCGTTGGCCACCAGATCGGGGTGGGCGATGGTGGGCAGCTTCAGAATGGTGCTGCCTGCCTGGCCCTGGCGGTGAATGGTGTAGCGGCGGCCGTTGTGCACGGCGCTGAACTTGGTCACCACGCCGGGCAGGGATGCGGCGTCTTCGACCGGATATTCCACAAAGCCGGGCTCCAGCACATCCAGCCCTTGTGTGGTGTGCCAGTGGCGCACGGTGTCTGGAATGCCTTGCTGCAGTGGCACGGGTTCCACTTCCAGCGCGCCCATCAGGTCGCGGCCAGCGGCGGCCAGCAGTTCGAATTCGTCATCGGGTGCGCAGCCGCGCTCGGCTGCCAGGCGGTCACGGTTATGGCCCTCGGGCAGCAGGTTTTGAAAGTAGGTGGGCCAGCGACCATCGGTGCGCACCAGCCGCGCATCGCGCATGGAAGCCAGAATCTGCCGCGTCGCGGCTTCGTTTTCGCCCGTGTAGCTCAGCGACAGGGTGGGGCGCTGTGCGTCTTCGATGTAGTCTGGATCAAAAGACAGCCGCAGAATGTCGCCATATTGAGAGAGGTAGCCAATGCCCCGCCGCCCGCCGCCTTGCGATGCAGGGCGGTGCATGAAAAGGCGCAGGTAGCGGATGGCGGTGCTCATGGTGGAAGCTTAGAGCTTGTCAACAATCGAGGGTGGGGCGTCCGCGCCCTCGGGCTGGGCCAGAAATTTGCCGCCGGACTGGATGAAGGCCTGTAGCTCGGCACGCAGTGCAGACGGTACGGCAATCAAGTCCATTTCCAGCACGCGTGCCATTTCCTGCAAGGTGGAAAAACGGGGGTCCACATCGCCGGTTTCCGTGCGCTGCACGGCCATGCGCGACAGACCGGCGCGGGCAGCCAGATCGGCCTGGGTGATGCGGGCGGCCTTGCGCGCTTGGGCGAGGGTACTGATGAGATCTGAATCCATGCTTCTAAATATACTCTTTTTAATCAATATGAGTATGTTTGTTAGCATTTATGCCTTGTGGTGCCGCATAGGTTCCGCGATGGCCTCTGCCATGCAGCATCCACACGGTTTGGGCATGATGGCGTGGCGTCGAACGGATGCCGCAGGAGGTGGAAATTGGATTGGATTGCAAGCCAGCTCGATCAGGAGCATGTAAAGCTCTGGCTGTCCATCGGATGGTCGGTGTACATCGTCGTGGTCAGCGTCTGGATTTTGCTGCAGCGCAGCCAGCCCGTGGCTACCCTGAGCTGGCTGCTGTCCATGGCTGCGCTGCCTGTGGTGGGGCTGGTGGTCTATTACTACTTCGGGCCGCAGCGCATGAAGCGCCAGCGCATCAAGCGCCTGCGTTCAAGAAAGCGTTCGCGCCTGCGTGCCAGCACCCAGCGCATCAGAGAGCGCCTGCCGCAGGACTATGTGCGTCTGCATCAGGTGGCGCAACTCGTCGCAGCGGCCAGCGAGTTCCCCGTCTGCAGCGCCACCGGCATGCGCCTGCTGGTGGGCGGGGCTGCGACCTTTGACGCCATCACCGAGGCTGTGCGTGCCGCCACTCACCATGTGCACCTGGAGTACTACATCTATGAGCCGGATGTGACCGGCACGGCGCTGCGCGACCTGCTGGCCGAGAAAGCCCGACAGGGCGTGCAGGTGCGCCTGCTGGTGGATGCGCTGGGCTCCAAAAAACTGGGGCGCAAGTTTCTCAAGCCCTTGCTGGATGCCGGGGCCGAGGTGGCCCGCTTTCACGATGCCAAGATTGGCCGCCGCCTGCGCCCCGTGATCAACTTTCGCACCCACCGCAAGATTCTGGTCTGCGATGGCAAGGTGGGCTTTACCGGTGGCGTGAATGTGACCGATGAGGAAAACGAACGCATCTGCGCGGATGCTTATCACGATGTGCACCTGCAGATGGAAGGCGCCATTGTGGGCTGGCTGCAGACGGTGTTCATGGAAGACTGGGCCTATGCCAACGACCACAACCCGCGCCAGTTGCCAGAAAAGCTGGAGGAATGGTTGCCGGACTGCGATGACGGCAACAAGCTGATGCAGGTGGTGACGTCCGGGCCGGACAACCGGCTGGATGCCATTTATCGCGCCTATCTGGCTGCCATCAACGCGGCGGAAAAGCGCATCTGGCTCACAACGCCATACTTTGTGCCCACCGAGGCTGCGCTGGCCGCGCTCACCAATGCCTCGCTGCGCGGTGTGGATGTGCGCATTCTGGTGCCCAAAAAGTCCGATTCCGCACTGGTGACGGCCGCTGCGCGCTCCTATTTTGATGAGCTGATTCGCTGCGGTGTGCGCGTTTATGAATACGAGGCCAGCATGCTGCACTCCAAGACGCTGGCAGTGGATGACAATCTGGCCATCATCGGCACAGCCAATTTTGACTACCGCAGCTTCTTTCTCAATTACGAAGTCTGCGTCATGGGCTATGGGCCTGATCTGAACCAGGCGCTGGCCCAGCAGTTTCTGGCCGATCTGAAAAACTCCCTGGCCGTGCCCTACAAGAGCGAAAAGCGCTTTTTTCGCCGCGTCTTTGACTCTGCGGCCCGCCTCACATCCCCCTTGCTTTGATGAAGCTTTCCGAATCACTTCAGGGCCAGCGCCTCGCGGACTGGCTGCACGAACACCCGCGGGTCGTCGTCATCACCGGTGCTGGCTGCAGCACGGAAGTCGGCATTCCCGACTACCGCGACGCCAGCGGGCAGTGGAAGCGGCCCCAGCCCGTCACCTATCAGGCCTTCATGGGTGACGCGCTGGTGCGCCAGCGCTACTGGGCGCGCTCCATGCTGGGTTGGCGGGTCATGGGTCAGGCCCAGCCCGGCACGGCCCACCGGGCGCTGGCGCTGCTGGAGCAGGGCGGTTGGCTGGAATTGCTGATAACCCAGAACGTGGACGGCCTGCACAGCGCAGCAGGCAGTCAGAGCGTGGTGGATTTGCATGGCCGCATCGACACCGTGCGCTGCATGGCTTGCGGCCACACCCTGGCGCGGGCTGATCTGCAGCAGCAACTGCTGGCACTCAACCCCGCATGGGCGCAGCTCTACGCAGCCCCCGCGCCGGATGGCGATGCCGATCTGGAAGGGCGCGATTTCAGCGCGTTTCAGGTGCCAAGCTGCCCGCACTGCAGCACTGGCGTGCTCAAGCCCGATGTGGTGTTCTATGGCGAATCTGTGCCGCGTGAGCGGGTGCAGCGCTGCATGGAGGCCATGGGCCGTGCTGAAGCTTTGCTGATTGTTGGCTCATCGCTGATGGTGTACTCGGGCTACCGCTTTGCGCTGGCGGCACAAGAGCAGGGCAAAAGCATTGCGGCCATCAACCAGGGCGTGACGCGGGCCGATGCGCTGCTGGAGTTCAAGGTCGAAGCCGATGTGGGGCAGACGCTGATGGCGCTGGCTGCAGCAGCATAGATGTGCCAGCTGCCCCTGTTTTGATAGCTGCAAGCGCAATTTGGCATTGGGGTAGAGGCTGATTTGCTGACTATTTCAGATGGGGCGGTCTTCGCAGGCATACTTCCAGCCCATGGCTCATACCTTCTTCTGGCACGACTACGAAACCTTTGGCGCCCAGCCGCGCTATGACCGCCCGGCGCAGTTTGCGGGCATACGCACGGATGCCGAGCTCAACGAGATTGGCGAGCCCGTCATGTGGTACTGCCAGCCCGCCAATGACTACCTGCCTGACCCGCAGGCCTGCCTGATTACCGGCATTACGCCTCAGCGTGCGCTGCAGGAAGGCGTGCCCGAGCATGAGTTCGCAGCCCTGATTGAAGCGGAACTGGCCCAGGCTGGCACTGTGGGCGTGGGCTACAACACCATTCGCTTTGACGACGAGGTCACGCGCTTCATGCTCTGGCGCAACCTCACTGACCCCTATGCCCGTGAGTGGCAGAACGGCTGTGGCCGCTGGGATTTGCTCGATGTCGTGCGCATGGTCTATGCGCTGCGCCCGGATGGCATCAACTGGCCCGTCAAGGAAGACGGCTCCCCCAGCTTCAAGCTGGAAGACCTGGCCCGCGCCAACGGCCTGCTGCACGAGCAGGCCCACGATGCCCTCAGCGACGTGCGCGCCACCATCGGGCTGGCGCGGCTGATTCGCAGCAAGCAGCCCCGGCTGTTTGACTTTGCCTTTGGCCTGCACAAGAAAGACGGGGCCCTGCGCGAAATGGGCCTGCCGACCACGCAGGAGCATGCGCGCCCGTTTCTGCATGTCACCGGCATGATTAACCCTGCACGTGGCTGCCTGGCCGTGATGTGGCCGCTGGCCACGCACCCGACCAACAAGAACGAAGTCATCTGCTGGGATCTGGCGGCAGACCCGTCCGAGCTGGCAGGCATCAGCATCGAAGACCTGCGCCTGCGCCTGTTTACCCGTCAGGCAGATATGCCCGAAGGCGTCACGCGCCTGCCGGTCAAGAATATTCACGTCAACAAATCGCCCATGGTGGTGGGCAGTCTCAAGACGCTGAGCCCCGCCATGGCCGAAAAATGGGGCGTGAACATGGAGCAATGCCTGCAGCACGCCGCCATTGCCCGCGACCTGCCGGATATGAGCGCGCAGTGGAAGGCCGTGTTCACCCGCGAAGCCGGTGCGCCGCTGGATGCCGATCAGGACCTGTACGGCGGCTTTGTCGGCAACGAAGACCGCCGCCGCCTGGAGCGCGTCAAACGCCTCTCACCCCAGGAGCTGGCGCTGGACAAGACCGGCTTTGACGATGCCCGCCTGACCGAGCTGGTCTGGCGCTACCGCGCGCGCAATTTCCCCATGACGCTGAGCGCCGACGAGCAGCAGCGCTGGCAGGACCACCGCGCCGCCTGCCTGATTGAAGGCGCTGGCGGCGCCCGCACGGCAGAGCAGATGTTTGCCATGATTGATGCCCTGTCTGAAACCGCCGACGAGCGCGCCGAGGAAATTCTGGGCGAGCTGTATGACTATGCCGATGGCATCGTGCCCGAGGTTTGAGGCTCCACGCTGCCCATAAAGAAGCCCGGTTGAACCGGGCTTCTTTCTTTGTAGCTGCTGCTTACTTGTCTGGCAGTGCGTAAGCAATGATGTAGTCACCTCGGTCAGGCGAGTTGCGCTGGCCACCTGCGGCCAGAACCACCATCTGCTTGCCGCTCTTGGGCGAGACAAAAGTCATGGGCGTGGCCTGGCCGCCCACGGGCAGGCGGGCCTTCCACAGCTCCTTGCCGCTGGTGGCATCCAGCGCACGCAGATAGTAGTCATAGCTGCCGCCCACAAACACCACGCCGCCAGCGGTCACCATGGGGCCGCCCATCACGGGCACACCAATGGGGATGGGCAATGTGCCCTTGACGCCCAGCGGCAGCTCGGTGTCCTGCACCGTGCCCAGCGGCTTTTTCCAGACGATGCTCTTGCTGCGCAGGTCGATGGCCGAGATTTCCCCATAAGGCGGTGCGTGGCAGGGAATGCCCAGGGGCGACATGAACGTGCCCTTGATCGCGCCATAGGGCGTGCCTGCCTGCACATGCAGACCGTCGTGGCCGCCGGGGGCATTGGGGTCGTCGGCCTGAGCGCGGGGGATGAACTGAATCCACATCGGCATGCGCATGCTGTTGGCGTAGAGGATGCCGTTGTGCTCGTCAATCGCTGCGCTGCCCCAGTTGAAGCCGCCGTAGTTGCCGGGGAACTGCAGCGAGCGTCCATCCTCATTGGGCAGGGTGAAGTCGCCCTCGTAGCGCATTTTCTTGAAGGCGATGCGGCAGGCCAGCTGGTCAAAGAAGGTGGCGCCCCACATCGAGGCCTCGGTCAAAGGCTCGGCGCCAATGGCTGGCATGCCCGTGGAATAGGGCTGGGTGGGCGATGCGCGGTCGCCCTTGGCCACATTGGTCGGCACGGGCTTGTCTTCCACCTTGGCAATGGGCTCGCCCGTAGCGCGGTTGAGCACAAAGATCTGGCCGCGCTTGGTCAGTTGCACCAGCGCCGGAACCGTTGCGCCCTTGTCATCAGGCAAATCGACCAGCGCTGGCTGGGACGGCACGTCGTAGTCCCACAGGTCATGGCGCGTGGTCTGGAAATGCCATTTCACGGTGCCGGAGTTCACATCCAGTGCTACGACGGAGGAGCTGTACTTGTCGCTCAGCGGCCTGCGGTGTCCGCCCCAGAAGTCGGGCGTCTGGTTGCCCGTGGGCAGATAGACCAGGCCCAGCTTTTCGTCAAACGAGGGCGGTGCCCAGACATTGGGTGTCGTGCGCGAATAGGTCTGGCCGGGCGGCGGCAGCTTGGTGATTTCGGGATTGTCAGGGTCCCAGGCCCAGAGCAGCTCGCCAGTGTCGGCACTGAAGGCGCGTACCACGCCCGAGGGCTCGTCGGTGGAGGCGCCATCTTGCACCCAGCCGCCCAGCACGATGCGGTTGCCCATCACCGTGGGCATGGAGGTGGGCATGTAATAAAACGGCTGGACAAGGCCCATGCCGACTTTCAGGTCCACCTCGCCGTTGTTGCCAAAGCCCGCGCAGGGCTGGCCATTGTCGGCGTCCACAGCGATCAGGCGCGCATCGGGCGTGCCGATGAAAACGCGGCGTGCGCAACTGCTTGTGGCTGCCGAGGTTTTGGCCAAGGCGTCTTCGGGATGGCGCTGGCTGTAGGCCGTGGCATCGTAATGGGCCACACCACGGCAGCGGTTCCACAGCTTGCTGTCGGCAGACTTGGAGTCAAAACGCCACTTCTCCTTGCCGCTGTCAGCGTCAAGTGCTATGACTTTTGCATAGGGTGTGCAGATGTAGAGCGTGTCGCCAATCTGTGTGGGTGTGCTCTGGTCTTCGGCGCCTTTGCCCGCAATATCACCGGTGCGGAAAGTCCAGGCCACTTTGAGCTGGTCCACGTTTTTGGCCGTGATCTGCTGAAACGGCGCATAGCGCGTGCCGCCCGGTGTACGGCCGTAGTATTCCCAGCGCTGCTGTTGGGCCTGGGCGGTATCCATAGCTGGTGCTGCCGTCATATTGGCAGCGTTGCGGATCACGCCATGCTCCTGGAACATGGCAATACCGCCCCAGACCATGGCAATCAGCAACACCAGTGCCGCGCCGTAAGCAGGCCCACGGCGCATGGGGTGCAGCGCAGCGGCAATCAGTGCCAGCACAAAGCCCAGCACCACCCAGGGTGCAAGCCTCGGCATCAGAGGCCAGAAGGCGGCGCCGACCTCCCAGTAGGCCCAGATCAGGGTGCCGACAAAGGCGACGGCAAAAACGCTGAATGCCGCTGTATTGCGCCGCCACAGCAGCACGCCCGAAACCAGCAGCAAGGCGCCAGCCACGACGTAGTACCAGGAGCCGCCCAGCATGGCCAGTTGCACGCCCATGCCCAGCAGTACCAGGCCGATCAATGCCAGCACCAAGGCGAACAGGGTGGTAAACCAGCCCCCTGCCTGCCCGGGATTTCGTTCCGATGATTGCATGACTCCCACCTCCAGCAGTTGTGCGCGGTGAGCGTTGGAGTTGCTCCTTGCGCGTTGCGGTATCGGGCTCGCTCAAATTGCTGATTCGCGCTTACTCGCTCAGGCCCGGTTTCACATTGTGTGAGCGCATGCAGGTCGCGCTTGGGGTCGGGACGGTGACAGTTTCTGTAGGCTTATGACGGGGCTTGCTGCGGCCCTGCGTTCTGATTCATGCGACTTGGCGCAGATTGTCTCGGGCTTGCTGCTCCAGCCGTTCCTGGAAAAAAGCGGTGGCATAAATCTGCGGGCGCTGCAAAAAGCTTTGCAGCACCTGTTTGCGCTTGAAGCCATAGATCAGCGCAGGCACCCAGCTATATTCGGCGCGCACTTGCTGGTCGTATTCGGCAAAGCGCCCGGGGCTGGCGCCCAGAATGGCCAGGTCAATATCGACCAGTAATTGCGCATCCGCATCCGCCTCCACGGGCTTGGCCGTGTGGCAAGTGGCCATGATGAGGTCGTGCACCCGCTGGCACATGGCATCGCTGGCTCCGGCGTGCTGCAGGGCGCTGCTGGCCCATTGCGCGCTGCGCAGTTCGTTGTCTTTGCCTTTGACGTCATAGACAGCGTCGTGAAACCACAGGGCCAGTTCTACTTCGGCGGGGTACTGGGCCAGGTGCCGTGCCGATGCCAAATGTGTCAGGCACTCCGCCAGATGCTGCTGGGTGTGATAGTGGCGCTGCGGCTCGGCGTAAGCGGTCAGCAGTTGCTGCTGCAAACTTTGGGGCGGTCGCAGTTGCAGGCCTGCCCAGGCTTGCTGCCAGGAGGCTTGAAACTGTGCGAGATCGTTGGAGCTCATGGCAGCACCCGGTTTCATTTTTTTGCAAGAAATCGGCCTGAAGTCAGCGCCGATTAATGCAGTTATCCAAAAAATTGATAGCAAACCACAATAGCCGCGACCACACCGGCCAGCTCTGCGATGAGTGCGCAGGGCACGGCATGGCGGGCACGCTGAATACCAACGGCGCCAAAGTACACGGCCAGCACATAAAAAGTAGTTTCGGTGCTGCCCTGAACCGTGGCTGCAGTTAGCGCGGCAAAGCTGTCCACGCCCTGGCTTTGCATGGTCTCAATCAGCATGGCGCGGGCCGCACTGCCTGAAAACGGTTTGACCAGTGCGGTAGGCAGCGCATCCACAAAGCGGGCATCCATGCCCACGGCGTCAACGATCCAGCGAATGGCAGACAGCACATATTCCAGCGCCCCCGAGGCGCGGAACACGCCCACGGCGCAAAGCATGGCTACCAGATAGGGCAGCAGACCCTTGGCCACGTCAAAGCCTTCCTTGGCGCCTTCAATAAAGCTGTCGTACACGGCGACCTTTTTCCAGGCCCCCAGACCCACGAACAGCACGATCAGTGCAAACAGCGTGAGATTGCCCATGAGCGATGACAGATGGGCCAGCGCAGCCGCGCTGAGTGTGGTCAAGAACGCCATGAACGCGCCCAGCGCCAGCGCTACCGGCAGCAGATAGGCCAGCACCACGGGGCTGAAGATGGGAAGGCGCTGAACGATGGCCACGCTGAGCAAACCCACCAGCGTAGAGGCCGATGTGGCCAGCAAGATGGGCAGGAACACCAGCGTCGGGTCTGCCGCACCTTGTTGCATGCGGTACATGAAGATGGTGACGGGCAGCAGCGTCAGCGATGAGGCGTTGAGCACCAGAAACAGAATCTGTGCGTTCGTCGCAGTGTCCGGGCGCCGGTTCAGCTCCTGCAGCGCACGCATGGCTTTGAGGCCCATGGGCGTGGCCGCATTGTCCAGCCCCAGGCCGTTGGCAGCAAAGTTCAGCGTGATCAGGCCAAGCGCAGGGTGGCCGCGTGGCACCTCGGGCATCAGCTTGGCAAACAGCGGGCCTAGCATTCTGGCCAGCCACTCCACCACACCGGCTTTTTCAGCAATGCGCAAAAAACCCAGCCACAGCGTGAGCGTGCCAAACAGCAGCACCATCACCTCGACCGAGAGCTTGGCCATGGCAAACAGGGCCTGCACCATAGCCGAGAAAACCTCGGCCTGACCACCAATCAGCCATTGCGCCAGCGCGGCCACGGCTGCCACCAGAAAGAAACCCAGCCACAAGGCATTGAGCATAAAAAATCGACCTGAGTCCTGAACTGGCGTCGATTATGCTTTTGCCACAAGCCTGCTGGGGCGCTTGATGATGGGAAGGGAAGAAATGGCAGATGGGGAAAGCGCTGCACCGCAGCCGCCTGCGGGGCATGTCTGGGGGATCAGGGGGCTGACCGCGCTGTTTGCCCTGTGCGGGCTGGCTTCGCTGTACCAGACGGTCATTGGGTGGAGCGTGGCGGGCCCTGTGGTTTTGGAGATGTCGCCGGATGTCTGGCTGACGTTTGGGCTGGCCGGGCTCTACGGCCCCTTGTTCCTGCTTTGCGCCTGGTTTTGCGCACGGCGCAGCCGCTATGCCGTGCATTCTTATGGCTTTTTGGTGCTGCTGTGGGTGTCGTCCACTTTGACAAACTATTGGCTGCGGGGCTGGAGATTCGCAGAGCCTGATGCCTGGCAATTGGGCCTGGTTGGTCTGGCTTTGACTGTGCTGCCCTGGTTTTATCTGAACATTCTGCGCTCCAGACACTGGCTGCGTTGACCGGATGAGGTGGCCGGTGTCACCCGCTTTTGGCACGAAGCCATGTCAAGAAATTGGCGGCGTTCCGACCTTGGCGGCTTGGCGGGTGTATAAATTGCGGTTCGAGTTTTTCTGCGGATGGGCGCGCTGTGCGTCTGTCCCTCACCAATCAACAAGGAATCGCACCCATGGGCGCGCAATGGAAAGCAAAGGGCAAGGCGCTGGTCGCTGATGCCAAGGGCAAGCTGTTTGGCAAGCTGGTCAAGGAAATCATGGTCGCAGCCCGTCTGGGCGGCGGCGACCCTGCCGCCAATTCTCGCCTGCGCATGGCAGTGGAAGCGGCCCGCAAGGCATCCATGCCCAAGGACACGCTGGACCGCGCCATCAAGAAGGGCGCTGGCGTTGGCGCCGACGCTGTGAACTACTCCAGCGTGCTGTTTGAAGGCTATGCCCCCCATCGCGTGCCCGTGATGGTGGAATGCCTGACCGACAACCCCAACCGCACTGCGCCCAATATGCGCGTGTGCTTCCGCAAGGGCCAGATGAGCGCCGTGGCATGGGACTTTGACCATGTGGGCATGATCGAAGGCGAACCCGAAAACGGCGCCGATGTGGAAATGGCAGCCATTGAAGCAGGCGCTCAAGATTTCGAGCCCGGCGACGAAGAGGGCGTGACCCTGTTCATTACTGAGATCGCCGATCTGGATGCTGTCAGCAAGGCGCTGCCTGCTCAAGGCATCAAGGTACTGTCGGTCAAGCTGGGCTACAAGGCCAAGAACCCCGTCAGCATGTCTAGCCTGTCTGCCGAGCAGCAGGAAGAAGTGCAAGACTTCCTGGCGGGCCTGGAAAACGACGACGACGTGCAGCACGTCTATGCCGGTCTGGTGGACTGAACCCCCAGCAGTGGTATCCAAGAGAAGAGGGCGGCCAGATGGTCGCTCTTTTTTTGCCTGAATTTTTCGGGGATTCTTCGCGAGGTGGCAGCTTTCTATACTGCAAGGCTATCGAACTGCTTTTGTCTGCCGCCTCATGCCTTGTTTGCCCCGCCTTCCGGTATTTGCTCGCCTGCCTGTCATCGCTTTGTCTGCATTGCTGGTCGCCCCCGGGGTGCTGCATGCGGCAGAACCCAGAGAAAAGGGCACCCAGCCTGCTGCCAAGCGGGCTGAGCAAGCCGCCGAGCAGTCTGCCGAGCAGAACTCGCCTTTTTTCAAGCAGCGCCGTGCGGTGGTTGACGCTGCCAAGGCCAGCCGCTGGGACGATGCCATTGCCCAGGCGCGCAAGCTGGTGGACATGACCCAGCCGCAAGGCAACCCTTACGAGCAGCTCGATGCTTCAGAACTGCTCTACACCTTGCTCTATCAGCAGGGGCAATATGCGCAGGCTGTCTTGCAGACCGACCAGATGATGCAACTGGCAGCGACGGATGACATGGGGCCGGTCAACGGCCAGATGCAGGCGCTGGTTCAGCGGGGGCTAATGGCAGCGGTCATGGCCGATGACAAGGCCGCGCTGGCCCGCTATCTGCAGGCCCTCAAGCAGGAGGCCAAGCCTTTTGCGCCGCTGTGGCAGTGGGATGCGCAGCGCAACCAGCTGGGCTATCAGGCTGCGCAATTCAGCGTGCCGCTGGTGCAGGGGCGCTGGGTGCTGTTTCAGCTGGAGCCCGCCAAAGACCGCAAGGATGCTGCCAGTCTGCAGTACGTCTATCTGAAACCGGATGGAAAACGCCTGCTGGCCCGTGTGCAGATCAGCTATGAAGAGCGTCTGAAAGATATGGACGTCGTGGCTCGGCAGAAATGGCTGCAGGAAGAGCGCAGCACTCTGGCCAGCGAGCAAACGCCAGAGCCGTCCATCAAGCTGCCCGCGCTGCCTTTTACCGATGGTGTGCAAACCCAGCAGGCCAGCCGCGAAAAGCGAAGCGGCGGGCGGCCCGACATCCTGCATCTGGACTGGGCGCTGGTGCGCGGCAACTGGAGCCTGAGCCTGCAGGCCGAGCAACTGGACAGCGAGCGTGACACTGCACTGCAGCAACTGCCCCAGCTCTGGCAGGCCATGCAATGGCCCAACGCCCCAGAGCTGCCCCCGCAACTGCCGCGCCAGGAGCGTGAAGTGACAATGGCCTGGCAAGTTGACAAAGACTGGCCCAAGGCAGGCCAACTGGCCCGTGCCGCCTTGCCAGATGCCCAGTACCCCGCCGAGCTGGCGCGCCTGAACTCCGTGGCGGGCATCTCGGCCTTCAAGGCGGGGCAGCAAGCCGAAGCTGGGCGCTATCTGGATCAGGCCCTGCAAGCCTGGCCCTATGTCAGCCTGTTCAGGCTGGAGTCTGAGCTGGTCGATCAAACCCAGCAATACGGGGCCGAGCTGGCAGCGCAGCAGGGCCGCAACGCCGATGCCGCCGCGCTGATGCGCCAGTACCTGCGCAACGCGGGCGGGCTGCAGAACATCTGGGTACAGGCCAAAGACCCGCAGGTGGCCGAGCTGGAAAACCGCCGCACCGGCATGGTGCTGCCCATGCGTGCGGCAGGCTTTCATCTGCAGGAGCCGCTGGATTCGCAGCGCATGCTGTACCGCGACCTGATGACCGAGCAGCAAATGGGCCTGACCACGGGGCTGAAGATTCCCGAGACCGACGATGCGCAGGAAAAACTGCTGCGCACGGCGGTGGAAAAGCAGTTTGGCCTGACGCTGGGAGCTTTGAAAAAAAGCAGCTTCGCAGCCCAGACCCGGGCCAGTGACCGCAAGCCTGTGGGGCGACAGTGGGCCTTTGAAGTCACCGCGCAGCAGAGCAAGACTGGCAAGAAAGAGGTGAAGCTGGTCAAGCAGGTGATCTTCTGGATCGTGGATCAAGCCAGCACCCGCTCCATATTGCGTGCTTCCATAGCGACAGCAGGCGAACAAGCCCAGGCGGAACAACTGGCCAAGGCGTTGAACTGGTGAATGAAATATGAATCGCCCCGGGTTTTCTAGACACTTCTGAGCCTCAATCCCGAGGCCCAATAGGAGGTGCCATGAGTAAGCCTAAATATCCAGACGAATTCAAGATCGAAGCCATCAAGCAGATCACACAACGAGGCCACAAGGTCGCTGACGTGTCACAGCGCCTTGGCGTTAGTCAACATAGCCTGTATCAGTGGCTGAAGACGCATTCAGGGCCTCCCGCAGAGCGACAAGCTCAACTTACGCAGACAGAAGAGTTGCGCAGACTAAAGTCCGAGCTCAAGCGTGTGACCGAGGAGCGTGACATCCTAAAAAAGGCCGCAGCGTACTTTGCCAAGCAGCTCGGGTGAAGTACGCATTTATTCAGAAACATGAGCACGAATACAGCATTCGTAGCATGTGCAAAGTCATGGTGGTACATCCCAGCGGGTATTACGCTTGGAAAGCTGAACCCGTCAGCCCACGGGCTCGGGATGATCTGCGACTGCAAGGTTTGCTCAAACAAGCCTGGCTTGAAAGTGGTGGTGTGTACGGCTACCGCAAGCTCACACTGGACATGCGGGATCTGGGAGAGCGCTGCGGTAAACACCGCGTGGCCCGTTTGCTCAAGCTCCAAGGGCTGCGTTCGCAAACGGGATACCGGCGCCGCCCTGGGATGCGCGGAGGCAAGCCCGCCATAGTTGCCCCTAACCACCTGCAGCGCCGCTTCGCTGTGGATGAGCCCAATCAATCGTGGGTGACCGACATCACGTACATCCGCACTCACGAGGGATGGCTGTACCTGGCAGTGGTGGTTGATCTGTTCTCCCGTCTGGTCGTGGGCTGGTCCATGGGCAGCCGCATCGATACCGACTTGGTACTCGATGCACTACTGATGGCTCTGTGGCGTCGTCGACCTGATCAGGCGGTCATGGTGCATTCGGATCAGGGAAGTCAGTTCACCGGGCATGACTGGCAGGACTTCCTACGAGATCACAACCTAGTCTCCAGCATGAGTCGCCGCGGTAACTGTCATGACAACGCAGTGGCCGAGAGCTTCTTCCAGTTGCTCAAGCGCGAGCGAATTCGTCGCCAGATCTACACGTCGCGCGAGGACGCAAGGGCAGATATCTTCAACTACATCGAGATGTTCTACAACCCAAAAAGGCGTCACGGCACTGCAGGAGATATTTCTCCGATAGAGTTCGAGAAACGCCATTCCCAACGGCTTAAAAGTGTCTAGGGAATCCGGGGCGATTCAATACTCATTATTTGATAGCTGGTAGCGTATATTGGATAAGGGCTTGAAATTGATTTTTCTGAGGCTCTTCGGCAATCAATGCCAGCTCTTGTGCGTAGCGGGTGACGGCCAATGAGGGAGCATGTGTTTGGACGGGCTGAAGTCCAATAACTGCTGGCGCTGATGGCGCTGATGGCCGAAATTGAGGCCAAAGCGCAGGGTCTTGACTGAGCGGGCCATGCTCAGCGTGTGATTGCGTAAATTCCGCTGTTGGGACGCGAGAAAAAGATGGGTGAGGTAGCGGATTAGCGTAAGGCGCCAAATAAAAAGCGCTGAACTCCGAATTGACTTCAGGGCTTTTTTGACTTGGGTAAGAAACAAGCCATTCAGGCTAATTTTCGACTGTCGCTTATCGACCCTGAGCCGCCATCCAGTTAGAAGCTCGAAAACCGTCACTCATTGGTCAGCATAGGCAGAAAAAATTCTATTTCCTGCTATCTCTGTCTCGCAGATGTCATAAACCGTTCCAGTTAACAAGCAAGCACACGCATTGCACTTAGGCTTACTCGGTGGACTGGCTATAGTGTTAATAGCGAATTCGCTCACGGACCAAGTTCAGCCGACCGTGTGGCGCGCAATACAGGAGGGGAGACGGAGTTCATGGCCGAATTTAGTACAGTACTTTCATGCTGCACATCCATCTTCAAGCTAGGCTACAAGCCCCTTGCCGCGTTTTTTTGTGCCAATTTAGACTGCAAGCGCCAGACAGGGCCTGCGGTGTGGAGCCATCTACATTACGTTGGGCGCGATGAATCCCATTGAGTGGCTTGAGCAGACAGTCCCCGGTTTCAGAGATCTTCCTGAAGAAGATCGTTGGGCGATTCTTCACTTTGCCCTCCTGTGGAGCCTTTTTGAGGCCAAGGGGCTGCAAACACGCGCATCAGCGCAAGCCATCTTGGCACTTGTCCACGAGCGAAAGGCAGAAGGACGTCTTGATGCAGCAGCTTTTCAGTCTAGCTTGGCCTATTTTCAGCAGAGATATTTCGTTGATGGGCAGTTCACTGACCACTTCAATGGCCTAAACCTTCGGAACAATGACAACCCAGCGTTGGTGAAGCAGGTTCTAAGCGCAAGCAACAGCGATCCGGCAGATTCCGTAGCCGCGTTGCTTATCGTCATCTACCGTTTGAGAAACAATCTATTCCACGGCGTGAAGTGGGCCTACGGCATTCAAGGACAGCGCAGCAACTTCGAGCATGCAAACAACGCTCTCATCTGCGGTCTCACACAGTTAGTGCCGAGTGGTTCCTAATCCATTCATCGAGAGGATGTCGCCAGGCAAGCCGGTCGCCACCTCTCATTTCAAATATTAGGCTTTTCGTTCGCTTACACAATTCCTCAATGACTCAAGAAGACGTCACCAATCCCTTTGAATCAACGACAACTATCGCCCCAGAGGTACGTGCATTATCGGATCGAGTCAAAGAGCAATTTATTGTTTCTTTTGAACTAAGTTCACGACACACTAAAGAGATTTCCGACCTAATTCAAAGATTGCCAGAGCACTTGCAGGCGGCGCCTCAGTCATTTCTATCTGCCCTCACGGCCATCAGCGATGCCGCTTGCCTACCAAATCGCATCTCCTTTGGCCTTGCATGGGAGAACGAGCGATCAAGAGTCCTGCTCCATGCAATCCACACAATTAACGGAAAGGGCTTGCTTCCAAATGAAAGCCAAGAAGAAGCGTCTGATCGCGTAATTAAACAAGCGCACGCCGCAGCCGACGAAGAGATGCGAACAATCACACAGTCGGAAGCAAGGTTCAATCGTGTATTTCGGCAATCTATCGAAGCGCTGCTATTCGACCCATTCCAGCAGAGCACTGTGCAAGCAGCCAAGGAGTTGAGATATCAAACAGCCGTTGCCATTTGGTCCTCTATCGAAGTGCTACTCAAAGATCAACTGATAGAAATCATCAACTGGAAGCCAGAGCTAGCAAAGCGACTCATCACAGATGAAGTTGCAAAAAAAAGATTTGAACTGCCGAAATTGACTTTCGATGAACTGGAAGAACGGAAGTTCAACTTCCAAAACTGCATGGGTGACCTACTAGTTCGGCAACGCGATGCCAGCGACTTGCTTACACTGAAAGCTGCGGTCGGAGCTATCTGGGGAAAAGGCGATCTCTTCAACATCCTAGAGAGCCGCGAAATACGGCTATTAAATTTGCAGCGCCACCTAATTGTTCATAGGCGCGGTATTGTGGATGAAAAGTATCTTTCCCAGTCTGGCGATCAGGCCCAAAAGGGGGAACCAGTAGCAATTCCGCCATCCAGCATCGTGAACTTCTACAGAGTTGCGGCCAAGGTTGGCAAGATTGCCTGCGAAGCATTCTTGGCGCTATGCAATCCGATACCCGGCTTGCCCATTGATCAAAACGACTCTCCAAAAAAACAATACAACACCAATATTTCAGTTTAAAAGTGCGAGTACGACACCGTGACCACACGCACCAGCCTAACTGTGCATTCAACGCGGACGCCGCTACAACCCATGGCTTCGGCATTTTTATGGTCTGTAGCGGTGCCCTCCGCACTTTTTGCTCCTGCACCAGCTAACTGGAGTGTTGAATGTCTGCTTCTTGATTCCATCAAAGGCAGCTCCTGGCCGCTCTGAGACTTTCATTAACCTGCCAGTCCGAGCCAAGCCATTTGGGGCTGTTTACGCCCAGCTCAGTACACCGCAAAGCTCCTGACTTGATAGCGGTAAACAATTGATAGGTATGCGCTTGAGACCATTTTGATGTAAACCCCAGAACGCTCAGTAACATCACTCAACGCTCAACATCCCCTGACACAAGGCGGCGGCCATCATGCTTTGTGAGGGCCGGGCGTCTGAATTTGCCCATCACCGCCTGTTTTATACGTTAAGTTTCAAGGCACTGTCCCAGAGTGTGCGCATGCTTTGGGGGCTGGGGCCGCCGCTCGTTGTTTTGTGAGGGCGCTCCCCGGTTTTTGTTGGATATGTCTTGAAAGGTGCCCATCGTGCACAAGCGTTCTTTGATTGCGGCGTTCGCCGCTGCGGCTTTGTTGCCTGCCGCTTCTCTGGTTCAGGCTCAGGATTTGAAAGTCACCATCGGCGTGACCGCTGGCCCCCACGCTCAGATTGCCGAAGTGGCCAAGCAGGGCCTGAAGGTCAAGCTGGTGGAGTTTGGCGACTTCATCCAGCCCAATGCGGCGCTGGCCACTGGCGATATCGACGCCAATATCTACCAGCACCAGCCCTTCCTTGATGCCCAGAACAAGGACCGTGGCTACAAGCTGGTGCCTGTGGCCAAGGCGGTGAATCAGCAAATGGGCGTGTATTCCAAAAAGATCAAAAAGCTGGCTGACCTCAAGAGCGGCGCCCGCGTCGGTATTCCCAACGACCCGACCAATGGCTCGCGCGCCTTGATGGTGCTGGCCAAGCAGGGGCT
The DNA here is from genome assembly GCF_019186805.1 of Comamonas fluminis. Classification (NCBI taxonomy): domain Bacteria; kingdom Pseudomonadati; phylum Pseudomonadota; class Betaproteobacteria; order Burkholderiales; family Comamonadaceae; genus Comamonas; species Comamonas fluminis. The sequence goes on along the minus strand of NZ_CP066783.1, from coordinate 2,704,676 downwards.
GATTACGCTCAAGGCCAATGCTGGCGCACGCGCTTCGGTGCTGGACATTACGGCCAACCCCAAGAAGCTCAAGTTCATTGAGCTGGAAGCCGCCCAGCTGGCCCGTGCGCTGGATGATCTGGATGCCGCAGCGGTGAACAGCAGCTATGCCGTGGCCGCAGGCCTGTCGCCCCAGGCCGATTCGCTGGCGCTGGAGGATGTGAACACGCCTTATGTGACCGTGCTCATCGTCACGCGTGCCGGTCACGAGCAGGACAAGGGCCTGCAAGCCTTTGTGAAGGCCTACCAGTCGCCCGAGGTCAAAGCCTTTGTGGACAAGACCTTCAAGGGCGCTTACACAACCGCGTGGTGATGCCCATGACTTTGCCTTTCAATGCATTGCAGGCCGACCTGTTCGAGCGGGCCAAGGCCTTGCTGGATGAGGAATGGCTGAGCCGCGATGCCGATCTGGCGCCGCTGCTGCCTGTGGTGCTGGCCCGTGGCGTGGGCCAGGACTGGCACAAGGCGGGCACGTTTCGCCACCATCTGGTGGGCGTGGCGCGCTCGCTGGCGCTGTGGCAGCAGCCTAAAGAGGTGCGCTTGCTGGGCCTGCTGCACAGCGTGTATGGCAATGCCTTTGTCGATCTGGTCAAGTTCGACGCCAGCAATGAGCGCGAGCATCTGAAATCGCTGGTGGGAGAGCAGGCCGAGCATCTGGTCTATCTGTTTTGCACCATGAGCCGCACGCAGTTCGTGCAAAAACTGCTGGCGGGCGATATCGCCGCTGACGGCAGTATGCAGATCGAACGCAACGGCCCCGAGCCACGCGAGACCATCACGCTGACGGCCTATGAGGTGGCCGCGTTTGCCGTGGTCAGCATGGCCGACAGCATGGAGCAGTGGTTCAGCTGGCAGGAAGACATTTACTCGCGCTTTCCCGCTGTGGACAGCAGCCGCCAGCAAACCGTGTACTGGGCGGCATCGCTGTGGCCCGGTCCCATGCGCCCCAGCAGCCGCATGCTCAGTCAGATCAGTGGTTTGGGCCATGCGCTGCAGCATGCAGCGCTGAAAAACCAGCTGCCGCTGCCGCCCGTTTTTGCCAGCTGCAGCCAGTTGCTCAGCGCAGGCAACGAAGCCGCTGCGGTGGCGCTGTACTGGTCGGTGATTCAGCTGGACCAGCCCTTGGTTGATCTGGATGCCGCCACCGCCACGCTGGAGCAAGCCGTCGCCCTCAACCCCTGGGTGGGTGAGCCGCAGTTGGTGCTGGCCCAGCTGTACTTAAGCGCAGGCCGCAATGCGGAAGCCGCCGCTGCGGCTCAGAGCGCGCTGCAGTGCTTTAGCTGCTGGGGCAATGCCTGGGACAAGCGCGTGCAGTGGGACGCCTGGATGGCCTGGGCGCGCATTCTGCTGCAGTCGGCAGAGCAGGGCAGCTGGCCTGTGCGGCTGGACAAGCTCAACAATATGGCGTTGCACTGAGTTTTGATGAAATCTGAGATAAGTCAAGATATATAAAGCGCCTGATGCTATCAATAGGATAGCTTTCTGCCGCCATTGATCCCATTTCGGCCTGTCGCTGAAGTGGGATTTTTTCATTAACGAATGAGAATCACTATCGATACAAATTAGAATGAGAGTAATTCTTGTTACGAATCATTGTTTCGTGGCAGCTGTTCTTTTTGCTCTCGCTCATGGCTTCCCATCACTCTCGCTTCCGCGCCGCCGCTGCTTCCGTCTCGTTTTGCGCTCAGCCAGCCCCCACTCTCGCTTTTCAAGCCAGCCCCCGTTTTTCACGCAATCACCTGGCATGGGCCGTGGCCTGCATGCTGGCCATGCAAGGCGCGCAGGCCCAGAGCCAGCCCGCAGAGGGCGCAGCGCCAGAAAGCGAAATGCCCACCGTGCATGTGCAGGGCGAACGCATCGAAGCCCGCGTCTATGACCGCGCCGAGATGGATGCCACGCCCGAGGGCAACCGGGATTTGACTTCTCTCATCAGCAATCACCCCGCTGTGCGGCTGGACCCCAGCATGAGCAATAGCGGCAATCGTGGCTCCCTCGCGCCCGAGGCGTTTTCGGTGCATGGAGAGAGCCCGTTTCAGAACCAGTACTTGATCGACGGCATCAGTGGCACCAACTCCATCAACCCTCAGGAGACTCAAACAGGCTTGCAGGCGGGGCGTGTGCCGGGTTTTGCGCAGGCCTACAACATTGATACCGACCTGATTGACCAGGTGCAGGTGTACGACAGCCGCGTGCCGGTAGAGTTTGGCAAGTTTCAGGGCGGGGTGGTGGATGCCCGCATCAAGACGCCCACGGGCAGCAACAAGATTTCCATCAAGCGCAGCTTCAACAGCTCGAACCTGACGCAGCAGCAAGTACCCAATGTGGATGAGGAGGAGTGGCGCAATGGCGAGCCCGGCTATTCCTCGGTCTGGAAAAAGCATTTCACCAGCATGAATGGCGACTTTCGCCTGACCGAAGACACCACGGCGCTGATTTCGCTCTCACGCCGCGAGTCGCAGATTCAGCGTCAGGCCAAGGTGCTTGACCACTCGACGCCTATTCTCAATGGCAAGAACAGTACGCTGGAGATGCGCGACTCCAAAGACCAGGTGGACAACCTGATGGCCAAGCTGCACACGAACTGGGGTGGCGGCACCTCGACGAATCTGCTTCTCAAGTATTCAGACCGTCAGGAGAATCTGGCCTCCAATACCTATGCCGATACTTCATGGATCAACCGCCAGAAGGCCATGGGTCTGGCCTTCGATCTGAACCAGCAACTGGCCAGTGGCAAGATGACTGCGACCTTTGGGGTGGATCAGCTCAACGCCTCGCGTGAAGATAGCTCCAATGTGTTTGTGATTCAGCAGTTTGCCGACAAGAGCCTGAGCAGCTACACCTCCGGTGGTTTTGGTATCGAATCGCTGGAGCAGCGCCAGTACACCGGCAAGCTGCGCATGGACTGGGACCCGTTCAGCACGGGCAGTGTGCAGCACAAGGTTTATGCCGGTGCACAACTGCAAAGCACGGATGCCAGTTTTGTGCGTGCACAGGATGCTTACAGTCTGGTGCAAACCTTGCAGACCGATGGCACGCAGAAAATCACAACCCGCAATCAGTACAGAGCAGGCAACGTGGGCGTGGACTACAACAGTCTGGGCTTGTTCCTGTCTGACACCATGCAGTGGGGCAACTGGGCGCTGACGGCGGCAGCGCGGCTGGAGCGCGATGACTTTTTGAAAAATACCAATCTGGCCCCGCGTGCCCGCCTAGACTGGGATGTGCTGGGTGATGGCCGTACGCAGCTGGGCCTGGGCTGGTCGCGCTACTTTGGTCAGGACTTGCTGGGCTATGCGCTGCGTCAGGGCAAAAGTGAGCTGCTGACCTATCAGATTCAAAAGGGCGTGGAAGTCAACAAGCCAGGCACCATCGAATACAACCAGTTTGACAGCCTGAAAACCCCGCATTCGGATGAATGGGCCTTCACGGCCAGCCAGCAGCTCTCGCCCGATCTGGAGGCCGGCTTTAGCTATGTGCGCCGTGCCAGCCGTGATGGGCTGACGCGAAACGGCAGCTCCGCCGCAGGCTACTACTACGCCAACGGCGCGACGGCCAAGGCGGAGACGGCAACCGTCAGCCTGCGCACTCTGCGCCCCTGGAAGGCAGCGGCCGGACAGTGGACAGGGCGCGTTGACTTCAGCTGGCAAAGTGTGAAGCGCAACCATGATGTCACGGAGGGCTGGGAGACCGAAGACGAAGCACCGGACGAAATTATCAGCGTCAACGGTGTGCAGATGCAGCGCAAGGACAAGCCTGCCAGTGGCTTCCATGTGCCGCGCCGGTTCAGCGCCACACTCAATGGCCGCTGGGCACAGGCGGGCGTGACCTGGGGCAACCGTCTGAACTGGAACAGCGCACGCACCGGTATTGGTTATGCGGGAACCGTCAAAGGCGTTCAGCAGTTCAACAGCAAGCGGCTGGCTTCGTATCTGACCTGGGATTCCTCCATCAGCTATCAACCCGGCTGGGCCAAGGGCGTGACCTTGAGCTTGGACATCCTCAATGTGCTGAACAAGCGTGTGCCGCTGGCGGTAACAACGGCGAGCGCCGTGAACAATGCGCGCTGGCAAACAGGCCGCGAGATCTGGCTGACCGCCGGTTACGAGTTTTAAGTCAAATAGGCTGCTAGCGCTTACTAGGTAAGCGCTGGAAGCTATCAAAATTACAAGAATCAAGTCTTTATACGATGAAAAAACGTCTAGCCAACAGACTGCTTGCCAGCGGCTTCATGCTGCTGGGCCTGTCTGGCGCCATGGCGCAAACCAACCCCGCCGCCCTTACCTCTAGTTTCATTGAAACCAACGCCACCACCCGGCTGGCACAGGGCCGTGCGCCCGATAGTGCCGTCGGGCGGCTGCTGCAGCCCGCCAATAACAGCGCTTTTGAATGCGGCACAGCCGATGGCTGGGACGCCGCTTGCCTGCAGCAGCGCTATCAAGGCCTGCCCGCGCAGTGGCCGCGCCCGGTCATTGATGCGGGCAAGCAGTGGGTGGAAATGTCGGCGGTGCCTGCCGCCAAACCCGCCATGGGAACGAAGGAGCAGGCCCGGCTGCAACTGGGCACGGCCCTGTTCTTTGATGCCGGGCTGTCGCGCAAGGGCGGGGTGTCTTGCGCCAGCTGTCACCAATCGGGCAAATCTTTCAGCGACGGGCGCGCTCAGGCGGTGGGCGAAGACAAGCTCATGGGCCGCCGCCGTGCCCAGACGCTGTTCGCCGCGCCGTTTGCCTCGCATCTGTTCTGGGATGGGCGGGCCGCTTCGCTGGAAGAGCAGGCCAAGGGCTCCATCACCAACCCTTTCGAGATGAACAACACGCTGGCCGCCGCAGTGGCCCATGTGAATTCTCAGCCGCATTACCGCAAGCTGGCGCAGCAGGCCTGGGGCCACAGCCGCTTGACGGTGGAGGACATGGTGACCGCCATCTCGACCTTTGTGCGCACCATTCGCCCACCAACCACCAAGGCAGACGCGGTGATTGCCGGGGAGGCCGTCCAGCTCAGCGACCAGCAGCGCCTGGGCCTGCATCTGTTTCGTACCAAGGCACGCTGCATGAATTGCCACAGCGGCCCGCTGCTGACGGATAACGAGTTCCATGACCTGGGTCTGTCTTTCTACAGCCGCCGCAATCAGGATTTGGGCCGTTTTGAAGCCACGCGCGACAAGGCCGATCTGGGGAAGTTCCGCACGCCCAGCCTGCGCGGCGTAAGCCATGCGGGGCCGTGGATGCATAACGGCCTGTTTGCCGATCTGCCGGGCCTTCTGCGTTTGTACAACGCCGGCATGGGCGTGGTGGCGGGCGACCCGGCCACGGACACCTATGTGCCCACCAAGTCTGTGCACATCAAGCCGCTGGAGCTGAATGCCGAGGAGATTGATGCGCTGGTGGAGTGGCTCAAGCTTCTATGAGTTTGATAGCTGTAAGCGCTTGATAGATAAGCGCTGCAGGCATTTTCAATGCATAAAAAAGCCCCGGGGTGCAAACCTCGGGGCTTTTTGTTGGGGAAGCGAGTGCGGCGCTTACTTGGTGCCGAAGATACGGTCGCCTGCATCACCCAGACCGGGCAGGATGTAGCCGTGGTCGTTGAGTTCGCGGTCCACAGCGGCGGTGTAGATGTCCACATCGGGGTGGGCGGCCTGCATGGTCTTCACGCCTTCGGGGGCGGCCAGCAGGCACATGAACTTGATAGACTTGGGCTTGCTCTTTTGCTTGAGCTGCTGCACGGCGGCAACGGCGGAGTTGCCGGTGGCCAGCATGGGGTCCACGACGATCACATCACGCTCGCCCATGTCTTCGGGCATCTTGTAGTAGTACTCGACGGGCTTGAGCGTCTCGGGGTCGCGGAACAGACCGATGTGGCCGATGCGCGCGCCGGGCACCACGTTGAGCATGCCGTCCAGGAAACCGTTACCCGCACGCAGGATGGAGACCAGCGCCAGCTTCTTGCCGTCGATGACCTTGCCGGTCATCTTTTCCATGGGGGTTTCGATCTCGATGTCCTGCAGCGGGAAGTCGCGTGTCAGCTCATAGGCCATCAGTGTGGACAGCTCGCCCAGCATGCGGCGAAAGCTGTTGGTGCTGGCTTCCTTGCGGCGCATCAGGGTGAGTTTGTGCTGGACCAGAGGGTGGTCGATCAGATGCAAAGTGCTCATGTTCTTGGTCTTGGTGTTGAAAGAAACAGGCCCGCTTGTGGCTGCAGCCTGTTTGCAAAAATCAATAAAACGACGGCGGATTCAGCCGCAACAGTGCGTATTTTCGCCCTCACTCGGCCAGAAGGCTGGAAAAACGCTGTAAATCCACATTGCCGCCGCTGATCACAATTCCCACGCGCTTGCCTTTGAGGGGCAGGTTGCTGTCAATGGCAGCCGCCAGGGACAGCGCGCCAGTGGGCTCGACCACGATTTTCATACGCTCGGCATAAAAGCGCATGGCGCTGACCAATTGTTCATCGCTGACGGTGACTACTTCGCTCACCTGCTGCGCAATGATGGCAAAGGTCAGATCACCGGGCGCCTGGGTCTGCGCGCCATCGGCAATGGTGCGCGGCGTGTCGATCTTGACGATATGGCCGGCGCGCAGCGACAGCTGCACATCGTTGCCAGCCTCGGGCTCCACGCCAATGACCTTGCAGCTGGGCGCCAGCGTCTGGGCTGCCAGCAGGCTGCCCGAGAGCAGGCCGCCGCCGCCCACGCAGACAAACAGATAGTCCAGATCAGGATGGTCCTGCAGCAGCTCCATCGCCGCCGTGCCCTGACCGGCAATCACATCGGGGTGGTTGTAGGGCGGAATCAGCGTCATGCCGCGCTCGGCTGCCAGTTTGCGGGCAATGGCCTCGCGGTCTTCGGTAAAGCGGTTGTAGGTCACCACTTGCGCGCCGTAGCCGCGTGTGGCGGCCATTTTGGCGGCGGGTGCGTCTTCGGGCATGACGATCAGAGCAGGCATATCCAGCAGTTGCGCCGCCAGTGCCACGGCCTGCGCGTGGTTGCCTGAAGAAAACGCCAGCGCGCCGCCCTGGCGCTGCTCTGCACTGAACTGGGACAGAGCGTTATAGGCGCCGCGAAACTTGAAGGCGCCAATGCGCTGCAGGTTTTCGCACTTGAAAAACAGGCGCGCGCCCAGTTGGTCGTCCATGGTGCGGCTGGTCAGCACGGGCGTGCGGTGGGCCACGCCTTGCAGGCGCCGGGCCGCAGCCGCAACATCGTCATATGTGGGCAGGGAGGTGTTGGAAGTGCTCATGGCAGTACAGGCTGGGGTAGAGACTGAAACCATGATAACGGCGCCCCGGCAAGCGGGTCAGATGGGGCGTGCAGGGCCGCAGCTCATGTTCCCGCCTGCTTTTGATTTTTTGTATCTTCGGGTTAGCAATTGCTAATGTGTAAGAGCGCGAACCACAATGAACTGCTATCGACACTGACGAGCTGGCCTGAGGCCCGGGCTTATCGTTGTTGCACCGCCGCATTTCGCGGTTCAGCACGCTAGGAGTTCAATATGAATACGGATCAAGTCAAGGGCACTCTCAAGGACGCAGCCGGTAAGGTGCAGGAAAAGTTTGGCGAGCTGATCGACAGCCCGGAGCAGGAAGCCAAGGGCATTGCAAAGCAGGTTGAAGGCACTGCGCAAAAGAAGGTTGGCGATCTGAAGGAAGCCATCGCAGACGCTGGCAAGAAGTAAGCTGCGCCCGGTTTAGCAAAGCCCCGACCGGAAACGGTCGGGGCTTTTTCGTTGCCACTGTGGTTTGCCAGTCGCACTTGCAACGAAGGGGGTCTCCATCTTGGCAGCCTGTTTGCAGGCAAGTAGCAAAGGATGCGGCAGCGCTCTGGCCGCGATGAAATCAGCGGGGCTGGTCTGATTCCGGGGCGGGAACGAACTCGCGCAGTGGCTCCAGCGGCGCAAAGTCGCCAGCGCGCCTGGCCTGCATGGCGCTGACGGCCTCCATCACATGGCGGTTGCTCCAGATGCCGCTTTGCAGCCAGCCCATTTGCTGCAAGGAGTCCTGCACGCTGTGGTCGCGGGCGTAGTTGATAGCCTGCTTGCTGCCCCAGATGGCGATGGGCGGCTTGGCCGCAATCTCGCGGGCACAGGCCAGCGCGGCCATGACGGCGGTTTCATGGCTGTCATGCACGGCGTTGATCAGGCCGTGGCTGGCGGCTTCCTGCGCGCTCAGGCGTCTGCCCGTGTAGGCCAGTTCTTTGACCAAGCCCAGCGGCATGAGTTTGGGCAGGCGCTGCAGGCTGCCCAGGTCGGCTGTCATGCCAATATTGATTTCCTGAATGCAGAAGAACGCATCAGCGCTGGCGTAGCGTATGCAGGTGGCGGCGATCAAATCCAGCCCGCCGCCCACGCAGCCGCCCTGAATGGCGCAGATCACCGGCATGCGCAGGGCTTCGAGCTTGTTGAAGGCCACTTGCAGGTCGGCCAGCATGTCGGTGATGGCTGCGCGCCCCTCTGGCGTGCGGTCATTGGGGGCAAAGCCGGGGTCGGCAAAGGTCTCCAGCGCCATGCCCGCGCAAAAATGCTTGCCCGTGCTGCTAATGACCAGCGCCCGCGCCTGGCCGCTGCGGTGCAGGGTGTCCAGCACCAGATTGAGCTCCTGCCAGAAACGCGGCCCCAACGTGTTCAGCGCTTCGGGGCGGTTGAGCACCAGATGGGCGATGTGGTCCGCAAAGTCGAGCTTGAAGCAGCTCAGGTTCATGGTGAGCAAAGCGTCGTCTGAAGCCGTGCCGCAAGGAGAGGTGGTGTTTGGCATGACGCAGATGGTGGCCTGATGCCGTGGCTGCAGGAAGTCACCGGCGCGACTGCGCTGCTCGGTAATTTCCCCGAATTGCATTGAAAAAGGCCTGCAGCGCAGGCCCTTTCAGCGTGAAGTGCTATGAATTTAGCGCTTCTTGTTGCCCAGAATGCCGCCGAGCACGCCGCGCAGAATTTCCTTGCCCAGGTTGTTGCCCACGGTGCGCATGGTGGATTTGGCCATGGTCTGCACCAGACCATCATGCTGGCCGCCGCGTGGGCCGGTGCGGCCAAACAGCAGTTCCTTGAGGCCGTCCATCATGGAGTCGGCCACTCCGCCTTGCTGGGCAGAACCTGCCGCCGCACCGGCAGCGGCGGGTGCTTCGCCGGGCTTGGCAGGGGTGGCGCTGCCAGCGCGGTCGCGCAGCATCTCGAAGGCCGATTCGCGGTCCACCATGGCCTCATAGACGCCTGCGACCAGAGAGCCGCTGATGAGTGCCTTGCGCTGCTCGGGCGAGATGGGGCCGATCTGGCTGCCGGGTGGGATGACAAAGACGCGCTCGGTCACGCTGGGGCGGCCTTTTTCGTCGAGGAAGCTGATCAGTGCCTCGCCCACGGCCAGCTCGGTAATGGCGGCGGCAATATCCAGGCCCGGGTTGGGGCGCATGGTGGATGCGGCCGAGGAAACCGCCTTCTGGTCACGCGGGGTGAAGGCGCGTAGTGCGTGCTGCACGCGGTTGCCCAGCTGGCCCAGCACGGAGTCTGGAATATCGATCGGGTTCTGGGTGACGAAATACACGCCCACGCCCTTGGAGCGCACCAGACGCACGACCAGCTCGATGCGCTCGACCAGCACCTTGGGCGCGTCGTTGAACAGCAGGTGGGCTTCGTCGAAGAAAAAGACCAGCTTGGGCTTGTCGGGGTCGCCAATTTCCGGCAATTGCTCGAACAGCTCGGACAGAAGCCAGAGCAAAAAAGTCGAGTAAAGGCGCGGCGCGTTCATCAGCTTGTCGGCGGCCAGAATGTTGACCACGCCCATGCCGTTGGCATCGGTCTGCATCAAATCATTGATGTCCAGCATGGGCTCGCCAAAGAATTTGTCGCCGCCCTGGCTTTCGATGGTCATCAGACCGCGCTGGATGGCGCCCACGCTGGCCGAGCTGATGTTGCCGTACTGCGTGGTGAATTGCTTGGCGTTGTCGCCCACATACTGCAGCATGGCGCGCAGATCCTTGAGGTCCAGCAGCAGCATGCCGCTGTCGTCGGCAATCTTGAACACCAGATTGAGCACGCCCATCTGGGTTTCATTGAGGCCCAGCATGCGGCCCAGCAGCAGCGGGCCCATGTCCGAGATGGTGGCGCGCACAGGGTGGCCTTGCTCGCCAAACACATCCCACAGCGTGGCCGGGCAGGCCAGCGGGGAGGGCAGTTCAAGGCCTCTGTCCTTGAGCGAGGCGGCCAGCTTGCCTTCAATCTTGCCGCTCTGGCTGATGCCGCTGAGGTCGCCTTTGACGTCGGCCATGAACACAGGCACGCCAATTTGCGAGAAGCTTTCCGCCAGTTTTTGCAGGGTAACGGTCTTGCCTGTACCTGTTGCGCCTGTGATCAGGCCATGTCGATTGGCGAGTCCGGGCAGCAGGGCGCATTCTGTGGCAGAGTGCTGGGCAATCAAAAGGGGTGAAGCCATTTCGGGGTTTCCTCTGAGGGGGGCTTGCAGTCAAAAGTAAAATCTTGGCCGCTAGGTTAAATCAAATATCAAAGGAATCCCTGTGGCAGGACACAGCAAATGGGCCAACATCCAGCACCGCAAGGGTCGCCAGGATGAAAAACGTGGCCGTATCTGGACCCGCATCATTCGCGAAATCATGGTCGCGGCACGCCAGGGTGGCGGCGATCTGACGGCCAATCCCCGTCTGCGTCTGGCCGTGGATAAGGCCAAGGCGGCCAATATGCCCGCCGACAATATCAAGCGAAATATCGACAAGGCCACGGGCAATCTCGATGGCGTGACCTACGAAGAAATCCGCTACGAAGGCTACGGCATCGGCGGTGCGGCAATTATTGTGGACACAATGACGGACAATCGGGTCCGTACGGTTGCCGATGTTCGCCATGCTTTCAGCAAATATGGCGGCAATATGGGCACCGAGGGCTCGGTGGCCTTTCAGTTCAAGCACGTGGGCCAGATTATGTTTGCCCCCGGCACGGATGAAGACAAAGTCATGGAAGTGGCGCTGGAAGCTGGCGCTGACGACGTGATCGCCGACGATGAAGGTGGTATCGAGGTAGTGACGGCGCCCGGCGACTTTGAAGCCGTGCGCGATGCGCTGCAGGCCGCAGGTTTGACTCCGGACATGGCAGAAGTGACCATGCGTCCTGAAAATACAATCGCTCTTGAAGGCGATGATGCAGCGCGCATGCAAAAGCTGCTCGATATGATTGAAGATCTGGATGACGTGCAAGACGTCTACCACAACGCAGAACTATGAAAATTCTTGTGATTGGCGGCGGTGGCCGTGAACACGCCCTGGCGTGGAAGTTGGCCGAGTCGCCCAAGTCGACCAAGGTCTATGTGGCCCCTGGTAATGGCGGCACTGCCCTGACCGGCGGCAAGCTGGAAAACATCAACATCACCGATGTGAAGGCACTGCGCGAATGGGCGCAGGCCGAGAAGATCGCCGTGACCGTAGTGGGCCCCGAGGCGCCACTGGCCGCTGGCGTGGTGGATGAATTCCGTGCCCACGGCATGAAGATTTTTGGCCCGACCAAGACTGCTGCGCAGCTGGAGTCGTCCAAGGCCTTCTCCAAGGATTTCATGGCGCGCCACGGCATTCCCACCGCGCAATATGAAACCTTTACCGACCCGGTTGCGGCCCACGCTTATGTGGATCGTCTGGGTGCACCCATCGTCATCAAGGCCGACGGCCTGGCTGCTGGCAAGGGTGTGGTGGTTGCCATGTCGCTGCAGGAAGCCCACGATGCGGTGGACTTCATGCTGGTGGACAACAAATACGGCGTGACCCACAACGAGGGCGGTGCCCGCGTGGTGATTGAGGAATTCCTCGACGGCGAAGAAGCCAGCTTCATCGTGCTGTGTGACGGCAAGAACGTGCTGGCGCTGGCCACCAGCCAGGATCACAAGCGCCTGAAAGACGGCGACGAAGGCCCCAACACTGGCGGCATGGGCGCATATTCGCCCGCCCCCGTGGTGACGGCCGATGTGCACCACCGTGCCATGCGCGAAATCATTCTGCCCACCATCCGTGGCATGGAAAAAGACGGCATCCCCTATACCGGCTTTCTGTATGCGGGCCTGATGATCGACAAGGCCGGTCACCCCAAGACGCTGGAATTCAACTGCCGCATGGGCGACCCTGAAACCCAGCCCATCATGATGCGCCTCAAGAGCGATCTGGTGGATGTGATGCTGGCGGCCTGCGAAAGCAAGCTCGATCAGTTGGAGCTGCAGTGGGACCGTCGCACGGCTTTGGGCGTGGTCATGGCCGCAGCTGGCTACCCTGAAGACCCCCGCAAGGGCGATGTCATCACCGGCCTGCCTGCGGCGGCTGACGATGCCATGGTGTTCCACGCTGGCACGCAGCTCAATGCCGAAGGCCAGCCCGTGACCAGCGGTGGCCGTGTGCTGTGCGTGACCGTGCTGGCTGACAGCGTCAAGCAGGCGCAGCAGAAGGTGTATGACGTGGCGCGTGGCATCCATTTCGATGGCGCTCAGTACCGCCGTGACATCGGCTTCCGTGCTGTGAAGAAGGCTGACTGATGACCCAGACTTCCTCATCTTCCGTGGCGGACCAGTTGCCCGCGTCCGAGGCTCGCGAGTACCTGATGGGACTGCAGACCCGTATCACCGAGGCGCTGGAAGCGATCGAGGGTGAGGAGGGCGCACGCTTTCTGGCAGATGCCTGGCATAAAGAGCCGGGCGAAAAGCTGCAGGGCGATGGCATCACCAAGATCATGGAAGGCGGGCGCGTGTTCGAGCGCGCAGGCTGTGGCTTCTCGCATGTGCGCGGGCCACAACTGCCGCCTTCGGCCACGCAGCACCGACCTGAACTGGCGGGTGCGCCGTTCGAGGCCATGGGCGTGTCGCTGGTGTTTCACCCGCGCAATCCCATGGTTCCGACGGTGCACATGAATGTGCGCATGATCTCGGCCGGTCACGAAGGCCAGCCCAAGACCTGCTGGTTTGGCGGCGGCATGGATTTGACGCCGGTCTACGGCTTTGAAGAGGATGCCGTGCACTTTCACCAGACTTGCAGCGATGCGCTGGCGCCGTTTGGCGATCAGCTCTATCCACGCTTCAAGACCTGGTGCGACGAGTATTTCTTCCTCAAGCACCGCAATGAGCAGCGCGGCATTGGCGGCATCTTCTTTGATGACTTCAGTGAGCTGGGTCAGCAGCAGAGCTTTGCCATGCTGCAATCCGTGGGCGATGCCTTCCTCAAGGCCTATCTGCCTATCGTGCAGCGCCGCCAGAATGCGCAGTATTCGCAGCAGCAGGTGGATTTCCAGCGCTACCGCCGTGGCCGTTATGTGGAATTCAACCTGGTCTGGGACCGCGGTACGCACTTTGGCCTGCAGTCCGGTGGCCGCACCGAGTCCATCCTGCTGTCCATGCCGCCCCATGCGAACTGGAGCTATCAGCGCGAAGATGCAGCGGGTACGCCCGAGCGCGAACTGCTGGAAAAATTCCTGATTCGCCGCGACTGGCTGTAATCAGCCTGTTTTCCCGCTGGCAGCGCATAAAGCCCTGTCAGCAGGGAAATTTTTAGAAAACTATAATTTCCATAGCTGGGTGCGCAATCATCAATTGGCGCATCAACCTTTTTCAATGCGTGACAAGCGCGGGCCTTGTGGCTCTGGACGCTTTTAGCCAATCCAACCCTGATACGGGTGTGGTGCGGCACACGCTATATTGAACCCATCATTTACTGATTCCATCGCCTGATGACCACCTCCACCAAATCGGATTCCGCAGCCAAGCGCGACGTCACCAAACTCCAGCGAGCCATTGTTGATGGCCTCGAAGACGTCAAGGCCCACGATATCCAGGTGTTCAACACCGAAGCCCTGTCGCCGCTGTTCGAGCGCGTGATCGTGGCCTCCGGTACCTCCAATCGCCAGACCAAGGCGCTGGCTTCCAGCGTGCGCGAAGCCGTCAAGGAAGCCGGTTTCCCCGTTCCTCGCCAGGAAGGCGAGCAAAACGGCGAATGGATCATTGTGGACTGCGGCGCAGCCGTCTGCCACATCATGCAGCCCGCCATTCGGCAGTACTACCGCCTGGAAGAAATCTGGGGCGAGACACCTGTGCGCCTGAAGATCGGTGCCGCCAAGCCCAAGCCCGCTGAACTGGCTGCCAAGAAGCTGGCCGCCAAGCAAGCCGTGGAAAAGGCTGCTGCTGAAAACACCGTGGTCGAGAAAAAGCCTGCGGCCAAGAAGGCAGCGGCCAAGAAGCCCGCCGCCAAGTCTGCAACGGCTGCTGCCGTGAAAAAGCCTGCGGCCAAGAAGCCGGCCGCCAAGAAAACCACGGCGGCAGCTAAGACCGTCAAGACAGTGGTGGTCAAGCCCAGCACGCCCCGCACAGCCAAGCCTGCTACGGCAAAGCCTGCAGCAAAGCGCGCTCCTCGCGCCAAGGCCTGATCGCCGCTGAAATCCTGCCATGAGACTGACTATCGTGGCCGTGGGCCTGCATGTGCCTGACTGGGCGCAGACGGCCTACGACGATTACGCCAAGCGCTTTCCGCCTGAGCTGAAGGTTGAGCTCAAGGCCGTCAAGACCGAGCCGCGTGGCTCCAAGACGGTCGAGACCCTGTACGCTGCCGAGCGCAAGCGTATTGAGGCGGCCATTCCTCGCGGCACGCGCATTGTGGTACTGGATGAGCGCGGAACGAATCTGCGAACCAAGGATCTGGCCCAGCGACTCAAAAGCTGGCAGCTGGAAGGCGACGATGTGGCGCTGGTCATTGGCGGCCCAGACGGGTTGGACCCCGAGTTCAAGGCTGCTGCGCACGAGCGCATTCGCCTTTCGGACCTGACGCTGCCGCACGCCATGGTGCGTGTGCTGCTGATTGAGCAGCTCTACCGTGCATGGTCGGTCAACGCCGGTCATCCTTATCACCGCGAGTGAAACACTTGCAGACAGCGCGGCGTGCAATTTCATGCAGCGCGTGATACTATGATTTTGATAGCCGTTTGCGCTTGATGTACAAGCGCTCACGGCCTTTTTTATTCAAAGTCATGGCACCCTTCATCTACCTCGCATCCCAAAGTCCTCGCCGTCGTCAACTGCTGGAGCAACTGGGCGTAGCGCACGAGCTATTGCTGGCCAACGCTGCTGGCGATATTGCTGAGGATGCCGAAGCCATCGAGGCCGAGCGCGAAGGTGAAGCCCCGCGTGACTATGTGCAGCGCGTAACCGCAGGCAAGCTCGATGCTGCGGTGGCGCGTCATGCACGTCGTGGCCTGGTGCAGGCGCCGATTCTGTGCTCTGACACTACGGTGGCGCTAGGCCTGCAGATTCTGGGCAAGCCCGCAGATGCAGACGACGCGCGGCGCATTCTGCGTCTGCTCTCGGGCGCCGAGCATGAGGTGCTGACTGCCATTGCTCTGCAAAGTGGTGCGCAGCGCCTGCAGGCGCTGTCTGTTTCCACTGTGCGCTTTGCGCCCATGAGCGAAGCGCAGATTGATGCATATGTGGCGTCTGGTGAGCCCATGGGAAAGGCGGGTGCCTATGGCATTCAGGGTCTGGCCGCCGCACATATTTCCGAGATTCGCGGCAGCTACTCGGCCATCATGGGCTTGCCGGTTTATGAAACGGCGCAGTTGCTGCGCCAGCTGGGCTGGGCCCTTTAAAACCGGGGTAAGGCCATTTGTTCTGAACTCAGCGCAGGTTCGGAACTCCAACCCTTCAGGGTTGCTCTGCATGCAGGCTGTCTTGCGCCTGCCATGCGCGCGTCGCACACTGGGTGCAGACGATTTGCAAGACCTATAAAGAAAGAACGACAGTCAATGCAGCAAGATATTTTGATCAACTGGTCGCCGCAGGAAACGCGGGTCGCGATTATCGAGAGCGGTGCGGTGCAGGAATTGCACATGGAGCGGCCTCTGGAGCGTGGGCTGGTCGGTAACATCTATCTGGGCAAGGTGTCCAGAGTGCTGCCAGGCATGCAGTCTGCATTCATCGACATCGGACTGGAGCGCGCTGCGTTTTTGCATGTGGCCGATGTCTGGCAACGCCAGGAGGGCGGTGAAGCCCCCATGTTTGCCCGCAAGGACCAGCCCCAGGTGCCGATTGAAAAGCAGGTCTTTGAAGGTCAGACCTTGCTGGTGCAAGTCATCAAGGACCCCATCGGCACCAAGGGTGCACGCCTGTCCACGCAGATCAGCATTGCTGGTCGTCTGCTGGTGTTTTTGCCGCAGGATGACCATATCGGCATTTCTCAGAAGATTCCCCAGAACGAGCGCGACGCACTGCGCGCGCGCCTGCAGGAGCTGGTGGGCACCAAGGAGGAGGGCGGCGGTGGCGGCTTTATTCTGCGTACCAATGGCGAGGACTCTAGCGATGCCGAGCTGGCAGAAGACATCCGCTATCTGCGCAAGACCTGGGCACGCATCAAGGATGCGGCGCAGAGGCTGCCCACCATGTCGGTGCTGCACCAGGATCTGAACCTGCTGCAGCGAGTGCTGCGTGATCTGGTGGGAGAGCACACACAGAGCATTCGCATTGACTCCAAGGAACAGTTCGCGCTGCTCAAAACCTTTGGGCAGGAATACATGCCAGCTGCAGTGCCCAAGTTGCAGCTGTACAAGGGCGAGCGGCCTATTTTTGATCTGTACTCCATCGACGAAGAAATCGCCCGTGCGCTGGGGCGCCGCGTTGATCTGAAGTCTGGCGGTTATCTGATCGTCGATCAGACCGAAGCACTGACAACGATTGACGTCAACACCGGCGGCTATGTCGGTGCGCGAAATTTCGACGACACCATCTTCAAGACCAATCTGGAAGCTGCCCACGCCATTGCGCGCCAGCTGCGCCTGCGCAATCTGGGCGGCATCATCATCGTGGACTTCATCGACATGGTGCGCGACGACCATCAAAGCGAGGTGCTGTCCGAATTCCGCCGTCAGCTGGGTCGTGACCGGGTCAAAACCATGGCTGGAGGCTTCTCGCAGCTAGGCCTGGTAGAGATGACGCGCAAGCGCACCCGCGAATCGCTGGCACACATGCTGTGCGAGCCATGCCCGGCTTGCTCTGGCAAGGGCAACGTCAAAACGGCACGTAGCATCTGCTATGAAGTGCTGCGCGAAATTCTGCGTGAAGCCCGCCAGTTCAACCCCCGCGAATTCCGCGTCGTCGCCTCGCCCAAGGTCGTGGAGATGTTCCTTGATGAGGAAAGCCAGCACCTGGCCAGCCTCTCGGACTTCATCGGCAAGCCCATCTCGCTGCAGTCCGAAACGGTGATGGCGCAAGAGCAGTACGACATTGTGCTGCTGTGAGTGGTTTGCGACCTGATGAAAGCTATAGATCACCAAGTTGCCAGAGCGAAGCTGCCACAGGTAATGGCAGGCAATGGCAACTTGGTGGCGTCCATCAGCTGGCCATAATGGGCTGTGATGTGATGCGGCAGCCGCTGCTCAGTGGCTCAATCATTTCCAGCAGTCGCTTGTAGCCGGTTTTTTGAATGCGCCACTGCTCACCGACCTTGATGTAGCAGTCCTCATAGAGGGCGCTTCCGGTCAGAATGGTCTGCTCATCCAGGTTGATAAACAGGTCATTGAGATACCAGAGGCCTGTGGCCTTGTTCCCATCGACCTTGATTTCTGGGGTGTGCCCGTTGTGCATGCCAAAGCGCCGGCTGGTGAATGCCGTGCGGTAGAAGTCCATGGCCTGCGCGATGCCATTGATTTCGTACTGGTAGGTGGGGCTGTCGAAGCGAATCTGTACGTCTTCGGTCAGAACCGTTTGCAGCAGTTCCAGATTTCCGGTGTCGATGCCCCGAAAGTAGCGGGCCTTGAGCTGTTTGATCTCTTCGATCTCAAAAAGAACTTGCATGGATACCTCTGCGTCGTTCAGTGAGGCAAATAGTGGCCGCCGCTGACGTCCAGCTGCGCACCGGTTACGACACGTGCATAGTCACTGGCCAGGTAGAGAGCCGCTGCCGCGCAATCTGCGTCGTCAGGAATTTCGTTGCGCAAGGGGATTTGCTGGGCGATGACGTCCACCAGTGATTCCATGGATACGCCCTGGCGTTTGGATTCCGCCTGGAAATAGCCTTTGACGGGGGCGCCCCACATCCAGCCGTTGTAGGTGCTGTTGACGCGAATGCCGTATGGGCCAAGGTCTTCGGCCAGATATTGCACAGCGGTCTTGAGCGCGCCCTTGGAGACTGCATAGCCCGCCTCCAGCTGATTGGGGCGACGAGTCGCCATGGTGTTGATCATCACGATGCTGCCGTCTTTTTGCTTTTTCATCTGAGGAACAACTGCCTGGGTCATGTTCATGGAGCCATAGAGGTTGACCTCCATGACCTTGCGCCAGTCGTCCATGGATGAATTGCTGGACGAGCCCCAGGTTCCATGTGCGTAGGCTGAGTTGATCAGGGCGTCAATGCGACCGAATTTCTCGATGGTCAGCTCTGCCAGTTTCTGGCACTGCTCGGGTTTGGAGATGTCGGTGGCGACTTTGAGGATCTCGCAGGTGTGGCCAGCTGCGCGAATCGCGGCTTCGGTGTCATCCAACATGGACTGGGTGCGCGCTGCCAGCACGACGGCCTTGGCTTGATATTCGGCTGCGCGCAATGCCAGCTTGATGCCCATGCCGGGGCCAATGCCCGAGATGATGATGACTTTGTTTTTTAAAAGCATTCTGTCTCCTTGAGTTTTTGTGGTTTTGAGCTTTGCGGCTCAGGCGTGCGAGGCACTGCGTTCGGCCTGCAGTGCTTCGGCACGTTTCTTGAGGTCGCGAGCGACCTGGTCGAAGGCTTTTTTCACCCAGGCACCATGCTCGGCCATGATGGTGTCGGCATTGATGCCGAGAAACTGGTCTGTGGTGAAGTAGGTGCAGCGGTTGGCATCAATGGCTTCCACATACTGATCGCGGCGCGCTGCATCCTTGTTTTCCGGTACGGGGCGCTGTTCCCAGGACAGAAGCAGCTCTGGCTCGCAGGCCACCAGGTATTCGTTGACGGGCCAGGTTTCCCCCGTGTCGGGGTGGCGTGTCAGCATTTCAACCAGGTCGTTGATCTGCATGCCACAGCGGGCGCTGAAGCAGAAGCTGTTCCAGTGCGGGTAGTTCTCCAGATCGGTCAGAACCTCCCAGACCAAGCTGGCCGGCGCATTGATTTCCACCTTGATGGAGGTGACGAGATTGGCGGATTTGGTCATTGACGTGCTTCCTTGACTCAGTTGATAGGTTTGGACGTGATCTGGATCTGTTCGCTCAGCGGTTGAATGGTTTCGAGCAAAGTCTTGTAGCCCGTCTCTGCAATCCACCAGCGCCCGTCGCGTTTGACATAGCGGTCTTCATAGATGGCGCCGCCGTGCATATGCGTTTTTTCTTCCAGGTTGATGAAGACATAGTTCAGGTACCAGAGGCCCGTGGCTTCGTCGCCCCGGACTTCAAGTTCCGGCGTATGGCCGTTGTGCATGGCCAGGCGGGTGGGGGTGAACGAGGTTTTGTAGAAGTCCAGCGCCTTGTCCAGCCCCTCGAGGTGAAATTCATAAGCTGGGCTTTTGAAGGCCAGCTTGATGTCGGCAGTCAGGATGGACTGCAATGCGCTGAGGTCGCATGTATCAATCGCACGAAAATACCGGGCCTTCAGTTGTTTGATGAGCTCTATGGCTTCAAGGTCCAACATGGGTTTGTCTCCTGTGGTTGTCATTGGGGTTTCAGGCGCTGACCTGGTAGAAGCTGGTGAGAATGCAGTCCAGACTGCCGAAGTCCATGAAGCGGCACACTGATTCGGACGTGGCTTGTTCGCGCTCATACAGCAGCTCGAAATTTCCCGGCGCGCCATAAAAGGCCGCGGGGTTGCCAATGGCGGTGGCCGGGTAGTGCTCTTCAACAATGGCATCGATCTCGGGGGCGCCCGGGGTCAGTGCCGCGATGACGATGTTCTGTCGGCAGTCGAAGATGGACTGCAGGATGTAGGCACTGAATCCGTGCTCACGCCAGTGGTGTGTCCATTCATCCAGGCTCAGACGAGGTGGCCGCTTGAATGTGGCGACCTGGCACATTCCTGGCGTGCGTTTGCCGATGGCGTTCTGGATGCCCAGTTGCGCTTTGCGTGCGCTTCGTTTTTCAGAGCAGGGAACGCTTTCTCTGACCTGGTATGCGTGCAGTTTTTCTACATGTTTTTCCAGCAAGCGCAGTACCAGGCGCAGCTTCTCAGGGTCTTCCAGTGTGATGCTGAGCATCCCATCCAGAGGGCTGCGGCTGGCGGTCATTCGCTGCGCGCTGGCCTTCTCGACATCCTGATCGACGACCATGAGCCGTATCTCGCTGGCGCCCAAAGCCATCAGCAGGTCTTGAAGCCCGATCAGCGTATCCCGCCAGTGCTCTGCGGATTGCGGCTTGGGGCGCCAAAGACTGAACATGATTTTTGCCATGCTTCAGTCTTCTTGCTCAGTGTGCATCCTGCAGGTGACGGGCACGGTACTGTGCGTAGTCGGTCTGCATCTGCTGCTCGCTCAGGCCAAAGGTTTGCAGGCTGTAGTCGTGGCCTGCGCGCTTTTCACGGCCATTGCTCGACAACCATTGCTGCGCATCGGAGCGTGCCTTCTCGGTGAATGGCAGGCCCGCGAACTGGTAGACCTTCTCCAGCACTTCCATGGGCTGGCTCACGGTGTCGGCAAAGTGAATGTCCAGGAAGCGGGAGGCATCCTGCGCGTCGCGAACGTGCATGGTGTGATGAATGCCGCGGGCCATGCGGGTGTTCCACTGCCGGCCTGTGGAGAGCGGGTCTGGCGTGTCGCTGTAGATCTTCCACAGAGTGTGGGCCATGCTGGCCATGGATGGAATGGTCTGCGCTGGCTCGCGATGGGTAAGGATGACCTGCGCCCCGGGAAACACGGAGAGCAATATTTCAAGCGTGTGCAGATGCTGGGGCGCCTTGAGCAGCCAGCGCTGGCCCTGAGGCTCGCCCCGTTGCTGTTTTTGCCATTGCAGAAACTGCAGCATTTTCTTGAGCTGGGTATAGACGGGGCGCTGGTCTTGCTGGTCCAGCCAGGCCGTGTAGCTGGGAACATCGGCATAGGCATCCATGGCGCAGAGAAAGGAATGCTCCATGAGCATGAATTCCTCATCGCACAGAGTGGCGTTCATCGGGTGGATGGACAGGATCTGCGGAATGGCCTCAATGGTTTGCGCCACTTCGGCCTTGGCCAGCTCAATGCGGGTTGCAGCATCCTGAGGGCCTTCTCCCAGAAGAGGCGCCGGATAACGGGTTTCCCACCAGGCCGCGGAATAAAAGCGCGGGTCCACAGCCAGCGTGCGTTGCAGCATGGTCGTGCCGGTGCGTGGCAGGCCAACGATGACCAAGGGGTCGTCGATCTGAATCTGATGAATCTCTGGAAAGCGCTTGAAATAGTCCTCCATGATGAGGCGGTTGACGAGCTGGCCAACCAGTCGTTCGCGCATCATGACCAGACCTGCAGCGGATAGCTTTGCCTCGGTATTCAACGAAGTGCAGAGCATCTGCAAGGCCTGGCGATAGTTGTCCTGACCGAAGTCGTCAAGGCCGGGCGCTCGGTCACGCGCTGCCCGCAGCAGTTCTTCGACCTGAAGAGCCTGGGGTGTGATGTGGGCGTTCATACGGTCTGCTCCAGCTGGTTCATGGAAACGACTTGCGTGGTGGGGTGGCATTGGTCCTTGGCGCCTACCCAGCGCAGGCACATGGTTCCTTCTCGAACGCCAGCGGTTTGCAGCCAGTTGGCAACGCCGGGATCACGCTCGCTCAGAACCAGCGTCACGCCGCCCTTGTCGTCATACTGGGCCTGGTGCTTGTTGATACAGATCTGGTGGTGGCGGTAGTCCAGAGACTCCAGCCAGTAGTTGTTGATCTGCAGGTTCCAGAATGAGCATTCAGGAACCTTGTCCACATGAATGACCAGCGCCTGGTCTTCATCCAGCTTCCAGTGCGAGTGGTAGTAAAAAATATTGGGGTCTCCGCCCACCGACTGGCAGTAAGCCTGATCGGCCGGAGGCAGTTGATTGCTATGAGGAAGATAGCTTTGAGCCCAGTTTGCAAAAAGCGCAGCGGTGTTTTCTACAAAAGAAGAGGCGCGCTGCAGCGATTGGGCAAAGACGATGGGGTCCAGAGGGCCGGGCTTGTCCTGGGTTCCAACGCGTTCAATCGAAAGCTTGGCGGGGACTTCAGTCTTGCGGTCCATGAAGGTCTGGCGCACCAGAATGGATACCGAGGCGTCTTCCATGGGCAGCCAGTTGCCGGGCTGAGGTTCGCGGCTGATGAGGATTTCGAAATTGCCGTCCTTATCCGTTTTCAGCTGGCTGGCATCCAGGAACCCGGTCACGATCATGCGGCCATCGGTTTCGTAGCCACCTTTTTGCGTGCAAAAGCTCAGGTAGGAAACACTGCCCCGGTTGCCGTAAATGCGGTACTCCATGCCGCCGTTCAGGCGCGCATATTCGTAGATGTTGTCCGGGTTATCCGCGCCAATCTTGGCGGTTTCATGGGAGGTCCTGAAAAAGCTGGGGAACGCCGGGTCGGCAAACTCCACATGCATTTCCAGCGCGATGCGCAGCAGCCGGGTCAGGTAGCGGTAGCCTTCAGCGCGTGTGGCAGGGTCGGCAGGGGTTTCGGGGCGAAGAATTTGCTGACCGCAGCGCTTGAGGTGGTCGCAGAATTCCGACCAGGTTTCCCCCGTCAGAAGTTGCTCATTGATGGTTTGCTTGTCCATGATCTAAACCTTTTGAAAGGCAGCGCGGGGCCAGGCCTGCGCTGCCAAGGGAAAGAAAAGTGAAGGTGTCGCAGTGCGCGCTGAACAGGTTCAGCTCTCTGCGGCAATGATTTCGCGTGCCACCAGCTCCGAAATAATCCGGTCCACGGCCTGCTGCGCTGTCAGCTCGGTGGTCGAGATATGGATGTCCGGGGTCTCTGGCACTTCGAAGGGCGAGTCGATGCCGGTGAAGTTCTTCAACTCGCCACTGCGCACCTTCTTGTAGAGGCCTTTGGGGTCGCGCTTTTCGGCAACGGCCAGCGGGGTGTCAATGAACACTTCCAGGAATTCGCCGTCGCTGATGAGCTTGCGGGCCATTTCGCGCTCGGCCTGGAAAGGGGAGATGAATGCCGTGATGGCAATCAGCCCTGCATCGACGAACAGCTTGCCCACCTCCGCCACGCGGCGGATGTTCTCCACCCGATCTGCATCGGTAAAACCCAGATCCCGGTTCAGGCCGTGGCGAACGTTGTCTCCGTCCAGCAAATAGGTGTGCCTGCCGCGTGCATGCAACTGCGTTTCAAGCAAATTGGCGATGGTTGATTTGCCTGCGCCGGAAAGCCCGGTGAACCACAGCAGCGCGGGCTTCTGGCCCAGACGCTCCGCACGATCTTTCTGGTTCACATTCACATGCTGCATATGAATGTTCTGCGAGCGGCGCAGCGAAAAATCGATCAGGCCTGCACCGACCGTGGCATTGCTCAGGCGGTCAATCAGAATGAAGCTGCCAGTTTCTCGATTGTCCTTATAGGCATCAAAGGCGATGGGCTGGCTGGTAGAGAGGTTGCAGACACCGATCTCATTGAGGGCCAGTTCCTTGGCAGCCAGGTGCTCCAGCGTGTTGACGTTGATCTTGTATTTGGGCGCGGCGAAGGTGACCGGAATCGTCTTCCCGCCCATCTTCATCAGGTAGGGGCGGCCGCCCAGCATCGGCTGCTCATGCATCCAGATCAGCGTGACCTGGAACTGATCGGCGACGTCGGCAGGCGCATCCGCAACGGCAATCACATCGCCCCGGCTGCAATCGACTTCATCGGCCAGTGTCAGCGTGATGGACTGGCCAGCCACGGCCTGCTGCAGATCGCCATCCTGCGTCACAATGCGCGCGACCTTGGTGACGCGGCCACTGGGCAGAATGCGAACGGAATCACCGGGATGGATCTGACCGCTGGCAATGCAGCCGGCGAAGCCACGGAAATCCAGATTAGGGCGATTGACCCACTGCACCGGCATGCGAAACGGCAGCTTTTGCTGACGGGCTTCGTCGATTTCCACGGTTTCCAGATAGCCCATCAGCGTCGTGCCGTGGTACCAGGGCATGTGCTCGCTTTGCTCGGTGATGTTGTCACCACGCAAGGCCGACATGGGGATGGCGGTAATGTCTTCCAGGTTGATCTTCTTGGCGAACTCGCGGTAGTCGGCAACGATGTCGTTGTAGACTTTTTCCGAGTAGCCCATCAGGTCCATCTTGTTGACTGCCAGCACGATCTTGCGAATGCCAATCAGCGAAGCCAGATAGCTGTGGCGCCTCGATTGCGTGAGTACACCTCTGCGGGCATCGATCATGACCACGGCCACATCGGCCGTGGATGCACCGGTGACCATATTGCGGGTGTACTGCTCGTGGCCGGGCGTATCGGCCACGATGAATTTGCGCTGGTCCGTAGAGAAAAAGCGGTAGGCCACGTCGATGGTGATGCCTTGCTCGCGCTCTGCGGCCAGGCCGTCCACCAGCAGAGCAAAGTCCAGCTCGCCGCCTTGCGTGCCGACTTTCTTGGAGTCTGCGACCAGGGCTTCCATCTGGTCTTCAAACAGCATCTTGGATTCGTACAGCAGGCGACCGATCAAGGTGCTTTTGCCGTCATCCACGCTGCCGCAGGTGATGAAGCGCAGCAGGCTTTTCTGTTCATGAACCTTCAGATATTTCTCGATATCTTCGGAAATGAGTGCGGAGACATGTGACATCAGAAATACCCCTCTTGCTTCTTCTTTTCCATGGATGCGGCCGAGTCGTGGTCGATCATCCGGCCCTGTCTTTCTGAAGTGCGTGTCAGCAGCATTTCCTGAATGATCTTGGGCAGCGTGTTGGCGTCAGACTCCACAGCGCCTGTCAGTGGGTAGCAGCCCAGGGTGCGAAAGCGCACGTTGCGCATCATGGGAACTTCGCCGTTCTTCAGAGGCATGCGCTCGTCATCCACCATCAGCAGCGTTCCGTCGCGCTCCACGACGGGGCGAGGGGCGGAAAAATAGAGCGGAACAATGGGGATGTTTTCCAGATAGATGTATTGCCAGATGTCCAGCTCGGTCCAGTTGGACAGAGGAAACACGCGAATCGACTCCCCCTTGTTCTTGCGGGTGTTGTAGAGGTGCCAGAGCTCGGGGCGCTGGTTCTTGGGGTCCCAGCGATGCTGGTCGGAGCGGAAGGAGAAGATGCGCTCTTTGGCGCGAGACTTTTCTTCATCGCGACGTGCGCCGCCAAAAGCTGCATCGAAGCCGTATTTGTCCAGGGCCTGTTTCAAGCCCTCGGTCTTCATCACATCGGTGTGAATCTGCGAGCCGTGCTTGAAGGGGCTGATTCCCATCTCCAGGCCTTCGGGGTTGATGTGGACCAGCAGATCCATGCCCAGTTTCGCGGCCATCTGGTCACGAAAGCGATACATTTCCTTGAACTTCCAGGTCGTGTCCACATGCAGCAGGGGAAACGGGGGCTTGGCGGGGTAAAACGCCTTCATTGCCAGATGCAGCATGACTGCACTGTCCTTGCCGATGGAATAGAGCATGACGGGGTTTTCGGCCTCCGCCACCACTTCACGCATGGCCTGAATGCTTTCAGCTTCCAGCCTTTGCAGATGAGTCAGCAGCACTGATTTCTCCTTGGTTTTTTGTCTTGGGTGCTGCGAACTGTAGGAGTCTGTTCCATCAATCTTTTGCGCGAATTGATGTTTAATAATTTGCTGAGCCATGCTCGCCATAGGGTCGAGAATCTGTGGCTTAGGGGTTTGTCTGGGGATGGCTTTGGGGGCAGGTGCCTTGCTCTGGATGCTTTCCTGAATGCTGCTTGCCAGCTCGTTGGACTGGTGCAGCATCTCGGTGGCGGCGGGCAGGTGAAACAGGCGCAGGCGCTCGCAGCGATCACCGGAAAGAGAAGAAAAAGTGGCGGCACGCTGCCACTGCATGGCGGGCAGCAGTGCAAAGATCTTGCATTCGGTTGAGCGCTGCAGACGGTCAAAGAAATCTTCCAGATGCGTGGCGCGCAGACTTCCTTCGTATGGCTGCCACAGCACCTTTCCCCGATTGTTGACGGCGCGCAATATGCCGTGGCGCAGGCGGCCGGGGCAGTTGTTGTGCGCGCCGAAGTCATCAATCCAGACAATGCTGGCGTTCTCTTTCTTGGCCTGTTCGCAGATGTCCAGGTAGGTGCTGGCATACCAGCGCTTGACGGAGCTGGCCGCCTGCTGCATGCGCTTGATGGGGCGGTCTGCATTGAGGTTCCAGCGCTGCAGGTACTGGGCGTTGGTGCGCTCGGGCAACTCCAGTTGCTGGCGTTGAGCGATCAGTTGCTGCATGGCTTCCAGCTCCCAGAGCAGAAAGTCAAGCCCATGATCCGCAGGCTGTGAGCTTACCAGTTGCACATAGATGTCCTGCTCCTGC
Organism: Comamonas fluminis; assembly: GCF_019186805.1. Lineage (NCBI taxonomy): Bacteria > Pseudomonadati > Pseudomonadota > Betaproteobacteria > Burkholderiales > Comamonadaceae > Comamonas > Comamonas fluminis. The sequence continues at coordinate 2,678,292 of NZ_CP066783.1, read as the reverse complement.
ATGGCAGACAGGGTGCGGCCTTCTCCGGGTTTGCGCCCACGTTCGCGAACAGGCACGGCAGTCCAGCCGCCTTCCAGCCAGGCCTTGTGGGCCGAAATGATGGTCGGTGCAGACAGTCCCGTGGCTTGCGCAATTTGCTTGAGGGTCTGTCCTTGCAGCCGCAATTTCACGGCTTGAATCCGCTGCTCGTTGATTTGCGGGATACCAAGTTTCTTGCTCACAGTCATGCGCACTCCTGTTAAACATTCACTCGCTGATTTGCGAATGACTGAGTGCATTTACTGTCCACCTGTCCTCCGAATGGTGCATAGACCAAACGGACCACATCAAGAAAAATAGAGGAGATTTTTGTGAATCAGAGCGTTGTGCTGGAAGACGTCATGGCCATTACCCGTGAGGCGGGTGCAGTGATCATGGAGATCTATGGCTCCGACTTCGAGGTGCGCGGCAAGCAGGATGCATCACCTGTGACCGAAGCGGACGAGAAGGCTGAGCGATGGATTCTGGAGCGATTGAAAGCCCTGTGGCCGCAGATTCCAGCGGTTTCCGAAGAGGCGGCCGCTGCAGGGTACGTGCCCGAAATGGGGCAGCGCTTCTGGCTGGTCGATCCTCTGGATGGAACCAAGGAATTCATTCAGCGCAACGGCGAATTTACCGTCAATATTGCTTTGATCGAGCACGGCGTGCCAGTGCTTGGTGTGGTGTTTGCTCCCGCCCTTGACCGTATGTATGCAGGTGCGCAAGGGCAGGGCGCATGGCTTGAGGTCAAGGGCACACGCCAGCCCATCGAATGCCGTAGCATTCCGCAGGAGGGGCTGGATGTGGTGGCCAGTCGCTCTCATGGCGATGCACAGGCGTTGGAGAATTTCTTGCAGGGGCGTTCAGTGCGCTCGCTCAAAAGTGCGGGCTCATCGCTCAAGATCTGTCTGGTCGCTGAAGGTGAAGCGGATATCTATCCCCGCCTGGGCCGCACCATGGAGTGGGATATTGCGGCAGGCCATGCCGTTCTGGCGGCAGCGGGAGGGCAGATCCGCACGCTGGATGGCGAGGTGCTGGGCTATGGCAAGCCAGATATGAGTAATCCCCATTTCTACGCTTGCTCTCAGCACTTCTGCTGAGTGCGTGTGCCGGTGGCTTTTTCTACCCAGCGCAGCCGGTCCGCAAAGGGCTGGCTGCCTCTCATGGCGGTCTGCCCTTTGTGGATGAGGCTGGTCATGGCGCTTCTTTGCGCTGGTCTGCTTTTCGGGGCTGTTTCATGTTCCTCATCTGACGCAAATTCAGCGGCACACAGGCCCGTCAAAATCGTGGTTGGCTTCGGCGCTGGCGGTGCAATGGATACGCTGGCGCGTGCTGTTGCTGCCAGGCTCTCTGAAAGGCTGAAACGGCCCGTCTATGTGGAAAACCGGGCAGGGGCAGGAGGGGCTATTGCTGCCAGCTATGTGGCCCAGGCCCGGCCCGATGGAAATACCTTGCTGCTGGCTTCGCCGGCGGAAATATTTGTCAATCGCATCTATGGCACCGGACTTGGCGCAAGCGCGCTGCAGGGCTTGCTGCCTGTGGCCAGGCTTTCGAGCGCCCCCATTGTGCTGGTGGCGCGAAGCGACTCCGGAATCGAAAAAATCAGCGAGATTGCCGCTGAGTCACGCAGCCGCGCGCAGGGGCTGAGCTTCGCTTCATCAGGCGTGGGCAGCTTGCAGCACCTGCAGGGCGAAAGATTGAGCCATTCCATAGGGGCGGAACTGGTGCATGTGCCTTACAACGGGGCATCCACTGCGATTGGTGGTTTGCTTGGCAAGCAGGTGGACTTGCTGCTGGCGGGCGTGGCACCGGTGGCTTCCTATATAGAAAGCAAAAAACTGCGTGTTCTGGGTGTTGCGGCGCGCTCGCGCTTGCCGCAATTTCCAGACATTCCCACCTTTAGAGAGGCTGGGGTGACCGGCCCCGAACTTGAATACTGGCAGGGCATTTTTCTTCCGCAGGGAACGTCTTTGGAGATTGCCGACGCTTGGGCCGCTCAATTGCAAGGCGTTCTTGATGAGGATTTGTTGGCGCAGCAACTGGCAGCCCAGGGTTTCCTGGTTGCATTCAAAGATAGAGTCCAGTTCAGTGATTTCCTGCGCGAGGAAGAAACGCGCTATCAGGGTGTGCAGGTGAGCGGCTGCGGGGCTTCTGTTCGGGAAGGTTGCTCACTTTCCGGGCAGGTACGGTGAACTGCTGCGGCAGCGGCCGTTCTTCGAGGCACGCGCCCGACCTGCACCTGCAAAGCCACAGGCTGGGTGCAAAAGCCGTCAATAGAGTCAGATGCTGAAAGACAAGGTCACCGACAGAGGCCATGCGCTTGCCAGCCGTGATGCGCCGCCGAAGTTTGTCAGAGTCGTAGTGCCTCCCACATCACAGTCCACCCAGATTTGGGCAAGGGGTGGGGCGGGCTGTAGTTCCAGCTGCAACACATCGGCACTGCGAAAATCGCTGATGACCCATAAGCAAGACGGCTGAGCTGAATGTTGAGCCGCCATTTCCCAGCCCGCTTGCAGCGCAGCGGCCAAAGGCGTGCCGCCGCCGCCCAGCAGGGACTCTATCAAATCATCATTCCAGCGCGGAGCCCGCGTAGGCTGCAGCAGCCAGCGAACTTGGCCGGCGCCAAAGCAGAGCAGGGCCACGCTTTCGCGTCGAAGGTAAGCCCAGCGCATCCATTGTAGCAGCAGCCCCTTGGCTTTCGCAAAGGCACCGCTTTCCACCATGGAGGCAGAGCAGTCCAACAGGAACAGGTGCTGATGCCTGCTTTTGCCCTGCGGCCGCTTCCAGCGCAGATGTTCTGCCGCAAGAGGCAGATCTCGGCGCGCGCGCAGGCTGGCGGGCCAGTCGATCTGGGTGCTGTCTGTTTTTGTGGCAACAACTGCTGTGGCCAGGCCATGCGGCGCGGCGGTGCTGGGCCCCCGGCGGGCGCGCTGCGATGCAGCGACTAATTGCTGCGACCGGGGGCCCGGGCTTTTTTTGCGGCAAGCGCTTCCATCGCTGCCTGCGCCATGGCGTCGGCCTGGCTGGCATCAAAGCTGGTGGTGCTGACGGGCTGCGCCTGACCCCAGCCAGGTGGCGGCTGGTTCAGGTTTTGCTGCGAAGGCGGCGGTGCAGCAGGCGCTGACGACTGGTTGGCAGGCGGGTCCAAGTGCTTGCGCTGGCTTGCAGAGTTCGCTTCAGAAGGATGGAAGTCTGGCTGGGATGGAGGCTTGGAAGAGGGGGCGGGCTTGGTGGCTGGCGAGGATGGGGCGGGCTGCCTTGGTTCCGCCGAGCGGTGCTGCAGCACCAGCGGCGCAACCTCAGTCACATGCGCTGGCGTAATGGTGGGGCTGTTTTGCCAGGCTGCCAGGGCGCGGGCGGCGCGCAGCATGACCAGGTCGGCGCGCAGGCCATCGACCTGGGCGGCGATGCATTGCTGGGCCACGGCCTCATGCACCGCATCGCTCCAGGGCAGTTGCGTGGCGTCCCGGCTGCGGGCGCGGGCTTGCTGCAGACGTGTGCGGATTTCCTGCTGCTGGGCCGCATGGGCTTGCACAAAGCCTTGCGGGTTCAGATCAAACTGCAGCCGTGCTTTGACAATGCGGCTGCGCAGCTGCGGGTCTTGCGCATTGCTTAGTTGTACGCACAGGCCCAGGCGGTCCAGCAATTGCGGGCGCAGCATGCCTTCTTCGGGGTTCATGGTGCCTATCAGCACAAAGCGCGCCGCATGGCTGTGCGATATGCCGTCGCGCTCAATGTGGTTGATGCCGGAAGCTGCTACGTCCAATAGCACATCGACGATGGCGTCTGGCAGCAGATTGATTTCGTCGACATAGAGCACGCCCTCATGTGCCTTAGCAATCAGGCCGGGGGCGAAGGCGACTTCATGACTTGCGAGTGCCTTGGACAGATCCAGGCTGCCCATCACATGCTCGATGGATGCACCCAGCGGCAGGCTGACAAAGGGCGCGGGTGCCAGCACATCGGCCAGTGCGCGTGCGGCGGTGGATTTGGCCGTGCCGCGCGGGCCTTGAATGAGCACGCCGCCCAGCAGGGGCTCGATAGCGGCCAGCAGCAAGGCCTGTACCAGGGCGGGCTGGCCATCAATAGCTGACAGCGGAAAGACGGGCGGCATGGCGGTGTTGGCGTTCATTGCGAGACTTGCCCTTCCATGAATTCTTCTTGCGCAAGCATATGGGTCAGCAAGCTCTGGTGCAGATCACCGGGCTCTTGCCACATGCCGCGGTCAATGGCTTCTAGCAGGCGCGAGACGATATCGCCGAGCGCCTGCGGGTTGTTGTGGCGCATGAAGTTGCGCACTTCGTCGTTTTGCACGTAGGCCTCGGTCACCAGCTGGTAATGGGTGTCGGAAACCAGTTGTGTGGTGGCGTCAAAGCCAAACAGATAATCCACCGTGGCGGCCATCTCGAACGCACCCTTGTAGCCGTGGCGCATGGCGCCTGCAATCCACTTGGGGTTGGTGACACGGGCGCGCACCACGCGGCCAATCTCTTCGGCCAGCGAGCGGATTTTGGCTGACTGCGGATTGCCGTGGTCGCCGTGGTAGACAGCAGGCTCGGCACCGCCCAGGTGGCGCACAGCGGCCACCATGCCACCCTGGTGCTGGTAGTACTCGCTGGAGTCCAGCAGGTCATGCTCGCGGCTATCCTGATTTTGTAGCACCACGTCGAGCGCCTGCAGGCGTTGCTCCAGCGCAGTGCGGGCGGGTACGCCGTCGGCATGCTGGCCGTAGGCATAGGCGCCCCAGTGCAGATAGTGGCGGGCAAAGTCGCCAGAATCCGTCCACTGGCCGGTGCGCAGCAGCTCATGCATGCTGGCGCCGTAGCTGCCTGTGGGGGCGCCAAAGATTCGCCACAGCGCTTGCTCGCGTGCTGCATCAGGGCTCAAGCCTTTGTCCAGCGCAGCCTGCGTGTCGCGCAGCACGCGGGCGCGGATGGGGTTGTCTTCGGCGTCTTCGTCCTGCTCGGCTACGGCGCGCACGGCGGCGTCAAACATCTGCACCACGTTGGGAAAGGCATCGCGGAAAAAGCCGCTGATGCGCAGCGTCACATCCACGCGCGGGCGGCGCAGGCCCACGGCGGGGATGACTTCGAAGTCCGTCACGCGTTGGCTGCCTGCGGCCCATTTGGGGCGCACGCCTATCAGCGCAAAAGCCTGGGCAATATCGTCGCCGCCCGTGCGCATGGTGGCCGTGCCCCAGACGGACAGGCCAATGGCCTGCGGATATTCGCCATGCTCTTGCAGATAGCGCTCCAGCAGTCGCGTTGCGGATTGCTGGCCCAGCGCCCATGCGGTTTGCGTAGGGATGGCACGCGTATCGACGGTGTAGAAATTGCGCCCGGTAGGCAATGTGTCGCAGCGCCCGCGTGAGGGCGATCCGCTGGGGCCTGCGGGCACAAAACGGCCTTGCAGTGCGCGTGAGAACTGCAGCAGCTCTTGCGGGCCGCAGGCGTCCAATGCCGGGGCAATTTGTTGCTGGATGCGGATCAGCACTTGCTGGGTAGCAGGCCAGTCTTGCGCCAGTGCTGGCTCGGTAATTACTTGCAAGGCCAGCAGCTCCAGCCGTTCACGGGTGTCGCCGCCATGGCGCCAGACTTCTTCGCTGAGCTGCTGCAGGGCTGCGGGGCGCGGGCCAGTCCAAGTGGCTGCAGCATCCATATCCAGAGGGTTCCAGTCCGTGCCCGACAGCAGGTCGGCTGCCAGCGCATTGAGCAAGCCCAGCTCCCGGCTGCCGCTGCCGGGGTAACGCGCAAGCGATAGCAAGGTGCTGTCGCGCAGCCCATCTTGCGGCGAGTGGCCAAAGATGTGCAGGCCGTCGCGAATCTGGGTTTCTTTCAGCTCGCACAGATAGGCGTCGATGCGCTCCAGCAACTGCTCGTCGGCATCGGGCTGCGTATTTGCGGTCTCAATGCCCAGTTCGCGCAGCAAGTCTTGCTGCTTGGCGCAGTCCAGAATCTGCTGGCGCAGCAGCGTGGCGCGGCGCAGGTCTACCAGCAGGGCTTCGTAGTATTCGTCCACCAGGCGCTCCAGCTCCTGCATGGGGCCGTGGTTTTCGGCGCGCGCCAGCGGCGGCATCAGGTGGTCGATGATGACGGCCTGGCTGCGGCGCTTGGCTTGCGCGCCTTCGCCGGGGTCGTTGACGATAAAGGGGTAGACGTGGGGCAGGGGGCCGAGAATGGCGTCGGGCCAGCAGTGTTGCGACAGCGCCAGGCTCTTGCCCGGCAGCCATTCCAGATTGCCGTGCTTGCCCACATGCACCATGGCATCCACGCCAAACACATCGCGCAGCCAGAAGTAAAACGCCAGGTAGTTATGGGGCGGTACAAGCTCGGCATCGTGGTAGCTGGCGTAGTCGTTGCGGCCATCCAGCGCACGCGCCGGTTGTATGCCCACAAACACATGACCCAGTTGCAGGCCTGCAATCATGAACCAGCCGTCGCGCAGCATGGGGTCGGCCTCGGGTTCGCCCCATTGGGTGATCAGCGCCTGCGCCATGCCATCCGGCAACTGGGCCAGCCGCTGGCGGTAGTTTTGCAGGCTGTAGCCCTGGCTGGCGGGGCGCAGCGCCCATTTGTGCGGGTTGTTGGCAATGCCTTGTTGCAGCTGCTGCATCAGCGCCAGGCCTGTTGCGGGCAGGGCTGCAGCATCGCCCAGGCTCCAACCAACACGCTGCAACTGGTGCAGCAGGGCGATGACGGATTCGGGTGTATCCAGCCCCACGCCGCTGCCCATGCGCGCCTCGCTGCCGGGGTAGTTGGCCAGTACCAGCGCCACCTTTTTCTGCGCGGCGGGTTTGCTGCGCAGCAGGCACCAACGCTGGGCCAGCTCGGCAATCCATTGCACGCGATCTGGCTCGGCCTGGTAGCTGATGACGTCGGTTTGCGTTAGATCGCAGCGGTGGGTCAGGCCTTTAAAGCTCATGGCGCGCGTCATGATGCGGCCGTCCATCTCGGGTAGCACCACCTGCATGGCAATGTCGCGCGGTCGCAGGCCCTGGCTGTCGGCCAGCCAGTCTTCGCGGTTGCCGCCGCTGGCAATCACTTGTAGCACGGGGATATCGCCCGCCAGCGCGTCGGCTGCATCATCGGCGCGGGCGTGCTCGCCCAAAGCAGCAAACGCCGTGGTGTTGAGGATGATTTGCACATCATGCGCCGCACACAGCGTGCGCAAGGTTTGCAGGCACAGTGCATCTTTGAGCGACTCCAGCGCCAGTGGCAACGGGTTCAGGCCTTGTGCCAGCAGGGCATCGGCCACGGCGTCAAAGGCTTCGGTGTTGGCGGCCAGCAGGTGGGATCGGTAGAACACCAGCATGGCCACGGGCGCGCCGGGCGTCCAGCGGGCTTGCAAATCGTCCAGCCCGGGGATGTGGCTGGCGTCGTCTTTTGCCCAGCCCTGCGGCACATGCACGGCCACGGGCGGCAGCACACGCACGGGCGCGCCTTCGCGCCCGCGTTGGAGGCCCCAGGCCGCCGCCATGCGCAAAAACTCCCGCGCATTACCCAGCCCCCCCGCGCGCAGGTATTGCCACAGCGCGCGGCTTTGCTCCACCGGCATGCTGCCTTTGGACAGCAGCTCCAGATCCTCTTGGCTGTCGCCCGAGAACATGGCCAGCTGCTGGCTGCGCTGGCGCGCCAGCTTTTGCAATTGCTCTATGCCGTAAGGCCAGGTGGACTCTGCCCCCAGGTGATCGACGATGATCAGCCTGGCATGCTGCAGCACCTCGCCGATATACAGATCAAGCGAGGCGCTTTGGCGCAGATGCAGTAAGTTGGCCAGCCGCAGCGTGGGCGCGTCAGGCTCAGTTTGCTGCCACAAGCGGTAGGCATCCGCCAGCAGCGACAGCGTGGTATCGGCAGAGCTGAGCACCACCATGTCGGCGGGCGTCTGGTCCAGGCGGGTGATGATGCTGTCGTCTTCGACAAAGCCACCGGGGCGGGTGCTGAGCAAATGCATGGTTCAAAAACAATAGCTGGTGGCGCGCGCCAGTTGTGCGCCAGCGCCGGTTTTTACTAAATACTTAGACTTCTGCGGTCTTCAATGCCTGCTGCAGCACAGCGGCATCCAGTTGCTTGCCGATGAAGACCAGGCGCGTGGCAGCGGTCTCGCCATCGGCCCAGGCGCGGTCAAAGTAGGCATCAAAGCGGCGGCCCACGCCTTGCACCAGCAGGCGCATCTTTTTGCCCGGCAGTGCTGCAAAACCTTTGACGCGCAGCACGGCGTGCTGCTCGACGATGCCTTGCAGCGTCTGCATCAGGCGGTCGCGGTCCACCGCGCCCAGGTCGATGTGCAGCGAATCGAAGGCATCGTGGTCATGGTCTTCGTCGTGGTCGTGGTGGCTGTGCTTGTCGTTGATGCTGACTTCAGCCGCGCGGTGCTGGCCCAGCAGCACATTCAGCGGCACCTGGCCTTGCACGGCTTCGATCATCTTCACGCTGGCGGGCACTTCTTCGGCCACAAGGGCGCGTACTTGGGCTAGCTGCTCGGGCGTGACCAGATCGGCCTTGGACAGCACCACCAGGTCGGCCGCAGAGAGCTGGTCTTCAAACAGCTCGTGCAGGCTGGCGTCGTGGTCCAGGTTGGGATCGGCCTGGCGCTGCTCATCGACGGCATGCGGGTCATGGGCAAACTGGCCAGCGGCGGCGGCGGGTGTATCCACCACGGTGACCACTGAATCCACGGTGAACACATTGGCAATATCGGGCCACTGAAAGGCCTGTACCAGCGGCTTGGGCAGGGCGAGGCCGCTGGTTTCAATCAGCAGCACATCAATATCGGCGCGGCGTTCGGCCAGGGCCTTCATCACGGGGAAGAACTCTTCCTGCACGGTGCAGCACATGCAGCCGTTGGCCAGCTCATAGATCTGTCCGTCGGCGCCACCTTCTTCCGCGCAGCCAATGGCGCAGGTTTTGAGGATTTCGCCATCAATGCCCAGCTCGCCAAACTCATTGACGATGACGGCCACACGCAGGCCCTTGGCCTGCTCCAGAATGTGGCGCATCAGTGTGGTTTTGCCGCTGCCCAGAAATCCGGTGACGATGGTGGCGGGGATCTTGGTGGTTTGCATGGTGCTATCTCCGGGTTGGAACGTGTGAAATCAGTTGGGTTGCAGGCAGCGCGGGCCGTGTACGTGGAGAGCTTCATCCACCTCGCGGTCTTGCACATGGCGCGTCAGCACGGGGGCGATGCTTTCGGCATTCATGGGGCCGTACCAGACGCCGTCCGGATAGACGATCATCAGCGGCCCATGGTTGCAGGGGAACTGGCAGCCGGTTTGCAGCGGCTGTACGCTGTTTTTGAGGGCTGGGGTTTCGCGTATCGCGCGCGTCAGCGCTGGCCACATTTGCAGCGCCCCCTTGGCCGCGCAGCGCGGACCCACGCACCACAGCACATGGTGCTGGTGGTCTGGCACCTGCGACCAGCCCTTGGGGTCGTGCTCCCACGGGTCATCGCCCAGCACCTCGGGTACATCGGGCTGGCGCAGTGCGTCATCGACGGTGCGGGTCAGCAATTCTGTCAGGCCCTGCAACTGTAGCAACGGCTGGCCAAATACGATGTGCGGCATGGGCTGCTGTGCGGATTGCTGACCAGCCCGCCAGCGCATGATGAGCTTGTGCAGCCAGCGGCGCAGCGATGCTTCATCGGGCACCATCACGGGCAGGATCAGGATGGTCTGCGCATTGGCGCACAGGTCCAGCGCCTCCATCAGCGTAGGCTGGGCGCGGTCCACATAAGCGGCAGTGACGAGTTGCACAGACTTGCCAGCGGCGTCCATGGCCGTTTGCAGCCTTGACGCCAGTTCGTTCAACTCTGTCATGCCCGCGGTGTAGGCACCGCCCCGGCTGAGCAAGATGATGGAGAGCGATGCGGCCGCTGGTGTCCGGGCGTCCGCAAGCAGATGGCTGGGAGAGGGCGCATTCATGGCAGCTCTCCTGCAGAAAGCTCCACGGGCTGGACCGTGATCTTGCGATCGGGGTGCAAGGCGGCAGCCAGGCGCTGGGTGGCTTCGATATTGCGCGGGCCAGGCGTGGCCTCGGCATAGCTCATGACAAAAAAGCGCCGATTCTTAATAGCAGAAACCGCTTCCAGCTCTTTTTTCTGTAGCAAGAAGTCGATCTTGCCTTGCGCATCTGGCTGGCCGTAATCGACGATCACAATCCACTCTGGGTCGCGCTCGATCACGTCTTCCCAGTTGCCGCGCTGCCAGTTCTGGTTCAGGTCGGCAAAGATATTGCTCGCACCCGCTTCATCCAGCATGGCCTGCGGCATGCCGAAGTGGCCGACGGTGACAGGGATTTCCTGGCCGCTGTCATAGACGAAGACGCGGGGTCGTACCGGATTGCCCTGCATTTGCTGGCGCAGCAGGGCCTGAGATGCGCGCAGCTTGTCGATGCGCGGCTGGGCTTGTGAGCTGACGGCGAAGATGCGGCTGATGTTTTCCAGATCCTGCAGCCCGTCGTCGAGCGCCACACGTTCGCGCTTTTGCACGCGAATGCAGGATTCGGACAGCACATAGGACGCAATACCGTGGCTGGCCAGCCTTTCAGGGGTGACTGCGCCGGGGCGGAAGCCGTAGCTCCAGCCGCCGAAGACGAAGTCGGCCTCTGCACCCAGCAAGACTTCCAGGTTCATTCCCTGTGAAGAGAGGTTGGGAAGGCTCTGCAGCCAGGGGCGCAACTGCGGGCTGATTTCCTTGCTGGAAGGGATGCCCGAGTAGCCCACCAGCCGCTGACCCAGACCCAGGTAGAGAAACATCTCGGTGATGTTCACATCGTGCGTGACGGCGCGCTGCGGCACCTTGTCGTAGCGCACGGTCTGGCCGCAGACAGACAGCTCCAGCGGCGGCTGGTGCTGGCGCGCCTGAGGTGGGCTTGCCTGTGGGGCAGAGGATTCACCGCAGCCTGCCAGCAGCGAGGCTGCCAGCAGGACTGAGGCGCTGCAACGATTCAAGCAAATGGCTTGCATGGCAACAGGCCTCAATGCCATCAGAAGCGCATCAGCGCCGAAAGCTCCACGCTGCGCCCGCGACCCAGCAGCCACTGGGTGCTGCTTTGGGCTGCGGTGGCGTAGATGCGGTTGGTCAGGTTGCGCCCCACCAGACGCAGCGTGGTGCGCGGGTTGACATCCCAGCTCAGTGCAGCGTCTGTGACCACATAGGAAGGCAGGCGGGTGGTGTTGGCATTGTCTGCATAGCGATCGCCAACATAGCGCACACCCAGCGACGCTTGCCATGGGCCGGTGCGGTAGTGGCCCCAGAGGTTGGCGGTGACGCGCGGCACATTGCTGGGGCGGTTACCAGCGCGGTTGATGCCCTTGCTGCCTTCGAGCAGGCGGTCAAACTGCGCATCGACATAGGACAGATTGCCTTCAAAGCGCAGCGCCTTGCTGGCGTGAACAAGACCTGTCAGCTCCAGCCCCCGGGAAGACTGCTGGCCACCCTGAACAGACAGAGAAGGGCGCTCCGGGTCGCGGGTGATGATGTCATCCTTGACGATGCGGTAGGCCGCCACTGTCCATTCGCCACGGCCATCGGCCAACTGCTGCTTGTAGCCGACCTCGACCTGGCGGCCTTTGCTGAGGCTGAAGCCCGATTGCGACTGGGCAATGGACAACAGGCTGGTCACAGGGTCATGACCGGTGCTGGTCTGTACATAGGCGCTGCTGAGGGCGCTGAATTTGTGGGTCAGCCCGAGGCGCCAGGAAGTGCCGTTCAGAGGCTTGTCGAAACCGGCGCCAGTCTGGATATCTGTGCGCGAGAAGTCATACCAGTCGCGGCGCAGACCAGCCATCAGCAGCCATTGCTCGTTGATTTTCCAGGCATCTTCCAGGTACAGCGCGTTCTGGCGAATGCTGGAGCTCATGCGTGGCAGGAAGGCGTCTGGGCTGTCCCAGTAGCCATTTTGTGGCTGGAAGGCAGAGACAGTGGACTCCCCGGTGTAGGGGGAGTTGCTCATATTGCTGAACTTGGCGTTTGAAATATCCCAGCCCATGGCAATCTGATGTGCTCCGGCCTTGAGGTCCAGACCCATGCGGTTGCCCGTCTGCTGCACATCGTGGCTGATTTCAAGATAGTCGTAGCGGTCCACCTGCGCTGTGGAGGGGTTGTAGTCATAGCCCTCGATATTTCTCCAGTGGCGGTCAGACTTGAAGTGATAGATTTCGTTGCGCAGCGTCAATGCATCGCTGGCCTGCCATTGCGCCTTGGCGCGAAAGCGCTGGTCCTTGAACTCGTCAATGGCATCCAGTACGTTGTAATTCTTGTGGCGCAGTTCCTTGACGATCTGTCCGTCAACCACGGGGCTGCCAAAGTAGCGCTCGGGCTTTTGGCGGCTGATGTCGGCACTCAGGTCCACGGTCACGTCGCTGCGCGGCGTCCAGCGCAATGCGCTCATCAGCTTGCCGCTGCTGGATTTGCCCAAGTCTCGTTCTCCGTCGCTGCGTTCACCATAGGCGTCGATGCGGTAGCTCACGGTCTCGCCCAGCGCACCGGTGGTGCCAATGCCGCTGTAGACCTTGCCGTTGCCGCCAGCGCCTAGCAGCACTTCGGAGGAACGCTCCCGGCTGGGCTGTTTGCGAATGGCATTCAACGTGGCGCCCATGGTGCCGCTGCCATACATCAGCGATGCGGGGCCACGCAGCACTTCTATGCGTTCATAGCCCCAGCTGTCGCCGGGGTAGTTGATGGTGCCTGCTGCCACTCCCAGGGTAATGCCGTCCTCGGCAACGCCAATGGAGTTCACACCATTGAAGCCACGGCTGGAAAAAGACAGGCCGCCATTGCCCGGTGCGCCCGAAGCGCTCAGGCCCACGGTGCGGGTGACAGCGTCAGAGACGCTGTAATCGGCGCGCTCTTCGATTTGCTGCGACGACACGCCACTGACGCTGGCAGGCAGGTCCAGCACGGGTACGTTCACATGCGAGGCAGAGGTGGCTGGCTGGCTGGTCTGCAGCTCATGGGCAGGCTGGCGTTTTTCCTGCACCGTGACTTCGGGCAGAGCCTGCTGGGCCATGCTGACTGTCGGGCAGAGCAACAGCAGTTTTAACGCGGTGCTGCCAAGATGGCGCAACTGATGCTTGGAGTGAAGGGAGGAGTGAAGAGAAACAGAGTTTTGTGGATGAAAGCACATATCAGGAGGTCGAAACTGCCTGAAGGGATAGCTGTGCCGCAGAACTGTCTGCCTTTGACAGGCATGACCGCATCCACCAAATGGCCGCTATCCGCACCCCGCAGACAGTTGTCGTGAAAACCGCCCATGGGGCGGAGTTGAGTCATCGGCAGGCCGGTCTCCGGGCTCACAGGCCATTCATTGCTGAATGCACATCTCGCCTTCCCGAAAAACTCGAAACCTCGCGTAGCGAGGGCCGAATCATCTCCAGTGGCTGCAAGCGCTGCTGCGACTTGCGTGAGCTGTGTGTTCCTGCTTACCGTTGCGGGGGCAGCCAAGGCTTCCTGATCGAGAGATCAGACCTTGTTCCCGTTTCACTCGCTGTTTTAAGAGCAAGCACCTTCCGAAACGAAGCGCCATCAAGGCGCCGCAAGAGTTTAGCAGTCCTTGGGCGCTTTCAAGCGTTATTCAGAGCAATTGGTCCGGCATGAACTCAATCAGAGGCTTGCCGCTGCGCTCGTTGATGCGCACCTGCGCCTGCACGCCATAGACCTGGGCAATGATCTGCGGCGTCAGCACCTCGGCGGGCGTGCCCTGTGCAGCCAGCGCGCCATCCTTGAGCAGATAAAGGCGGTCGCAGTAATGGGCGGCCAGCGGCAGCTCATGCAGTGCAGCCAGTGTGGTCAGGCCCAGGCTGCGTATCAGGTTCATCAGCTCGAACTGGTGGCGTACATCCAGGTGATTGGTGGGCTCGTCCAGCACCAGCAATTGGGCTTGCTGCGCCAGTGCTCTGGCCATCAGCACTCGCTGCTTTTCACCGCCTGAGAGGGTGGAGAACATGCGCTCGGTCAGCGCCTGGGCGTGCACCTGTGCCAGAGACTGAGTGACGATGCGCAAGTCCTCTTCACTGTCGCGAGAAAAAGCGCTTTGACGGGGGGTGCGCCCCATGAGCACCACATCACAGACGCGCAGATCAAACTCACCGGTGTTCTCTTGCGCCAGCACAGCCATGGCGCGGGCATTGTCGCGGGCACTGCGCTGCCAGACGTCTTGCTCTTGCATGCAGACCGTGCCACTGGAAGGCTTGAGGATGCGGTAGATCATGCGCAGCAAGGTGGATTTGCCGCTGCCATTGGGCCCCAGCAGGCCGACCAATTCGCCGCGCTGAATATGCAGACTGATGTCTTTGACGATATGGGTGGCTGCAGCTTGCCAGTGCAGTTGCCGGGCTTCCAGCAAGTAGTGTTGGCCGTTCACAGGCTGATCCTTTCCCGGGCGCTCTTGCGGCATAGCATCCAGACAAAGAAGGGCCCGCCCAGCAGCGACGTGATGACGCCAACGGGCACTTCGGCAGGGGCAAAGCTGATGCGGGAAAACACATCGACCCAGACCAGGAAGATGGCACCTGTCAGCGCTGCGACAGGTAGTACCCGCCGGTGCTCGGCGCCCACCAGCATGCGGGTGATATGCGGCACGATCAGGCCCACAAAGCCGATGGGGCCTGTCAGCGCAACAAGAACTCCCGTCACCATCGAGACGAGCAAAAACAGCCAGCGCCGGGTGCGTGTGGTGTCCACACCCAGAGTGGCTGCAGTTTCTTCGCCAGACAGCAATGCATTGAGCGAACGCGCCTGCGCCAGCAGCAGCGCAATTCCTGCCAGCAGCAGGGCAGCAGGCAGCCCCAGCTCTTTCCAGCGGGTTCCGGCCAGACTGCCCAGAGTCCAGGTCAGCACGGAGTTCGCCAGCTCACGCTGGTTGGCTGTCAGAATGATCAGGCTGGTGACGCCACCAAGACAGTAGGCAATGGCGACGCCACCCAGAATCAATCGCGAGGCCTGCAATCGTCCATTGGTATGGGCGAGAAAATACACCGCTGTGCAGGCTGCCAGTGCGCCGCCAAAAGCGCCCAGTGGTAAGGCCAGTTCCCCCGCAAATGCCAGTGTGCCAAAGGCCAGCACACTGACGGCGCCCACTGATGCTCCCGATGAAACGCCCAGCAGGTAGGGGTCAGCCAGCGGGTTGCGAACCATGGCCTGCATGGCTACACCCACCAGGGCAAGGCCGGCGCCAGTCATGGCCGCCAGCAGCACACGCGGCAGGCGAACGCGCCAGACAATCTGATACTGGGCCGTGCTCCAGCTGGCAGGCTGGGTTTCCATGCCCAGGCGCTGCGCCAGTTCATGCGCGGTGATTTGCCATGCTTGAGTGGGCCCAATGCGCACCGGCCCCAGCGTAATGGCCAGCGTCAGAGACAGCAGCAGCACGGCCGTCAGTGCAAACAGCCACAGTTTCAGCTGATGACGCTGCCGGGTGAAGGCTTGAGTCGAAGGCGCCGTCATGAGAGCCGTAGAACGCTGGTCAGGCCAGATGCCGGGCTATCGCCTTGCTGTGTAAGGGCAGGGTGGAAGATCAAAGGCCGTGTGGGAAATCTCATCGCTATCTTGTCAAAGCAGGCGGCTTGCATGCAGGCGATGAGATCAGGCGGGAGGGTGCGCGTGCGGTGAAAGCGCGGCATAGCCTGTTGCCATCACGCTGCTCCCCGCAGGCCGGTGTTGCAAATAACAGGCCGGTATCCGGGCTGGCAAATGGCTTGGGGCGCGAGGCCCCATGCCCACTGCTTCACCTTCCCGGCGCTGCCGCGCACCTCGATGACGAGGCCACGTAGAACGCCAGTGGCTGGCTTTTTGCATATATTGCAAAAGCCCAGAAGCGGTGTTGATCTGCTTACCGTTGCGGGGGCAGCCAGGGTTTTGCACCCTGTTCCCGTTTAACCCGAATGGACATCGGGCACCTGTTGCTGGGGCAGGGCAGACTAGTGGGGAGGTGACCACTTTGGCACATAACCTGCACGACACCCATTCTGCCCTGGCCCAATGATAACGCGGGTTTGCGGGCGATGTGGGGTCTGCAGAGTCACTCGGTGGCTTTGGCACAGAATGGGCCGACCAGGGGCACAAAACGGCCAGAGTGGGCCGTTAGCGCACTAAACGGTGCTGGGCATGGGATTTCCGGTTTCCCTTGTGTAATCGGGCGCTTAGGGGGATGTTTGCCTGCGTAGCCAGGAGTCGTGCCGCTGCTTCAAGGTCGGAAGTTCCGAGGTCGGAAGCTGCTTTGCTTCCAACCTCAGAATATCTATAAAAATCAAACACATAGTCGGATGGCCCTCAATTCTCAAAACTTCCGACTTCGTGGGAGGTTGGAAGTGGAAGATTGAGAATTTAAAGGCGCATTGCAAAGAAAAACGCCCAACCTGATGAAGGATGGGCGTTTTAAAAGAACGGCTGTGAGGCTTTAAAAAAGGGCTCGCTGCCTTCGCTCAGGTGGGGTGCTCACCCCAAGCTGGCCACAATCCTGAGCACTTGCCTTCGGTAAGGCTGTATTCGGCAGAGACACTACCGCCAGTCATATGCTGTGAACGCACCGTGACTGTCGTAAATCGACCCCAAGCGGAAGTTGACAAGGCATCATGTAGCTACTTAAAGATCAACAACCGGCCACGCAAAGGGCTTCAGGGTACGATCACCACTATCCGTGTACCGGGACAGCTTTCAGCACTCCACTCTTGAATCCGCCAAAAGCCTAAAGGCAGCATTGAGGGAAAAACCGCTTATGAACAAGCTGATGACCATAGCCGTAGTTTTTATTCTCGTAGCGTGTGCAAGCCCAACACCTCGGATGACTGAAATCGATCATGATCGAGCGGACTGTGCTCGTATGGGTGGGACTCTAAAGATCGAATCGAAGGAAGTGTCTTGTCACCTTCCCAATGGCGAGGTGCTCGACTGGTTGGATCTGATGCTCGAATAGTTCTTCAAGACTCGAACCCAGTTGGGAATGCCCCCGGCTTTGAGGTTGGTCGATGAGTGCACATTGGCCGGTTGCGGCTGTCGCAGCTTGACCCTCTTCAGTCATTCAACTGCTGATAAATCCTGCTTATCTTATGCAGCAAAAAAGGCGCTCTGAAGCACCTTCTTTCACTTGAGGATTGCCTTTTTGCATTCGAGATACTGTGCCTCTGTGAGGCGTCCAGTCTTCATTAGATTTTCTAAGCTGTCTAAGGCTGCAAGGTTCAGCTGATGCTCTAACTCTGGGTCCATTCCCGCCTCATCATCTTGTGGGCCGTAGCCAGGCGCATATCCAACAGCCGCAGCATCTGAAATATCGGCGGCTGAGTAGCCCTCGTTATGCATGTCGTGCAGAAAGTCCCAGTCGCTCATTTTGTGTCCCTAGTTTGGTTTTTCTAGAGCTTAGCTGAAGCGATGTGCCCAGTCAAAAACCGCATAGGTCACAGTAATCTGCACTTATCGCAATGTCAGCTCATGGCTGATAGTTGACCGTCAACTTGCTTCATAGCTCTCGTTCGCATAGCCAATGAGGTAGTGATCTATGCTTGGCGCATAAAATTGTGTGCGGTGAAAAATGAAAGCGGGTCTGGCGATGCCATCGGAAATCACAAAGGCGAAAGCCCCCAGGCTATATCGCTATGGACTGAAGCCCACATGGGAAATTGTTCTCGATGCTGTGCTTGGTATGGGGCGACCAGTCTCTTCAACGGAGGTTGGCGATTACATCGTCCAGCGAATTCCCGACTTTGCTTTAAAGAATCTAGGTCCTGATCTGTCGGTGCTTTCCGTTAATTGCAACTCGCGGGGCAATCATGGAGTAAACACTAAAACAAGAAGGACCGATTCTGGAAATAAGTACGACAGGCTCGTGCGAATTGGCGAAGGGCGCGGTGTTCGATTCACAGGGTATGAGCCTGCTATACATGGCGTTTGGGAGCTTGCTGAGGTCGGAGAAGGAAAATTGCGCCCTAGACGGATTGCTCTTCCTGACTCCATCGAATTAGATGCGGCGCGGGTAAATGTGGCGTCCGAGGGAATGTTTGATCCAAGCGAGGATGCTCGACGTCGAGTTATGGCGGTCCTAGTGCAAAGAGAGGGGCAGCCCAAGTTTCGGCGCGCCTTACTCGATGAGTACTCCGGTGCATGCGTCATCACGGGCTGTAACGTGGAGTCGCTGCTAGAAGCGGCTCATATCGTGCCGTACCGTGGGATGCATACGAACGATGTCACGAATGGCTTACTTTTGAGAGCTGATTTACACAAGCTGTTCGATTTGCACATGTTCAGAATTGAACCGAAAGCCCACACCGTTCATCTTTGCGATGAACTCAAGGGCTCGGAATACGGAGTTTATGAAGGTCGTCGTTTGCGACCACCGAAATCCCAGCAAAACATGCCAGCAGAGGCTTCGCTTCGTTACCATGAAGAACGATGCGCATGGACGATCTTGGAGTCAAGCGGGGAGTGAGCTCTCCACAACTGGCGCAGCTTTGCTGAAAGTAAAACGCCCAACCGGAAATGGTTGGGCGTTTTTGCATTGCTGGAAGTTTAGAAAAGTACTCGCTGCCTGCGATCAGGGCGTGTCCGAATTTTTGTGTAAACGGTTCGGACTTCAATTGATGGAAATGCGGTCTCCGAACTGAATGGTAAAGCGGGTCAGCGCAGCCTTCCAATCCCGGATGGGCATGGTCCACTTCTGGCTGATGTTGCGCAGGGCCAGGTAGAACAGCTTGGTCAGCGCCTCGTCGCTGGGGAACGAGCCCCGGTTCTTGGTCAGCTTCCTCAGGCCCATGTTCACCGACTCGATGGCATTGGTGGTGTAGATGACCTTGCGGATTTCCGGCGGGTAGTCAAAGAACGGGGTCAAGCGGCTCCAGTTCCTGCGCCAGGACTGGCCGATGGGCAGGTACTCGGCATCCCAGCGCTGCTCGAATTCACCGAGCATCAGCTCGGCCTCCTCGGCGGTGGCGGCCGTGTAGATGCGTCTCAGGTCTGCGGCCACTTCTTTGCGACGCTTCCACGAGACGTAGTTCAGGCTGTGGCGCACCATGTGCACGATGCACAACTGAACCACTGTCCTGGGAAACACGGCCTCAATGGCTTCAGGGAAGCCCTTGAGGCCATCGACGCAGGCGATGAAGATGTCATGCACGCCCCGGTTGCGCAGCTCGGTCACGACCTGCAGCCAGAATTTGGCCCCCTCGGTCTGCGCCAGCCACAGGCCCAGCACCTCCTTCTCGCCCGTCATGGTGATGCCGATGGCCAGGTACACCGCCTTGACCCGCACAGCGCCCTCGCGCACCTTCACATGGATGCAGTCCAGATAGACGATGGGGTAGATTGCATCGAGCGGGCGGGCTTGCCAGGTCTTGACCTCATCGGCCACGGCGTCGGTCACCGAGGAAATCAGGCTGGGCGAGACCTCGGTGCCGTACATCTCCTCTAGGTGGGCCTGTATCTCGCGCACCGTCATGCCGCGGGCGTACAGCGAGATGATTTTGTCGTCGAAGCCGGCCCAGCGGGTCTGGTGCTTGGGGATGAGTTGGGGCTCGAAGCTGCCATGGCGGTCACGTGGCACCTCGATGGGCAACTCGCCGAAATCGCCCTTGAGGGTCTTCTTGCTCTTGCCATTGCGGGTGTTGCCAGTGGTGTTGGCTACCGCTTCGTTGCGTTCGTGGCCCAGATGCTCGGTCAGTTCGGCGTCCAGGGCTCGCTCCACCAGCAGCTTGGTCAACTGTTTGAGCAGGCCGTTCTCGCCGATGAGGTCTTCGGGTTTCTTGTAGTTGGCCAGCAGGCCAGACAGCAGTTCTTCGGGTACGTCGTGTTTCTTGGTGCTCATTGTGCTTACGGATAGGCCGGCTTGCGCCGGCGGTGGATTGTCCGTTTACACAAAATTCTGCACACCCTCTGCGATCAGGTGGAGCTGTCACTCCCATGCTTGCCACGATGCGAACTACTTGCCCCTCTGTGAGCGCATATTCGGCTGCAATCTCCCGCGCTGTCTTGTTCGTCGCATACTCTGCCGCAATCCGTGCATTGCGCACGGCCTGTAGCGCTCTTTCCGCTTTGGGCAGCTGGAAATGAGGCAGACCACCATATTCCTCTGCCAGCTTTAAAAGCGCATCTATGCCAATCACTACTGCATAAGGATGATCTTCGGTGACTCGCTCTATCGTCGGAAAGTACACCCGCAGTCCGCCCCATTTCTGAACCAGCGCCATGGTGGCTTGCAGGCCCACGAGACGCTCAAACTCTTGCAGGAGCGGAGGCAGCAGGTCGATGGGGACGGTGAAAGTCTGGGTCATTTCACCTGTGCCTGATGCTTGGCTCGGTCGAGCATGGATTTGAGCGCTTTGAATCGCCCCGGATTCCCTAGACACTTTTAAGCCGTTGGGAATGGCGTTTCTCGAACTCTATCGGAGAAATATCTCCTGCAGTGCCGTGACGCCTTTTTGGGTTGTAGAACATCTCGATGTAGTTGAAGATATCTGCCCTTGCGTCCTCGCGCGACGTGTAGATCTGGCGACGAATTCGCTCGCGCTTGAGCAACTGGAAGAAGCTCTCGGCCACTGCGTTGTCATGACAGTTACCGCGGCGACTCATGCTGGAGACTAGGTTGTGATCTCGTAGGAAGTCCTGCCAGTCATGCCCGGTGAACTGACTTCCCTGATCCGAATGCACCATGACCGCCTGATCAGGTCGACGACGCCACAGAGCCATCAGTAGTGCATCGAGTACCAAGTCGGTATCGATGCGGCTGCCCATGGACCAGCCCACGACCAGACGGGAGAACAGATCAACCACCACTGCCAGGTACAGCCATCCCTCGTGAGTGCGGATGTACGTGATGTCGGTCACCCACGATTGATTGGGCTCATCCACAGCGAAGCGGCGCTGCAGGTGGTTAGGGGCAACTATGGCGGGCTTGCCTCCGCGCATCCCAGGGCGGCGCCGGTATCCCGTTTGCGAACGCAGCCCTTGGAGCTTGAGCAAACGGGCCACGCGGTGTTTACCGCAGCGCTCTCCCAGATCCCGCATGTCCAGTGTGAGCTTGCGGTAGCCGTACACACCACCACTTTCAAGCCAGGCTTGTTTGAGCAAACCTTGCAGTCGCAGATCATCCCGAGCCCGTGGGCTGACGGGTTCAGCTTTCCAAGCGTAATACCCGCTGGGATGTACCACCATGACTTTGCACATGCTACGAATGCTGTATTCGTGCTCATGTTTCTGAATAAATGCGTACTTCACCCGAGCTGCTTGGCAAAGTACGCTGCGGCCTTTTTTAGGATGTCACGCTCCTCGGTCACACGCTTGAGCTCGGACTTTAGTCTGCGCAACTCTTCTGTCTGCGTAAGTTGAGCTTGTCGCTCTGCGGGAGGCCCTGAATGCGTCTTCAGCCACTGATACAGGCTATGTTGACTAACGCCAAGGCGCTGTGACACGTCAGCGACCTTGTGGCCTCGTTGTGTGATCTGCTTGATGGCTTCGATCTTGAATTCGTCTGGATATTTAGGCTTACTCATGGCACCTCCTATTGGGCCTCGGGATTGAGGCTCAGAAGTGTCTAGAAAACCCGGGGCGATTCACTTCAATGACCGTGCTTGCCTGGGCGGTGGGCAGAAACTTCACATCCGACACCTCAGCGCCGATGGTTCGGCTCACGAAGGTGAGCAGGGCGGAAGGACTACCGTCGCGCAGGCCGCCAGCTTCATCCAGCTTTTTCCAGAGCCATTTGATCTTCTCGGGCTGACCAAAAGGCTTGAAGTTGCTGGACTTGGGCTGAAAGCCCAACTTGGCCATGTGAGCCAGCACCTTGGCACGACCCGCTACGTCTAGATCTGCAGAGCTGGTCATGCCCGTGATTTCAACTAGGTGGAAACGGTAGTCATCTTCCGTCCAGCCCAGAGCCGAGCGACCCTGATGGATGTGGCCCAGCTCGCGACGGCGCTGATCTTTTACTGCAAAAGATGAGGTGTGAGCAACAAAGCGGGTCATGTTGCCTCCTTTAAAGGTCTGTTGGGCCGATGGCCTTCTTGATGCTGCAGCTCAAGACATGCCCGTTGCCAAGATTGATGTCCAAGGTGTTGCCGTGCTGGCAGTTCAGTCCGATGACCGTGCGCAGCGCGAAGTCGACGATCTTGGTGGTCTGCACCAATGGCAGTGAATGAGCTCCCTCGCTGGTACAGACGGAGTGAGCGACATCGGCGGTAGATGCAAAGCGAGTAGTCGTCATACGGCAGCCAGGTCCAGGTTGATAGCGTCATAAGCGCCGGTAGTTTCGTCGCGCTTGTAGAAGCGGATATAGGGTTTGGTGCTGGCAACCTGGATGCTGTCCGAGATGGCTTTCATGGCCGTCTGCCAGTCTTCGTCCTTGATGTCCAGGCGGCGCAGGCCCAGCACGCGGCCTGTGTTGATCAGGCCTTGCTTGTCGACCTGGAAGGCATCGGAGACAAGAACTTTGATGTTGTCATTGGCTCCTTCGGCCCAGCGCGTCACGCATTGGTCGATCAAGGACTTGGCGGCCTGGAGCTGCTCGCCAAAGGTGATTTGGTCCTGCATCTGGCGCACCACCTTCAACTTGCCGTCAAACGTCATGAGCGTGAAGTTGCCTTTGGTGCCGCGAACCTTGACCCCGTATTGCTCAACACTGGTTTCCACAAAAGCTGTGACGTCGCCCATGGAGTCCAGCTTGAACTTGGCCAGATCCTTGCTCTTGGCTTCGGCGTGGGCGCAAAGGTCTCGCACCAATTGGTCGCGCAGCTTGTCGATATCGGAGACCTTGGTTTCGGGGACCAGGTCACCCTTGGCGTTTTCCCAATAGCCAGCGGGAATCTCTGGAAGTGAGGCTTGCTGATTCATACGTTCTTTCTGATGGAGGATGGGTGGTGGTTCAAGGAAATACGGAGCGCATTTCCACGTAGCCGGTGATGGCTGCAATCAAAAAGCCCAGGGCCATCAGCAGTACGAAGATGAAGAGGGTCAGAGCCAGCTTTTCGCGCAAGGAGATGGGCGCTGTGCTGGCATGCTCGATGGCCCATGTGGGCAGAGGGCGCGGTTGAGGCTGAGTAGGCTTAGGCATTCAGGTGTTCTCCTTTGAGTAATTGAGAGAGGCGTTCGCGGTGCATGAGGGTGAAATCGGAGTAGTCGTCGGCGGCGCAGGCAATCGCATAGCGGCGGTCGATGTGGTAAGCCCGCATCAGTCGTTTGGCGCGGCGCTTGATCCAGCCCAGCGGCGGGCGCTGGTAGTCGGCCTCAGACATGGGCAGTGCCAGCTGGATCACCAGTGGCAGCTGGCCGTCTTTACAGAGGTGATGCATTGCTGTCCTCCTGCGCCGTGGTGATGGGGATGACCTTGCGGCTACCTCTGGGTTGCAGAGCACGAGGGACTGGCGGGGCACTCGCCTCGCGGTGCTTGCATTGACGGCAGGCCTGCCAGTGCTGCATTTCGCGGGGGCTTGAGGTCGGAGCATCACGATGCGCAAATGCACGGCACTGCTCAGCGGTGATGACCTGGTCGTCACCTGCAGCCTCGGCAGTCAGGTGTGGGCATGCATAGCGGCCAAACGTGTGGATGACCTTTTCAGCAATGTGAGCTGTGCTCGCCTTGCCATTGCCGTAGCAACCGCTCGCGTTGAGAACCTGACTCAGCGCCGCAGCGCTGATGCCAAGCTGGCGAGCCAGGTCTGCACGCACCGTGCGGGGGCGCTGTGTACGTTCTTGCAGCAAGGCGAACCAAGGCTGCTGCATGTAGCTGGGCTTCATGCGGCCTCCTTTTTCGCTTTTGCCAGTGCAGGTGGCTGCGGGCCGATGTCCAGCTTGAGCACGTAGCGAAGCGAGCCGTTTGCGCGCTTCTTGCTGATTTCCAAGGCATCAGGGCGGGCCTCACGCCAGGCACGGAGCAGGCGATTGATGACGGCCTGAAGGTACGTGGTGTTATCTCCAGCGTCAGCCAGCACTTGCACGGCATCCAGACTGGTCAGCACTTTGCGAATGCGTAGCAAGGCCCACAGGCGCGGGGCAAGCTGGTCTGCAGCAGAGGGTGAAGTGCTTTTATTCACCCGAATGAGTGCAGGTTTGCATTTGCCCTCGACCAGGGAGACATTCATTGCTGCCTTGCAGGTTGCAAGGCCTGCACTGGTCAGCTCCCAAGTGTTGCGTTGCTCTGTGCAGGCCATCACCAGCTTGCGCTGCTCCAGCAGTTGGCAGGCAAGGCGTGCATCAGAGCGCTCGGCCAGCTCAGGAACAATCTTCTGCAGTTCGGTGACCGTGAACGGCAGCGAAGCATGGGCAGTGAAGCGACCCAGAGCAATCAAGGTGGCAGGCATGAACCATCCGAAGGGCTTCATTGAGCACCTCCATGTTTGCGGCCCAGTTGTTTGCCGGTGAATTCAGGGCAAAGCGGACGGCCCTTGATGTGATCCAAGGTCACCTTGTCCCAGCCGTTGGCATCTGCCCAGGCTTCGATATTGGCGATGGCATTGAGCAGCAGGCGCATGCGGCCCTCTGCTTGGCGCAGCATTTCAGGCAGCACCTCGTCAGCAATCTGGATCTCGGCTTTCGCGGCGACCGTAGCCTTGACGTCCGCCAGCGATATCGGTTTCAGCTCCACTACCTTGGCCACACGGCTGGCAATGTGGCCGAACCGGGCAACCTTCATAGGGAAGTGCTCCATGCCGACCAAGAAGCACATGGTGCCGGTCAGGTCGGTGATGTCGCGGATCAGCTCCAGCAGGCTGGCGGTTGAGCCCACCAGAAAGTCGGCCTCATCGATGATCATGGGGACCATCTCGACAGCGAGCTTGCCGATGATGCGAGATTGCACCTCGGTGTTTCGCCCGGTTTTGGCCAGGCCCATGCGCTCTGCCAGTTCGTCCAGCATGGCGCGCTTGGTCCAGGTGCTCTTGGCACGCACAAACACCCAGCCGCTATCCGCAGCCCAGCGCTCCGTCAGTTCGGACTTGCCGATGCCGTAGTGACCTTGGACCAGCACCAGGCTGGCTTCGCGGGCGCCGCGCTGCTCCACCATCTTCTGGGCTTCAGCCAGGCGTTTAAAGTTTTCAGTTTTGACAAAGCCTCGTTTCACAGTACAGTTCTCCTGCTCGTAGTTCTTAAAAATCTCTGGCACGCTCTGTGGTGGTTGCAGCCATCACAGAGCACTCTTAAAAGCGGGGGCTTCCCCCTCGTCTTTCCATCCCAAGCCCCGTCCTTCGTAGTAATCACGCAGATCTGCATAGCTCTCTGAAGTTGTGTATTTGCGAAGCCAAGTGCTGTCGGCTTCGGTCCATTGGTCCTGGTTGCGCATCAGCCACTCGTAGCGATCGCTCGGTCCGTTAAAGAAAGGCCTGCCAGCAGCTGCTTGCGCAGCCACTTCCGCGGAGGGAGAGTTGATGGCGGAGACAGTTGTCTCCACGGTGGAGGGCTCCATCACGAATGGGGTGCTTGGCTCCGGCAGGGAAAGGGGGGCGGTGTCCACGGTGGGACCCAGTTCGCGCAATGCGGTGTCGATCTGCAGCTCGCGGCGCTTGACGGCTTGGCTGACGCGCTTCTCGCGGGCCATCTGAATGACGGCCTTGGGGAAGTAGTCGATGCGGTTGGCATCCCACTGCGCCTCGCAGACAAACTCACCGCCCAGCGTGTAAACCAACACGTAGTTCGGGTTGTGGATGTCGTAGCGCACGCTGACCTCGCGGCCATCGATATCGCGGCGCATCAGTTCGGGAGCCTGGTAGAACTGGTTGAAGAACTGCACCTGACCACGTTTGGCTGTGCGAATCACCGCAGGCATAAACAGCGTGCGCAGCTCTATCTGATTGAGCATGACCAGCTCGGACGGATTAGCACGGGCCTCCAGCGCTTCCATCGGCGTCATGTGCTTGCCATCGGCGCGCTTGGGCAGGCCGCGATGGCGGTGCTGCGTGTTGTATTCGTGGACCATCACTTCGATGCCGTCTACGAACTGCTGCCAAGTCGGTGCCTTTGGGGAAAGCTGGATCACCTCGCCGGTCTGCTCGGCACGCCTAATAGCACGCTGCTCTTTGGCCAGAACTGCTGCCACCTTGCGGAAGGAGCCTGCATCCACATCGCCACCTTGGAAGCTGCCGAACTTGCGTGCCGCGTTGATGGCATGGGTCTGCCAGCTACGCTCAATAATCCCGTGGCCCTGGGGCTTGCCTGGCAAGCCCAGTCGGTGGTCAATGCCTAGGCGGGCGCAGATGCCATCAATAGGGCAGTCCATCGCCTTGGCTGTTTCGCCCGCGCCGTTGTCGCCGTAAAGAATGGCAGGCACACCGTACTGACCTACTGCGTGTCGCAGGGCATCGCCCACCGCAATCACGTTCTCGGACAGATTGACCGACCAGCCGACGATCAGGCGGGTGGCCGCATCCAGCACAGCTGTCAGTTCAGGCGCAAACGGTGCGCCGTGGTCGGGGTGACGAACCTTGGCTTTAAAGGTGTGACCGTCGATGACGAACACGTCACCAAAGTCCAGCATGGATGTGTCGCGGCGCTTGAATGGCAGCTTGGCATCGCGCTGTGCGCCAGTGTGGCGGGACTTGATCAGCGCCACGCTGGCTTCAGCAGATTGGCCGATCTTGTCCAGCACGCGACGGGCGCGGTGGTACAGGCTGTGCCAATCGTCGAAGTCGCGGCCCAGCATGCGCGTGACCTCCTGCGCCGCGCCGCTCAGTTTGCGAAAGCGGTGGTCGCGGCTATGGAACAGGCCCAACACTGCAGCCACATCGTCTGCAACTTCAGGTGCCTTGGCTTGTGGAGCGGTGGGCAGTAATGCATTCCAACCACCCTCGCGGTGCATGCCAAACCAGCGCTCCAATGAGCGAGCACTGACCTCATTGCCGCGTGCGCGTTGGTTGGCTTGGCGGGCAGTCTTACGAATCTCTTCGCCTGCCTCGCCAGTAATGATGCGAGCGGCCAGCAATGTGCATGCGCCGCGCAGGCCATGCATGGGCATCAGATCCTGCACCAGGTGGACCAGACGAATGCGAGCGTCAGCGAGGTCTTTTTCTGCCTGGCTGGGAATATGGGTGGTAGGGGCTACAGGTGCGGCGACTGGCAGAAAGCTGCGCACAGCGGGTGTGTCAACAACGGCCAGAGCTTTAGAGCCAGCTTCTGTAATCGTTCTTGCGCTCAAGGCTGCACGAGCGGCATCAGGCAGCTTCGAGCAGTCGTATTCAAGGCCGCCTCCACTGGCATTGCGTGGACGGCTAGGTATGCCATGGCGTTGCAGCCAGAAGCGAGTACCTTTTTCAGAAGAAGGCAAGCCATCAAGACCCGCCAGATGCTTGGAGGTGAGCCACATAAGCCTGCTCCTCAGACCAGACTCAACTGGCGAGGATGGACGCGCTGCTTGGCACAGAAAACCCGCATCACACGGCGTGCAATGCGGTCTGTAGAGCAACGACCGTCGCCGTAGTAACCCGAGCCATTGAGCACTTGGCTCAATGTGGACTCATGAATCTGCAGAGCACGCGCCAAAGCCCGATGCATGGTGCAGCCTGCCTGATGACGCAGGATGGCAAACCATGCTTCACCCATGTAGTTGGGTTGCGGCTGATGCAACACAGCTTGGCGAAGACGCTGCATTTGCATGGCGTCAAAAGCCCGAATTACGGCCAGATGAAACTTGGCGCTGATCCACATGGCGTAGGCGTAGACGAGTTCTCGGCAGGCGTATGTGCCTTGTTGATTGCCGCCTCGGATGACCGATACAGGGTTTCCTGTATCGGTCCGGTCTTTTGCGATTTCTTCAACAAGCTGTTGGGCTTGCAAGTTTGCTAGCCAGAGTGCCGGACCATGCTTTCGAAAGCCGCCTGATGCCCGATGAAGGTCGTTGAGGCAAAAACGACCCTCGGAGTCTTGACGAATACCGGTGCTAAAGATGGTGATTGCGCTCATACAGCACCACCTTCTTTGTGAGATGGGTGCCCGCCAGACTTGCGCGAAGGCACTCTGGTCATCGCTGTGGCGCTGGTGCTCGTGGTGCGCTGCTGGCGGGCGGAAACGGTTTGACGCTGAGACTCAATCTGGGCGCGAGAGCGGCGCAGTACTACTTGGTTGGGCCAGATCCACTCAATGGGCTTGCCGATGATTTCTGCAATGCGCGTTTGAATGCGCTTGCTCTTGATATGGCCGCTGATCGTTTGGGAAACGGAGGACGCTGCAACTTGCAACTCATCACACAGCATGGCGGGTGTTGTTCCTGCGATGCGCATTGCAGCTTTGATCTCTTCCGGGTGCATTTGCTTAGAGATCAAGGGAGGACTTTGTCGCAAAGATTTAGCTGACAAAACTTGCAAATCGAATGCAGCAATTGCGAGCACAGCTTGCTTCAGTGCAATCATTCCCATTGCACCGATAGCAGTGGGTTTGCCTTTCATTCCCTTCCCTACGCCGTCAAAAGTCGGCGTGAAGTGGTGCGAGGTGTTTAGACAAGTTGTCATGGCAAAATTCACGATCAGTTGATGGAGATGGGTTTCAAGCGAGGTTCTTGGAGGGATCAGGCTTAAGGCCCAGCTTCACGGCAATTTCGTGAGGTAGCCCGCGCTTACATGCGGTGAAACCGTTAAGCACGCGGTAGACGTCAGAGCGGCGGTAGCCGTTTTGATCGGCCCACTGCGACACGGGAATGCCTTGATCGGCGAAATGCGCCTTGAGCTCTTGGGCCTTGGCTTGGATGGGGGTCACGTTGTGGCTCCTTTCGTTGAAATTAACATATGTGAATTTAATCAATGTACGTTAATCTAATTCACGTTCGTTGATTCGTCAAGGAGTGCCCGTGAATTTTTTTGAAGAAGCCACGCTGCGACTAAAGCAGCAACTGCATACGACTCAAGACAAGGAAATCGCCTCAGCGCTTGGTCTGTCTGCTCAATCTTGGGCGGGCCGAAAGAAGCGGGAAAACTTTCCGGAGGTCGAGCTATACGCTCTGGCGGCGAAGCGTCCCGATCTGAAGATCAATGTGGAATACGTGCTGACGGGTCGCGCGGCACAGCCCATGACGGCGCAGGGCCGTGACGATTACTTGATGGGCAAGATTGCGTCGCTGGAGGTGATGGTGCAGACGCTGATGCGTAATCAGCCCCATGCAGAACAATTGCAGGCAGCCTTTGTGCAACAGATCAAAGATGTGGAAGCGGCGCTGGCTGGCGAATCGCTGTCCGATGACTTTGTGCGCGGCTTGCACTCAGGCGAGGCGGCATTTCGGTTGCCACCTGTCGGCGCTGCCAGCAAAGACAAGAAGAAAATTGAGGATATTTAGCCTCTAGCTCATCTCGTTGTATACAAGTCCTGCGACACCCCGGACATACTGAGAGGAAATAGATGAGCTGGGCAGCACTGAACTGAGTTATTGAGGGGGGAGCGATGGAGCGATCTTGTCCGAAGTGCGGTCATCTGAATTTGAATGCCACAGGAGAACCCTTGGATACGTGCCCAGCATGTGGGCTGATTTATTCAAGATTCGATGATGCAGCTGCTTTAAAAATGCGCGTCGTGAGGGCCAGAACTTCAGGTGACTGGTCTGGTATCCCTGCACATGCCATTCCTGTCGAGTTTCATGCGCAAGCAGCGGCTCAGATGCCTGTGACAACAACCCCCATGCTGCCTGGCTTCACGATTGCAAAAGCTATTGATGTCGTTTCCGCAGAATGTGCATTTGGCATGAATCTTCTCAAAGATTTTTATGCGAGCGTCACGGATGTGGTGGGTGGCCGAAGTGGCTCAACCCAAAAGGTGTTGCGCGAGGCAAGAAGGCAGGCCATGGCCGAGCTGCGAGCGGAAGCCTTTGCGCTGGGGGCTGATGGCATTGTTGGAGTGAAACTTGATTTCAATGAGTTTTCAGGGGGAGGGAAGTCAATGGTGTTTGTGGTGGCCACCGGCACTGCGGTTAAATTGACTCAGATTAATCGTTGATGGTAAAAATCATGTCTGCTGGGAAAATATTAATTTTATTAAATAAATTTTGAAAAACTGGCTGATTATTTTTCAATGATTGCGAGATATTCTGTATTTTTAGTAATGATCTCAGCTTCTTGTTCTCTCACCAATTCTTGGAATGCAAGGAATGCTTGATACATCAGATCGCACTGCTTCTCTAGAGCTTCAACAATTATCGAAAGTGTCAGAGCGGGTGAGTATCCGAAACCGTATGACACTTGGCTGGTAGTCTTATCAACTTTTCGATTTACAAAATTTGATACACCAATAACAATTCTTGGTGAAAATCTGTGGTTGTATGAATTTCTGAAGTCATTGGTGGCTTGGGTGTAATCTTTAGCTCCTATACGTTCAATTTTTCGTTTTAATGCGTTGTATCGCTTCCAGGGCTTGCCATAAAAATCTGCAGAATCAAACCAAATTTCTCCATCCATAGGAAGGTCATCTTTCCAAGTACCTGTTTGCTTAGTTTTATTTGCTTGGTGAGATAGGTGTGCTGCAGCGAAAATAAAACGAGACTTGATTGCATAAGGCATATTGAGTGCTACTGTTGCCAAAGGGGTAACGAATTCAACAGCTACGTCTATTTTTTGCTGTTGATTCATTGGCTCTAACAGGTCGCGCCATGCAGCCAACTGATGTGTGTAGCCTGTTAGCGCATTCAAGGAGTTTGCAAGTTCGCGAGAGAATTCGTCAAACATCTGGCTATAAGGCATCCAAGCAAAGTAGAGCTTTGGCGGTAAGCGACCCCAGTCATAGGGGACTAGCTTCCCTTTGTACTCGGTGTTTTTTAGGATGCGTCGATATTTTCGATAGGTTTCTATTGTCATTCTTGAAAAGTGAGTGAGCTATGGGCTTGAGAAGGGTTGAATCATAGAAGTGAATTGACGATGCTGATCGTCACGTGATACCGTAATTACCCATTTCCCCTCTCTCAGGCCAGCATAAGCGGGCCTTTTTTGTTTCTGCCTGCCCCACCAAAGTCGGGGCTATGGCAAACACACTTTCCTTCGGTAAGACGGTTCTGCGCTTTGGCATCCCGCTGGTGCTGGGAGGCGGTGCCTATGTCTCCTATATCTCAGGTTATGAGGACGGCCCTGCCAAGCGCGATGGCACGCCGCAATTCAAGAATGTGGTCTATGCAGACTCGCTGGCAGCTGGTTTGCCAACGGCCTGCGTGGGCCTGACCAAGCATGCCAGCCCTGTGCCGGTAGTGCTGGGCGATTTCTGGTCTGATGCGCAATGCATGACGGTGGGCAGCCAGGTCTTGGCCAAAGGCCAGGCCAAGGTGCTGGACTGCATCAAGGTGCCGGTAGTTCAGCTCATTCTGGATGCCTTCTCTAGCCACGGGCATAACAACGGCGAGCCGTCGACATGCGCAAGCCGCGCCATGGGCCTGCTCAACGCCAAACGCTATGAGGAGGCCTGCGATGCCTTGGCCCATGCGCCCAGCGGTACACCTGTCTGGAGCTATGTCAAAACAGGCAGGCGCAATGCCAAAGGGGAGTGGGAATACCGCTTTGTTCAGGGCCTCTACAACCGCCGTTTAAACGAGCGTACCACCTGCCTGAAGGGCGTGGCGCTGTTGCGCGCCAACTATGACTTTGCCACCGGCATCTGGAAGGCTCAGCCATGAAGGACCCTCGCGACTCTCTTATCAACTGGATGCTGGCGCTGCTGTTAGTGCTTCTATTTGCATTGGTCATGGCGTTGTTCGGCATCAAGCATTTCCAGCAGAAAGCCCAGGTAGTTGCCAATGAGCTGCAGCAGCTGCAGGCAAGCGTGGCTGCGCAAAACCGAACAGCCACAGCAGAACTGGCGCGACTGACCCTTGAGCGCAACGCGGCCCAGGCGCAGCTCGATCAGGTTTATCAACAGCAGGAAAAAGCCGATGACCAGGCCGTCCAAGAAATCGCTCGCCTTACTGGTGAGCTTGAGCAGCGCCCTGTACGGGTGCGCATCGTCGCCAGCACCACCACCTGTGGGGCAGGTAGTGGTGGCTCCGCAGGTGACCAGGCCACCCCCACCACTGCTGGTGCAGCAGACACAACCCAAGCCTACGGGCTACTTCCTGAAAGCAATTCCCGCCGCCTTGGAGAAGTGATAGCCGAGGCAGAAACGATCAATGCGGCCTATGCGTCCTGCCGGGCCGTTCTGTTTGCCAACAACCCCTAAACGTCATGAGCGAAGAAAACAACAACGGACGCCAACAAGAGCTGCTGCTGCTCGGTCAGATCCACGGCATGGTCCAGTCCCTCAAGGATGGGCAAGACCTGCAAAACCGCCGTATGGATCGGATGGAGCAGCGCATGGAGGAGCACTACAACGGCCTGGACGAGCGCTTGCGTGAGGTTGAGAAGAAGGCCGCTGTCGCTGGTGCTCTGTCTGGTGGTGCTGTGGCTGTGGGCACGGCCTTGGTTGTGGAAGGCATCAGAACCTATTTTCGTGGCGGTGGCCTGGGGAACTGATGGCACACGGAAAAGAAAAACGCACCCAGCTACGTGGCCTGTATGTGTTTCAGCGCATGGCCATGGAAGCTGCCTGTAAAAAGCTGGGCGTGCCCCGTAGCACGGCCAACCGCTGGAAGCAGGAAGCCGCAGACCAGGGCGATGACTGGGAGACGGCCCGCGCTGCGGTGGCCATGGGCGACGAGAACTTCAAAAACCTCTCGGCCAAGCTGCTGGAGGATTACCTCATACAGCACCAGGCGACCATGAACCTGCTGCGAGATGACAAGAAGATGGGGCCGCGTGAGCGGGCTGAGACGCTGGCCAGCATGAGCGACAGCTTCAACAAGACCATGTCCAGCTTCAAGCGCCTGAACCCCGAGCTGGACCGCCAGGCCGTGCAGCTGGACATCATTCAGCGTTTTGCCGCCTTTGCCCAGCAACGCTTCCCGCAGCATTTGACTGCCCTGGTGGAGATGCTGGAGCCCTTTGGCGAAGAGCTGTCGAAGGGGCGGTAGGCCATGTTTGCAATCACTTTTTTAGCGCTCTGGCTGATGGTTGAGGGCCATTGGGGCAAGGCACTGGTGCTGATCATCGGCGTGGGGAGCATGCTCCATGGCTAAGAGCAGCAAAGACTTTCTGGCGGGTTTGACGTCTCTGGCCGATGACCTGCGCAAGCAGATTGACGCCAACCTGGACGGCTGGGACACCAACCCTGCTGCCATTGCCGAGCGCCGCCGCAAGGTGTGTGACCCGGTCAATGGCTTCGAGTACTGGGACCGCAATTACTTCCCGCACTATGGCCGTGCCGAGCCCAGCGAGCTGCACAAGTACCTGTACAAGCGCTTGCCGGAGATCATCAACACGCCTGCAGGCCAGCGCGATGCTATTGCGGCCCCGCGTGGCGAGGCCAAGTCCACCAAGATCAGCATGAGCTTTGTGAGCTGGTGCCTGGTCATTGGAGCCAAGTGGTACGCCATCATCGTCATGGACGCCTTCGAGCAGGCAGCCGAGATGCTGGAAGCCATCAAAGCCGAGCTGGAGGCCAACCCGCGCATTGCCAGTGACTTCCCCGAGGCCAGTGGCCAGGGACGGGTGTGGCGTGCGGGCGTGATCGTGACAGCCCATGGCCGCAAGGTGGAGGCGTTTGGCTCCAGCAAGAAGATCCGGGGCCGCCGCCACGGTGCACACCGTCCTGATCTGGCGATTTGCGACGATATCGAGAACGACGAGAACGTCAACACCCCGGCCCAGCGCGACAAGCTGCAGTTGTTTGTGACGAAGAGCGTGCTCTCGCTGGGGCCGCCTGACGACTCCATGGATGCCATCCTGGTTGGCACCGTGCTGCACTACGACAGTGTGCTGGCCCGCTTTTTAAAGAACCCGCTGTGGAATCGCAAGGTCTTTAAA
Organism: Comamonas fluminis; assembly: GCF_019186805.1. Lineage (NCBI taxonomy): Bacteria > Pseudomonadati > Pseudomonadota > Betaproteobacteria > Burkholderiales > Comamonadaceae > Comamonas > Comamonas fluminis. The sequence continues at coordinate 2,644,515 of NZ_CP066783.1, read as the reverse complement.
GCCATCATTCAGTGGCCGCAGCGCATGGACCTGTGGGAGCAGTTTGAAGGCTTGCTACTCAATGCCGAGACGCCCCAGCAGGGCGAAGCTGCTGCCATGGCTCTATATAAAGAGCACCAGGCAGAGATGGAGCTGGGCGCACAAGTGTCCTGGCCAGCGCTGCGCCCCCTGGTCAAACTGATGATTCGCCGTGCCCGTGAAGGCCACGATGCCTTCGACAGCGAGCAGCAGAACGACCCGGTGGCGGGAGAGGATGCGCCGTTTGCCAAGAGCATCCAGTTCTGGGTGAACCGCCTGGCGGAGTGGATCTTCTACGGAGCTTGTGACCCCAGCCTAGGCCGTGCAGGTAATAGCCGTGACCCCAGTGCCATCGGCATTGGCGGCTACAACCGCGAGACCGGCGTGATGGACGTGGTCGAGGCCAAGATCAAAAAGCGCGTCCCCGACAAGATCATCAGCGACATCATCGAGCTGCAGCGGGAGTACTGCTGCATCGTCTGGGGCTTCGAGTCGGTGCAGTTCCAGGAATTTCTGCGCACCGAACTGGTCAAGCGCAGCGCCAAGCTGGGTGTGCCGGTACCGGCACGAGCGCTAATCCCCACCACTGACAAGCTGCTGCGCATTGAGAGCCTGCAGCCTCATATGCACAACGGCCTGATCCGCCTGCACAGCAGCCAGACCACGCTGGTCGACCAATTCCGCCACTTCCCAAAGGCTGACCACGATGACGGTCCCGACATGGTGCAGATGCTGTACATGCTGTGCGTGACGGGCGGCATTGCAGCTGCAGCGCAGGGCGGTAACACCAATAACCACCAGGCACAAAGCGCCCGTGAGCGCTATGCGCGCCAGGCGGCGCGAATGTTTAGAAAGGCCCATTAGCCATGTCGTGGACTCAACGCATCAAAAATGCCTTTGGCTATGGCCAGATCGAAACGGCAGAACCATCTGAGGTGCCGTCGCAGCCGCAACCTGTGCGCGAAGCTGTCAGCGCCCAAAGCAATGGGGAGGAAGGCTGGCGCAGGCTCAGTGGTGGGCTGGAAAGCATCAATGAGCGCGATCTTGCGCCCATGGCTCAAGATCGCATGCAGAAGCTGGCTGAGTATCTGTGGCAGAGCAATCTGCTGGCCAACCGCCTGACCGAGTTGCCGCTGGCCTATTTGCTGGCGGAGGGCGTATCCCTGCAATGCAAGGATGAGGAGCACCAGAAGCTGATCAACCAGTTCTGGTCTGACCCCATCAACAACTGGCCGCTCAAGCTGCAAGGCAGGGTGCGAGCGCTGGGCCTGCTGGGCGAGCAGTGCTATATCGCCAATGTGCGCGAGGGTGACGGCTTTGTGCGCCTAGGCTACCTGGACCCGCGCCAGATAGCCACGGTGGTCAATGACCCTGGCAACCCTGAGCAGCCCATTGGCGTGGTCACTAAGCGCGACAACCGGGGGCGTCAATATAAATACCGCGTCATTGTGCTGGGGGAGGACTCCGAACTGTTCAGCGAGAACACCTGCCGCATTCGCGCTGAAGAATTTACAGATGGTGAGTGCCTGCTGTACCAGCTCAATAAGTTTCCGAACGGCAGCCGGGGGCGCTCTGACTTGCTGGGCCAGATGGACTGGCTGGATGCCTATGACGAGTTTCTGTTCAATGAGCTGGACCGCATCGGCTATCTGCGTTCCTTCGTCTGGGATGTGGAACTGAAGGGTGCAGACGACAACGCTGTCAAAGCCTACGAGAAGACATTTGTGCCACCGGGTCCCAACAGCACCTTTGTCCATAACGACAGTGTGAAGCTGGAGGCCAAGAGCCCCAGTCTGCAGGCGGCTGATACCAGCCAGAGTGCCCGTTTACTGAGAAACCATGTGCTGGGGGGCAGCACCATGCCAGAGCACTGGTTCGGTGGAGCTGGCGATGTAAACCGGGCTGTGGGGGCTGAAATGGGCGAGCCCACTTTCAAGATGTACAGCATGCGCCAGGCCTTCCTGAGGATCATGCTGGAAGAAATTGGCCGCCATGTGCTGCTGTGCCAGGCGCGCACCAAAGGCGAAACACCAGACTGGTCGCAAGACAAGTGGCAGGTGACGGCAGTCTTCCCAGAGCTGCTCAACCGGGATATCACCAAGTTTGCCGCCGCCATGCAGCAGTTGGTCTCGTCTGTCGTGCAGATGATTGATGCGGGCCTTATGACCGAGGAAACGGCTCTCAAGATCGTTGCTGACGTGGCTCAGCGCTTTGGTCAGGACTTTGACGCCAAGGCGGAACTTGAGGCTGCACGCGAAGAGGCTGAGGCGCGCCAGGCCAAACGCGCCGCTGCGGACGTTTTTACCAATTTGCCTGCTGACCTGGTTGCGGCAAAGGCGGAGGCCCAGGCTGCAGCAACGGGCCAAAGCCATGGCTAAAAAGGGCAAAGACGAGCTGGAGCCAGATCAGAAGCCGGATAAAGCGTTTGAGGTGGAGCTGGCCAACCGCCTGCGCGAACGAGCCAAGCTGCTGCTGGCCGGTCAGACGCAAGTGCTGCAGATGCTTAAACAGGCCCGAGATCAGATACTGGTCACGCTGGCAGGCTTGCCTGCCGACTGGCAACAACTGCAGCTATCGCGCCTGTTGGGTCAGATTGAGGATGTGCTGCTGGGAGCCACCAGCAATGCCGGTGCATTGTTCGAGCTGCGTATGCAGGAGGCATGGACCCAAGGCGAAGACTTTATTGACAAGCCTCTGGCCATCATTGGTCACAGGGTAGAGATGCAACTGGCTCAGCTCGACGTGGGTGTGCTTAAGCAAATGAAGGCATTTGGCACGCTGCGCCTGAAGGATGTGGGTAGTGAGGCCGCCCGCAAGATTGGCCAGCAGTTGGGCCAGACCACCATTGGTGCGCAGACTCCGTACCAAGCCATCCAGGCCGTGCAAAAGATTCTGGGTGCTGAATCGCCCAGGCGGGCGGCCACCATCGTGCTCACCGAGGTCAGCCGCGCCTTTGCGGTGGCAGCCAATGAGCGCTTGCTGCAGGCTGAGCCATTGGTGCCAGGCTTGGGGAAGCAATGGCGGCGCAGCGGCAAGATCCACAGCCGCTGGAATCACGACATCATCGACGGCCAGGTGGTTGAGGCAGCCAAGCCCTTCAAGGTGCCCAACCCTGGGGGTGGCTTTGACATGATGCAATGCCCGCATGACCCCAAGGCTCCGGTCGAGCAGATCATCCACTGCGGGTGCATTTCTATCCCCTGGATGAAGAGCTTGAAAGTGATGACGCCTGGTGCTAAGCCCTTCACCGAACGCGAGCTGCAGCTGGATGGACGCAAGGCTGCGCTGGATCAGGCTGCGAAGAAAGCAGGGCGGCGGGTGGAATGAGGCGTTGTACGCCTTTAAACAAGTTGGCTGCGGCTACCCCGTGGGGAACCTGCTTCTATCGCCATGGTGAGCGATTTAAAGATGCTTTAAACGCTAACGTAGGTGCCTAGAATCCTTGTCACAAGATAGGGAGCGTTTATGCAGTCTGGTGAGATTCAGAATTCTGATGAGTGTTTGAAGCCTGTGAAGTCTTTTTTGCGGATGCACTCGGTACTGGTTGGCGGTGTAGTTTTGGGTTTTTTCGTTCTTTGTATATGGTTCCTTTGGGCCATATATGGAGCGCCATACGCTGTTGGAGTGATGTGCAGTGTTTCCGAGGGTGAGTGCCATTTCCTAGCAAAGCTTGGACAAGTGGGAGATTTGTTTGGAGGGGTCAACGCGCTTTTCGCAGCTTTGGCATTTGTCGCGATTGCTATCAGTACTTTTCAAGCTTTTCGGACTTACCGTCAAGATCGTCAGTTGGAGCAAGATGGAATATTGGCTGCCCAAGTCAAGAGCACATATGAGTGGGCTTACAAAGCATTCAGTCAGAATGGATGCCGTCCAAAAGCAGAGGGAGCCGTTTGGTCGACCACAGCTCGTCATTTACTAAGAGCAAAAGCGATTGAGTCAATGATTGAAACAAGGATGTTTCGGTTGATTGCTGCTGAGCATAAAGAATATTGGCGCAGTCAATTCGCTATGGCTTTCAGATTGCCCGATGAGGATGGAAATGACTCCAATTACCGGGGAGACTATTTTGGTTTTTGTGAGTTTGATCATGACCTGGGTGTTCTGGTGCGATATTCGCGGATGGAAAATGATGCTGTGAAAGTTGTGATCTCATTTTCGCAGTGGGATGATTCGGTCGTTGACCCTCTAATTTCCTTGGAGGAAGAGGACATCGTAAATTGGGACCAAGGTATGGTTGGCGTTGCTTTGAAGAAGCACCTTCGTGCTCTGAAAGACAGCCAGGAGAGTGTGTCTAAGGCGTTGGGCGCTGTAAAAGACGCAGCTAATTAGCAATAGCTTTAAGGCCAGCATACGCGGGCCTTTTTCATTTGTGCCCTGATCGGCACAGTCACTCCATCGCAATGCCGTGCCCTGCGGCTTACCTTCGATGGAGTGTTCAATGCCTGGTGAAACCAAAGAAACCCAGCTGACGGCAGCTGAAGCTGCCAAGCGCGTGCAGCGCATCGTCCTTGATCTCGGTGATGGCAAGGACAAGCCCAAAGAAAAGCGCGTCCCCATTTCCGCTGAAGAGGTGCTGTCCTTCAAGGATTACGGCACCCATGTGGTCGTGGTCACCCGCGACGGTCAGAAGTTCACTGGCCAGGCCAAGTAAGCCATGCCGGTCAAGCTCATCCCCCAGGGCACCGGCTTTGCCCGCCTGACGGAGGCGGTTACTTCCGAGTATGGCCAGCTGATTGAGCTGGTGCGCCAGGCGGTGCGCGACAAGCTGCGCCTGACGGTCAATAGCGACTACTACGTGGACATGCGTGGCATCTGGCCTGACCACGCTGTCGTACAGGTAAAGGGGCGCCTTTACAGCTACGCCTACACCGTTGGAGCGGATAACACCGTGGCTCTGGCTGAAGGCGAAGAGGTGGTGGCGCAGTTTCAGCCCGTGGCCGACAAGTCGGCGGCAATCTTCCCCGATATCTCTGAAGCTGACCGCGCTGCAGGCCGAGTCAAGCTTTCCGACGTCGTGCGCGAGTCACTGGAGGATGCAGCTTTCCGCGAAGCCCAGGACGGCACGATCGAAGTCACGCTGATCCGCTCTGGCCGCAGCGGTAACCGCAACTACTACCCCGACCAGGCGCTGCGAGAAGCCGCCCCCATGTTTGAAGGTGTGCGTGTGTTTGCCAAGTCTGACGCCGATCACAGTGCGGGCAAGGGCAAGGACGTTCGCAACCTGATTGGCGGCATTTACAGCGTGCGCTTTGTGGAAGGCAAGACCCCAGACACCGGCAGCCTGGTCGGCACCTTTAAAGCCATCGACCCCAGCGATGCGACGGTCACCAAGATGGTTGGCTCCGTCAAGCGTGGCATGCAGGGGCTGTTGGGCCTGTCGATCGACGCAGAAGCCCGCACCCGTAAACGCACCAGCGGCAGCGAAACCCTGCGCGAAGCCGTGAAGTTCTTCAAGGTGCATTCCGTGGATCTGATTGTCGAGCCAGGCGCGGGCGGTGGCCTGGATCGTTTGACCGAAGCCGCCGCCGATCTATCCCCCTCTGAATCTCAACAAGGAAGCAAGACCATGCCTCTGTGGAAGCAACGCATGCTGGAGGCCATCAAGGCCAAAGACCCGGCGAAGCATGCCGCCGTCAATCAGGACACCATCACTGACGATGAGGTCACCCATCTGTATGAATCTGTTTGTGGCTCCATGGTGGCCGAGCCTGGCACACAGCGCGTGACGGAAGCTGCGGTCGACAACACGCCGCTGACCCGTGCCGACCTGCAGACCTTTGAGCTGCGTGGTGCAGCCCGTGACCGCATCAACGCAGCCCGACTGCCCCAGGCATCCAAGGATCGTCTGCAGGCCCAGGTGGCCACAGCAGGAGCTGACCGCCTGACCGAAGCTGCCGTGGGCGAGCTGATCAAGGGCGAAGGTGACTACGTGGCCCGCTTGACCGAGTCGGGCACGGTGCGTGTGCCTGCCTTTGGCTCTGGCGCAATCACGGTCGAAGACCGTAGCATCTCCATTCGTGACATGCTCAATGCGTTCTTCGACCCGGCTCACAAAGAACACCGTAACGTGCAGTCGCTGCGCGAGTGCTATATCGAGATCACTGGCGACCGTCGTGTCACCGGCCAGGTGCGCGATTGTGATATGGGCCGTATGGCAGAAAGCCTTGGCGTCATGCGCGAGTCGGTCACCAGCAGCACCTGGAGCGATGCACTGGGCGACAGCATCACCCGCCGCATGCAGGCTGTCTACACCGGTTTGACGAAGCTGGATGCCTGGCGACGCGTGGCTAGCAGCGGCCCGGTGACGGACTTCCGCACTCAGGAACGTATCCGTATTGGCGGCTATGGAAACCTGCCTGCAGTTGCCCAAGGTGCCGCCTACCAGTCCCTGAATTCGCCTGGTGATGACAAGGCCACCTTTGCGGTGACCAAGCGTGGTGGTACCGAAGACGTGACGCTGGAAGCCATCAAGAATGATGATGTGCAAGCGTTGCGCCGCATTCCTACCGAGCTGGCACTGGCGGCCAAGAACACGCTCTATGAGTTCGTGTTTGACTTTTTCCGCGTCAACAGCGCGATCTATGACACCAAGGCGCTGTACCACGCTGACCACGGCAATCTGTTCACTGGGGCGCTGACGGCTGAAGAGTTTTCAGCGCACCGCATGGCCATGCTCAAGCAGACCCGTGCGGGCAGCGCCAAGCGTCTGGCCACAGACCCTGCTGCAATTCTGGTGCCGTTTGAGCTGCAGGAAACAGCCTATGACCTGTTTGTACGTGGCCAGAACCTGGACAAGACCTATATCCAGACGATCAACCCCGAGGTGATCCCTGTCAGTTACTGGACCGACAGCAACGACTGGTGCACGGTCGCGGACCCCATGGTGTTGCCGGTGCTGGAGATCGGCTTCCTGGACGGGCGCGAAGACCCTGAGCTGTTTGTCCAGGACCAGCCTAACGGTGGCTCCATGTTCAGCAACGACAAGCTGACCTACAAGATTCGCCACATCTACGGCGGCACTGTGCTGGTCGATGGCGAAAAGGGCACGACCAAGGCGGTGGTTGCCTAGGTGCCCGCCTGATCTGACACCCCACTGAGAGCGAAGGGCCTGACCGGCCAGGGAGTGGTCCTCCCGCATGAATCAACCCGGCCTGACGCGGCCCGGCCCGCCCCCACAAGGGGCGGGTTTGCAAAGCCTCCAGCACACCTGATGCCTGCCGGTGCCTTTGCAAACCTATGGTCGAACCCTCATCTTTAAACAATAGGAGCCGCTGTGGCGCTTGAGGATTTTCAGGAACTGATCAAGGACATGGTCTCTGACCAGGACGATGTGGTCACGGCTGAAGTGCGCGACCGTGCCTTGGATGAGGCACGTATGTGTTACAGCGCCGATGCCCCGCGCCTGGAGCTGGAGGATGTTGTATGGCCTGAAACCGGCGTCTTTGGCCCGGTACCGGATGGCTGGACGGACAGCTCGGTCATCCAGTCCGTGGAGTTTCCGGTGGGCAGGCGACCAGCCTCTCTGGTGTTTGCGGACGCTTACCGCACGGTCACTGGCTGGGGGCTGGAGAGTGAGCAGGCGCTGCCTGCCAATGCTCTGGTCAGAGTCTGCTATCAGCTGCCTCATGCGCTGGATGCCACGGCAGACAGCATCCCTAGACGCCACCGCCTGGCGGTCGCATCGTTTGCAGCTTACCTGTTGTGCCAGCAGCTGGCCACACGCTTTGCCGGTGACCGCGAGACGACGCTGGGCTCTGATATGTCCCGCACCGAGAGCCGCTCGCGCAACTATGCGGCCCGTGCCAAGGATTACAGGGCTGCTTATTTTGCTGGCATTGGTCAGCTGGACCCGGCGCTGCAGGATGCGGTCGCAGGCTCGGCAGCGTCTGCGGTCGTGAGCTGGCCAAAGCGCAACCCACGCCACCGCCTGGTCAGCCGAGGTGGTCTATGAACCTCGACATCAGCCTGGGCGACATGAGCGCGATCGAGCGCGGTCTGCGCGAGGCTCCTGAGTACTCGCAGAAGGTGCTGGAAGCCACCATGCACCAGGCCACGCTGCTGGTGCAGCGCGAGTGGCAGGAGAACATGCCCCGCGTCAGTGGCCTCACAGCTCGCAGCATTACCAGCGATGTGGCCAGTACGCCTGCCGGGGTGCTGGGAATTGTGGGAAGCAGCCAGCCTTCGGCCCTGTTTATAGAGCTGGGCACCGGGCCTCATATGCCACCTATTGCCGCAATGGAACCATGGGTCAAGGCCGTGCTGGGTATCCGTGAGCCCAAGGAAGTCAAGCGGGTGGCCTTCCTGGTCGCCAGAAAGATTGCCCGCGAGGGTACCGAGCCGCAGCGCCCGATGGAGCGCGCCGCCTTGTCCACGCGCAGCCAGGTCATCGCCATGTTCGAGGAGGCGGCGGGCCAGATTCTTCAATTCATTACCGGAGGCAAAGCATGACGGCTGCCACCTTATCCGCAGCGCGCTCGGCCCTGCTTGCGGTGCTGGGCGCTGTGCCTGCTATCGGCATTGTTCACTCGCGCGAGCGCTTTGCCAGTAGCGAGGCTGAGTTCAGAAAGCTGTACCAGTACACCCCGGACCAAGCCGAGGACGCTTTTGGTACTGACCCGCATATCCGGGGCTGGTATGTGCGCCGCACGGCCACCACCGAGGTCAATGCCAATAGCCGAATCATGAATGAGCACCGCTGGTTGATTCGCGGCTACATGGCTTTTAAAGATTCTGTGGAGAGCGAGCTGATCTTTGACGACCTGGTCGAGCGCATTCGCTCTGCCGTGCGTGTTGACACGACGCTGGGCCTGCCTGGTCTGCTGGGCGGATCTATCGAAAGCGAGCGCGGTGTGCAGGTAGCCAGCGCTGGCCCTGTGATGTTTACAGGCCTGCTATGCCACAGCGCCATGCTGGAGCTGAGCACGCGCAGCTGGGTCGACTGGAGGAAAGCATGAAACCTACCCGCCGCAAGGCCACACCTATTGCACAGCCCGCCATGGTCGCCGTGACGCTGGCCAAGGACCACAAGCACCTTGGCCAAGACCTCAAGGCTGGTGCCGAGATCACTGTGCATCCCGATACCGCCCAGTGGCTGCAGGCCATGGGAGTGGTTCCCTTGTCTCAACCTGCAACCCAAACCGTTAATCCAAAGGACTGAGCAATGTCTGAAGTTGACTCCATCATCAAGCGCGTATTTGCCCCTGCCGCACTGGTTGGCCAGATCTATGTTCGTGAATACGGCTCTGCCGGTGCGCCAATGCCGATCGGCAACGTGCTGGCAGCCGAGCTTTCTCACAAGGAAGATGTGAAGAAGCAAAACAATATGACCTCGCTGGGCGGTGGTACCCATGCCGAGATCCGCAAGGTGACCGATGTCGAGTTGTCCATGACGCTGGCAGACATCAACCCCATCAACCTAGCACGCGCTACGCAGGGCACGGTCAGTGGGGTGGAGAGTGGCCAGGCTGTCAGTGAAGCCTTGAAGGTGACACTCGGTGGCCTGCTGCGCACCAAGCACCTGCAGCCCAGCAATGTGGTGCTGACCAAGGGTACGGCTGCTAGTGAAGCCACTGTGACTGATGAAGAGCACCTGGGCGTGAAAAAAGGCGATTTGATCGTTCTGGCACATTCGAAGGCCACAAATGTGACGGTCCGCATTGGAGACAGCGTGGCCACGGCGACCGCGCTTGAAATGGCGGGCAATTACACCTTGACGGAGGCTGGCATCCAGCTCGAAGTTGCCGCACCGGGCGTGACTGATGGCAAGGGCATCTGGGTCAATTACAAATATGCAATCCAGGGGGAGATCATTCCGGCTGCTGGTAACTATGAGGTGCGTCCAGCGGGCATTTATGTGTACCTGGACGCAACGAAGCTGGCAGAAGATGATGAGGTCAAAATCTCCTACTCGCATGTGGGCTACGCGGTGATCGAGGCGCTGACCACCAAGCCAAAGGAGCTGGAAATCATCCTGGAAGGCTTGAACGAAGCCGATGACGGCAAGCTGGCCATTGTGGAAATTTGGCGTGCAAGCCAGGGCGTGGCATCATCCATCGCGCTGCTGCAGGAAAGCGGGTTCATCAATCTGAAGGTGACCGGCTCAGTCCTGATGGACACCACCAAGGTGGGGGATGGCATCAGCAAGTACTACCGCGTGCGCAAGACTTAACGCCGCACTAGACCCTTTAAAAGACTAAGGCCAGCACTCGCTGGCCTTTTTTGTTGGCGCTCAAAAAACGACAGTCATGCCTGAGAGCCGCTTTCGGGCAGCGTCACCGTCTTGGGCTGAGAACAATCTGCAGCCCATTCCAAACGACATAGGCACCCAGCAGGCCATAGGCCACAACAGCCAGTGTCATTCCTGCCCGCGCAGACACCCCTGCGCCGACCAGGACGGCGATGCAAGCAATGAAGGCGATGAGACGTGACATCCCGCCATTGTAAGAAGCCATGACAGATAAGCAAATCAAACTGCAGATTGACGCCGGGGTTAGCGGACAGCAGTCCATTGTTGGCCTGGCTGACGATCTGGAGAATGTTGCAAAAGTCTTGGAAGGGGAAGTGTCTGCAGAGGCGCGTACTGCAGCAGCAAGGCTGCGTGAGCTGGCTGAGCAGGATGCGGCAATCACTACCTTTACAAAGCTGGAGTCGGAGGCCAAGTCCACGGCTGCAGCTTTGCGCCAGGCAGAGGCCGAAGCCAAGAACTATGGCCGTCAGATCACGGCCATGGGGCCGCCCACCGAAAAAGAAGTGGCGGCATTGCGTCAGCTCAATACCACGGTAGATGCTGCGCGCTCCACACTCGACCAGCAAAAGCAGGCTTTGTCAGGGGCACAGGCCGAGCTGCAGCGCTTTGGTGTGGCTGGCCAGAACGCCCAGCAGGCCCAGCAGCGACTGCGTCAAGAGGTCGAATCTGTCCGTGACTCTGTGCAGGGCTTGGTCCCTGCCCATCAAGCAGCAGCTGCAGGCGCTCAAGGTGCCGGTGCCAGCATAGTACGTACCCACCGTCAGATTGGCGATGGCGTGGAGTCCATCAGCCAGCAGCTCGACAGACTGCAAAAGTTCTATGTGGGCTTGCAATCGCTGATTGGCCTGAAGAGTGTGGCGCTGGATTTGGCTGCAACTGCAGACCAGGCCAATAACCTTCAGGGGCGAATGAAACTCGTCACTGGTGAGGGCGAGAACTTCAAGCAATCTTGGGAGGGGGTGACAGAGGTTGCGTTGCGAACGCACAGCGCCCTTGAAGACACTGGTGTTCTGTTTTCGCGCATTGCCCAAGCAGGACTGGATGCGGGGCTCAGCGCGCAGAAAGCTAGTCAGCAGAGCTTGGGCCTGACGGAGACGATCAATCAGACAATCCAAATCAGCGGCTCCAGCACTGAGGCATCTTCTGCAGCTATCACCCAGCTGATTCAGGGTTTGCAAAGTGGAGTGCTGCGCGGCGAAGAATTTAACAGTGTCATGGAGCAGGCTCCACGCTTGGCCAAGGCACTGGCAGATGGCTTGGGGGTGACCACAGGCGAGCTGCGCAAGATGGCAGAGTCAGGTCTGCTGACCACACAGACGGTGATTGCTGCACTGCAGGGGCAAAGTGCTGCTGTTGCTGCGGAATTCCAGCGCCTTCCACCAACGGTGGGACGAGCCATGCAGGACTTGTCCACCCAGTGGAGCCTGTATGTTCAGAAAGTCGACCAGGCCAACGGAGCAAGCGCAGCTGCGGCGAAGGCGATCCAGTTGCTTGCCAACAATCTGCAGAACATTGCAGGCTTGCTGATGGACCTTGGCCAGGCAGCAGCTGCGTTTACGGCTTTGCGTCTGGCGCAGCATTTTCTGGGCATTGGCCAGGCGACTCAAATTGCCGCAACTGGCATTGCTGCAGCCAATGCTCAGCTCGTGGCCACGCAGGCTGCAGCTGCAGGGGCTGCTGCCAGCACAGGTCGCTTTGCAGCAGTCATGGGTGGCCTCAAGACGTTCACGCTTGTCGGCATAGTCTCCAATTTCCAAGATATTGGTAAATGGATCGGTGAGAGCGCTGCCAAGTTGATGGGCTATAAGGATCGCACCGAAGAGCTTGAGAAAGCCGATAAAGCAGCAGCAGCTGCTGCGCGAGAGCTTGCTGCAGCTCGTGCAGCGCAAGCCCAAAAAGAACAAGGTGCTGCAGATAAATTATTTGATTTATCTAAAGCCGCAAGAAATGCCGTTGCTGAATATGACCAACTGACTAAATCGGGAAAAGCCAGTGCAGATGCTTTGAAAAGCGTCACCGAAGGTTTTGATTTAACCAAGATTCAAGGTATTAAGGATTTTGCGGCCACCCTGGATAAATTAGGCGAAACCGGAAAAGTAACTGCCTCTGAAGTTGAGGCTGCCTGGGCGAAAGCATTATCTGGAAAAGATTTAGCGGTATTTGAAGCAAAGGCTCGTGCGGCATTTATTGGCAGCACTCGTGAAGCTGAGCGCCTGGCTCAATTAACTGAGGCGGTGCTTGGCGAGGCCATTAAGCGTGCAGGCCTGGAATATGACGTCCTCAAGGGCAACATCGGTGTGGCATCGCGCAGCGCGATCAATGACACCCAGGCATTGATTGACCAGATGGGCAAGCTCAAGCAGGAGGGTATCGACACTGGCCGAGTACTGACTGCTAGTTTCAGCAAAGCCATTGAAAGTGCCGATAGCGAAGCGGCCCTGAAAGCCATTCGTGACCAGATTGAATCTGTGCGTAGTGCACTGGGTCAGCAACTGACCGATGGCCTGCTTGACCAGGCTAAACGCAAAGCGGATGCGCTCAAAGATGCTTTGGATGCTGCCACGCCAGGCGTCAATAGCGTGCGCGAAGCCCTGAAACAGTTGGGCATTACCTCTGAGGAAACTTTAAAGAAAACGGCAGCAGACGCAAAAGCCGCATATGACGTGCTGGGTGACAGCGGTACCGCAAGTGCGCGTGAGCTGAGCGAGGCTTTTAAAAAGTCGGCTGAATCTGCGATCGCAGCCAATGCTGGTATCGCCCCATCCTGGGTGCAGGTTGAAGCTGCAACCCGTGGATATGAGGTTGCGGTCGACAGCGCAGGCAAGAGCACCTTGCGTTTGAAGGGTGCAGTAGACGATGTCGCTGGCTCACACAACCGTGCAGCCGATGCCGTCAACCGCCACACCTCGGAGTTGGAGCGCTTGAACGCCGAGCGTGAGCGTGGCATAGCCGCCCAAGAGAAGGCCAACGACCTGGCAACGCGTGAGCTGCAGCTGATGGAGGCCAAGCGCAAGGCTGGAACTATCAGCGGTGTCGATGCAGTGCCAGCCTTTGAGAGCCAGGCTCAAGCAGATGCCTGGCTTGCTAAATACAAAGAGCAGTACCAGAAGGACAACCCATTTGCCACTAACAGCATGGGAGCGCTGGGCAATTTGGGCTACGACATGGCCATGTTTGAGTGGGATCGGGAGGTGCGGGCCATGGAGCTGCGCAACACCATGAAGGGCAATGGCAACGCTGAAACCTCCGGCAAGACACCGCTTGAGGCCATGGCGTCACGCCAGGTCTCTACCTTCAATTTGCAGATCAATGGTCAGCCCTATGGCTCTGTCAACACAGACCCTGCAGGAGCGGCATCCATGAATCAATGGCTGGCTGCTGTAGAGCGCCAGAAAGGGGCCTCGACATGATCACCCTCACATACAACGGCACGACTGCCCATATCAGCGATCGCCTGGACTGGCAGGACGAGTTTTCGTGGAGCCCAGTGGATCAGGCCACCAGCTACAGCACCACAGGAGCGCTCCTGGTCGACGTGGCTTTAAAGCAGGCAGGTCGCCCGATCACGCTGATGGGCACCGAGACAGCCGCCTGGATCACTCGTGCCCTGTGCTCAACGCTGCAGGCTTGGGCCGAGCTGCCTGGCATCCAGCTCACCCTGATTCTGCGTGGCCAGGCACGGAAGGTCATGTTTGACCACGCCAAGGGTGGATTTACAGGTCAGCCCGTTTTCAAGCTCCAGGACGGTGAAGAGTCCGACGAGCAGCTCTATCTCCCGACTTTCAGATTTTTAGAGGTTTGACATGCCTATTTTGCAAGGCGACATCCAGCTGCGTGCCAGCCGCGTCATGGACGATGTGCCCGAGGGCGGTGGTGGCCCATCGTCGGTCGTGATTGAGTCAGGCCAAGAAAATGCCATCGTCCCCGATATCTCGGAGATGGACCGCGCCACGGGCCGCGCAAACCTGCGTCAGGTGCATGTGTCTGTGCGCACTGACGACCGGGACACCTACCAGGGCAGCAATGTCATCGTGGCAAAGCCGCCCGAGGACCCCAATGTTTCCATCACCTTGTTTGCGACGGGTGAGGTCTATGACACACGGGCCAAGGCGCAAGCTCGGCTGGAGGCTTACCTCAACAAGGGGGCTGAATGGCCAGGCTATCTCTATGAGAACCACATCAAAGGCCAGCGCGTCATTCAGATTTTCCAGCGCTCTGGCACTGAGCTGCCAGCCGTGGGCAAGACGCTGGTTCTGGTGGGCAATGAAGGTCTGAGCAACGAATACGAGCAATATGTTCGCGCCATTCGCGTGACCAGTCTGGAGCGCACGTTTACCTACGACACGGACAAAGACTACAAGGCTCTGGTGGTGACTGTGGAGTTGTCGGATGCGTTGCGCAATGACTTTGTCGGATCTCCGGCCAGTCGTCAGTTCGCTCGTGCGGCCAATAGCGCCCGCTTGCGCGACACTGTGGTCGCAGATGCTGGCAGCTATGTGGGCGTGACCCCTGTGCAAAAAGCCGCAGCGCTGGGCGACTTCACGATCATCGCCAAGACGATCATGACGCAGATCGTGCCTTCGGCGCAGAGCGAGACGCCCATACCTGCGGCGATTCCCTATGCTGCTGCAGGTTTGCCAGTGTCAGGCTCCGAGGCAGTGACCTTCGCGACAGATCAGGCCTGGAGCACCATCACCAGCATGGTGCTGCCCGGTGGCTGCTTGCCCGGTTCACTCAAGATCGTCGTGGGCGGTGCGACCTTCACGGACGTGGGAGGCATCCTCATGTCTGGTACCCAGCAGATTGGCATCGTGGACTATGCCAATGGCGTGGTGACCTCCAGCTCTGGCAGCTACCCAGGCACCAAGACAGTGACCTACCGGCCTGCTGCGTATATGCAGCGCATGCCTCAGTCCAGCGAGATCCGCATCACGGCTGAGAACCGCAGTCAGTCCTATACCGGCTTCATCACGCCGACTCCTGCACGCGGCACCTTGTCTGCAGCGTATCGTGCGCAGGGGCGCTGGTATGTGCTTTCCGACGCTGGAGACGGCGCGCTGCGCGGTACCGATTCCAGCTATGGCGCGGGAACGTACAGCGCAGAAACTGGCAGCTATGTGGTCACACTGGGTGCATTGCCCGATGTGGGCAGCTCCATCGTCTGGCAATGGGGTGTGCCTACGCAAGAGACCGTGCACGCAGCCGTTGACCTGCTCATCAGCCAGACCATTGCCCTGCAACTGCCCGCTGGCCAGGCGCTGTACCCCGGTGCCTTCGATATCAAATGGATGGATGGGCAGATCCAGCGCACTGCTACGGCCAATGCTGCCTGGCAGTTGCAGGGCGACGCCACCGGCGAAGTGCGTGTGGGCCGCTCCGAGGTGCTGTTTGCCCCCAAGCTGATGCCAGCCGTGGGCACAGTGCTCGATGTCACGGTCGACACAGCTCCTGCGGTTGAAGTCAATCTTGCACACCCATCGCGCAACGGCCAGGGCCGACTGGCAGTCTCGGCTGGCCAGGGTTCGCTTGTGCCCTATACGGTCGAAGTTGAGTGGAACACGCTCACGGACACCAGCGTGCTGGGCACATACAGCAAGGCTCAGATTGATGAGATGGGTGTGAGCCTGGTGGACCCGATCCAGATCGCCCGTGATGACGGTGCAGGCAAGTTGATGCTGGATGGTGTGCAAGTGGGCACCGTGACTTATGCAACCGGAGCGATTGACTTAAACCCTGATGTGTCCATTCGGATTCCCAAGCCTCGCTACTCGGCTACGCAAACCAGCGGCAATGTGTGGGTGGGCACAGCCCAGTATCGCCTGAACTATGAAGGCATTGAGTATGTAGCGGCCCCCAGCACCTATCCCAATGACGAAAGCGGCTACGTCAAGCTGCGGTTCCGGACCACTGGCAGCGCAACCCGCAAGACACTGCAGGTGGTCTTCGCACCCGAGTTTGACCTGGTCACTGGCGTGCGGGCGCCCGTGGTGCCTGGCTCTGCTGTGCTTTTGCCCGTAAGTGGTCAGCCATGGAGTGACGATGGCCGTGGCGCGCTGCGGGTTCTGACAGCAGGCGGCTTTGTGACACGCGGCACGCTCAGTTACGCGACGGGGCGCGTGGCACTCACGTCCTGGACGACAGGCAGCAGCAACAGCCTGCGCAGGGCCAGCTGCGTCACGACGCTGGGGGATGCGCTCAGCAGCGCCTTTGTGTTTCGCACAGCTGCGGCTCCCCTGCGTCCTGGCTCACTCACAGTACAGGTACCCCGCGTTGGCGGCGGTGTGCAGAACGTCACGGCTGCCACTGATGGAACCATCAGCGCTTCGGGCGTGGTCGGCACGGTGGACTTTGAGACCGGCCTGGTGCGTCTGGGCTTTGGCGGCATGGTCGTGGCAGTGGGCAATGAGTCCGAGCCTTGGTTTGATCCCGCCAATGTGCAGCTCGATGGCCGCATCTTTAAACCCGCGCCCATTGTGGCCAGCGCCTTGCGCTACTCGGCAGTGGCCTATGCCTATCTGCCTATGAATGCCGACATCATCGGTATCGACCCAGTGCGCCTTCCAAGCGACGGCAAAGTGCCTATTTTTAGAGCAGGTTCGCTGTGCGTAGTGGGGCATACCAAGACCACGTCCCAGCTCAATGTCAGCAACAACCAGACCATCAACTTGGCCCGCACGCGTCTGTCTCGCGTGGCGGTTCGTGATGCGAACGGCACAAACCACCTGACGGGCTTCACAGCGAATCTGGAAGCGGGCACTGTCAGCTTCACCGACGTTGCGGCGATGACCATGCCTATCGTGATCGAGGACCGCATCGAAGACATGGCCACGGCCACGGACGTGCAGATCTCCGGCGAGATCACCTTCAACCGGGCGCTCACGCATGACTATCCCAAGGATGGCACCTATGTGTCCAGCGCTCTGCAGGCCAGTGACCGGTTTGCTCGGGTGAGCCTCGTATTTGCGCAAAAGACCTGGGTTGACAACGCCTGGTCAGACGCGCTCATGGGGCAGGAGCCTCCTGCAAAGTACGACCAGAGCGTCTCGCCTATCGAGATCACCAACGCGGGTGGCACTACCGAGCGCTGGGTGCTGGAGTTCACATCGACCACCCAGTATCGGGTGATTGGTGAGCATGTGGGGGTGATTGCCACGGGCGATATCAATACCGTCTGCGCGCCCCTGAACTCGGCCACGGGAAAGCCATTTTTAACTATTCATCCTCTGGGCTTTGGCGGCGGCTGGGCCATCGGAAACATTCTGCGTATCAACACCGTCGGGGCGCTGTACCCGTTCTGGATCGTGCGCACCATCCAGCCGGGGCCAGAGACTGGCATCGAGCACAACTTTTCCATCCTTGCGCGGGGCGACGTGAACCGCCCGCAATCCAACTGATTCCCCGGAGAGAGATATGGCATCTATCGTAGACACCAGCGTCAAGCACGCATACAGCTCAATGACAGGGGCATCCGTCATCAACGGTACGGCAGGCTCTCTGAACGCAGCGCTAAGAGCATTTCTCGTCACTGGCTGGGGCACAAAAGCCGTGGACTCTGCGGCTATCACCAATGGTGTGTGTCGCTTGACGTTCGCCAGTGGCAAGAGTGCAGCAGAGATTCATGCCGTGATAGCACTGTCCGGTGCTTCGCCAGCGGCGCTCAACGGCGAGCAGCGAGTGACTGCAGTCGCCTCTGGCTGGGTGGAATTTAAAACAGACTTGCCCGATGGCCCGGTGACGGGCTCTCTCAGTTTCAAGATGCCCTCGCTCGGCTGGGAAGAGGTTTTCAGCAAGACCAACGTGTCGGTGTTTCGTCCTGTAGACCCACGAGGTACGCGACCATTTATCCGCATCGATGACAGCAATGCCCTGTTTGCCCGGGTGCAGATGTACGAGTCAATGACCGATGTGGACACTGGCACAGGCATCGCACCAGCCCTGGCGGGCGGCTATTACTGGCACAAGCGCTCGGCAGCCTCGGCAACGGGAGTTTTCTGGATGCTGATCGGTGACAGCCGGGGCTTCTATTACGTTCCTGTGCCGTATGAGGCTAGTTCGGCAGCGAGTGCTGCCTCATACGGTGCAGTCGCAAACTATGTCGGCGACATTAATAGTTACCGCAGTGGCGACGCTTGGTGTGGCTGTCTCACGGGAAGTACAGGCTCCAGCTATGCAGCACGTGAGGGTTGCGTGTTTCAGGGCGGGGACCCTAATGGGCGCACGCTTATGCGTGCAAGTCACGGGATTGGGTCGGCGGTCATCTATGACAAAGTTGCTTTTGGCTCCACTTCCGCTACTTCTGGCGCCAATTCTCTGATGGGGGCATTTCCCAGTCGTGCGGATAACGGATTGCGGCTTGTAGATGTTCTTGTGATGGATGGTGCAATAGCTGCCGGTCCTCGCGGAACGATGCCAGGCGCTTATTTTTGTCCGCAGAATGACCTGGTCGCAGGGTTTGGCGGCAACTTGAAAATCTCGCCCGGAACCGGCGCATTCGTAAACCAGGCAGTTTTGTCTCTGGCGATAGGCAACCCGTCGTCAACAACGGGTAATGGCGTGGCCTTCTGGGCGGCGAACACTAACTGGAGACAGTGATATGGCATCCCAGATTTGGCGCATCACGGGGCTTGATCTGCAGGGGGCGGCATTGGCGCTGTCAGGGCTGGGGCTCACGCAAGCGGGTGTGAGAGTGGAAATCGGTGCTGTACTGACATCGAGTTTCGCCCCAACTGCAGGGAGCTTGAGCGCTTTGCTCGATGGCGATGCGCAGACGAGCTGCACATTCTCAGCGCTCGATGTTGCGATGCCTGGTTTTTATATTGAGATCACCCTATCTGCGAGCTACAGCATCGACGGACTGGTGCTCACTGGGGCATCTTTGCCTCGCAGAGCCTCCCTAACGTCGGTGGATCAAGAGGCTGGATTTACAGCGTGGGCAGCATCAGAAGCAGGAGAGTCTTGGTTTCGCAGAAATCCAAGAAAGCTTGCAGACGCACAGAACTTAAACCCATCGGGGATGTGGCTGCTTAATGAGTCTGGGACAACGCAGGCAGACATTGCTGGCACTCGAACCGCAACTCGTACCGGTGGTGCGATTGTGCCTGCTCAGTTGACGAGTGATGGTGCGCAGGCTTTTGATCCGCAAACAACGGGGAAAGTTGTAGTTCCGGGTATCACAGGGGTCGACGCTTCGACGTTTTCTGTTGTCTTAGATATGCAGACAACAACGACTGATAACTTAGTAGTTGTTGAACACGGCTCAGACAATCAAGGCTGGTCTATTCAAACATGGAGTGGGGTGGCAAATCCGGAGATGCGCGTTTCAACAGGATGCCTACTCATTCCTGTGGGCAGCGCAAATAGTGTGTATGCGACTACCAGGCCCGTCAATGACGGAAAGCCGCACCGAGTTGTGCTGACGTTCGACTCTGTCAACTACGGACGTATTTATGTAGATGGCGCACTGGATACGATGCGGCCGGCTATCGCTGCAGGGTACCGGCTTCCAACATACAACACGAATTATTTGTGTATCGGTTCGAGAAATGGGACCAGCGGTCTGCCCGCAGGCAGCATGATTGGGAGCGTCGCAATTTTCAATCGCGTGCTATCCGGTGCAGAAATCGCTCTTTTGAATGACGCAGTGCCGATCTCTGATGTGCTGGGCGCGACGATCATTGTGCCGATCAAATCTGAGACGATCCCGCAGGGCTTATCTGTCGGTGCCGAGTTACGTGCAGAGCTGCTGTGCGACAGAGAATTCAGTGGCTTGGGCAGCATTTACGGCACTGTTCGGGAAGATGCGGGTCAGCATGTGCTGCAAAGGCGAGTTCGTTTGTTCCGCAGTCGCGATGGGATGCTGGCTCGTGAAACTTGGAGTGCGGCGGACGGCAGCTACAGATTTGATGAAGTCAATGAGCGCTATGAGTACGACATCGAGGCCTGGGATCACGAAAAAGGCTATTTCACGGTCGTAGCGAACAATCAGCTGCCCGAGGTGACTCCATGAGCGAGTTGCCTGAATTCGAGATCTCGGCAGCCCATGCGCTGGTGCGGCTGCAAGCAACGCTCGCATATGTTGATGCTGAGCAGGAGCCGTCACGTATCGCGCTGTATGACGCGAATGAGCAGTTGCTGGTCACGCTCACTCTGACCAAGCCCTGTGGTCAGATCACTGCCGATGGCTCTTTGCTGTTGACGCAAGCTAACGGCGGTGGCGACATGATCATCTCCAGCGGCCAGGCCTCCATCGGCATCTGGAGCACAAGCGACGGCAAACTCATCGGGCGCGGTTTGGTGACTGATGAGGCTGGCCAGGGCCACTTTAAGCTGCTCGGAAGCACGGGCACCCAGCTCTACGCAGGCGGCAAAGCCATTCTGGGCGAAACGCGGATCTACTGATGCCTGCAATCGATCTTGTCTTTAAAAAGCCATGGAAGGCCGGAAATCCGGTCGACTTGGTTTTTGGTGATGACGGCGGTGGCTCGGGCATTCCTGATGCGACGCTGCTCATTGCTGCGCGTATGCCGGGCCTGCGCATCCGGTCGTTGGTGCATGTGCGCAGAGACCTGGTTGCAGCTTGCCGTATGCCAGGCGTGCGCTGTAGCGCAGTGGTGCGCTACAACACAGACACGCCCCGGCCTGTCGTGGCCGACGTCGCATCTATGGCCCAGCAGGCACGGCCAGTTGCCGAGGCCTGGATCTCGGGCTGGCAATCGACAGACTCACTGCCAGAGGGTTGGACATCAGCTGCGCAGGAGGCAACACCTTTGCTGGACCAGTTTGGTGTGGTCTGGAAGGACGGTCAGCGCCTGAATGCAGCTGCCTTGGGGCGGTTTCAGCAGGCGCAGGCACTGCAGGGAGCTGCCGCGCAGGCGCGCTGGCAGAACGGCATAGGCGTGCGGGTGGGGACGGTGGCCACTACCCAGGATGCCGTGGCCACGCGTGCTGGCTGGCGGGTGCGGTTTCAGGAAAGCCTACGCGATCGCCGCTTGCTGCTGGAGACATCGGCTCAGGATGCAGTGGGGCTGCAGTACCTGCTCACTGATGGAGCGGGTCCATCGGTGCCGCTGTACACGGGCTACTTGGTCAGATACCAGCAGGCGATGAAACCGCCTGCAGGCAAGTCGGTACCCAAGCCACCAGAGCCGGAAAAAAGCGGCTGTTACGAGCAGCTCGTCGGCGGGCCGATTGAGCTGCTGTTTTGCAAACCATGGTCTGCATCAAGCGCATTGGTATTTGCCTGCTGTAAGAGCAGCGGGCCACAGCCTGGCAAGGTCATTGTTCCCGTCAGAAAGGTTTACGTCGTGCTTAATCAAGTCATGCTGACGCGGCTGGATACCGGCGCTGAGCTGCCTGCGCTGGGCTTCAATATGTCGCTGGATTTCCAGAGCTGGACATGGAACTGGACGGCATCACTGCATAAAGATGCTGCGGTACACCTGGGTCGCGATAGAGATGGCGATCCAGCGCTGTTGATGGCCAACATCAATGGTGTGCCATTCAAGCTGCGCCTGGAGCGCACCAGTCGTGATCGCGGCTTCATGCCGCAGGAGCGCTGGTCGGTATCTGGGCGCGGCATTGCAGCAGTGTTGTCAGAGCCTTGGGCGAAGTCCATGCCCTTTGGTAATCCCACGCAAACACTGACAGCTCAGCAACTGGCGATCGAGGCGCTCAAAGTCAATGGCGTGTCGATTGGCTGGGATGTCGACTGGCAGCTAGAAGACTGGCAAGTGCCAGCTGGAGCCTGGGCGCTGCAGGGAAGCTACATGGACGCGATCAACGATATCGCTGAAGCAGCTGGCGGCTATGTGCAGCCGCACAACACTGACCAGGTGCTCCGCATTCTGCCGAAGTACCCAGTCGCTCCATGGAACTGGGGCGATGTGACGCCGGATTTTGAGATCCCAGCAGCTGTGGCCGAGGTAGAGGGTACTGAGTTCGTGGACAAGCCCGACTACAACCGTGTGTTTGTGGGCGGTGTAAGTGCGGGAGTGTTTGGGCCGATCACCAGAGCGGGAACGGCAGGAGACTTGATAGCACCTCAAGTGACGCATGCCTTGATTACTGATGCGACGGCGCAAAGACAGCGCGGCCTTGCTGAATTAGCAAACACCAATAGACAAGCTATTTTAACTCTGACGATGCAAGTTTTGCCAGAGGTAGGCGTGATTTTGCCGGGAAATTTTGTGCGTCATCAGGGGTATGAAACCTCTATGGGCATCGTGCGTTCCACATCGGTCAACTGGGCCGCGCCCAAGCTGCGTCAAACACTGGAGGTCGAGACACATGCCTAACCTCTATAAGCAGTTCATGGACCTGCAGTCACCTAGGCCGCTGGAAGTGGGGACGGTCGCTTTTGTGGTCAACGGCGTGGCCACGATCGAAATGCCTGGCGGTGGGCGACTTCAGGCGAGAGGTGCGGCGCAAGCTGGCCAGCGTGTCTTTGTGCGCGACGGCGTGATTGAGGGCGAGGCTCCAAGCCTGACTTACACGCAGGGGGAGGTGTAGCCACAAAAAAGAACGGGCGACCTGGCCAAGTGCTACGAACACCTGACCAGACCCCAGCCGCAGAACCAGCCTGCAAGCTGGCAAGGCCCGCTCACCCTGTACAGAGCGCGCTGAGCCTACCAGACTTTTAAAGGTTTTAAAGGCTTGCAAATGGACGAGATTCGCTGCGGCAACTGCCGCGAGAAGTTAGGTGAGGGCGTGTTTCTGCGCCTGAACATCAAGTGCCCCAGGTGTGGGGCATTCAATCAGCTGAGCGCCAGGAGCGCCGAACCAGAGCCCCTCAGAGGGTCTACAGCTGAAACTTATGACAAACCCAATCGTCCCTTGGATCGGAGGCAAGCGCCGCCTGGTGGACATGCTCTTGAAGCGCTTTCCTGCCCATAGCTGCTATGTGGAGGTCTTTGCCGGTGGTGCGGCGGTTTACTTTGCCCGCCACCCGGCTGACGTGGAAGTCTTGAACGACGTCAACGGCGACCTGGTCAACCTCTACCGGGTGGTGACGCACCACCTGGAAGAGTTCGTCAGGCAATTTAAATGGGCCTTGACCAGTAGGCAGGTCTTTAAATGGCTGCAGGAGACACGGCCCGAGACTTTGACGGACATTCAGCGGGCTGCTCGCTTCTTTTACCTGCAGCAGCAGAGCTTTGGCGGGAAGGTGTCGGGCCAGACATTCGGTACTGCGACGACGGCTCCGGCGATCAATTTGCTGCGGATCGAGGAGAACCTGTCTGCAGCGCATCTGAGGATGGCCAGCGGCACTTACATCGAGCAACTGGACTGGGCGCAATGCATTGATCGCTACGACAGGCAGCACACGTTGTTTTACTTAGACCCGCCTTATTGGGAGACTGAAGGCTACGGCGTGCCGTTTGAGTGGGATCAGTACGAGCTGATGGCAGCGAAGCTCAAGGGGATTAAGGGCAAGGCCGTGATCAGTATCAACGACCATCCGGCGATTCGGGAATGCTTTAAAGACTTCGAGATGGAGGCTTTAAAACTGGACTACACGGTCGGAGGAGGCGCGAATCGCGTGGAGCGTGGCGAGCTGGTGATTTACAGCTGGGCGAGAAGTGAGGAACCGGCAGGACTTTTTTAAAGGTCTGTTAGGTTCTGTGCCAAAGGCGGCGCAAATTTGTGCCAAAGCGCGTGCAAATTTGTGCCAAAGGCGGCGCGACGCAATTGACTGGGTGAAGCGCACCGGTATCTGCCTTGCCGTTACAAAATTATAGGGTGGCATAAAGTGAGAAGCGGCTGAGGTTCATCAAGTGCCACATTTTTTACATGCTGGAAAATGAAGGTCTTTCGCCACTTTCCCAATGAAAACAGGGCGATAAAGTGAATGTAAAACCCTAGGTCTTGTACAAGACTTAAAAATTTTGCACCGGTTGCGCTTAGAATTTTGTATTGTGGGAACGTATTGCAAGGAATAGCAATGCTTCCTGCTGTGTCAGGCCCCATTGCGAAAGCTCGGGATGAAGGCCCAAGGCACGCCCCCACCTTTTCATTACCTGAGACAAGAGATGAGTACGCAGCAACCCACCATCATCTACACCTTGACTGACGAGGCTCCTCGCCTGGCCACCAGCGCATTCCTGCCCGTGATCCGCGCTTTTGCGGCTCCTGCAGGTATCAATGTGGAAACCAGCGACATCTCGCTGGCCGGCCGCATTCTGGGTCAGTTCCCCGAAGTGCTGACAGACGAGCAGCGCGTGCCTGACAACCTGGCCGAACTGGGCAAGCTGACGCTGACCCCTGAAGCCAACATCATCAAGCTGCCCAATATCTCCGCTTCCGTGGGCCAGCTGACTGCTGCCATCAAGGAACTGCAGTCCAAGGGTTACAAGGTTCCCAACTTCCCTGAGAACCCCACGACCGACGAAGAAAAAGACATCAAGGCGCGCTACAGCAAGTGCATTGGCTCCGCTGTGAACCCCGTGCTGCGCGAAGGTAACTCTGACCGCCGCGCACCTGCAGCCGTCAAGAACTACGCCAAGAAGCACCCTCACTCCATGGGTGAGTGGAAGCAATGGTCGCAGACCCATGTGTCCCACATGGAAGAGGGCGACTTCTACCACGGCGAAAAGTCCATGACTCTGGACAAGGCCCGCGACGTGAAGATGGAACTGGTGACCCAGTCCGGCCAGACCATCGTTCTGAAGTCCAAGGTTGCTCTGAAGGACGGCGAAGTCATTGACTCGATGTTCATGAGCAAGAAGGCTCTGTGCGATTTCTACGAAAAGGAAATCGAAGACTGCCGCGAATCGGGCATTCTGTTCTCGCTGCACGTCAAGGCCACCATGATGAAGGTGTCCCACCCCATCGTGTTCGGTCACTGCGTCAAGATCTTCTACAAGGAAGCCTTTGAAAAGCACGGCGCGCTGTTCGACGAACTGGGCGTGAACGTGAACAACGGCATGGCCGATCTGTACGCCAAGATCGAAGCGCTGCCAGCTTCCAAGCGCGAAGAAATCATCCGTGACCTGCACAAGTGCCAAGAGCACCGTCCTCGTCTGGCCATGGTCGATTCCGCCAAGGGCATCACCAACTTCCATTCGCCCAACGACGTGATCGTTGACGCATCCATGCCCGCCATGATTCGCGGCGGCGGCAAGATGTGGGCGGCTGACGGCAAGCCTTACGACTGCAAGGCCGTGATGCCTGAGTCCACCTTTGCCCGTATCTACCAGGAAGTGATCAACTTCTGCAAGTGGCACGGCAACTTCGACCCCAAGACCATGGGCACCGTGCCCAACGTGGGTCTGATGGCGCAAAAGGCCGAAGAGTACGGCTCGCACGACAAGACGTTCGAAATCGCTGAAGACGGCGTGGCCAACATCGTGGACATCGCCACTGGCGAAGTGCTGCTGAGCCAGAACGTGGAAGCTGGCGACATCTGGCGCATGTGCCAGGTCAAGGATGATCCTATCCGTGACTGGGTGAAGCTGGCTGTGACCCGTGCCCGCAACTCCGGCATGCCTGCCGTGTTCTGGCTGGACCCCTACCGTCCTCACGAAGCCGAGCTGATCAAGAAGGTGCAGAAGTACCTGAAGGATCACGACACCAACGGCCTGGAAATCCACATCCTGTCGCAAGTGCGCGCCATGCGCTACACGCTGGAGCGCGTGGCCCGTGGTCTGGACACCATCTCGGTGACCGGCAACATTCTGCGTGACTACCTCACCGACCTGTTCCCCATTCTGGAACTGGGTACTTCGGCCAAGATGCTGTCCGTGGTACCTCTGATGCAAGGCGGCGGTCTGTACGAAACTGGCGCAGGCGGCTCGGCTCCCAAGCACGTTGAGCAGCTGGTGGAAGAAAACCACCTGCGCTGGGATTCGCTGGGCGAGTTCCTGGCACTGGCCGTGTCCTTCGAAGAGCTGGGCATCAAGGAAAACAACAGCCGCGCCAAGCTGCTGGCCAAGACCCTGGACGAAGCCACTGGCAAGCTGCTGGATCTGGACAAGTCGCCTTCGCGCCGTACAGGCGAGCTGGACAACCGTGGTTCGCAGTTCTACATCGCTCTGTACTGGGCTCAGGCTCTGGCCGCTCAGACCGAAGACGCAGAACTGGCTGCCAAGTTCGCACCTCTGGCCAAGACTCTGGCCGAGAACGAAGCCAAGATCGTGGGCGAGCTCAAGGAAGTGCAAGGCAAGGCTGCTGATATCGGCGGCTACTACATGCCCGACCTGGCCAAGCTGGACGCTGTGATGCGCCCCAGCGCCACCTTCAACGCCGCTATCGCTGCAGCGTAAGCAAGGGTTTTGCAGAGCGGGGTAGCCCGCCTGCAGAAACGAAAAGCCGGTGCGCCTGAAAAGGCCACCGGCTTTTTTGATGGCGGATTGCTATATAAACAGAAGCTGCTCGCGCATATTGAATAAGCGCTGGAAGGCTGTTTGACATGAAACTCTATCAATGCCCCTGCTGTGACTATTTTTCGCTCGATAGTTCTGGCGACTACAGCATCTGCAAAGTCTGCTTCTGGGAAGACGATGGAATCGATGTGGATCAGCCCGATGAGCGATCAAGCCCCAACCGCATGACGCTGCGCGAAGGGCGCCGCAATTTTCAGGAACTTGGCGCCTGCGACCCTCAAATGCTCAAGCATGTGCTGCCAGTTGAAGAACGCGGTCAGTTCCGGCTTCAGGTACGTTCACTGGGCTGACTGGCAGGAACTCTGCGCATACCCGGCGCCTGCTTGCGCGGGCGGCTATCATGAATGCCTGAGCGGCAATGTGCCATGGTTTGCCAAGTTCCAGTGGTGCAAACGCCCGTTGCCGCAGTATCCATTCGCGCCACAGACCCATTCAAAAGACCACATGCCCATCAAAAAACTTCTGAAGTCCACCGTGGTGGCTCTGGCGATTGCCTCCAGTGGCTCTCTTTTTGCGCAGGGCACGCCCATCAATGCGGCTGCGTTTGATGCACTGGTGGCCCAAGGCCCCGTGGCGGATGCCGCAACCATTGCCTCCAGCACCTGGGCCACCAAGATCAAGCAGGCGGGCAAGCTGCGCCTGGGCACGACGCAGACCTCCAATCTTTTCTCGCTGCTCAATGAAAAAGATGGAAAGATTCGTGGCTTTGACGCCGGTGTGGCCGAGCTGATCACGCGCTACATCCTGGGCGATGCAAGCAAGTACCAGTTTGCGCAGGTGAACTCGTCCACGCGCGAGCAGGTGCTCATCAACAACCAGGTGGATATGGTGATCGCCACGTATTCCATCACGCCTGCCCGTGCCGAGAAGATTTCATTCGCGGGCCCCTACTACACCTCGCAGGCGGGAGTCTTGGTCAAGGCCAACAACAAGTCGATTCAGTCTTACGCGGATCTGGCAGGCCAAAAGGTGGCCACGCAGGCGGGCTCTACCGGGCCTGTCATTCTGGCGAAGTTCGCCCCCAAGGCCGTGGTGCAAGAGTTTCAGACCCATCAGGAGTCGCTGGATGCCCTGCGACAGGGCCGTGTGCAAGCCTATGTGACGGATTACACCCTGCTGCTCAATGCCCTGAGCCTTGGCACTGCCAATGCGCGGCTGGCCGGAGCGCCTTTTGGCGAGCAAGACCCCTATGGCATTGGGCTGCCCAAAGGATCTGACGGCGTGGCCTTCATCAATGGCTTCTTGAAGAAGCTGGAAGCTGACGGCACCTGGGCCAAGCTCTGGATGGTTTCCATCGGGCAGCGCACGGGCGCCACAGTGGCCCCCAAGCCGCCTGTGCTTCCTTAAATAATGGGTGAAGTTTCCAAGCTTCTGGCGGAGTATGGGCCTGCCTTTGTGCAGGCCTTGTTGCTGACATGGAAGCTCACAATCGCATCGTTCATACCCGGCGTTCTGCTGGGTGTGGTCGTGACCGTGCTGCGGCTGCTGCCAGTGCCACCACTGCGTTTTGTGCTCACCATTTACGTTGAAATCTTCCGCAACATCCCCAGCGTGGCGCTGCTGATTTTCATGGTGTTTGCGCTGCCCGATCTGAATGTGGTGATCGACTACGAGCCCAGCGTGATTCTGACTCTGGCACTGGTCTGCTCGGCGTTCACGGCAGACTATCTGCGTACCGGCATCAACACCATTCCCGGCGGGCAGATCGAAGCGGCAATGAGTCTGGGCATGCAGCCCATGCAGATCGTCACAGCGGTGGTGCTGCCGCAGGCGCTGCGTGCAGTGGTGCAGCCCATGACCTCATTGCTGATTGCCATCATGCTCTCGACGTCTCTGGCCTCTCAGGTTCCGTTTGAAGGGCGCGAGCTGACAGCGCTGGTCTCCAAGATCGCCAATGACTCTGCCGCCGGAATCGCGGCGTTTGCGGTGGCGGCGGCGCTGTATGTGCTGACCGGCTTGCTGATAGCCTGGGCCGGCGCCACTCTTGAAAAGAAGCTGCGAATACTGCGATGAGCCGCTCTCTGGAAGACATTCTGTTCGGGGCGCCTGGCCCACGAGCCCAGACCATCACCAAGGTGGTCAGTGCGGTGGCCGCTGTCCTGCTGCTGGCGCTGCTGGTCGGTGTTGTGCTGCAGTTTCAGGAGGCCGGTCAGCTCGAAGCGCCATTCTGGGAATTCTTTACCCTGCCAACCACCTGGGCCTTTCTGGGCAAAGGCCTGCTGGGCACACTGGCCTCGTCGGCCATGGCGGCTGTGATTGCACTGCTTCTGGGGCTGGTGCTGCTGCTGGGGCGGTTATCGCCTGTGCGTTTGGTGCGCTGGCCTAGCATTGCAGTGATCGAATTTCTGCGCGGTACGCCCACGTTGCTGCTGATCTATGTCTGTTTTCTGGTGTTGCCGTCTGTGGGAATCAAGCTCAGCACCTACTGGATGCTGACTTTGCCCATAGGCCTGAGTACCGCTGCTGTGGTGGCCGAGGTGTACCGCGCAGGCGTGCTGGCTGTGCCGCGTGGGCAGAGCGATGCGGCCAGAAGCCTGGGCATGACGGAGGCTCAGGCCTTCTTCCTCGTTATCTTTCCGCAGGCGCTGCGCTACATCGTTCCCGCGCTGGTGGCGCAACTGGTCATCGTGGTCAAGGACACCACGTTCGGCTATGTCGTCACCTATGGCGAATTGATGCAGAACGCCAAGGTGCTGATCGCGAACTATCAGTCGCTGGTGCCGGTGTATCTTGTCGTTGCGGCGATTTACTGCCTGGTGAACTATGCAATCTCGCGGGCAAGCAAGCGCCTAGGCAGGCCCGTGCATTGACAGCCGCTTTTTGCAAATTGTCGCTATTAAAAGAGAAGCTTTTTGCGCATGATATGCATAGGCTAGAGGCTGATTTATCTTCAATGGGAGGATGGCATGAACATGCCGCTGTATCAGTGCCCGTGCTGCGACTATTTCACGCTCAGTGACCGTGGCGAGTACGACATTTGCCCCGTCTGCTTTTGGGAAGACAGCGGCTGGGATGTGGACAGCCCCGACCAATACTCAGGCCCCAATCACATGACACTGCGCGAGGGGCGGCGCAATTTTCAGTACTTTGGCGCCTGTGATTACCGGTCGCGCAAAAGCGTGCTTGCACCCGCAGAGCGCGGCCGATATCAGCACCAGCCACGGGTGCTGCACAAAGTGGCATCAGTCTGCGTGCAGCAGTGATCGCCTTGCCGCATCCACCCATTGCAGAAACCGAATACTCGGGTGCTGGCGCAGCAGCGGATAGCGTCTGCGGTGATAGCAATCCCAGTAGCTGGCCGCCTGTTGTTTGCAGAGTGTCACAAGCTGCGGGTTTTGGGCCGCAAAGCGCCCGTAACTCGGGGCAGAAAGCTGATGGATGTGGGCCGCCAGAAACTCGGCAATTTCCAGCACATAGTCTCCGCCCAGTGGGACGATGAAGGGCACAACCCAGGCGCAGTCCTGTGCGATGAGCTGGCGCAGGCAGGCTTCACGCACATGCCCGTTGGCGTGGCGGCTGCCCAGGCACAAGGCCAGCCACTGCGTGGGGCCGGTGGTTTTCTGAATGCATTGCTGCAGCCGGTGTTCGTCGTAATACACGCGATACGGCACATGCAGCAACTCTTCATTTACGTTGACGGTAAAGCCGGGGTAGGGCTCGAACGCCTCGCCCTTGCCAAGCCGTTGCAGAAGATCAGGCGCAATGTCCTTCAGGGCTGCTGGAAACTGCGGCTGATAGCGCATGGGGCTGGAGTATGGCTGGGAGGTTTCAGCGCCTGAAAGGCTCGCCGCTGAGCTTGCTGCCCGCCTGAATGCCGCGCTTGGCAAACCAGCCCTGGTTCATCTCCAGTACATAGCGAACGGGCTTGGCCGAGCAGTGGGAGTCTTCGGTCATGGGCTTCATATCGGCCAGGTTGACGATGGTGCCGTCATCGGCCACAAAGGCCGCCGTTAGTGGCAGCACGGTGTTGCGCATCCAGAAACACTGCACACCGGGCACTTCAAAGATAAACAGCATGCCTTCCTGCTGGGGCATTTCACGGCGGAACATCAGGCCAATTTCACGCTGCTGCTCGGTGATGGCCAGCTGCGTATCAATGCGGTACATGCCTGCTGTCAGATCAACACGGCGCAGGTTCATCTGCGGCTGACCATTGCTTTGCGCCACGGCGGCGGGGGCAAAAAAACCAAGCAAGGTGGAGCAGGCCAGGGTGGCCAGGGCACTGCGCAAGAGGGAATTCTTGCCGGGGCGCTGGTGTTGAGGTCTTGTCTTGTCAGGGGTGAGGTTCTTCATGAGCCTAGCTTGCCAAACGGAGAGGGGTGGGCGCCACAAGCGGGAATCTGACGCGTCAGGACAGAAAGCCGCTGTTTGTGCACAGTGTGCATCAGCCAGCATGCCATAAGAATCGGGTTTTACAGGTTCTGACACACAGGCTGGTGATGGAGGACAGGCGCGGGAAACACTGTTTCGTGTTTGACAGATTTTTATCCGGCTTTTCTTAAAATTTGCTTTGTTCGTGATGCCAAAATCGAGGGCAAGATAAAGCACCATAAAGGTGCGCCGCCGCACAGTATTCAAGACTAGGAGATTCCACAGCATGAGCCAGTCCCACATCCAGGTTCCGTCGCAGGGCGAGAAAATTACGGTCAATGCCGATAAGACGTTGAATGTGCCCGATCAGCCCATCATTCCCTTTATCGAAGGCGATGGCGTGGGTATCGACGTGACGCCCGTGATGCGCAAGGTGGCGGATGCGGCGGTGGCCAAGGTTTATGGCAGCCAGCGCAAGATTGCCTGGATGGAAGTGTTTGCCGGTGAAAAGGCCACGCGTGTGTATGGCCCCGACATGTGGCTGCCGGAAGAAACCGTGGCTGCTGTGCGTGACTATGCGGTGTCTATCAAAGGCCCGCTGACCACGCCCGTGGGCGGCGGCATTCGCTCGCTGAACGTGGCGCTGCGCCAGGAACTGGACCTGTACGTGTGCCTGCGCCCTGTGCAGTATTTCAAGGGCGTGCCTTCGCCGCTGAAAGAGCCAGAGAAGACCAATATGGTGATCTTCCGTGAGAACTCGGAAGACATCTACGCGGGCATTGAGTACGCTGCGGGCAGCGACAGCGCCAAAAAGCTCATCGATTTCCTGTCCCGGGAAATGGGCGCCAACAAGATTCGCTTCCCCGAAACTTCGGGCATCGGCATCAAGCCTGTCTCGCGTGAAGGTACGGAGCGCCTGGTGCGCAAGGCCATCCAGTACGCCATTGACAACAACAAGCCCAGCGTGACCCTGGTGCACAAGGGCAACATCATGAAGTTCACGGAAGGTGCTTTCCGTGACTGGGGTTATGCGCTGGCGCAGCGCGAGTTTGGTGCCGAGCTGATCGACGGCGGCCCATGGTGCCGTCTGAAGAACCCGAATACGGGCAAAGACATCATCATCAAGGACTCGATCACCGATGCCTTCCTGCAGCAGATCCTGATGCGTCCGGCCGAGTATTCGGTGGTGGCGACGCTGAACCTCAATGGCGACTACATCTCGGATGCGCTGGCGGCGCAGGTGGGCGGTATCGGCATTGCACCGGGCGCCAATATGTCAGAGAGCATTGCCTGCTTTGAAGCCACGCACGGCACGGCGCCGCGCTACGCAGGCAAGGATTATGTGAACCCAGGCTCCATGATTCTGTGCGCCGAGATGATGCTGCGCCACATGGGCTGGCGCGAGGCGGCGGATCTGATCGTGGCTTCGCTGGAAAAAGCCATTCAGAGCAAGCATGTGACCTATGACTTTGCCCGTCTGATGGATGGCGCAACCCAGGTTTCCTGCTCGCGCTTTGGAGATGTCGTGATCGGGATGATGGACTGATTTGTCTACCCTCTGAGGCGCTCTGCGCCTTCCCGCAAGGGGGACGACGCCCTCGCCGCGAGGCGGCTCTTGCTTGGCGTCCCTTTGTTGGGCCTCGCGGTTTTTTGTACTGCGCCCGAATCAAAAACAGCCCTGAAAAGGGCTGTTTTGCTTGGCGCTGCTGTTTCAGCGCTGTGGCAGTTCGCAGCCGTCAGGGCCACAGCTGGGGTCCGTGCTGTCACTGGTTTGCTGCTTGAGGCCAGCCACCTGTTCGGCCCAGTCGCTCAGTTGCTGGGTCCAGCCGTCCACATCGCCCAGCCATTCGCCAATGTCGATGCGCTGAATAGCGCGCTGGCCGGGTTGTTCGGGGTGGTCAAACTCCAGGCCAATGGTGGGGAAGCCCTGGCCTTGGAGCATGTTCAGCCACTGGCGGCTTTCTGTAATGTGCTTTTGCGTAGCTGCGCCGCTTTGCTCGGCATAGGCGGCGTCAAAAGCCGTGCTGTCCAGGCCGATGCTGCCAGCCAGTTCGCGCAGCACGGCGCTTTCGCTGATGCGGCGGCCATCGACATAGTGGGCCTTTTGTTCGGCCGAAAGCATTTCCAGGCCCAGGCCGCCCAGTGATTCGGCTGCCAGCAGGGCGGTGGTGGGCGGCTCGGAGTCCAATGGTGCGCCGATGTCGTTCAGCAGACCGTTGAAATAGGCATCGCCAAACGGCTGGCCCGTCATTTCGGCAATGCGCTGATCGCTGGCCATCACTTTTTCCCGCCAGTCGGCGGTGATGGTGCGGGTGTGCGCGCCGGTCAGCATGCCGCCGGCGTGCCACTGCACGGCGATGCCGGGCACGCTGCGTGCCGCCTTGACCAGTGGCGCAGCGGCATAGCACCAGCCGCACAGCGGATCAAAGACATAGTGCAGAACGAGTGGGGGAAGCGTGTTGTTATTCATGGTGCGCTGATCACGAGATTGCAGACAGCTGGCAATGTACGCGCAGATGCACGGACGCGTGAATGCAGCAAACAGATGACCTTGGCTGTGAACTTGGCAAAATGCCAGCGTCATTCATTGTTTTGAGCTGTCCATGCGCCTGAACGCCACACCGCCCCAGAAGAACACTGCAAGCCAGGAACCGTCCACCCAATCGGTGGCGCGGCGCAGCACCATGATGTTTTTGCTGTTCTGGCTGGTCGTCATGGGGGTGATGTATCTGGCCATGCAGCATTTCCTCAAGCCCGCGCAGGCTCGGGTGCAGGCCGACGGCAGCGTGCGCATTGAGCGCGGCATGGATGGCCACTTTCGCGCGCGTGGCTCCGTCAATGGCCAGCCGGTGACGTTCATGGTCGATACCGGGGCAACTTCGGTGAGCGTGACGGATGCGCTGGCCAGCAAGGCGGGGCTTGAAGGCGGTGAAAAAGCCCGCTTTCGCACGGCCAACGGCGAGCGCGATGGCCGTATCGTGGTGGCCAGCGAGGTGCGCGTGGCCAGCCTGGTGGTGCGCGATCTGCATGTGGGAACGGGTTACACCGGCGATGACAGCGACGATGCACTGCTGGGGCAGAACTTTCTGCGCTACTTTGATGTGCAGATGAGCGGCGATGAAATGTTGCTGCGGCCGCGTAAGTAAGCGGGATTGAAAATTCAAGGACTTCTGATTTGATAGCTGCCAGCGCTTTATGGATAGGGGCTGGAGCTTGATTTGTTGAATACGCCGGGGCGCAGTTGTGCAAGCAGCTGCGCCCCGTGCGGTTTTGGCGCTGCGCTCTGAAGCCCTGCCCAGCATCTGCGAAAATACGCCCCATCTCAGGGAATGAGCGGGGCTGGCAAGTTTGTCGCAGCCGTCGTGCGTATCGAGGCTCGATCCACACCCTTGCTTCGTGGCCTGCTGCCAGATTGGCTTTTATCAATGACAGCGGGTTCTTCATGTTGCCGAGCCTTCAGGCCGACTGCCGATTCATGGCAGCCTGCCGATGCCCGACCACGCCATTGCCCGCAGGTCTCTGATGACGCGGGCGTAGCCATGGATGTCTGCCGTGTCCCACCGCCAGCCCGTTCGCGTTCCTGAACGCCACCAGTTCGATGCTCTGATCGATGCCCGCTCGCCTGCCGAGTTCGCGCTGGACCATATTCCCGGCGCCATCAATTGCCCCGTGCTTAGCAACGAAGAGCGTGCCGAGATCGGCACTATTTACAAGCAAGTCAGCCCATTCGAGGCCAAGCGTCTGGGCGCATCCTATGTGTCGGCCAACCTGGCTCGGCACCTGCGCGAAACCTTTGCCGACAAGCCTGCCAACTGGAAGCCACTGGTCTATTGCTGGCGCGGCGGCCTGCGCAGCGGCTCCATGGTGACCTGGCTGCGCCTGGTGGGCTGGGATGCGCAGCAGCTGGCCGGTGGCTACAAGGCGTTTCGCGGTCATGTGATCGAGCAGCTGGAAACCCAGGTGCCGCAGCTGCAGATGCGTGTGCTGTGCGGCGCGACTGGCTCGGCCAAGACCCGCGTGCTGCATGCGCTGGCCGAGCGCGGCGAGCAGGTGCTGGACCTGGAAGGCTATGCCAACCACAAGGGCTCGCTGCTTGGCGGTTTGCCTGGCATTGAGCAGCCCAGCCAGAAGCGTTTTGAGACGCTGCTGGCAGAGCAACTGGAGACGTTCGACCTCTCGCGCCCCGTGTATCTGGAAGGCGAGAGCGCCAAGATCGGCCGCGTGGGCCTGCCGCTGGTGCTGGTGCAGCATCTGCACAAGGCGCCGGTGATTGAGGTGCGCGCCACCACGGCTGCGCGCCTGTCCTATCTGCTGCGCGACTATGCCTATCTGGGCGATGACCCCGAAGCTCTGGCCACCAAGCTGGGTTGGCTCAAGGAACTGCAAGGCAATGAAACCGTGGGCCGATGGCAGCAATGGGCCAGAGCCAAGGACTTGTCGCCCCTGTTTGAAGAGCTGATGCTGCGCCACTACGACCCGCACTACGAACGCTCCCAGTCCAACCACTTCCAGCAATGGCCCCAGCGTCAGGTGCTGGAGACCGATGATTTGTCGGACGAGGCGATTGCCCGCCTGGCCGAGCAGGTCATGGCGCTGGAGGCGCGTTGATTGGCCTCAGGCCTTTGGCGGTGCTGAATGGGCTCAGATGGATGCCAGCGGGCGCACCATCAGCACTTCGTCGAAAAACTCCCCGTTGACATACAGAGCAGCAGGCTCTCGGCCATAGGTCTGAAAACCTGCTTGCTCATATAAACGTAGCGCATTGTGGTTGGTGGTATTGCATCCCAGCATTAATTGCCTTAGTTGCAGAGCGCTGGCGTGTACGATGGCTACCTCCAGCAGGCGACGGGCCAAGCCCTGACCACGCGCCTGCAGGCTCACATACATGGCAAAGAGATGGCCTTTGTGCGCCGTCTTTTCCCCGGTATCGCGGTACATGCCCAGCGTGGCGCAGAGCTTGTCATCTTCATCAAATCCGCCCCACATGATCTGACCGGGCCCGCCACCAAAGCGATGCAGTATCTGCGCATCTTCCAGTGCCTGTTCGGTGCTGGGCGTGGCACCAAAGGCGCTGGGGCACTCCGTCAAAGCCTGCAGGCGAAGGGCGCGATAGCTGCGAAGGTCGGACTCGGTCAGTGGGCGTATCTCATAGGGCATGCGCCAAGTTTAGGGTCTGTTGAGAATTGAGCGAGGTCGCGAAGGATCCTCGCCTAAATCTCAACAGACCTTAGACATGCTCCATGAAAATCGGAACCAGCGACAGCAGCAGCAGCCCCGCCATCACCCCATTGAAGATGCGCAAGGCCTGAGGCGTGCGCAGCGCACGGCCTACGGTGCTGCCAAACAGGGTCCAGACGCTGATGCTGGGGTAGTTGACCAGGCCCAGCACCAGTGCTGACAGCAGCAGGTTCATGAAAAAGCCCTCGCGCGGGGTGTAGGTGGCCACCACCCCCACCGCCATGATCCAGGCCTTGGGGTTGACCCACTGAAAGGCGGCGGCTTGCCAGAAGCTGAAGGGCTGGCTGCCCGATTTGCCCTGGTCCACGCTGCCAGACAGCGCAATCTTCCAGGCCAGCCAGACCAGATAGGCGGCGCCCACGTATTTGAGCAGGGTGTAAATGCGGGGCTCGGCCTCGAACAGCTTGCCCAGGCCTGCGCCAATCAGCAGCACCATCACCACCACGCCCAGACAGATGCCCAGCATATGCGGCACGCTGCGGCGGTAGCCAAAGGTGGCACCGGAGGCGGTGAGCATCACATTGTTGGGGCCGGGCGTGACGGAGCTGACAAAGGCAAACATGGCCAGCGGCAGGATGAAAGCAGTGGAGGTGGTCAGATAGGACATGGCAGTCTTGGTCGGGGCTTGTTGTGTGCTCCATGCTAATGGCTGAAATCAGTACAGTAGCAGTACACTTGTGCAGGCCAGTTAATGAGCTGGCCTGCTTTCATGACCCGGACACTTTCTTCCTGACTCTTCTTGACCCTGTTGGAGCCAAGCCATGCTGGACGCCAAGCCCGAGCTCGAATCCGAATCCGAATCCGCCTCTGCAGCCCAGACCTCTGGCACTACAGCCGCCGCCATGGGCTGGCAGCCCATGCGCTCCAGCGCCATCGGGCTGGCAGAGCAACTGGTGGAGCATTTCGGCACCCTGATTCGCAACCACGGAATGCGCGCCGGTATGCGCCTGCCGTCGGTGCGGGCGCTGGCGCAGGCCTCAGGCGTGAGCCGTGATACGGTGGTTCAGGCCTATGACCGGCTGGCTGCGCAAGGGCTGCTTCAGTCGCGGCGCGGCAGCGGGTTTTATGTGGCAGCGCAGCGCCGTGTGGTCGAGCCTGCGGCGCAGATGCAGGCGGCTGCGGCGCAGTCTCTGGAGTTTGATACGGCCTACTTGCTGCGTGGCATTTTCCGAGAGGGAGGGGACGGCACGGGCAGCGCGGGCTGCCTGCCTGCGCACTGGATGGATCAGGGCCTGATAACCAGCGCCATGCGGGCCATTACCCGCCAGGGTCCCAAGGCGGAGCTGAGCCTGCTGAGCTACGGCCAGCCACAAGGCCATTTGCCACTGCGCCAGCAGATTGCATCGCAACTGCAGGCGCAAGAGGTTCCCGCTCACCCGGAGCTGAATCTGATGACCGTGGGCGGCGTTACCCAGGGTCTTGATCTCATCGTGCGCTGCTTTCTCAAGCCTGGCGATACCGTGCTGGTGGAAGATCCCGCATGGTTTCTGATCTTCGGGCGGCTCAAGCTCATGGGCGTCAACGTGGTGGGCGTGCCGCGCCTGCCCGGTGGGCCGGACGTTGCGGCGCTGGAGTCTCTGGCCCAGCAGCACAAGCCCCGGCTTTTCATCCTCAACACCGTGGTGCACAACCCCACGGGCCTGAGCTTGTCCGCAGGTGTGGCCCACGAGGTGCTGCGCATTGCCGAGCGGCACGATTTTCTGCTGGTTGAAGACGATACCTATGCCGATTTTCTGGGCAGCATGCCGCTGCGGCTGGCGGCGATGGACAGGCTGCAGCGCGTGATTCTGGTGGGCGGCTTCTCCAAAACCTTGTCCGGCTGCCTGCGTGTGGGCTATGTGGCGGCCAGGCCTGAATATGTGCACCGGCTCACCGATATGAAGCTGCTGTCAGGGCTGACTTCGTCGCTGCCTGCCGAGCAGATCGTGCACCACATCCTGGCCGATGGTTCCTACCGTAAGCATGTGGACCGGCTGCGCGAGCGCGTGGACAGGGCCCGCAACCGCTGCCTCCGCAAGCTTGAAACGCTGGGCTGCCATGCCCATCACGAACCTCTTGCGGGAACCTTTGCCTGGGTGGACTGCGGTGTGGATACCGAAGTGCTGGCAAGGCAGGCGGCGGCCAGCGAGCTGCTGCTGGCTCCGGGCGTACTATTTTCGCCTCAGCAAGTCAGCAGCAGCATGCTGCGTGTGCCCGTGGCCATGGCCGATCAGGCAGCGCCCTGGAAGCTGCTGGAGCAGCTTTTGGCGCAGTTGCGGCGCTAGGGTCTGTTGAGATTTAGGCGGGGATCCTGTCGCTGCAACCCGAAGGGAAGGAATCTGGCCGCCCGCCACTCGTTGTTGCGTTCCAGTTATGGGGATACATCGGGTAGGCACCCGCACGGCGTCACGCGCCTAGATTGGCAAGCGGCCAGAATCCTTCGCGACCCCGCTCAATTCTCAACAGACCCTAGGCTTGCACGGCTCGTGATTCACGATTGATAACAAATCTGTAGCGCAAACCCCAGCAAACAAGCGGCATCTGCTGCTATGTTTGCCCAATGTCTGCAGCCCATGCCATTTGCCATGAGACCGCGTTAAGCCATCCCAGCCTGCGGGCTGTGCTTGCGACTGCGCTGCTGAGCGTGCTGCTGGCAGGCTGCTCCAGCGCGCCCACCAACCACGGCAAGGTGGAAGGGGAGGGCTTTCGCGGTGGTGAGCTGCTGCAATCCGACAGCAACCGCATGGCCACGCTGGCCATGAAGGAAAACCTGGACAGTCTGTTTGCGCTGATGGACAAGCTCTACCGCCGCAACCCCGGCCAGTGGCGTGCCACAGCCGAGAGTCGGGAAGCCGCCGTGGCCTATGTGCGCATTGCCGTGCTCGAGCGCCAGCCCTGGCATGAGCTTCAGGGCAAGCGCGATGTGGCTGCGCTGTCACTGGCGCTGCAGCCCGATTTTGCCGGCGACCGCATTGCGGCTTTTATCTACGCGGCGGGCGATATGCTGATTACTGCGCACGGCGGGCGTACCTCGTTCACCCTGATCGATGGTCTGGACCCGCAGCATGTCTTCAATGCAGCGCGCAATCTGGAAATTGCCAACTGGATTCTCAACTCGCGCCGCGCCACAGATGGCAAGCCCTTGCTGCTATCAAATCAGATAGCAGACAGCGAGCGCAACCTCAGCTTTGAGCGGGAAATGGGAAAAATCATTGGCAGGCTGGACCTGATCGCCAGCTACACCACAGAGCGCTATCGCCGCGCCGTCATCGGCTATGGGCAGGGCTTGATCGCCGGGCCATTCATGCAGTTTTTGCCAGTGCGCTGAATCAGCTGTCACACAAAACGATGGTGACAATGGCCGAGGAATCCTCCAGCGCCCGCACCGCATGGGGCATGCCCCGCGGCAGGTGAATGAGCTGGTCGCGCTGCAGCTCGTGCAGGTTCTGGCCCAGCATCACTTCCAGACTGCCT
The DNA here is from genome assembly GCF_019186805.1 of Comamonas fluminis. Classification (NCBI taxonomy): domain Bacteria; kingdom Pseudomonadati; phylum Pseudomonadota; class Betaproteobacteria; order Burkholderiales; family Comamonadaceae; genus Comamonas; species Comamonas fluminis. The sequence goes on along the minus strand of NZ_CP066783.1, from coordinate 2,604,870 downwards.
TCCAGGCACTGCAGACTGACGCTGCCCGGCACCCGGTGCGGGGGCAGGGTCTGGCCCTTTCTGAGCACGATACGGATGACTTCCATATCTTCGGCCTTGAACAGCACCGCAGAGCGCGCGCCCGTGAGTCTGGCGCCAAACGGCGCTACATCCAGCGGCTGAGCGGGCATGGAGAGAACATGGTCCATGGCGACACCTCTTGCACAAGCGACAACGCACCATTGTCCCGCGCCTGCGGTGCAAGTTCAATCACAGTTTGATGACAATCGCGGCGGAATGCGCGGCGTTGTGCCGTATCAGGCCTTGTAGCCCGTGTTCATGATCCACAGCTCCAGTACCAGAACCGTTACCGCCAGCACCATGGGCAGGGCATAGAGCACTTGCATGACCGTGCTGACGGGCTCGGGTGCCTGCAGCACCGCACGCTTGAAGCCGACCCAGCCCAGATAGAAAGCCAGAGGTGGCATGACAAAAATAGGTAGCACCAGCCACAGCAGCGGCAAGGAGAGCAGAGACAGCAGAACCGAGGCCAGAATCATGCGGGCAAGAATGCGTTAGCGGCTTTAAACCAGCACGTCACGAATGCTGGCGTCCTTGGCAAACTGTGCTTTGGCAAAGGGGCACAGCGGCAGCACCTTGGTGCCGGTGTTGCGCGCCCAGGCCACCAGCGCATCCAGCAACTGGCGGCCCACGCCTTCACCGCGCAGCGATTCATCGACATCCGTGTGGTCGATGATGATCATGGTGGCATTGGTGCGGCTGTAAGTCATCTCGGCTACGCGCTGGCCATTCTTGTCAATATGAAACACGCCCTTGGACTGGGCTTCTTCGTGCTGAACAGGGTATTGCATGGCGCGGCCTTGAGGTGACTTACGAAAGCACTGTAGCGGAGTTCAGGCAGGCTTTTGCAGCATCTTGATAACGCTGGAAAAGTCCTCCGGCCCATGGCCTGCCAGGCTGTGCGCGGCGTAGATCTGGCGGGCCATGCCGCCCAGCGGCGTGCTGGCCTTGACGGTCATGGCGCTTTCCTGGGCCAGGCCCAGGTCTTTGAGCATCAGATCGGTGCCAAAGCCGCCGGTATAGCCGCGTGTGGCGGCGCTGGATTCCTGCACGCCGGGGAAGGGGTTGTATACCTCCAGCGCCCAGTTGCCGCCCGAGCTGCGGCGCATGATTTCGCTGAGCACCTTGGGGTCCAGACCGTTGGCCACGCCCAGCGCAATGGCTTCGCTGGTGCCAATCATCAAAATGCCCAGCAGCATGTTGTTGCAGATCTTGGCCGTCTGGCCTGCGCCCACATCACCGGCGTGGAAGATGTTCTTGCCCATTTTCTCCAGCAGCGGGCGGGCGCGTTCCAGATCGGCATTCGAGCCGCCCACCATGAATGTCAGCGTGCCTGCAATCGCGCCGCCCGTACCACCTGACACCGGCGCATCAATAAAGCCCATGCCAGCAGCGACGGCCGCCTGCGCCACCTTCTGGCTGGTGGCGGCGGCGATGGTGGAGCTGTCGATGATGAGCGCACCCTTGGTGATGCTGCTGAGCAGACCTGGCTCTCCATCCTTGCCCAGATACAGCGCCTGCACATGCTGGCTGGCTGGCAGCATGGAAATCACCACTTCAGCGCCCTGAACGGCCTCGCTGGCGCTGGCGGCGGTGTGGCCGCCTTCGGCTTTGACACGGGCCAGCGCATCGGCGCTGAGGTCAAACGCCTTGACGCTGTGGCCCGCCTTGACGAGGTTGATGGCCATGGGGGCGCCCATATTGCCGAGGCCGATGAATGCGATTTGCATGTTTTTGTCTCCTGTGGTTTATCTGATTTGATAGCTGCTTGTGCTTATCAATACTGCGCTAGAGGCGGATTTGATGAATGTTTTCAGGCGGTGATATCAGCGCCGCGCTCCTGCAGCAGGCCGCGCAAGATGCTGCGGTGGCAGCGCGACTCTTCATCGCAGTAACAGCCGATGGAAAACGCACCGCTGTGCGACAGGGCAGCCAGCAAGTCCAGCGTGCGGGCGGCGGGAGCTTCGGCCAGTTGCTTGCGAAACTGCTTTTCAAACGTCTTCCACTGCTTGCTGCCTTCGGCACTGTCGCCAGACTCCAGCAGCTTGGCCGCAGCCTGTGCGGCCTGCATCAGCTCTGGCTCAGGCGAGAGCTCGGGCAGCCAGGTGTCGTAGTAATTGCGGCTGGCAAACTCGGCCTTGGGCACGCCGCGTGGCGGGCGGCGCACGGTGCCGATGCGGCTGCCTTCGCCCGGTGCGCGGGGCGTTCCCAGCTGAACAATGCGTAGGGACATGGTGGCGGTTCTCCTGTCAGATATCGCTCTCGAAGACACTGTGGCGTTTGCGGGCGGGTGCTTTGGGGGCCTGCGCAGCGGGTGGGCTTTGGCTTTTACGTTTGGGTGTGGCCTTGGCCAGCGGGTTAAAGGCCAGCGCCTGGGCAATCCATTGCTGCCAGGCCTCGCGGCTCGCATACGCGGTGGGGCCGACGAGGAAATAGCCCTGCATCAGCCCCTTGCTGGACAGAGGGCGCAGCCCCGGCATCTCGGCCACGGCATCGTGCGTATCCGGTGGCAGGCGCACCAGCAACTCGTCGTTTTCTACGCCCAGGCACATCTTGCCGTTGACCATGAACACAAGGCAGCCAAACATGGCCTTCTCCTCCACCTCGGCACCGGGCGCATGCGCCGCCAGCGCCTCGCGCACGGCGTCAATGAGCTGCAGGGTTTCGGGGGCGATGGGCTTGGCTGGCATGGGATCCGTTTTCAGGCAGTTTCAGCGAATGGCCTCACAAGCATCGCCATCCAGCATGCGCCGCGCAATGATGACGCGCATGATTTCGTTGGTGCCTTCCAGGATCTGGTGCACACGGGCGTCGCGCACCAGGCGCTCCAGCGGAAAGTCATTCAGGTATCCGTAGCCGCCGTGAATCTGCAGCGCCTCGTTGCAGACATTGAAGCCCGCATCGGTCGCAAAGCGTTTGGCCATGGCGCAGTAGGTCGATGCATCGCGGGCGCCCGCATCTAATTTGCTAGCAGCCAGTCTCACCATCTGGCGGGCTGCGACCAGCTCGGTCGCCATATCGGCCAGCTTGAACTGCAGGGCCTGAAAGCTGGCGATGGGTTTGCCGAACTGCTTGCGCTCTTGCATATAGCTCTGCGCCTGGGTGAGGGCGCCTTGTGCGGCGCCAACTGAGCAGGTGGCGATATTGATGCGCCCGCCGTCCAGCCCCTTCATGGCGATCTTGAAGCCTTCGCCTTCGCGGCCCAGCAGGTGGTTGGCGGGGATGCGCACATTGTCGAAATTGATGACGCGCGTGGGCTGGCTGTTCCAGCCCATTTTTTCTTCTTTTTTGCCGTAGCTGATGCCCTGGGTATTTGCGGGCACGGCAAAGGCGCTGATGCCCGACGCGCCAGAGCTGGCATCACTCGTGCGGGCCATCAGCACCAGCACATCGGTGCTGCCTGCGCCGCTGATAAAGGCTTTGCTGCCGTTGATGACATATTCGTTGCCCACCAGCTCGGCGCGGGTTTTGAGCGATGCGGCATCTGAGCCTGCGCCGGGTTCGGTCAAGGCATAGCTGGCCAGCTTCTGGCCGCTGGTGAGCTGCTCGCCCCATTGCTCACGCACGGCGTCGGTGGCCCAGGTGCCCAACATCCAGGTCGCCATATTGTGGATGGTGATAAAGGCGGTGGTGGATGGATCGACGGCAGCGAGTTCCTCGAACACCAGCGTGGCATCAAGGCGTGGCAGGGCCAGGCCACCCGCGTTTTCGGGCGCGTACAGGCCGCAGAAACCCAGCTCACCGGCCTTGGCAATGGCATCGCGGGGGAAGTGGGCTTCGCGGTCCCACTGCGCGGCATGGGGGGCCAGTTCTGCCTGCGCAAACTGGCGGGCGGTGTCGGCAAATGCGCGCTGATCTTCGCTGAGTTCAAAGTCCATCTCATGTCTCCTTTTTTGTTCTATTTGCCTTCCAGCCCTTGATGTTCAAGCGCTGTCAGCTATCAAATTCGATGTTTTTGCCACCGGTTCAATCTGGTGCTCCCTGGTGCAGCCAGCGTTTGAGAACACTGTCACGGGCCTTGATCTGCTGGATCAGGCATTGGTGATAGCGGCTGGGCCAGTCGGCCTGCGCTTCAAAGGCTTTGCTGCTTTGCTTGCACTGGGTGATGCGCTGGCGGCTCCATTCGCTTTGCTCTTTGCGCAGGGCCGGGCGCTCATGGGCGGACAGGGAGCGCATCACATCGCCGTACAGAATCTGGTGGTCGCTATCGGCCTGCTGAAAATCCTTGATGGCGCAGGCATTGGTCTGGGCGGTGTTGCCGCCGGGCACGCAGTCGGCACCTGCCTGGGCCTGGGCGCTGGCGCTGCTCGCTAAAACCATAGCGGCCAGCGCATATCTGCCAAGGAAAATAGCTTGTTTTTGTTGAAATTTCTGAATGCATGAAATCATGCGTCCATCATCGCAGTTGCGGGCGTGAAACTGGCGAAGACGGGCTGGTCTGGCGCTCATGGCTCCCTCTTTGACTGGTTTTTTGTCTGGTTCTTTGTCTGGTTTTGTTTGGCAAGAGGGTTCCAGACCTCGCGAAAGACTTTGACCCGCTCCATGGCCATGACAAAGTGGCAGACGGCCTGGTCTGCCGGTTCATGCGCGCCTGCAATGCGCTGGCAGGCGGCTTCACGATCTTCCTCCCAACTGCTTTGCTCGGCGTAGAGCTTCTGGGCCTGCAATTCGGGCAGGCGCAGCAGCAAAGAGCGGTAGATGCCATTCATGCCGTTTTCAATGACAGCTTGTCGCTTTTGCAGACATTGCGGGCTCATTGCCTGTTCTTTGGGGCAGTTCATGTCTGTGGGTGCGGGCGGTAGCTCGCTGGCCTCCAGCAGGCTTTGCAGCAGCTTGGTGCGCTGCAGTGCCATCTTGCTGCGGCACAGCATGGCGTAGGCCAGTGCGTTGCTGTCAGAGGCGGGGCGGTCCGTAGGTGTGCAATCTGTGTCGCGGCGCTGCTCCCAGTCGTCTTGCTGGGTTTGCAGGGATTCGCGCAGCTCGGTTGGCAGTTTTTCGTGCAGTTGGCGCAGGCTGTCTTGCAGCGCAATGTCGATAAAGCCAGTTTTCTCGCGCAGGCACTCCAGCGTGCGCGGCCAATCCTCCCCGGGCTCGCATACCGAACTCGCGGGCGGCACAGGGGCAGGCTGCGCCCAGGCAGCGCTGGTCACCACGCACAGCAGCACCGCACCCAGCCCCTTGTTCAAAATCCGCAAAGGTTTTGAAAGGGTGATGGGTGGGTGCAGTGGCATGTGCAGGGCCCGCCGGGCTTACTTCAGGCTGATGGTGGTGTTCACGCCCTGGCTGGTGGTCGAGTCATCGAACCAGCGTGCGGTCACCGTCTTGGTCTGGGTGTAGAACAGTACGACCTGCTTGCCGTAGGGGCCCAGATCGCCCAGCTTGGAGGCGCGGCTGCCGGTGAAGGAGAACAGGGGCACGGGCACGGGAATTGGCACGTTGATGCCGACCTGGCCCACGTCGATGTCTTCCTGGAACTTGCGCGCAGCCGCGCCGCTCTGGGTGAAGATGGCGGTGCCGTTGCCGTTGGGATTGGCGTTGATCAGCTCAATCGCTTCTTCCAGCGTATCGGCGCCCATCAGGGCCAGCACGGGGCCGAAGACTTCCTGCTCATAAATGCTCATGCCGGGCTTGACGCCGCTGAAGATGGTGGGGGCGACAAAGTTGCCCTTGTCGTAACCGGCCACGGTGGGCTTGCGGCCATCGAGCTCCAGCACCGCGCCTTCGGCAATGCCGCGCTCAATCAGGCCTTCCACGCGTGCCAGCGCTGCGCAGCTGACCAGCGGGCCGACATCCGTGCCCGCTTCGGTGCCGCCAGAAACCTTGAGGGTCTTGGACTTGGCCACCAGCTCGGGAATCCACTTCTGTGCATCGCCCACCAGCACGGCCACCGACACGGCCATGCAGCGCTGACCGGCTGCGCCAAAGGCTGCACCCAGCAGGGCGTTGAGCGACTGCTCCTTGTTGGCGTCGGGCATGACGATGGCGTGGTTCTTGGCCCCCATCATGCATTGCACGCGCTTGCCAGCCAGCGAGGCGCGGTTGTACACATGGGTGCCCACCTTGGTAGAGCCCACAAAGCTGATGGCCTTGATATCGGGGTGGTCGCAAATCGCGTTGACCACGTCTTCGCCGCCGTGAATCACGTTCAGCACGCCGGGGGGCACGCCCGCTTCCAGGGCCAGCTCGCACAGGCGCATGGTGACGATGGGGTCTTGCTCCGAAGGCTTGAGCACAAAGGTATTGCCCGTGGCAATGGCCATGGGGAACATCCACAGCGGAATCATCGCGGGGAAGTTGAACGGGGTGATGCCTGCGCAAACGCCCAGCGGCTGCATGATGGAATAGGTATCGACGCCGTTGGCCACGTTGTTGGCCAGCTCACCCAGCTGCAGCGAGCCGATATTGGCCGCGTGCTCCACCACTTCCAGGCCGCGGAAGACGTCGCCTTCGGCGTCCGGCAGGGTCTTGCCTTGCTCGGCCGTCAGCAGGGCGGCCAGCTCTTTCATGTTTTCACGAATCAGCTGCTGCAGCTTCAGAAAGATGCGGGCGCGTGCGCCGATGGGGGTCTTCTTCCAGGTCTTGAACGCTTGCTTGGCGTTGGCCACAGCGGCGTTGACTTCATCGGGCGTGGCAAACGGCACACGGGCCAGCACTTCCTGCGTGGCAGGGTTGACCACATCGCGCCATTGCGTGGTTTTGGATTCGACCATCTGCCCATTGATGAGCAGCTTGACCGTGGGCGCCAGAACCTTGGCGGAAGTGGGTGCGTTCATGAAGAGTCTCCGGTGGTGGTGAATTTGGTCCTCATGGTATGTGTGCGGTTTTGCGCAGGCAATAGAGTTTGTTGCACATAGGGTGTGCAAATGTGCACGGATGGGGCGTTTGTTACCCCCTGGTACAAGAGACCGCTGGCGCAGAGCGCCGCGTGCCCCACCACAACAGCAAGGCCAGCAGGCTGACCACCGCACCCAGCAGGCACACGCCTTGCCACCCTTCATGGGCGTAGGCCATGGTGCTGGCAATCGCCCCCAGGCCGCTGCCTGCGGCATAGAACAACATGTAAAGACCAATCAGGCGGCTGCTGGCTTCGGGGCGGGAGCGCAGGATCATGCTCTGGTTGGTGACATGCAGGGCCTGGCCGCCCAGGTCGAGTAGCACAATGCCCAGCATCAAGGCCCATAAAGAGCTGTGCAGCAGCGACAGCGGCCCCCAAGCCAGCAGCAACAAAAGCAGTGCCGCGCCACTGGTGCGCTGGGCGTAGCCGCGATCGGCCCATTGCCCGGCCCGTGCAGCCATCAGCGCACCCATTGCACCCACCAGCCCGAAGGCGCCAATGGCGGTGCGAGAGAGATGAAATGGCGCTGCGCTGAGCGGCAGCACCAAGGCGCTCCAGAAGATGTTGAAGGCCGCAAACATCAGCAGTGCCAGCAGGCCGCGTATTTGCAGCAGGCGTTCCTGGCGCAGCAGTGTGAACATGGAGGCAATCAGGTCGCGGTAACGCAGCCCGCTGGCTGCGGCAGGCGAGGGGGGCAGCGCCGGTAAGTGCTTCCATAACAATAGCGCCATGCACAGCATCAGCATGGCCGAACACTGATAAACACCGCGCCAGCCTGCCAGGTCGCTCACTGCCCCGGCAAAGACCCGCGCCAGCAGCAGGCCCACAAAGACACCGCTTTGCGCCGCACCCACGACGCGGCCCTGCTCCTGGGGCGCTGCGGCGCTGGCGGCATAGGCAATCAACCCCTGCGTCATGGCCGTGCCCAGCAGGCCCACCAGCAGCATGCTTACCAGCAGGGCAGAAGGCGCAGTTGCCGCCGACACCAGCAGCAGTGCGGCGACCAGTGCCAGCAGTTGCAGCAGCATCAAACGCCGCCGATTCATCAAGTCCCCTAGTGGTACCAGCAAGAGCAGGGCCAGCGCGCAGCCGGTTTGTGTGGCGGTGACCACGCCCCCCACGGCGGCCAGCGCAATGCCGAAATCGCTGGCCAGTGCCTCCAGCAGGGGCTGGGCGTAATAGACATTGGCCACGCTCAGGCCGCTGGCAATGGCAAACAGCAATACCAGACTCAAGGGCAGTTTGTGCGCGGTGGAGCTTGACGTGGAGTGTGCGGGGTCTGGCATGGCTTGCCTTTTTGGTTTCAAAACAAAACTAGATGGATGCTAATTAATTCAGTTTTGAAATGCAACTAGAATGCATGGAAAGCCTTCAAGGAACGCCATGTCCACCTCTGCGCCTGATTCCGAAACCGTGAGTGGGCAGCCTTGCCCTGTGGCCCGCTCGGTCGATCTGATCGGGGACCGCTGGTCGCTGCTGATCGTGCGCGATGCTTTTGACGGCATGCGCCGCTTCAGCGACTTTCAGCGCAGCCTGGGGGTGGCGCGCAACATCCTCTCGGATCGGCTCAAAAAGCTGGTTGATGCGGGAATTCTCCAAACCGAAGCCGCCGCCAAAGGCTCGGCCTATCAGGCCTATGTGCTCACGCCGCGTGGCGAAAGCCTGTTTCCCGTGGTGCTGGCCTTGCGCCAGTGGGGGGAAGGGAATTTGTTTGCGCCGGGCGAGGCGCATTCGCTGCTGCTGGACCAGGCCAGCGGCCAGCCCGTGCCGCTTTTGCGTGTGCTGGATGCGCAGGGCCAGGAGCTACGGCCCGATCAAACGCGGGTGCGCAAACTGGATGGGGTCGATGAAGCCTGAGCTGGCAGAGATGCGCGTGGTGGTGGTGGGCACCAGCGGCGCTGGCAAAACCACGTTTGCGAACGCTCTGGTCGCAGCCATGAATTTGCAGCATACCGAGCTGGATCAGCTGCACTGGGGGCCAGGCTGGACGCCTGCGCCTACCGAGCAGTTTGTTCGTGCCACGGCGCAGGCGGCAGCGGGCCAGCGCTGGGTCATGGATGGGAACTACAGCGTGGTGCGCGATCAGCTATGGCCACGCGCCACGCATATTGTGTGGCTCAACTATGGACGCGGGACGGTGTTTTCACGCGTGCTATGGCGCACCATTCGCAGCGTGGCGCTGCGCACGCCACTGTTTCATGGCAACCGCGAGAGCTGGCGCAGCGCATTCTTTTCCAAGGACTCCATCCTGCTGTGGTCCTGGAAGACCTTTACCAAGAACCAGCGCCGATACCGCGAACTGCGCGCCAGCGGTCAGTTTGCGCAGGCGCAGTGGCTGGAGTTTCACACGCCGCAGCAGGCTGAGCAGTGGCTGGCGTCGCTGCGGCAGAGGTGATTGGGCCGCTTAAAACTGGCGGAACATTGCGTCCACCACTTCGCGCGCAAAGTCATTGCGCCAGGCCAGATCCTTGTCCTGGGGCACGGTGCTCAGCGGAAACACGCCTTCGTATTGGTAGCTGGCCGGGCCTGCATAGGCTTGCTGCAGCGATTCCAGCTCGGCCACCGTCTTGGCCGCGCCCTGCTTGGCGCGGGCCATGCGCTGAATGCTATGGGCCCAGGTTTCAGGCGTCTTGACCAGCAAGCACTGGAACTGCACCTGGGTGTTGAGCACGCCATGCGCGCCAGTCTCGGCTTCGCTGGCAGTCAGCGCCTTGCATTCGGACTTCTGACGGGCCTGTTGCACGGCCAGCATCAGCTTTTCGATGGGTTCTTTCAGACTGCTGCGCTGGGCTTCGGGGAACAGCGGCAGGGCCATCGCAGTGACTTCGGCGGGGAATTCCTGATCGGCTTTTTTCAGCGCCGCGAAATCAGCATAGTCGGCGCTGCGGCCCGAGCGCAGGCGGTCCGGGCGCAGATAGCTGTTGAGGTCGGCAACGGCTTTTTCCTCGTGGTTGACCAGAGTGCGCAGATAGAGGTCGGCGGCAGTGACGGCGGCAGTGACGGCGGAAGATGGCTCTGGCTCTACAGCCTGAGAGAGTGCTGCAGTGGAAAAAATGGCGAGGGCTGCGACCCGCTTGAGGGAGAAATGCATGCTTGTCATGAAAAAGAGAAACCCGCAGCGCATGAACTCATGACGTGACGGGGCTGATGCAGCGGCTATGTGGCGAAAGCCTTTGCCGGATCAGAAACATGGCTAGGCCGCGCAGAGGCTTCAAAAATTCAGGGCTTTCTGAAACATCTGGCGAAAATGTAACGCAAGGTGCGCGTGCCACTGCGCTGCGGCTGGTGAAGCTGCGGGAACCCCGCGCAATGGATGCTGTGCCCGGTGGAATATAAAAAGCCCTGCGCAGCAGGGCTGGCAGGGCCTGATTTCACTATGAAATCAATAGCTATCAGCGCTTGTCAGTCCAGGCTGATATGCGCTTTTTCAATCAAGAGCTTGTACTGCTCGGACTTCTTTTTGGCAAACTGCTGCATCTCGGGCACGGTCCAGGTGATGGGCTGGAAGGCGAAGGTGGAGAACTTTTCCTTGACCTGCGGGTCCTGCAGCACGGCCACGACATCGCTTCGGATCTTGTCGCGGGTGGCGGCATCCAGCCCCTTGGGCGAGAGCAGGGAGACAAAGGAGTTCACATCCAGCTCGGCGGGGCCACCGGCTTCGGCCACGGTGGGCACATCGGGCATCTGCGGAATGCGTTTGGGCGCGGCCACGGCGATGTAGCGGATCTTGCCGCTTTTGTAGATGCCCTGGCTGGAGGGCAGGCTGCCAAAGCTCCATGCGGGGTCGCCGTTGGCCACCGAGGTAAAGAGCTGGCTGACCTCGCGGTAGGGCACGTGGGTCATCTTGCTGCCGGTCAGGTAGTCCAGCCACTCACCGCCCAGATGGCCGGGGCTGCCCACGCCCCATGAACCGTAGCTGACCTTGCCGGGTTCGGCCTTGGCAGACTTGATGAGGTCAGCCATGTTCTTCCACGGCGAGCCGGTGGGCACGGCCACAAAGAACGGTGTCAGAAACAGCGGGGCCACGGGGTCGAAGTGGTCCAGCGTGTTGAAGTTTTTGTTCTTGTAGAGATAGGGCAGGGCCGAGACATGTTCGCTGTCCAGCTGCAGCAGGGTATAGCCGTCGGGCTTGGCGCGGCGTGCGTATTCGATGGCGACAAAGCCGCCGCCGCCGGGGCGGTTGTCCACGGTCACGCTCTGCTTCCAGCGTGTGGCCAGTTTTTCGCCCACGATGCGCAGCACGGCGTCGGGGCCGCTGCCCACGGCAAAGGCCGTGACCACGGTAACGGGCCGCGTGGGGTAGCTGGCTGCCGTGCTGCTTTGGGCCATGGCGGTGCCGCCCAGGGCCAGCAGCACGCCTGCAGCCATGAGCTTGCGCCTTGCAGTTTTGATAGCTGCTGGCGCTGGTTGAATATGGGCTGGGTGCGTGTTTTGCTGGTTTTTCACAGTTTGTCTCCTCGTTGAAAATCGTTGGGACGGCAGGCATGCCAGCGAACGCAGAGGTCTGCGGGCCGGCATGTCTGCCTTTGGGTCCTTACCCTGGCTTCCGCTTCTTTTAAATGAGCGGTTAGCGCTTGTAGATAAAGGACTTGAGCCTGTTTAGGCTCAAGTCCTGCGCAAGTTTTTGTCGATTTTTTAGCTTACTTCTGCGGTGCATCAGGCTGGGCCAGCGGCGCAGCCTGGGCAAAGGCTGGCAGCGCGGCGCAGGCCGCATCGACGGCGCTGATCAGCGGCCAGCGGGCAAGGTCCACGCCAAAGCGGCGCGCGCTCTCTACCTGGGGAATCAGGTAGACGTCAGCCAGGCCTGGTGTGTTGCCAAAGCAGAAGGCGCCGCGTGTCTTGTCCTGGGCCAGCAGTGCCTCGATGGCGTCAAAGCCAGCGGTGATCCAGGTGGCGCACCAGGCGTTGACAGCGTTCTCATCGGCGCCGAACTGCTGGCGCAGGGCCTGCAGAATGCGGCGGTTGTTGATGGGGTGCACGTCGCAGCCCACAATGGCCGCCAGGGCGCGCACATGGGCGCGGGCCTCGGACTCTGCGGGTAGCAGGGCGGGGCTGGGGTAGCGCTCTTCCAGCCATTCGATGATGGCGGGTGACTGGATCAGTGTCTCGCCGCTGTCCAGCGTCAGGGCGGGTACCAAGCCTTGCGGGTTCACGCTTTTGAACGCGGCCTCGGCCTGTTCATCCACACGCAGATCGACGGGGATGTAGTCGGGGCTCAGGCCCTTGAGGTTGAGCGCAATGCGCAGGCGGTGGGAGGTGCCGCTGCGGAAAAAGCTGTAGAGCTTCATGACTGCGTCTTTCTGTGTTTACTCGGGCTGGCCCACGGTCAGGCTGATCTCGCCCACACCTTCCACGCGGCCGGTGATCTGGTCACCAGGCAGCACGGCGCCCACGCCTTCGGGGGTGCCGGTATAGATCAGGTCGCCGGGCTGCAGGTGGTAGAACAGGGACAGGTCGGCAATGATTTCGCGGATGTTCCAGATCAGCTTGTCCACATTGGATTGCTGCTTGACTTCGCCGTTGACGGACAGCGCGATCTCGCCAGACTCGATCACCTTGCCGGGCATGGGTACGACTTCGGTGGCGACGGAGGATTGCTCCACGTCCTTGCCCAGATCCCAGGGGCGGCCCTTGTCGCGGGCGACCAGTTGCAGGTCACGGCGGGTCATGTCCAGGCCGCAGGCGTAGCCGTAGATGTATTCATGGGCCTGCTCGGCAGGGATGCGGAAGCCGGCCTTGCCAATGGCCACAACCAGCTCCATCTCGAAGTGGTAGTTCTTGGTTTCGGGTGGGTAGGCCACGGTGGCGCCGGATTCCGTCAGCGTCTGGGGGGCCTTGGTGAAATAGAAGGGGCGCTCCACACTCTTGTCCACGGGACGGCCCATTTCCACGGCGTGGGCGTGATAGTTGCGGCCCACAAAGAACAGACGGTTGATGGGCAGGCGCTGCTCGCTGCCGCGCACGGGCAGAGATTGAACGGGGGCGGGAGTCCAGAGGTAGTTGGCTTGGGTCATGGTGTGGTTCCTTATAGATATCGGTATGGGGTGCTGCTGGGGAAAAGTGGCGTGTGTGCCGAGCAAGACAGCCAGCAAGGGCCTGGGCGGCCCCGCCGCCCCGCAGCAGGGGCTGCCCCAGCAAAGGCTGTCGTCCCCCTTCCAGGGGAAGGCGCGGAGCGCCTCAGGGGGTTTCTGCTCTATACGCGTGAACAGCCTCAAAGATCGGCGTGTCTGCAAAGCGGAACATGTCCAGTTGCGGCTGGTCGGCATCGCACTGTGCGGTGAAAGGCTGCCAGGACGGCACGACGAACATGTCGCCGCGGCGCACGTGCCACTGCTTGTCGCCCACGGTGACCGTGCCTTCACCGTCAAAGACCTGAAACACGGCGGAGCCAACCTCGCGCTTGGGCTGGGTGCTGGCACCGCAGGTCACGCGGTGCATTTCGCAGCGAATGGTGGGCAGCACATCGCGGCCATTGGTGGGGTTGCTGTAGCGCACGGCGGCGTGGCCGGGGCTGACCGTGGCGGCATAGCCTTCGGCTTCCAGCGCCAGTTGCTCGCTCAAGGCACGGTCGGTATCTACCCAGCGATAGGCCAGCAGCGGGGTGACCGGGCTTTCCTGCACATGGGCGACGGGGCGCAGGCCGGGGTGGGCCCACAGCCGCTCCGAGCGTGAAAACTCGGGGGTGATGCGCTCATGGGCATCAAGGTTCAGTCGCCCATGCTCGAAGAATTGAGACTCGGTGTAGTAGGCAAACGGAATGTCCAGCCCGTCAATCCAGGCCATGGGCTGGCTGGCGGCATTGTGGTGGGCATGCCAGTTCCAGCCGCCCTGGGGCAGAAAGTCGCCGCGCGACATGCGGATGGAGTCGCCGTTGACCACGGTCCACACGCCTTCACCCTCCACCACAAAGCGGAACGCATGCTGGGTGTGGCGATGCTCGGGCGCATCCTCGCCGGGCATCAGGTACTGGATGGCGGCCCACAGCGTGGGCGTGGCAAATGGGCGCCCGCCCAGCGCCGGGTTGGCCAGCGCAATGGCACGCCGCTCGCCGCCGCGGCCCACGGGCACGATGCGGCCCGCTTCATCGGCCAGCTTGAGCAGATGGTCCCAGCGCCAGAGGTGGGCAGCAGCCTGGCTTTTGGGATGGGCGGGCATCAGGCCGCTGATTTCCGTCCACAGCGGCACCAGCATTTCCTGCTCGAAGCCGCGGTAAAGCTGCTCCAGCGCAGGCGTGGGCTCAGGCTGGCCGGGCGCCGCCCTGGCCGTGAGCTTGACGGGGGAGGGGATTGCTTGTTCTATCGTCATGTGTGTTGCCAATGCTTTTTTTGCGCGGTGCTGCGATCGGGGTCTGGTCAGGAGGTGGCCAGGGCCTTGTCCACGGTCCAGCCGTACAGCCACTCCATGGCGTCGTAGAAACGCTCGGGCGAGCGGCCTTTCCAGAGGTCGTTGCGCACCAGTCGCTCCACACCCTTGGCGTGGAAGATGCGGCCCATTTCCCGCGCCGAAAGCACCACACGCGCTGTGCGGGCAATGCGTGACTGCTCATAAAGCTGTAGCGCCTTGGGCCAGTCGTGGCCGGTGTGCTTGAGGGCTTCGCCCAGCGTCACCGCATCTTCCAGCGCCATGCAGGCGCCCTGGGCGATGTATTGCAGCGTGGGGTGGGCGGCATCGCCCAGCAAGGTGGCACGGCCAAAAGTCCACTGGCCAATGGGTTCGCGGTCGGCCGTGGCCCAGCGTTTCCAGCTCTTGGGCATGTCGATGAGCTGGTGGGCGCGAGGGCAGCAGTCCTGGTAGTAGCTCTGCACTTCTTCGCGGCTGCCTTCGCGCACGCCCCATTCTTCCTGTTCGCGGCTGTGAAAGGTCACGACCACGTTGTATTGCTCGCCGCCTCGCAGCGGGTAGTGCACCAGGTGGTAGTTGGGGCCCACCCAGATGCTGGCGGCATTCCAGCGCAGGTCTGCAGGAAACTCCTCTTTTTCCACCACGGCGCGGTAAACCACATGGCCGGAGACGCGGGCGGGGTCGCCCACATACTGCTGGCGCACGACGGACTTGACGCCATCTGCCCCAATCAGCGCCTGGCCTTTGTGGGCATTGCCGTGCTGGTCATAGACGGTGACGCTGTCGCCATCCTGCTCCACGCGTTCAATGCGCGTGCCCGTCAGTGTTTCGATATTGCCGTGCTGCTGCGCACCTTCCAGCAGCGAGGTGTGAATGTCGGCCCGGTGAATCACGGCATAGGGGTTGCCAAAGCGTTCACGAAAGGCCTGGTCGGTGGGAATGCGCCCGACCAGGCGCTCGTCCAGCGCGTCGTGCATGACCATCTCATCGGTATAGACGGCGCGAGCGCGTGCCAGCTCGCCAATGCCCAGTGCATCAAACGCCGCAAACGCATTCGGGCCGAGCTGAATACCCGCGCCAATCTCGCCAAGCTCGGGCGCCTGCTCAAGCACCTTGACGGCATAACCCAGCCGCGCCAGCGACAAAGCCGCTGCAACGCCGCCGATGCCGCCGCCGGCGATCAGTACGGGCAGGTTCGAGGAGGTGGGGCTGTTCATCATGCAACTCTCTTTCGGGTGACTGTGGTGTGGGGCAATGTCAGTGCCGTGGCGCTGGCACAGTTTTGTCTCGGCTGTTTTGTTTTTGAACAATAAACAGTGTGCTGACGATCAGTGTAGTTTTTATTTGAATAAGAAACTTATGGGGTTAACCCTTGTTCAAGGGTTTTGGAGAAAGCGCACTGATGCACGCACGCATCAGACAAAGCCGCATGGCGGATTTCTGCAGAGCAAGCCTGTGGCTGGTGGACAATGAGCCGTTGTGCTGCCGCACCCGTGCAGGCACGTTTTGCGCTCTGGGCGCAGTTTTCAGAACACCATGCAATACCAACCAGCAGAACTAGAAAACTATCCTGGCTATCACATCCGCCGACTGCAGCAGATCGCTGTTGCCGTGTTCATGGAAGAGACCGAGGAGTTCGCCGTCACGCCCGTGCAGTACGCGGCGCTGTCGGCCGTGCTGCGCCAGCCTGGCGTGGATCAACGCACGCTGGCACGCACCATCGGCTTTGATACTTCCACCATCGGCAGCGTGATTGACCGGCTCGAAGCCCGTGGCCTGATGCTGCGCAACACCAGTCCCACTGACCGGCGGGTGCGCCTGCTGACGCTGACCGAAGACGGCCAGTTGCTGCTGCAGCAGGCCGAACCCTCGGTGCTGCGCGCCCAGCGCCGCATGCTGGACCCGCTGCCCGACGACAAGCGTGCGCAGTTCATGGAAATGCTGTCCTTGCTGATTCATGAAAACGACGAATTTGCCCGCGCCCCCAGCGTTGTGGCGCAGCGCAGCGCCGAGCGCAAACGCTCTGCCGCCGTCAAGGCGGTTAAAGCCGTCAAAGGCCTGACCGGCAAAGCCCGGCAAACCGGTCTGAACGAAGACTGAGGTCACCGCGCATGGACTGGGACCATCTGCGCTTTTTCGGAGAGCTGGCTCGCAGCGGCAGCATGGCGGCGGCTGCGCGGCGCATGGGCGTGGAGCACACCACCGTCTCGCGCCGCATTCAGGCGCTGGAAAAGCAGCTGGGCGCCGTGCTCTTTGCCCGCGACGCCGGGCAGTGGCGGCTGACCGAGGCCGGGCGCCAGTTGCTGGCCGTGGCCGACACCATGCAAAGCGCGGTGGACAGCCTGGAAAACAGCCCGCTGGTACAGACCGCTGCCAGCGAAGGCCCCGCAGGCCTGGTGCGAGTTGGCGCTACCGAAGGCTTTGGCACGCAAATGCTGGCGGGCGAGCTGGCGCGGCTGACGCTGCGCTACCCCTTGCTCAGCGTGGATTTGCTGGCGCTGCCGCGCATGCTGCACCTGTCCAGCCGCGAGGCCGATATCGTGATCTCGCTGGAGCGGCCCAAGCGCGGCTCCATCGTCGTGACCAAGCTGGCCGACTACCGTCTTTACCTCTACGGTCAGCGCGAATACCTGGCGCGAAAGCCGCTGGTAGCCAAGACCGAAGACCTGCGCCACCACAGCTTTGTGCACTATGTGGACGATCTGCTGTTCACGCGGGAGCTGCAACTGCTGGACACATTGCACCGGCCAGAGCGCTTTGCGCTGCGCAGCACCAGCATCACCGCGCAGTACGAAGCCGTGCGCGCCGGGGCAGGTCTTGCCGTGCTGCCCGCGTTTGTGGCCGATAAAGACCCCATCCTCAGCCGCGTGCTGCCAGAGCAAGCCTGCTTTACCCGCACCTTCTGGATGAGCATGCCCGTGGAATCACGTCAGATTCCGCGTATTGCCACGACCTGGAGTTTTCTGCGCGACGCCGTGCAGTCCATGCGCTCCCAGCTTTGCCCCGCGTAGCGACGCCTGCTATTCAAAATAGATAGCTGCAAGCGCTTGCAATCTATGGGCTTGAGAAGGTTTTTGGCAGATGCTTTGCCAAACTGGCTTAGGATTTGTGCATTCACAGGCATCACAAGGACGCATCATGATCGTGACAACTACGCCCAGCATTGAAGGCAAGCGCATCACCCGCTACTGCGGCGTGGTGGCTGGCGAGGCCATTCTGGGCGCCAATGTGGTCAAGGACTTTTTTGCCGGCATTCGCGACATCGTGGGTGGCCGCTCGGGCACTTATGAGCGAGAGCTGCAGAAGGCACGCGAAATCGCGCTCAAAGAGATGCAAGAGCGTGCAAGCGAAGCGGGCGCCAATGCAGTCGTCGGCGTGGACCTGGACTTCGAAGTTCTGGGGCAGGGCAATGGCATGCTGATGGTGTCTGCCAGCGGCACAGCCGTGGTGGTGGAATAACAGGCGACTTTTCTGCTGCAGTGTTCAGCCCCCGACAGCCGCTTTCGCCCCGGTTTTTGTGCAAGCGCACAATTTTGAGCAACTTCGAAATTGTGCGCTGAAAGTCGTTGTACAATCACGTTCATCGTAGGGGAGTCGCCAAGCTGGTTAAGGCACTGGATTTTGATTCCAGCATGCGAAGGTTCGAATCCTTCTTCCCCTGCCAAAATTAAGAGCCCCGTTCACGCAAGTGGACGGGGTTTTTTGTTGCCTGAAATCTATGTGCATCACGCCTGATACTTTCAATGTGATAGCTGCTAGCGTAGCCTCTTGTTGGGCATCAGCGGTTTTTGGCACTTGAATCTGACCAAGCCAGTGCGCAGATTGCGCCTGTGATCGGTGCACCTGTCGGCGCGATCAAGCGAATTGCCTGAATATCCTGACGAATCGTTGCCCTGCGATGTGAGTAATCCCTGTCGTAATTGCTCAGAAATACTAGGGTTACCACCTATCTGTCGATAATTATCCAGAGAAATGGTGCGAAGTGACGTTTGGTTTTCGACAGATCGTCATTTTGTTTACTTGGGAAGCAAAAACTGCTTTTAGACTCTGATCACTTTTGTTCGACTTGGATTCGATTTTTGTTCGAATTGGGTCGAAGTTGATTCCTGGATTTCAGAGGCAGATATGGTCAGCAAGTTTTCGATTCTCAAGTCCGTGGCACTGGCTGCGAGCTTGGCCCTTGGTACTGCCGCGATGGCGCAGGAAACCCCCATGCAGCGCGTGGAACGCACCAAGACGCTGCGCGTGGGCGTGATTTCGGGCGCCACCCCTTATTTCCACAAGGATCTGGTCACCCAGAAATGGCAAGGCTTTGGCCCCGATTTCGCGGCCAGCCTGGCGCAAAAGCTGGGCACCAAGATCGAGCTGGTGGAAACGACCTGGGGCAACTCGGTGATGGACTTGCAGGCCAACAAGATTGATGTGATGTTTGGCATGGGCCCTACGCCAGCGCGCCGCGAGATGGTTGATTTCTCGGACATGCTGTTCAACAACACGCTGACGGCGGTCTGCAAAAAAGGCTTTGGCCCGGTCAAGACCTGGGAGCAGCTCAACGACCCCAAGGTGAAGATCGTGGTGGATGTGGGCTCCAACCAGGACCAGTACGCCACCCGCATGCTGCCCAAGGCCACGATTTCGCGTCTGGACAGCTCGGGCGCAGCCTCCATGGCCGTGCAGACGGGCCGCGCAGACTGCCAGATTCTGATGGTTCTGCTGGCGCAGCCGCTGCTGGCCAAGCGTCCCGATATTGGCAGCATGTTTGTGCCTGAGCCCGTGACCACATCGCCCACCCACATTGGCCTGCAGAAAAGTGCCAACAAGGACTTCGAGAAGGCCGTCAACGCGTGGCTGACCGAAGCGCGCGGCAAGGGTGAAGTGCAGTCCGTCATCGTCAAGAACATGGAAAAGCTGGCTGGCGTGAAGCCAGACAGCTTCCCCAAGCAAGTCAAGTTTTGAGATCGTAAGCGCGTTCAAAGCGTCATTGAATCAGCGGGACGTGTGATCGTTCCGCATCAAGGACGGAAGGCGGCCACCCTTGTGCGTGGCCGTATTTCGTTCAGGAGTAGCAAATGTACGAATGGGATTTTTCCCTGCTGTGGACTTATAAGACCCTGCTGCTGCAGGGCATAAGCTACACACTGCTGTTCACCGCGATCTGCGTGATCGGCGGTCTGGCCGTGGGCCTGATTGCAGGGCTGGGTCGCCTGTCCAGCAACAAATGGATCACGACGCCGCTGCGCGCGTTTGTGGAAGTGTTTCGCTGCACGCCTGTGCTGGTGCAACTGGTCTGGTTTTATTACGCGCTGCCGGTGCTGACCGGCATCGAGATGTCGGCGCCCATGGCGGCAGGCATCTGCCTGTCTCTGTATGGCGGCGCTTTTTACTCCGAGATCATTCGTGGCGGCATCATCTCCATTGACCCCGGGCAGACCGAAGCAGGGCAGGCCATTGGCATGACGCGCTTTCAGGTCATGCGCCGCATCATCTTGCCGCAGGCTTTCAAGCGCATGGTGCCGCCGTTGATGAGCCAGTCCATCATGCAGCTCAAGAACACTTCGCTGCTGTCGGTGCTGGCTGTGCCCGATCTGCTGTACCAGGGCCAGGTGATTGCGCATGACACCTATCGCCCGCTGGAGGTCTATACCTTCATCGCCGTGGCGTATTTCATCATCCTGCTGCCGGCCACCATGTGGGCCAAGCGGATTGAACAAAATCACTCTCAAGCCAAGGAGGCATAAGCGATGAGTGCTCCTGTTATTGAGATCAAGAACCTGCGCAAGTCCTTTGGCAATCTTGAGGTTCTGAAGAATATTTCCCTGTCCGTAGAGCGTGGCACCGTGGTGGCGCTGATCGGGCCGTCAGGCTCGGGCAAATCCACACTGCTGCGCTGCGTGAATCTGCTCACAGTGCCCGATGGGGGCGAGATTCGCGTAGGCGAGCAGTCGCTGGCCTTCAGCGGCAAGGCCACTGCGCTGCCAGCCGACAAGGTGCTGGCGGGCTTTCGGGCACGCACCGGCATGGTGTTTCAGCACTTCAATCTGTTTCCGCATATGACGGTGCTGCAGAACGTGATGGAAGGCCCCGTCACGGTGCTGAAGAAAAGCAGGCGTGAGGCAGAGGCCAAGGCACGCGAATTGCTTGCCAAGGTGGGCCTGGCGGAACGGGCGGATATGTTCCCTGACAAAATGTCCGGCGGACAAAAGCAGCGCGTAGCCATTGCACGGGCGCTGGCCATGGAGCCATCGGTCATGCTGTTTGACGAAGCCACTTCTGCGCTGGACCCCGAACTGGTGGCCGAGGTGCTGGGTGTGATTCAATCACTGGCCCGCGAAGGCATGACCATGATTCTGGTCACCCACGAAATCGCTTTTGCGCGGGAGGTTGCCGACAAGGTGGTCTTCATGCGCGATGGTGTGGTGGTGGAATCTGGCCCGCCCGTGCAGGTGATCGACAATCCGCAGCAGGAAGCCACGCGCAGCTTTCTGGGGCGGATTCTGGGCAGCAGCCATGTGGCGGCCAGAGGCTGAGCAAGAAACGGACAATTTATGGAATATCGACTCGACGAAACCGACCGCCAGCTGCTGCGCCTGCTGCAGACCAATGCGCGTGCCTCTACAGCGCACCTGGCGCGGCAGATGAACCTGGCGCGTACCACCGTGGTGGCGCGCATTGCCAAGCTGGAGCAGGAGGGCGTGATCGCCGGTTACGGCGTGCGCCTGGGCTCGCGCATGGAGCAATCCGCAGTGCGTGCCTATTGCGGCATTCGCGTGCTGCCCAAGACAGCTACTTCCGTCATGCAGGCGCTCAACCGCTTCACTGAGGTAGAGGAAGTCTCCGCCGTCAGCGGCCAGTACGACTACATGGTGTTTGTGCGCTGCGAAAGCAATGAAAAACTGGATGCGCTGCTGGACCGCATTGGTCTTATCGACGGCATTCAGCAGACCTATACCTCGGTGGTGCTCAGCCGCAAGATTGACCGCCGCACCACGGCGGAAGTGGTGAGTCAGCCAGCGGCCTGAAAGCGTTCAGGCATTTTCATGGTGGAAGGGGCAGAGTGTGAATCAAGCCGAAGACGCCACCTGGCCCAGCGAAGAAGAGTATTGCCGCTATCTGGAAGTGGAGCGGCACCTCTATGCCTTTGTGCTGCGCGAGCATGGAGGCTTGCCCGAAGCCGAGGCACAAAAGCAAGCGCTTGAGCGCTACCCCTATGAATCAGCCGATGATGAGTTCCGCGCCTTGATTTTCCACGACGAAGCCTGGCACTGGGCCATGCTGCATCTGTACGGAGAGCGCTATTGGGATGCCCGGCCCGCGCTGGAGACACCGAGCCAAGCGTATCGCAATGAGTCCTACAGGAATCGGCTGGCCCGGAATGGGTGAGGATTGAGAGGCAGATTTTTGTCGCCCAGCATCATGCCCGCCAGCAGCGCGGCTG
The DNA here is from genome assembly GCF_019186805.1 of Comamonas fluminis. Lineage (NCBI taxonomy): Bacteria > Pseudomonadati > Pseudomonadota > Betaproteobacteria > Burkholderiales > Comamonadaceae > Comamonas > Comamonas fluminis. The sequence goes on along the minus strand of NZ_CP066783.1, from coordinate 2,583,199 downwards.
TGCCGGGGCCGGTGCTGAAGCCGATGTGCTGGTGACCAAAAGCCAGCCACAGGCCGGGGCGGCCCGGCATTTCGTCAATGATGGGGCGGCTGTCGGGAAGGGTGGGGCGGCGGCCCATCCACAGCGGGTGCTCCAGTCGCTCACCCAATGGCAGGGCCTTGCGGGCGGCGGCTTCGGCAATTTCCAGCTGCACCGGCTTCATGGGGGCATCACAGCGATTCAGCTCCACGCCGGTGGACAGGCGCAGGCCTTGCTCCATGGGCGAGAGCACATAGCCGCCGGCCGTGTCGTAGATAGGGCGCTGCAATGCGTGTTGGGAGCCTGATTGGCCTGCGTAGTGCATGTGGTAGCCGCGCTCAAAGCCCATGGGAATGTCCACCCCCAGATCGGCCAAAAATTTGGGCGCCCATGGCCCGAGTGCCACAACTACGCGGCCAAATTCCTGTGTCTGCCCACTGCCATCCACCACCTGCCACTGGCCATTGGCCGCAGAGCGCAGGGTTCGCAGTTCGGTATTTTGAATCTGCCCGCCACGGGCCACAAAGGCATCGGCGTAGGCTTTGACTACAGCACCGGGGCTGTTGACCGAGTAACTGTCCTGCACCCACAGGGCTTTTTCGAAGACGGGGTTGAGCGCAGGCTCCAGCGCCTGCAGCTCAGACCCGCTCAAGGTCTGTGTCCTGATGCCGAAGCGGGCCATGGTGTCGCGGCCCAGCTGGGCGCCGGGCGTGTTGAAAGCCTGGGCGGTTCGATACAGAAACAGCCAGCCGTTGTCGCGCAGCCTGTCCCGGGCGTTGACTTCGGTCAGCAGCCGCAGGTGTTCGGTGGTGGACAGGCGAATCAGCCCGTCCAGCGCGGCGGCGGTTTCTTCAAAGACTTTCTGGCGGGCATTGCCCAGAAAGCCCAGAGCCCATTTCAGATTGCTGGCGACAAAAAACGGGTTGTAGCGAAAACCCGCGCCTTTGTTTTTGAGCAAGCCGGGCAGAGTGCCCCAGAGCTTGTGATGGTTGAACGGCATCAGCGAGCTGCGTGCAATCACGCCCGCATTGCCGTAAGAAGTTTCAAGCCCCGGCGCGCGCCGGTCCATCAGCGTTACCCGCAGGCCGCGACGCTGTAATTCCAAGGCTGTTGCCACGCCGACCATGCCGGCGCCCAGAACAGCCACTGTGTTGTTTGTCATGAGAAAGCGCGCAGCAGAACTTTGTGCTGCGCGGTTGAAAGTCCAAAAACGCGGGCTGTATTGTCTGCGCTAAATCACAGGGTCCAAGGGTTTACAGCAGGACATTGTTCAGCGTGATTTCAGAATCTCGGTATTTATGCTTGCTATGCACCAAGTCGGTGCCTTTCTATGCTGGAGTGCTCATGCGCCGCATGAGGTACATCCATATCAATGAAGGGGACGCGATGATCCAGACAGTGTTTCGCAGTTCGTGGAGGTCTCTGTCACTTGTTGCTGCGGCTGCGCTTGCGGCTTGTGGTGGTTCGGACAGCCCTGCACCAGAGGTTCAGAGCAAGTACAAAGCCGAAATTCGGCGTACAGCCATGGGGGTGCCCCACATCAAGGCGCAGGATTGGGGTGGCCTGGGCTATGGATCAGGCTATGCCCAGGCGCAGGACAATCTTTGCACGTTGGCCGATTCGTTTGTGACGTACCGAGGAGAGCGTTCTCAATATTTCGGTGGCGATGCGACGGCTTTGTATGACAGCACCATAGACCGGCCGCGCAATATCGACTCGGACTTTTTCTTTCGTCATGTTGTCTCGGCAGACATGATCGCGCAGATGGAAAAAGCGCAGCCCGATAATTTGCTGCAACTGGTCGACGGCTATGTTGCAGGCTATAACCGCATGCTGGCCGAGACACAAAAAGGCAGCGATCGCCATGCGGCTTGCGCGAAGGAGGCCTGGCTGCAGCCGATCACGCGTGATGATGTCTGGCGGCGCATGTACACGGCCAATCTGGCCGGCGGCTTGAGCAATTTTGTTGCGGCCATTGCCAATGCTCAGCCACCCCAGGCCACGAAAACAGCGGCACTGAGCAGCAAGCCCAACGCTAGAGCCAAAAGCCTGCGCGCAAAAGATGCTAAGGCCGCAGAGGTGCAACTGGCAATGCTCAAGCCTGGCAGTGTGAAGACTCCCGCTTTGCAAGTGGGAGGCACCACAGGTATTGGCAGCAATATGTACGGCTTTGGCCAGCAGGTCACGGGTGGCGACAGCAGTGTGCTGTTCGGCAATCCGCACTGGTACTGGAAGGGGCCGGACCGCTTCTATCAGCAGCAGCTCACCATCCCCGGCAAGATCGACGTCAGCGGTGCGTCGTTCCTTGGCATCCCGCTGGTACTGATCGGGTTCAATAACGATGTGGCATGGAGCCATACCGTCTCCACAGCTCGACGGTTTGGATTCTTCTTCTATCAGCTCTCATCCAGTGATCCGACGCAGTACATGCGCGACGGCCAGCCCAAGGCCATGCAGGCCAATGAGATCAGCGTCAGGGTGCGCAATGCCTCGGGTGGAACGGATACTGTCAAGCGCACGCTCTACAAGACCGAGCATGGCCCCGTGCTGACATTGGCGGCGATGAATCCCGCTCTGGGCTGGAATAGCCAGTATGTGCTGGCCATCCGAGATATCAATGCCTACAACTTCCGCACTTTCCGAAACTGGTTGCGCTGGAATCAGGCTAAGTCTCTCGACGAGTTCATTCAGGTTCAGAAGGAAGAAGCCGCCATTCCTTGGGTCAACACAGTCGCGGCGGGACGGGGAAGTGCGCAGGTCTGGTATGCCGATATGGGGGCGGTGCCCAATGCGCCGCCAGCCTTGCTCAAGGCATGCGCATCACCTTTGTCAGCAGCATTGAACGCGAGCTTGCCCGAAGTGCCGGTGCTGGTGGGCAGCAGCAGCCAGTGTGACTGGGTCAAGGATGCAGATTCTGTGCAGGATGGCGCGATTGGTCCTTCGCGCATGCCCAGTCTCAAGCGGGACGACTACGTGGGCAATATGAATGACAGCTACTGGCTGTCCAATGCCACAGCCCCGCTAACAGGCTATCCGTCCATCTTCGGGTCGACTTCTTCATCGCAAAGCCTGCGCACAAGGCTGGGTCACACCATGGCTTTGCAGCGTCTGGCGGGATCTGATGGTTATGCAGGCAAGAATGCCAGCAGCGAGATCGTGCGTCAGATGGTTCTGGACAGCCGAATCTATTCCACCAAGTTTAAGGACCAAGCTTTGCAACTGGTCTGTGACAAGGCCACGGTTTCTGTCAGTGGCACGGAGGTGCCTGTGACTGAAGCTTGTCAGGTGCTGATGCAATGGAATGGTGTGGGCGATAGCCAGGCCAAGGGCTCGCATATCTGGGATGAATTCTGGTCACGTGTGGCAAGCCAGATCAAGGAGGCGGAGCTGTATCAGACTCCATTCAGCAGCAGTGACCCCATTAACACGCCTAGTGGCATCAAGGCGTCAGCTCAAAGTGCGCTGAAATTCGCTTTTGGCCAGGCAGTGCAGGCGGTCAACACAGGTGGTGTTGCCATGGCTGCAGAGCGGGGCAGCCTGCTGTATTCCAAAAAAGCTGGAACGACGACAGCGTTGTACGGCGGCTGTGGCAATGTGGGCTATTTCACCATCAACTGTTCGGAAAACAGCATCAGCACAGGCAACTACTCCATGGATGGTCAACCCCATGGCAATAGCTATATGCAGGTGGTGAGCTTTCCTGCTGCCGGAGTGGAGGCCCATACCTTCCTGACCTTCTCTTTGTCCGATGATCCGAAGAACCCCCACTATGCGGACTACACCCAGTCTTATGGGGCCAAGCAATGGGTGCGACAGCCGTTTACCGATGCGGCCATCGCAGCTGACAAAAACTACAGTACCCAGACTGTGAGTGAGTAAACAACTGGGGAAGAAAAAAGGGAGCCATCCGGCTCCCTTTTTTATAGCTTCCTGCGCTTAATCTACGCAGACCTTGGCACTGCCCGACTCCATTTTTCCAACGATGGCAGCATCGGCAAAGCCGCTGTCGGCAAAAGCCTTGAGCACTTGCTGCACCGCTTCAGGTGCGCAGGACACCAGCAGGCCGCCGGAGGTTTGCGGGTCCGTCAGCAAAGCCTTTTGTGCATCGCTGACCGATGCGCCCAATTCGACGGACGCGCCGTAGGACGCCCAGTTGCGGCCCGATGCGCCGGTGAAGACGCCTTGCTCGGCCAGCGCCTGCACGCCGGGCAGCACGGGCAGCTTGGCGCTGTCGATGCGGGCAGTCAGACCTGCGCCGCGTGCCAGTTCCAGCCCGTGGCCCAGCAGGCCAAAGCCGGTCACATCGGTCAGTGCATGCACGCCATCGAGCTTGGAGAGGTCTGCGCCGGGGCGGTTGAGCTTGGTGGTTGCATCCACCATGGCGCGGTAGCCCGCGTCGTCCAGCAGGTTCTTTTTCAGCGCAGCCGACAGAATGCCCACGCCCAGGGGCTTGCCCAGAATCAGCACGTCGCCCGCCTTGGCATCGGCGTTGCGCTTCATCTGTTTGGGGTTGACGATGCCGATACCGACCAGGCCATAGATGGGCTCGACCGAGTCAATCGAGTGGCCGCCCGCCAGGGGAATGCCCGCGTCGCGGCAGACGGATTCGCCGCCTTCCAGAATCTTGGCAATCACATCGTGGGGCAGCACATTGATGGGCATGCCCACAATGGCCAGCGCCATCAGCGGCGTGCCGCCCATGGCGTAAATATCGGAAAGCGCATTGGTTGCGGCAATGCGGCCAAAGTCATACGGGTCGTCGACGATGGGCATGAAAAAGTCCGTCGTTGCCACAATGGCCTGCTCGTCGTTGATCTTGTAGACGGCGGCGTCATCAGCGGTCTCGGTGCCGACCAGTAGGTCGGGGAAAAACTGCTTGGGCAGATTGCTCTTGGCCAGCAACTCCGACAGCACACCGGGGGCGATCTTGCAGCCGCAGCCGCCGCCGTGGGACAGCGAAGTCAGGCGAGGCGTGGAGGGTTCGGAGGCGGAGTTTGTGTTCATGGCAATCGAGACAAATAGCAGCCACAGCAGGACTGCATTGATAAAAAATGGCCGCGCGACTAGCCTTTGGGTTGAGTCCAGCGGCAAAATTTGCACGGCAGTCTTCTATTATCGACCCCGCAGATAAACAAAGGGCAGTCGCGGCCCATCCTGCAGCAAGCCGTCAGGACATTGGCCCCATGCGGGTAGCGCCCATCAAATCATGACGAGACAGACACCCGTAGCGTTTCTGGAGCCGCAAGCCCTCAATGCCAGCTTTTGCCGGTGGCCGTTGCAGGGTAGTTTGCAGGGGGCCGATGTTCTGCATCTGGAGCGGCGCAGTTTCAATGCATGGCCGGCCCCGCAGACCCTGCTGATGGGCGGCTGGGTTGTGCGCGCGGCGGGCGGCTATACCAAGCGGGCAAACTCGGCCAATGCCATGCAGGCAGGCGCAGCGCTGGATGAGCCACTGCTGCATGAAATCGAGCAGGTTTATGCCCGCATGGGGCAGCCGTGCATCTTCAGAATCTCGCCGCTGGCCAATGTTGAGGTGGACGCGCTGCTGCAAGCACGTGGCTACCAATTGCAAGACCCATCCTTGTTCATGCACAGGCGAGGGCAGCAAGCCGATTTGCAGGGGCCGGCCATCGTGGTGGAGCAGGCTTTGAGTCACTCCTGGCTGGAGGGTGTTTGCACAGCCAGCTCCCTCTCGCCACACCAGCAAGCCTTACACAGCGCGATCGTGGACCGCATTGGCCTGCGCTGCGGCTATGCCCGCATTGTGCAAAATGGCCAGGCCGTGGCATGGGGCCTGGCGGTGCTGGAAAAAGAGGCCGCTGGTTTGTATGACGTGGTGGTGGCGCCGCAAATGCGTGGCCGGGGTCTGGGCCGTATGCTGATCAAGGGGCTGCTGCGTTGGGCGGCAGAGCAAGGTGTTCGCAGTACCGATCTGCAGGTGGCAGGCAGCAACCATGTGGCGCAGACGCTGTATGCATCACTGGGCTTTGAACCGGTGTATGGCTATCACTATCGCATTGGCCAAGGCTGAAAGAGCCGCAGCAGGAATAGATCTTCTAAATCGAAATGGAGTTGATGACATGCTTCCAAGATTGAGCCAGGTACAGACGGATAGCGGGGATTTTTTACTGTTTGCCGGGCCTGATTACATCTCCAACCACTTGTTTCGCGATGGGCGCTGGGAGCAGCACATTCTGGATATCTCCAGATTGTTCTACCAGGGTGCAGAGGCGCCGCTGATTCTGGATATTGGCGCGAATCTTGGTGCCTATGCCGTGCCTGTGGCCAAGGATATTGCCAAATCCTCGGGCCAAGTGCTTGCTTTTGAGCCTCAGCGAATTGTGTTCTATCAGCTGTGCGCCAATATTTTGCTTAACCGCCTTGATAACTGTCACGCCTATCAGCAGGCGCTGGGGCGAGAGAGTGGCGAGATAGATATTCCTGAGGTGAATTATTCAGGCAACACCAATATTGGTGCTTTTTCTCTGGTTCAGACCTATCGTGAAAACCATGCGATCGAGCAGTCCATGAAGGCAGAGAAACACTCTGTGCGGATGATTCGACTGGATGAGCTGGCGCTCAGAAAGTCGCCTTGCTTGATCAAGATGGATGTAGAGGGGCTGGAGGCAGAAGTGCTTCGCGGGGGGCTCCGGTTTCTTGCCGATCATGGTTACCCGCCGATTCTGTTTGAAGCTTGGGATCACGACTGGTTTGCTCAGCAGCGGGAGGAACTGCTGGCACTGTTTTCTGGACTGGGTTATCAGTTCCAGCGGCTGGCGGGAATCGAGTACCTGGCCCAGCATCCTGCTCATGCGGGGGCTGCCATTGAGCTTGTTTATGAACAAGGCAATCTCACAGGCGCGATTCATGTGAGATAGATAAGGTAAAAAGAAATGGCGGAAAGCAGCTGGAGTCGAACCAACCCGGGAGCGGCTGACGCCCCCCACCAGGTTTGAAGCCTGGCCGCGCCACCGGGCACGATTGCCTTCCTTGTGCAAGCAGCGAAGGCAGCGCTTCACTCTTGTAGAAGATAGAGGATTGTAGCCAGCATTGAGCAGGCGATTGGGCTCACACAGCGATGGCCTGCTGAAACAGTCTTCTATCAAACTGATAGCTGCCAGCGCAATGCACTATTGCGCTGCAGCGGCGTTACTGTGATGTGGAGGTCTGCCACTGCACATCGGGGCGCAGCATATGCGCATCGCGCACGCGGCGGGTGTAGCCGATGCGGTCGAAGAATTCCAGAATCTGAATGGCGCGCTTGCGGCCCAGGTCGGTGGCGTCACGGAAGGCCCGGGCTTCCACCTCGTGGTTGCTTGCGGTTGCTGCCAGCTGGGCTGTCAGAGCAGCCAGTTCGTCCATGCGAGAGGGCGTGTAGAACAGGTCTTTGACCACCTGAAACAGCAGGCCCTGACGTGAGAGCTTTTTGAGCAGCTGGCGCACCACTTCTTCGCCCGCACCATGGTCGCGGGCCAGATCGCGCACCCAGGGCGGGTCGTAGCGGCCTGCGTCAATAGCGGGCAGCAGCTTTTGCGCCAGTGTCTGTTCAGCATCTGACAGCTGCACGCTGTGTGCTGGCAGGTGCAGCCAAGCCCCGGAGCTGGCCAGCAGCTTTTGGGCCAGCAGGGCTTCCAGTAGGGCCTGGTACAGCGCATCATGCGCGGCTTGCTGCAGGCCGGGCAGGGCCATGCGGCGCAGGCGTGCTGCGTTGACGCCGGGCTCGTCGGGGGATTTTTCGTGAAAGCGCTCCAGCGCCTGCAGCGTCTGGTTTTGCAGGGCTTGCCAGCGTTGCTCGTTCAGAACCAGGGCATCGCCGTTGCCGATAGGCAAGGTGATGGTGCCCGGCACGGGCTTGCTGGAGTCAAGGGCGTGACCGCTCAGTCGCATCAACTGCGACAGTGCAATGCCGTGCGGTGCTTGAGCAATCAGGGCGGCAAAGTCCTGATGGCGGATGAGTTGCTCCATCGCATCGAGATAGGCCATGCGCTCGGCGCTTCGGCGCTTGCGCGCGGGGGCATAGGGGTCCAGCACCATGCCGCCAGCAATGGTGCGGCTGGCCTGTGCGTTGCGCAGAATCAAGCGGTCGCCGGGCACAGTGAACATGGGTGCATCCAGCACCAGTTGCACGCGGGCTTCGGTGCCAGGCTCAATGGCCGCGTCTTGCAGCAGCGCAATATGGGCTGTGGTGCGACGGGTGCCCAGATGCACGTGTACAGGCGTCCATTGCTGCAGGGGCGGGGCTTCGGCCAGCAGGTGGATGTCGATGCGGTCAGTGGATTGCAGCACCCGTGCATCGGCCATCCAGTCGCCGCGCTCGATTTCTTCTTTGGAAATGCCTGCCAGGTTCAGCGCGCAGCGCTGGCCGGCAACGCCTGTGTCGCTGGACTGATTTTGCGCATGAATGCTGCGCACGCGCACGGGCTTGCCGGTGGCGGAGTGGATCAGTGTGTCGCCCACTTTGACCTGGCCGTTGAAGACGGTGCCGGTCACAACCGTGCCTTGCCCGGAGAGGGTGAACACACGGTCCACCGCCAGGCGAAACAGCCCGTCGCGTGCCCGCGCGGGCATTTGCTGGGCTTGCAGATCGAGGTGCTGGCGCAGGGCCCAGACGCCGGGGTCATTGGGCTGGGCGGCGGCGGTTTCAAAGATGGGGGCATCGGCCAGAGCGGTGACTGACAGAATGGCTTCGATTTCGGCGCGCACTTCGTCTATGCGCTCACGGGCAGCGCGATCCACCTTGGTCAGCGCCACCGTGCCTTGCTGAACACCCAGCAGTTGCAGAATTTCCAGGTGCTCTATGGTCTGCGGCATGATGCCGTCGTCGGCGGCAATGACGAGCAGCGCATGGTCAATGCCCACGGCGCCGGCGGCCATCGTGTGCACGAATTTTTCGTGGCCGGGCACATCAATAATGCCCAGCACATCGCCGTTGGCCAGCGGCGCGTAGGCATAGCCCAGTTCGATGGAAATGCCGCGTGCTTTTTCTTCCTTGAGGCGGTCTGTCTCCACGCCGGTGAGTGCGCCGACCAGGGTGGTTTTGCCGTGGTCAATATGGCCTGCTGTGCCAATAATCATTGTTTTTACTATCTTTATGCTAGCTAATAACGCTTTATGGATAAGCGCAAAAGGCAGTTTTTCTATTTTTCCCAGTAGGCTTCCACCAGATCCCCATCGGCATCAAGCTGCCACCATTCGATGACAACGCTGCGCTGGCCTATGCCCAGAATGCCCAGTGGGCCGCGCGGCGCCGACAGGCGCGGGCAGCGCCACAGGCTGTGCCCCGGCTGCCAGCGCGAGAGTGCTGCGGCCCTGATGCCAGCAGGCACTTCGGCGCTGTGCACATCGACCTGGCGGTCTTCGCTGTCGTCAAGGTCTGCTGGGGCCATGGAGCTGTCCTAAGCGGAGGTTAACTGGGGAAACTGCTGAACGAACTCGGCCTGGGCGAAAGCTTCCAGGCAACGCAGGTCCAGCCAGTAGGCATCATCGCGCAGGCGGCCGATGACGGGGCGGGGCAGGGCGCGAAAGCGTGACTCCAGCTGATTGAGCTGGCGGCCCGCCTGTTTGCCGCTGGCGGGATAGATTTTCAGGCCAAAGCTGGGCAGGCTTTCTACAGGCAGGGCGCCGCTGCCGATCTGGCTGGTCATGGGCGCGACCTCCACCACAAAGTTCGCACCCAGCGCGGCTTGCAGCGGCGCGAGCAGTTGCTCGGCCTGGGCCTGCATATCGGCCGCTTTGCGTGTGAACAGGCGCAGCGTCGTCAGCTCCTGCGCCAGGGTTTCGGGGTTGAGGTACAGGCGCAGTGTGGGCTCCAGTGCAGCCATGGTGATCTTGCCCACGCGCAGGGCGCGCTTGAGCGGGTTTTTCTTGATCTGGGCAATCAGCTCTTTCTTGCCCACGATGATGCCGGCCTGTGGACCGCCCAGCAGCTTGTCGCCACTGAAGGTGACGATGTCGGCACCAGACTCTACGGTTTCGCGCACCGTTACCTCGTAGGGAAGGCCCCAGTCGCGCATATCGATGAGCGTGCCGCTACCCAGGTCCACGATCATGGGCAGACCCTTTTCATGGGAAATACCAGCCACGTCGGCGTCGCTGACCGACTTGGTAAAGCCGCTGATGGCGTAGTTGCTGCAGTGCACCTTCATCAGTGCTGCAGTGTTTTCGGTGATGGCGCCTGCATAGTCTTTTTCATGCGTGCGGTTGGTGGTGCCAACTTCCACCAGCTTTGCACCGGCACGCGTCATCACATCGGGAATGCGAAAAGCGCCGCCAATCTCCACCAGTTCACCGCGCGAGACGATGACTTCCTTGTTCAGCGCCAGGGTGGACAGAACCAGCAGCACGGCGGCGGCATTGTTGTTGACGATGGTGGCAGCTTCCGCGCCCGTCAGCTCGCAGATCAGCGACTCCACCAGATCATCACGGTCGCCGCGGCTGCCGTCTTCCAGGTCGTATTCCAGATTGGCGGGCGCGCTCATGGCTTGCACCACGGCATCAATGGCGGCCTGGGGCAGCAGGGCGCGGCCCAGGTTGGTGTGCAACACGGTGCCGGTGAGGTTGAAGACGGGGCGCAGTCTGGGGGCAAACTGCTTTTTCAGTTGCTGCTCGGCCAGTGCAATCAGATCAGCGGGTGTGGCTGTAATGGCTTCGCCTGCCAGAACGCGGCTGCGCGTCTGGGCCAGCACCTCGCGCACGGCCCGCGTGCAAGCATCCAGCCCATAGCTCTGGCGCAGGGCTTCCATGGGCTTTTGCAGCAAAAGCTTGTCAACGGCGGGCAACTGGGACGGGTGCGTAATTTCTGACATGTTTCAGGTCCAGGCGCAGCAGGGCACTGCGCAGGATGCTACAAAAATGATGGTGTGACGAAAGAAAAGGGCGGCAGAAAAGCATTCCGCCGCCCTTGCATTGTGGCCCAGGGCACGGTGGCTCCGGGCGTGTGTGGTGCGGTGTTCAGGCCGCGGGGTCGATCAGGGAGTTGTCCAGATCGCCTTGCTGCTCTTCGGCGACGGCCACAAACAGCAGGGGGTTGGCGCTGGCGCGCTGGAAAGAGGTCTCGCTCATCAGCAGGTCCAGCATCAGGCTGGCCAGATCATCGGCCAGCGGGTCGGCCATGGGGTCTTTTTCCTGATTCACGATTTTGCGGTAGCAGCCGCATTCGTCGCAGGTTTCGGCCAGCACGGTCTCGCCAGAACCCTCTACGCCCTGGTAGTGGATGCCCTTGGTGGACTCGCAGTGCGAGCATTTGACGCGAACCATCTGCCACTCGCAGGCGCAGGTGCCGCAGTGCAGATAGCGGTGGCCGGCCATTTTGCCGCCAATGCGGATGACGCTGGCAACAGGCTCGCAGGCGCAGATGGGGCAGATGCTGGCCGGGTCGGTCATGGGCACATCATGCAGGGCAATGCTGGCCGCACGCTTGGTGAACACGACTTGCAGGGCGGCCATGATGAAGGGGGCCATGCCGATATGGCGGGCTGCCACTTCTTTTTGCAGCAGCTTTTTGGCGATGTCGTTGCGTGTTTCAGCGGGCAGGGCGCGCAGTTCCTTGAGCAGAGGCTGCAGCGGTGCGGGTAGCGCGTCGGCGCCGCCTTCCAGGCTGTCCAGCATATTGTTCAGAACAGACTGCCATGCGGGGTCGATATGGTCGACGGCGGGCAGCAGCGGCATGGAGTGCTGCTGCGAGCGGGCGATGATTTCGGCATCGGCAGGCGCAATGTCGACAAGGGCGGCAGCCTTGTGCTGCGCATCCATGATCTGCGCCACAAACTGCAGATAGTCGGCAATGGGGTTGCCATTGGCCAGTTGACGCAGACGCGCTGCACGCTCGGCGAACAGGCTGCCAGCCTGGGGCAGCAGAACACGGGGAAAGCTGGTGTGGTCCAGCGCTTCGATTTCACCGGGTTGGAGGATGCGTTGCATATTCATTCCCAAAAATAAATGGCCGCCGACCACCATGATGGGGGACGGCGGCTCCATTCAGGCGCTAGGCCTGAAGCCGGTCAGGACAATTACTTGTCTTCGCCGGTAACCTTGCGGAACCACAAGGGGTGGTGGAAGCGTGCCCAGGCGCGGGTCACGGTGCCACGGGTCATGGCACGGATGGTGCCCTTGGTCCAGATGGCGGCGTAGATGTGGGCAATGATCAGGCCGATCAGGCCAAAGGCGCTGATGGCATGCACCAGTGAGCCGATGCGAACCACGGTCACAGGCAGATTCCACCAGGCGCGCCACATCAGCACACCCGTCACCGTCAGGCCCAGCATGCACAGCACCAGCAGCCAGAACAAGACCTTCTGGCCGCCGTTGTACTTTTCAACGGGAGGCATTTTTTCATGCTCGCCGTTGACCAGTGCGCCGACATTCTTGAGCCATTCCACATCGCGGTCCTTGATGATGTTCAGCTGCCAGAAGCGGAAGAACATCAGCAGGAAACCGACGGCCATGATGACGCCGATGTAGGGGTGCAGGATGCGGGTCCAGGGGCCGCCACCGAACAGGTTCGTCATGAAGAAGAACGAGGGGTGGAAGAACGCCAGACCGGACAGAGCCAGCAGCACAAAGCTGATGGCCACTACCCAGTGGTTGACGCGCTCGCTGGCCGTGTAGCGCACGATGTCACGAGATTTGCGGCTGGTCATGTGCGGTCCTCCTCACGCTTGGCTGCACGGTTTTCTTCCTCTTCCAGCTCCTCGGGTACTTCCAGAGGGCCCTTGGTGATGTAGTGGAAGAAGCTGCCAACGGCCGCTGCGCCAAGGGCTGCCAGCGCCAGAGGCTTAGCCACGCCCTTCCACAGCGCCACCATGGGGCTGATGGATGGATCATCCGGCAGGCCCTTGTACAGCGAAGGCTTGTCCGCGTGATGCAGCACGTACATCACGTGGGTGCCGCCCACACCTTGCGGGTCGTAGAGACCCGCCTGCTCGTAGCCGCGTTCCTTGAGGTCCACGACGCGGTGCGCAGCGTGTTCCTTCATGGCTTCCTTGGTGCCAAACTGGATGGCGCCGGTAGGGCAGGTCTTGACGCAGGCAGGTTCCTGGCCAACAGCCACGCGATCCGAGCACAAGGTGCACTTGTATGCCTTCTTGTCCTTCTTGGAGATGCGAGGAATGTTGAACGGGCAGCCCGTGACGCAGTAGCCGCAGCCCACGCACTGGTCTTGCTGGAAGTCCACGATGCCGTTGGCGTACTGGACGATGGCGCCTGGCGAGGGGCAGGCCTTCAGGCAGCCTGGGTCCTCGCAGTGCATGCAGCCGTCCTTGCGGATCAGCCATTCCAGATTGCCGGTCGCTTCGTTTTCGTACTCGGTAAACCGCATCACGGTCCACGACTCCGACGTCAGATCCGTCGGGTTGTCATAGACGCCGGCTGCGGCGGTGCCGATTTCGTCACGAAGGTCGTTCCACTCCATGCAAGCTGTCTGGCAAGCCTTGCAGCCAATGCACTTGGAGACGTCGATCAGCTTGGCCACTTCGCCTGCGTGCGCTTCGCGCCCGCTGGGCGCGGGAGTGGTGGTGGCCGAACGGCGCTTGATATCTAAAGACATGGTTGATGACATCAGCTGCTCCTTAGATCTTTTCTACCTTCACGAGGAAGGTCTTGGATTCAGGGGTCATGCTGTTACCGTCACCCACCGAGGCTGTCAGATTGTTGGCCAGATAGCCCTTGCGCCCCTGTGAAGAGAAGCCCCAGTGAATTGGCACACCCACGTGATGGACGGTTTTGCCGTCAATCTTCATGGGCTTGATGCGCTTGGTCACCACGGCTGCAGCCTTGATAAAGCCACGCTTGGAGCTGACCTTGACCTGCTGACCGGTTTCGATACCCAGTTCCTTGGCCAGCGCTTCACCAATTTCCACAAACTGCTCAGGCTGAACGATGTTGTTCAGGTGAACGTGCTTGGTCCAGTAGTGGAAGTGCTCGGTCAGGCGATAGGTCGTGCCGACATGCGGGTAGTCCTTGGGGGCGCCCATGGTGTCCTTGGCGGTTGCCAGGATACGCATCACGGGGCTGCTGACGGCCAGCTTGTTTTCGGGATACATGGGGTTGTATCCCAGCGGGTTGTCAAACGCTTCGTAGTGCGTTGGGAACGGACCTTCGGCCATGCCTTTGCGTGCAAACAGACGAGCCACACCTTCGGGGTTCATGATGAACGGATCGGTGGTCTCCGGAGGCATGGTTGGACCCATATCGGGTACATCCGGGCCGCCCCAGGTCTTGCCATTCCACTTGATCAGAACGCGCTCGGGGTTGAAAGGCTTGCCTTCGCGGTCGCACGATGCACGGTTGTACAGAATGCGGCGGTTGGCCGGCCATGCCCAGGCCCAGTTCAGCGTATTGCCGATACCGGTAGGGTCGCTGTTGTCGCGGCGGGCCATCTGGTTGCCGGACGAAGTCCAGGCGCCAGCCCAGATCCAGCATCCGCCCAGGGTGGTGCCGTCGTCGCGCATTTCGCCAAAGCCGCCCAACTGTTCGCCCGCCTTGCGGATGAGCTTGGTGGGGTCCTTGGGGTCAAACAGGTCCACCAGTGCGCGGCCGTTGTACTCCTTGGCCACTTCCTCGGAGGAGGGGTGAGCCGCCTGAGCGTAGGGCCAGTACAGGTTGGTGATGGGCTCGGGGAACTTGCCGCCTTCCTTCTGGTACAGGGCCTTCAGGCGCAGGTGCAGGGCCGACATGATGGCGATGTCGGTCTTGGCTTCTCCTGGGGGCTCTGCAGCCTTCCAGTGCCACTGCAGCACGCGCGAGGAGCTGACCACCGCGCCATCTTCTTCAGCGAAGCAGGTGGTTGGCAGACGGAACACCTCGGTCTGAATCGATGCGGAATCCACATCGTTGAACTCGCCATGGCTCTTCCAGAACTCGGACGTTTCAGTCGTCAGCGGGTCCATGATGACCAGGAACTTGAGCTTCTTGAGGCCTTCGCGCACGCTGTTACTGTTGGCCAGAGCCGCCAGCGGGTTGAAGCCCTGTGCGATGTAGCCGTTGACCTTGCCCTGCGTCATCATCTCGAAGATCTGCAGCATGTCGTACTGCTTGTCGAGCTTGGGCAGGTAGTCGAAAGCCCAGTTGTTTTCGGCTGTGGCTGCAGGGCCCCACCATGCCTTCATCAGGCTGACGTGGAACTTGGGTGTGTTGGCCCAGTAGTTCATCTGGCCGGGACGCAATGCCTTGGGCGTGCGCGAGGCGATGTACTGGCCGTAGTCCTGTTCGGCTTCGTTTGGCAGCGTCAGGTACCCAGGAAGCGAAGCAGACAGAATACCCAGGTCCGTCAGGCCCTGAATGTTGGAGTGGCCGCGCAGCGCGTTCATGCCGCCGCCAGCAATACCGATATTGCCCAGCAGCAGCTGGATCATGGCGCCGGTACGCAGAATCTGGGCGCCGATGGTGTGCTGGGTCCAGCCCAGGGCATACATCATCGTGGCCGAGCGGCCTGGCACAGCCGTCGATCCCAGCTTCTCGCACACGTGCAGGAATTTTTCCTTGGGTGTGCCGCAGATGCTCTCGACCTTTTCAGGGGTATAGCCCTCGTAGTGCTTTTTGAGCAGCTGGAAGACGCAACGGGGGTGCTGCAGAGTCGGGTCAACCTTGGCAAAGCCATCGTCGCCCATCTCGTAGTCCCACGAACCCTTTTCGTAGGTGCGCTTTTCGGGGTTGTAGCCCGAGAAGATGCCGTCGTTGAACGCAAAGTCTTCGCGCACGATGAAGGTGAAGTCCGTGTAGTTCTTCACATACTCGTGGTGAATCTTGTCGTTCGTGAGCAGGTAATTGATCACACCACCCAGGAACACGATGTCCGAGCCCGAACGAATAGGGGCATAGAAATCAGCTACGGATGCAGAGCGGTTAAAGCGCGGATCGACCACCATGAAGTGAGCCTTGTTGTGCTCCTTCGCTTCGGTCACCCACTTGAAACCACAAGGGTGTGCTTCAGCGGCATTGCCGCCCATCACCAAAATAACGTCCGCGTTCTTGATGTCGACCCAATGGTTCGTCATCGCTCCACGGCCAAACGTCGGGGCAAGACCTGCCACCGTCGGGCCGTGTCAGACACGTGCTTGGTTATCGAGTGCAAGAAGGCCCCAGGAACGGGCCACTTTGTGCGTGATGTATCCGGCTTCATTGCTGGCGGCCGAAGCGGCCAGCATGCCGGTGGTCAGCCAGCGGTTGACCGTCTGGCCCTTGTCGTTCTTTTCGACAAAGTTGGCGTCGCGGTCGTCCTTGAGGAGCTTGGCAACGCGAGTCAGCGCCTCATCCCAAGAGATGCGCTTCCACTCGCTGGAGCCAGGAGCGCGGTACTCGGGGTACTTGAGACGGTTGGGGCTGTGAACGAAGTCCAGCAGCGATGCACCCTTGGGGCACAGTGTGCCGCGATTGACCGGATGATCCGGGTCGCCTTCCACGTGCATCACGGACAGATGCGCGTTTTTGGCGCCGTCGCCCAGGGAGTACATCAAGATGCCGCAGCCTACAGAGCAGTAGGTGCAGGTTTGGCGGGTCACGGTGGTGGCGGACAGTTTGTACTGCCGCACCTCGGCCAGAGCGGCTGTGGGTGAGAAACCCATCAGCGCCAGGCTGGAACCCGCCAGAGTCGAACCAGTCACTTTCATGAACTGGCGTCTGGAGAATTGGACCATTGTGGGGTACCTTTTCGAAATAACGCTTTGTGTGAAAGCAAATTTTACGGTTTGGTCACCAATTGGCCCAGATAACAATCCCTTAATTCCTGACCTCAGCCGTGCGCCTTTGACAGTAAATTCGTGAATGTCAGCATCTTTTGAAATTTCAATGATGCCGATCATCAAAATTTATAGCTAGTCGCGCTTGCAGGAATTAGGCGAGTTGGGGAAATTGGTGGCGGATTTCAGCGCTCTAGCCTTGTTTTTGGTCGGGTGACTGCAATTTTTCGTTTTCTGGGCTTTCGCTGGAAGCGTCTGCAGGCAAAGGAGGCGTGCTGGTTGTGGTAGCGGGCAAGGGCTCGGGTGTGGCCACTTCTTGCTTGCGGGCTAACTCCGCGTGCTCGGCGGTCCAGGTCGCTTCATCCTGCTCCTGCATCTCGGCAAACATAGCCCAGGTGGCCATGAAAAGGGCCGCAATCGCCGGGCCCAGAACAAAGCCGGTCAGCCCGAAGACGGCCATGCCGCCCAGAGTGGAGATCAGCACAATGTAGTCAGGCATCTTGGTGTCTTTGCCAACCAGCAGCGGGCGCAGCATGTTGTCCACAAAGCCGATCACCAGCGTGCCATAGGCGGCCAGGACCAGACCCTTGGTGGTGTCGCCAGTGGCCAGAAAATAGATGGCCACCGGCCCCCAGACCAGACCTGCGCCTACGGCGGGCAACAGGGACAGAAACGCCATGACCACGGCCCACAGCACCGGGCCCTGAATGCCCAGAATCCAGAAAATCAGGCCGCCCAGTGCGCCCTGGGCCGCGGCAACGGCCAGATTGCCTTTGACGGTGGCGCGGATTACGGTGGCAAATTTGATGGCCAGTTCACGCTTGTGGTCAGGTGCCAGCGGGGTTGCGCGCCAGATGCGTTCAATCAGCGATTTGCCGTCGCGCAGCAGAAAGAACATCAGATAAAGCATCACGCCGAAGCCCACGACAAAGCCCAGCGTGTTCTGGCCCAGTCCCACGGCCTTGCTGGCCGCCAGCTTGCTGGCCTGCAGCGCAATATTGGACAGCTTTGTTTGCAATTCCTCCAGCGTTCCCAGGTGCAGCTTTTCCAGCCACGGTGTCATCCAGCTGGGCAGGGCGTCAAAGATTTGCTGCAGATAGCTGCCAAACGAGGTGTTGCCACTATTGATGCGCTCGTAGATGGCAGAGGTTTCCTTGACCAGCGAGAGGCTGATGAGCACCAGCGGCAAGATGACGACGAAAAGACTGAGAAGCAAAGTCAGGATCGCGGCCAGAGTGGGCTTGTTGGGCATGCGCGCAACAACGCGTTTGTGGAAGGGCGCGAAGACGATGGCAAAGGCAACCCCCCAAAAGATTGCCATGGAATATTCCGAGAGAACCCAGATGAATGCGGCGGTGACTGCTATCAAAAGAAGAATGAAGCTGCGTTTGTGCAGAGGCAAAAGTGGCATGGTTTTCCTTGTTTAGAGGGCCTGCCCAATGTAAGCGAGGCTTGCGAACGTAAACATATGGTCTTTTATAAGAGTGAGTGCTCGAACAGTGGCACAATGGCGCCAGCAACTCAAGGCCCTTCCCTAGCCACAGTCGCATCCGCCAATCGGTACAGCCGTGTCGCGGAAGGTTCCACAAACCAGCTAATGCTTTCTGAAGGAAAGCGGAGGTCAGCGCAAGATGAGCGATCAGTCATCGGTTTACAAAGCCTATCAAGGCAATACTTACCTCTTCGGCGGCAATGCCCCCTATGTCGAAGAGATGTACGAAAGCTATTTGGCCAATCCTGGCAGCGTGCCGGATTCGTGGCGTGAATACTTCGACGCACTGCAGCACGTGCCTGCAGTCGACGGTACAGATTCCAAAGACATTCCTCACCTGCCTGTCATCAACGCCTTTGCCGAACGTGCAAAGCAGGGCGGCACCAAGGTTGTTGTCGCTTCGGGCGCAGACTCCGAACTGGGTCGCAAGCGTACCGCAGTGCAGCAGCTGATTGCTGCTTACCGCAACGTGGGTCAGCGCTGGGCTGATCTCGACCCCCTCAAACGCACTGAGCGCCCCGAAATCCCCGAGCTGGAGCCTTCTTTCTACGGCTTCACCGACGCCGACCAGGAAGTGGTGTTCAACACCAGCAATACCTTCTTCGGCAAGGATTCCATGACTCTGCGCGAGCTGCTCAATGCGCTGCGCGAGACCTACTGCGGCACCATGGGTGCTGAGTACATGTATGCCACCGACCAGAACCAGAAGCGCTGGTGGCAGCAACGCTTGGAGTCGATTCGCTCCAAGCCCGTTTTCAACGCCGAAGAAAAGAAGCGCATTCTGGACCGCCTGACAGCGGCCGAAGGCCTGGAACGCTATCTGCACACCAAGTACGTGGGCCAGAAGCGCTTCTCGCTGGAAGGTGGTGAATCCTTCATCGCAGCGATGGACGAACTGATCAACTCCGCCAGCGCCAAGGGCGTGCAGGAAGTGGTCATCGGCATGGCTCACCGTGGCCGTCTGAACGTGCTGGTCAACACCCTGGGCAAGATGCCCAAGGACCTGTTCGCCGAGTTCGATCACACAGCCCCAGAAGATCTGCCTGCTGGTGACGTGAAGTACCACCAGGGCTTCAGCTCTGATGTGTCCGCCAAGGGCGGCCCCATGCACCTGTCGCTGGCGTTCAACCCTTCCCACCTGGAAATCGTGAACCCCGTGGTCGAAGGTTCGGTGCGCTCGCGCATGGACCGTCGTGATGACCCTCAGGGCAAGCAAGTGCTGCCCGTGCTGGTGCACGGTGACGCGGCCTTCGCTGGTCAGGGCGTGAACCAGGAAACCCTGGCACTGTCCGAAACCCGTGGCTACACCACAGGCGGTACGGTTCACATCATCATCAACAACCAGATCGGTTTCACCACCTCTGACCCCCGCGACCTGCGCTCGACCACCTATTGCACGGACATCGTGAAGATGGTGGAGTCTCCAGTTCTGCACGTGAACGGTGATGATCCCGAAGCCGTGTGTCTGGCGATGCAGCTGGCCCTGGACTTCCGTATGGAATTCTCCAAGGACGTGGTCGTGGACATCGTCTGTTTCCGTAAGCTGGGCCACAACGAGCAGGATACTCCCGCTCTGACACAGCCTCTGATGTACAAGAAGATTGGTGCCCACCCCGGCACGCGCAAGCTGTACGCAGACAAGCTGGCCACCCAGGGTCTGGGCGAAACGCTGGGCGACGACATGGTCAAGGCCTACCGCGCTGCCATGGACGAAGGCCGTCACACTCAGGAAGTGGTGCTGACCAACTTCAAGAGCAAGTACGCCGTGGACTGGAGCCCCTTCGTGGGCAAGACCTGGACCGATGCTGGCGATACTGCGATTCCTCTGACCGAGTGGAAGCGTCTGGCCGACAAGATCACCACGCTGCCTGCCACCGTCAATCCTCACGCTCTGGTCAAGAAGGTCTATGACGACCGCGCTGCCATGGGCCGTGGTGATGTGAACGTGGACTGGGGCATGGGCGAAACCATGGCTCTGGGCTCTCTGGTGGCTTCCGGCTATCCCGTGCGCCTGTCGGGTGAAGATTCGGGCCGCGGCACCTTCACACACCGTCACGCTGTGATTCACGACCAAAAGCGTGAAAAGTGGGACGAAGGCACCTACATTCCTCTGCAGAATGTGGCTGACAATCAGGCTGACTTCACCGTCATTGACTCCATCCTGTCCGAAGAGGCAGTGCTGGGCTTCGAGTACGGCTATGCATCGAACGACCCCAACACTCTGGTGATCTGGGAAGCTCAGTTCGGCGACTTCGCCAACGGCGCTCAAGTGGTGATCGACCAGTTCATCGCCTCCGGCGAAGTGAAGTGGGGCCGTATCAATGGCCTGACACTGATGCTGCCTCACGGCTACGAAGGTCAGGGTCCTGAGCACAGCTCGGCGCGTCTGGAGCGTTTCATGCAGCTGGCCGCTGACGCCAACATGCAGATCGTGCAGCCCACAACGGCCAGCCAGATCTTCCACGTGCTGCGTCGCCAGATGGTTCGCAACCTGCGCAAGCCTCTGGTCATCTTCACGCCCAAGTCGCTGCTGCGTAACAAGGATGCGACATCGCCTCTGTCCGAGTTCACGAATGGCGGTTTCCAGACCGTGATTCCCGAGCAGGACGAAGCCGTGGTCAAGAACGCCGCCAGGGTCAAGCGCATCATTGCCTGCTCGGGCAAGGTGTACTACGACCTGGTCAAGAAGCGCGCAGAGAAGGAAAGCAAGGACGTGGCCATCATCCGCGTCGAGCAGCTGTATCCTTTCCCTCACAAGGCATTCGCTGCTGAAGTAAAGAAGTTCGCTAACGCGACTGACATCGTGTGGTGCCAGGATGAGCCACAGAACCAGGGTGCCTGGTTCTTCATCCAGCACAATATTCACGAAAACATGCGTGAAGGCCAGAAGCTGGGCTACTCCGGTCGCGCTGCGTCCGCATCGCCAGCTGTGGGCTACTCGCATCTGCACCAAGAGCAACAAAAGGCACTGGTGGAAGGCGCATTCGCCAAGCTCAAGGGTTTTGTCCTGACCAAGTAAGGCAGTAACCCCTTTATCTACGTTCGCACACGTATCAGACAAAACACTTTTTGGAAAGAATCAAAATGGCCATCGTTGAAGTCAAAGTTCCTCAGCTGTCCGAATCCATCACTGAAGCCACCATGCTGACCTGGAAGAAAAAGGTTGGCGAGGCTGTCGCTGTCGATGAAATCCTCATCGAAGTGGAAACCGACAAGGTCGTGCTGGAAGTGCCCGCTCCCTCGGCTGGTGTGATCACCGAAATCCTGCAAGGCGACGGCGCAACCGTTACCGCCGAGCAACTGATCGCCAAGATCGACACTGACGCCGTGGCTGGCGCCGCTGCGCCTGCTGCTGCCCCGGCAGCCGCTGCTTCGGCTCCTGCCGCTGCAGCACCTGCCGCCAGCGCCGACAAGAGCGGTGTGGCCATGCCCGCTGCTGCCAAGATCCTGGCCGACAACAACCTGTCCGCCGCCAACGTGGCTGGCACAGGCAAGGACGGCCGCGTGACCAAGGGCGACGCCCTGGGTGCCATCAAGGCTGGCTCCTCCATCCCCACTGGCGCTCCCAAGGCGGCTCTGCCTCAGGTGGCAGCTCCTGCTTCTAAGGAAGAGCTGGGTGACCGTCCTGAGCAGCGCGTGCCCATGACACGTCTGCGTGCCCGTATTGCCGAGCGTCTGCTGCAATCGCAAGCGACCAACGCCATCCTGACCACGTTCAACGAAGTGAACATGGCGCCTGTGATGGACCTGCGCAAGAAGTTCCAGGACCAGTTCACCAAGGAACATGGCGTGAAGCTGGGCTTCATGTCCTTCTTCGTCAAGGCGGCTGTGCACGCCCTGAAGAAGTTCCCCGCAGTGAACGCCTCGATCGACGGCAACGACATCGTCTATCACGGCTACTTCGACATCGGTATCGCTGTGAGCTCGCCTCGCGGTCTGGTGGTGCCCATCCTGCGCAATGCAGACCAGATGAGCTTCGCCGACATCGAAAAGAAGATTGCCGAATTCGGTCAGAAGGCCAAGGAAGGCAAGCTGGGCATTGACGAAATGACTGGCGGCACCTTCTCCATCTCCAATGGCGGTACTTTCGGCTCGATGATGTCCACCCCCATCATCAACCCCCCTCAGTCCGCCATCCTGGGCGTGCACGCCACCAAGGACCGCGCTGTGGTCGAAAACGGTCAAGTGGTGGTTCGCCCCATGAACTATCTGGCCATGTCTTATGACCACCGCATTATCGACGGCCGCGAAGCCGTGCTGAGCCTGGTGGCCATGAAGGACGCGCTGGAAGATCCTTCCCGCCTCCTGTTTGACCTGTAAACATGAGCCAACCCCCTGTGGCGCTGCGCGCCTTCCCCCTTCTCTCGAATTGCCTTGCAATTCGGGTAGGGGGACGCAGCCAGCGCGGCGGGGCGGCCCTTGCGCGGCTGCCGCTGGCATGTGCCGCGCAAGTTCAGGCGCAGTGAACTGAAGTAGTTTCAGACGATCTGAGATGAGCTAAACCCACCCTTGGCCACGCAGCCCTGCGGTGGGTTTTTTAAGTACCCAACACCAAGAGATTTGAATCATGAGCAAGCAATTTGACGTCGTCGTGATCGGCGCAGGCCCCGGCGGCTATATCGCTGCCATCCGTGCTGCACAACTGGGTTTCAACGTCGCCTGTATCGACGAGTGGAAGAACGCCGCTGGCGGCGCTGCTCCTGGCGGCACTTGCACCAACGTGGGTTGCATCCCCTCGAAGGCGCTGCTGCAGTCTTCCGAGCACTACGAGCATGCCAAGCTGCACTTTGCTGACCACGGCATCTCCACCGGCAAGGTCGAGATGGATGTGGCCAAGATGATCGGTCGCAAGGAAGCGATCGTGAAGCAGAACAACGACGGCATCCTGTACCTGTTCAAGAAGAACAAGGTCACTTTCTTCCACGGCCGTGGCTCCTTCGTCAAGGCTGTTGAAGGCGGCTACGAAATCAAGGTGGCTGGCAAGGAAGAAGAAACCATCACCGGCAAGCAGATCGTGGTGGCCACAGGCTCCAACGCCCGTGCACTGCCTGGCGTGCCTTTCGACGAAGAGCACATCCTGTCCAACGACGGCGCTCTGAGCCTGGGCAAGCTGCCCAAGAAGCTGGGTCTGATCGGTTCCGGCGTGATCGGCCTGGAAATGGGTTCGGTCTGGCGCCGTCTGGGCACGGAAGTGACCGTGCTCGAAGGCATGGACAAGTTCCTGCCCGCCGTGGACGAGCAAATCGCCAAGGAAGCCAAGAAGGCTTTCGACAAGCAAGGTCTGAAGATCGAGCTGGGCGTGAAGGTTGGCGAAGTCAAGGTTGGCAAGAAGGGCGTGTCCGTTGCCTACACCAACGCCAAGGGCGAAGCCGTGTCGCTGGAAGTGGACAAGCTGATTGTCTCCATTGGCCGTACTGCCAACACCAATGGCCTGAACGCTGAAGCCGTGGGCCTGGCCCTGGACGAGCGCGGTTGCATTGTGGTGGATGACCTGTGCAAGACCAATCTGCCAGGCGTGTGGGCGGTGGGCGACGTGGTGCGTGGCCCCATGCTGGCGCACAAGGCCGAAGAAGAGGCTGTGGCCGTGGCCGAGCGCATTGCGGGCCAGCACGGTCACGTGAACTTCGCTACGCTGCCTTCCGTGATCTACACCAGCCCTGAAGTGGCATGGGTGGGCCGCACCGAGCAGCAACTGAAGGCCGATGGCGTGAAGTACAAGGCTGGCACTTTCCCCTTCCTGGCCAACGGTCGCGCACGCGCACTGGGCGATACCACCGGCATGGTGAAGTTCCTGGCGGATGCTGAGACCGACGAAATCCTGGGCGTGCACATGGTGGGCCCCATGGTGTCCGAGCTGATCTCTGAAGCCGTGGTGGCCATGGAGTTCAAGGCATCGAGCGAAGACATTGCCCGCATCTGCCACGCACACCCATCGCTGTCCGAATCCACCAAGGAAGCGGCCCTGGCCGTGGACAAGCGCACTTTGAACTTCTAAAGTTTTTTCAGTCTTGCGCGCAGACTTATGACATGGCTGTGATGTGTCGGCGCGCAAGCTGAAGTTTCTTTTAGAATTCAGAACAAAATGGCTGCTATCGCTTAGTCCATAAGCGCTAGCAGCTATTGTTTTTTGAGCATCTGGAGACAAGACGGTGAATGTAAAACAGGCCTACGAGGCAGAACTGGCCGCCAAGGGTTTCAAAAGCGATCCCGCGCAACTGCGAGCTGTCGAGGCGCTGCAGCGCTGTGCCGACGAGTGGACGGTGTACAAGGGCAAGCGCTCCAATGCACTCAAGAAACTGATCAACCACCCCGATCTGCCCAAGGGTGTCTATATGTTCGGCGGTGTGGGGCGCGGCAAGAGCTTTCTGATGGACTGCTTCTTCAATGCCGTGCCCATCAAGCGCAAGGTGCGCCTGCACTTTCACGAATTCATGCGCGAGGTGCACCGCGAGATGCACCTGATGCAAGGCACGCAGAATCCGCTGGATGCGCTGGGTGCCAAGATTGCCAAGAAGTACAAGCTGATCTGCTTTGACGAATTCCATGTCTCCGACATCACGGATGCCATGATTCTCTACAAGCTGCTGGAGTCGCTGTTTGCCAACGGCGTGGGCTTTGTCACCACCTCCAACTTCGAGCCAGACGGGCTTTACCCCGGCGGCTTGCACCGTGACCGTATCCTGCCCGCGATTGCGCTGCTCAAGGAGCGCATGGAAGTGGTGAACGTGGACAACGGCACCGACTACCGCCGTCGCACGCTGGAAGACGCCAAGCTCTACCACTGCCCGCTGGGTGCTGAGGCCGATGCCGAGATGGAGGAAACCTTCAACCGCCTAGCAGAAGCGCATGACGAAGAGCCGGTGATGCAGATCGAGACCCGCCAGATTGCGGCCAAGCGCCGTGCGGGCGGCATGATCTGGTTTGATTTCCGCGAACTGTGCGGTGGCCCGCGTTCGCAGAATGACTATCTGGAAATTGCCACGCAGTTTCACACCATCTTGCTGTCGGATGTGCCGGAACTGCATGTCAACATGGCATCGGCTGCGCGGCGCTTTACGCTGCTGGTGGACGTGCTGTATGACCGCCACGTCAAACTCATCATCTCAGCGGCCGTACCGCCCGAGAAAATCTACACCGAAGGCCCGCTGGCCCACGAATTCCCGCGCACGGTCTCGCGTCTGAACGAGATGCGCTCCAAGGAATATCTGGCACTGGAGCGCCGTGTGGTGGACACCCGGTTGACCTGAATGGTGCTGCGGGAGTTTTAAGATGTGGCTGTTGGGCTTATGCCCTGTGTGCCCCTGTATGGCCCCTATGGTCCCCCTATGGCCCGTATATCGCTCATGAAGATGTCCAAACTCTCTGCTTTGATTTCTGCCTCTCTTGAACGCAGTGGCCGCACTGCGGCGCTGTCGCTGGCTGCTTTGTGCGTGGCGGGTTCTGCGCTTGCGACGCCATCTGCACCATCCACGCCGCCCGTGCCCGCTCCGGCATCCGCTGCACCGGCAGTGCCAGCGGGGAGTGCGGATGCCAAACAGGCGAAAAAAGTGGCTCAGGACAAAGAGCGTGAACGCCTGCGCAAAGAGTGGGAAGCAGAGCGAAAAGAGATTCAGGCCAAGCGCAGCATGATTGAGCACCAGAGCCTAGAAGACGAAAAGCTCTGCTATCAGAAGTTTGCGGTGGAAGGCTGCCTGGCTGATGCCCGGGCGGCTGCCCGCGAAAAAGATGCACCATTGCGTGCGCGAGAGCTGCAGATCAACGAGGTGGAGCGCAAGGAAAAAGCGGCTGAGCGCCTTAAAACCATCGAAGAGAAGAAAGCTGAGAATGCTGCTGTGCCCATGAAGGCGCAGCAGCGCGACAAGACGCCTCGCTCTGCGCCAGGCCCTCAGGGCTCAGGCGCCAAGCCTGCGGTGGATGAAGAGGCCGCGCGTGCACAGCGCCAGACGGAGGCGCAGCAGCGCGCAGCCAGACAAAGCGACTATGTGCGCCGCCATGAGCAAAATCGTGCCCAGGCCGATCAGGGCCGTGCCGAGCGCGAAGCCAAGGCCCGGGCCGATCACGAAGCCAAGCTCAGGGAAGCCGAGGCGCACAAGGCCAGCATGCTGAAAAAGGCGCAGGAGGGCGGCAAGAAAGCAGCGCCCTTGCCCGCACCAGCACCGTAAGAACGGCAGACACGGCAAGCACGATTAGTGCTATCAAAATAATTGCTGCTGACGCAATCCTATCAAGGGCTTGCGTCTTTTTTTGTGCAATCAGTCAGTTGGCGGCTGCAGCTTCGAGCTTGAGAATGGCCAGCGACAGATTGTCACCGCCGCCATTGGAGCGCAGGCGCGCTTTTTCGATCAGAAACTGCGAGGCTTCGCGTGGAGAGAGCGCCTCCAGCACAGCCCCCAGCTCCTGGGCGGTGAAGTAGTGCCAGACGCCGTCCGAGCAGGCCATCAGGCTGTCACCGGGCTGGAGCTTGGCGATGACATGGTGCTCCATCGGCGGAGCTGTGGCGGCACCCAGACAGCCCAGCAAAATATTGGACTGGGGGTGGTTCTGAGCCTGCTCGTCAGTGATGTCGCCACGGTCAACCAGTGCCTGCACATAGGAGTGGTCCTTGCTGCGATGCATTTGCTGCTGGCCGTGAAAGTGATACAGCCGCGAGTCGCCCGAATGCATGAAGTGGCAGACACCGTCGGGCAAAACAACAAACGCAGCGATGGTGCTGTGCGGCTCTTGCTCCGCAGCAATGGCCGTGAGCCGGATGACGGTGTGCGCATCCTGCACAATGGTGCGCAGCATGCGGGCGCAGTCTTCATGGGCAGGCTCGAATCGCTCGAACAGCTGGCGTGCAGTCAGCATGACCTGGTCTGAGGCCTTGCGGCCGCCGCTGCGTCCGCCCATGCCATCCGCCACCACACCCAGAATGCAGCCTTTGGCATAAGGGTGGGCCATCAGCAGGACCTGGTCTTGCTGGTACTCCCGGTCTCCACGGTGAATGCCTGTGGCAGCCTGGATACGGTAGTTGGGTGACATGTAAAGCTTGTAATACGTGTATCTGTAAGTCCCGTATTTTATCGCCCGCCGGTCGGTGCGCTGTGTGGGACTGGAAAGTGAAAAATCGTCTTGAGTCAATTGTCGGACGCGGTGGCAGCCGCTTTTTCCCCGGATGGTGCACTGTCTGTGGCCGAACCTGCGTTTCACCCGCGAGCCGGGCAGACGCAGATGGCCATGGCCGTGGCTCAGGCGATTGAAGACGGCGCTGTGCTGGTGGCGCAGGCTGGCACCGGTGTGGGCAAGACCTATGCCTATCTGGTGCCTGCGCTCTACAGTGGCCAGCGCGTGCTGGTCTCTACGGCGACCAAGGCGCTGCAGGATCAGCTGTTTGCCCGCGATCTCCCGCGTCTGGTGCATGGCCTGGGCTTGCCGCTGCGCATGGCGCGGCTCAAGGGGCGCTCGGCCTACCTGTGCCTTGAGCGGCTGGATCGGGTGCGCCAGGGCCGTACCGCGCCGCAAGATCCGCAGGTGCTGCGCCAGGTAGCTGATGTGGAGCGCTGGGCCAGAATCACCACCACCGGCGACATGGCAGAGATGACAGCGCTGGATGAGCGCTCTGCTGTCGTGCCGCTGGTGACATCGACCCGTGACAACTGCGTGGGCTCGGACTGCCCGCACTGGCAAGGCTGTCACGTCAACCAGGCACGCCAGCAGGCGCTGCAGGCCGATGTGGTGGTTATCAACCATCACCTGCTGTTTGCCGATCTGGACGTGCGGGACTCCGGCATGGCGCAACTGCTGCCCAGCACGGGTGTAGTGGTGGTGGATGAGGCCCATCAGCTCAACGACACGGGCGTGCAGTTCGCGGGCGATGCGCTATCGAGCCAGCAACTGATTGGCTACGCCCGGGATGCGCTTCGCGTGACCCAGGAACATGCGCGTGGCATGGCCGACTGGCTGGTGCTGTGCGCCACGCTGGAGCAGGCCGTGCGCGAGCTGCGCCTGCAGGCCGGCGATATTCCCGCGGGCGGGCGGCTGCCCTGGCCGGCCGTCACGCCGCAGGGGCTGGATGCCGCGCTGTGGCGGGCGGCGCTGGTGAGGCTGGGCCAGAGCCTGCGGGCCTTGCTCCTGCCGCTGGCAGCCATGGAGGCCATGGCCGCTGATTTGCAGCGTCTGTACGAACGCGGCAGTGAGCTGCTGACCCGGCTGGCCCGCTTTGCCGGGGCAGCCGATGAAGACTCGGTGCGCTGGCTGGAAGTGGGGCGGCTGCATTTGCGCATGCTGGAGTCGCCACTGTCGATTGCCCGCATCATGCGCGAGCGGCTGCTGCGTCGCAATGTGGGGGAAGATGAAGAAATAGATAGCGATCAGCGAAATGCCCATGAGCGCAAGAGCTGGATTTTTACCTCAGCCACTTTGGGCAGCGATGCACAGCTGAGCTGGTTTACCGAGCCCTGCGGCCTGCGCGGTGCCAGGGTGCTGACGGTGGACAGCCCCTTTGACTACCCCAGTCACGCCGGGCTGTATGTGCCGCATCCTTTTGTTGCTGCAGGCAGCGCCCAGCACAGCCAGCAGGTGGCGCAACTGGTGCTGGATGCAGCCCAGCGCATAGGCGGGCGCACTCTGGTGCTGACCACCACGCTCAGGGCCTTGCAGGCCATCAGCGAAGCCCTGCGCGCCTCTCTGGGGCTGTTCACCGAACTCGATGTTCTGGTGCAAGGGGAAGCGCCCAAGCTGGCGCTGGTCGAGCGCTTCATGGTCGCAGGCTCGGTGCGCTCTCAGCGCGGCGCCATTCTGGTGGCGTCAGCCACTTTCTGGGAAGGGGTCGATTTGCCCGGGGACGTGCTGCAACTGGTAGTCATCGACAAGCTGCCATTTCCGCCGCCGGACGACCCTCTGGTGGAAGCGCGCTCCAGACGTCTGGAATCTGTGGGCAGAACTGCGTTTCACGATTACATGCTGCCCGAGGCAGCCATGGCGCTCAAGCAAGGGGCGGGCCGTTTGATTCGCAGTGAAACCGACAGGGGAGTGCTGGTGGTCTGCGATACACGCC
The DNA here is from genome assembly GCF_019186805.1 of Comamonas fluminis. NCBI lineage: Bacteria > Pseudomonadati > Pseudomonadota > Betaproteobacteria > Burkholderiales > Comamonadaceae > Comamonas > Comamonas fluminis. Next base: position 2,553,981 of record NZ_CP066783.1, on the reverse strand, counting down.
TGATCAGCATGAGCTATGGCGCAGAGCTGGTGGCCGCATTGCCCCCGATGCGGCTGCTGGGCGGGCAGCCAGCGTTTGAGCAAGCCCTTGATGATCTTGCCCAAGGCAGAGGGCCAGGGGCTTGAGAGACTGCAATTTCAGAGGCTTGAAACACCGAGGGCTGCAAGTTCCTCGCGATGGGAAAGCTTGCAGCCCTCAAACATCAGGCGCCGCAAGAGCGCTTGGTGTTTCTTACCAGAGCTTCCACCAGGACTTTTTCTCTTCCTTGCTGTACTTCAGCTCAGAGTTATTGGCGTAGGTGGTCTCCAGCACGCGCTGGGCATCGTCACGCAGCTGGGTCATGCCCAGTGCGTCATAGGACTTGACCAGCACCACCATGGCGTCGCGCACGGCGGGTACGTTCTGGTAGTCCTTGATGGCGGCTTGCGAGCGTGCAATGGCCGCCACATAGGCGCCGCGGCTGTAGTAGTACTTGGCCACGTGAACTTCGTACTGGGCCAGCGAGTTCACGATGTACTGCATGCGCTGGCGGGAGTCTTCAGCGTATTTCGATTCGGGAAAGCGCGTAACCAGCTCGCGGAACGACTCAAACGAATCCTTGGCGGCCTTCTGGTCACGCTCGGACAAGTCCTGGCGGGTCAGCCAGCCGAACATGCCCAGGTTGTCGTTGAAGTTGGTCAGGCCTTTGAGGTACAGGGCGTAATCCATGGCGGGGCTGGCGGGGTGCAGCTTCATGAAGCGGTCCAGCGTGGCCAGAGCCTGCACTTTTTCACCACCCTTGTACTGGGCATAGGCTTTTTCCAGCTGGGCCTGCTGGGCCAGAGGCGTACCGGCGGCACGGCCTTCCAGCTTTTCAAACAGTGGCACGGCCTTGTCGTAGGCGCCGGAAGAGGATTCGTCACGCGCTTCGGTGTAGATGCGATCGGGTGTCCACTTTGCCGTTGGGTCGTCCTTGGTGCTGGAGCAGCCTGCCAGGGCAGCGGCAACTAACACGGCAGGAACTAGAGTCAGTGAAATACGCGGCATGGTGGACAGTTTTCTGACAAACATTGGCTGGAAGTAGAACAGGCCGGTCAGGCACTGTGAGAGGGCGTAAAACCTACACCATACACCAGCACAATGGGGGACCGGAAGCAAGGCATTGTAATGGGCTGATGTTGCTGCGCGTCGTCACTTGGGCCAGTCTTTACCGTTTGAGCCAATTGCAGAGTCATTGAGCGGGCAGGGGCGAGTCGCTCTTTCTACAATAGCGCCCATGTTTGTCCACCTGCGCCTGCACACAGAATTTTCCGTCGTTGACGGAACCAACCGCGTCAATGCCCTGATCAAGGCTGCCGCCGAAGACGGGCAGGTGGCGATGGCCATCACTGACTTCAACAACCTTTTTGGCGGTATCAAGTTCTACCGCGAAGGTCGCGCCAAGGGCGTCAAGCCCGTATTGGGCGCCGAAATCGTCATGGAGGGCGTGGGAGACGCGCCTGCCTCGCGCATCATCGTGCTTGTGCAAAGCAAGCTTGGCTATCACAACATCGCCGAGCTGCTGGCCCGTGGCTGGACGCGCGGCGTGGTCAAGGACCAGGCGCAGCACAAGTGGGAATGGCTGCAGGAGCTGGGCGAGGGGCTTATCGTGCTCTCCGGCGCGCAGGCCGGCCCTGTGGGTATTGCCCTGACCCGTGGTGATGAAAAGGGCGCTGCCGAGATTGCCCAGCGCCTAGCCACCATGTTCCCGCACCGCTTCTATATCGAGCTGCAGCGCTGTGGCCGCGCCGATGATGAGTCGCATGTGACGGCTGCCGTCAAGCTGGCCAGCCGCCTGAATCTGCCCGTGGTGGCCACGCACCCCATCCAGTTCTTCAAGCCGGACGACTACGAATCACACGAGGCGCGGGTCTGCATTGCCGAGGGCGAAATCCTTGGCAACGCCAAGCGCGTGCGCAAATTCACGCGCGATCAGCACTTCAAGACCGCTGCCGAGATGGAGCAGCTGTTTGCCGACATTCCCAGCGCCATTGAAAACACGGTGGAAATTGCCCGCCGTTGTAGCCTGACGCTGGTGCTGGGCAACCCGCAACTGCCCAACTTCCCTGTGCCCGATGGCATGACTATGGACGAGTTCTTCCGCCATGAGTCCTACCACGGCCTGGATGAGCGCCTGACTCACCTGTATCCCGATGCGGCCAAGCGCGAGGCTGAGCGTCCGCGCTATGTGGAGCGGCTGGAGTTCGAGCTCAACACCATCATGCAGATGGGTTTCCCGGGCTACTTCCTGATCGTGTCGGACTTTATTAAATGGGCCAAGGGCAATGGCTGCCCGGTGGGCCCGGGCCGTGGCTCGGGCGCTGGCTCGCTGGTGGCCTATGTGCTCAAGGTGACCGACCTTGATCCGCTGGAATACAACCTGCTGTTCGAGCGCTTTCTGAACCCGGAACGCGTTTCCATGCCTGACTTTGACGTGGACTTCTGTCAGCAGAACCGCGACCGGGTGATTGAGTACGTCAAGCAGCGTTATGGCCGCGATGCGGTGAGCCAGATTGCGACCTTCGGCACCATGGCGGCGCGCGCCGCCATCCGCGACGTGGGCCGCGTGCTGGACATGAGCTATACGTTTTGCGACGGCATCTCCAAGCTGATCCCGAACAAGCCGGGTCTGCACGTCACGCTCAAGTACCCGCCCAATCCGCCCAAGGAAGGCGATAAATACACCTACGCCATCAAGGAAGAGCCGATTCTGGCCGAGCGCATTGAGCGCGAGGAAGACGTCAAGACCCTGATCGAGATGGCGCAAAGCCTGGAGGGTATGACCCGCAATATCGGCATGCACGCCGGTGGTGTGGTGATTGCGCCGGGCAAGCTGGCTGATTTCTGCCCGCTGTATCAGCAGCCCGGCAGTACCTCAGCCGTGGCCATGTATGACAAGGACGACGTGGAAGCCGTCGGCCTAGTGAAGTTCGACTTCTTGGGCCTTGCCACGCTGACGATTCTGGAAATTGCGCGCGAATTCATCATGAAGCGCCACAAGGGCCAGGAGAACTTCCAGTTTGAGAACATTCCGCTGGACGACTATCCGACCTACAAGCTGTTCCAGGAAGGCAAGACCGAAGCCGTCTTCCAGTTTGAATCGCGCGGCATGCAGCAGATGCTCAAGGAAGCCAAGCCCTCGCGCCTAGAAGACCTGATTGCCCTGAACGCTCTGTACCGTCCCGGCCCCATGGACCTGATTCCCACCTTTATTGCCCGTAAACACGGCAAGGAGGTGGTGGAATACCCGCATCCGTTGGTGGAACCCGTGCTGTCCGAGACCTACGGCATCATGGTCTATCAGGAGCAGGTGATGCAGACCGCCCAGGTGCTGGGCGGTTACTCGCTGGGCGGCGCCGACTTGCTGCGCCGCGCCATGGGCAAGAAAAAAGTCGAGGAAATGGCCAAGCACCGGATGATCTTCCGGGAAGGCGCGGCCAAGAACGGGCTGGACGAAGCCAAGGCCGACGAAGTTTTCGACTTGATGGAAAAGTTCGCGGGCTACGGCTTCAACAAGTCGCACGCGGCGGCCTACTCGTTGCTGGCCTATCACACGGGCTGGCTCAAGGTTCACTACACGGCAGAGTTCTACTGCGGCAATATGACCGTGGAAATGGACAACACCGACAAGCTCAAGGTGCTGTACGAAGACGCGCTCAAGCAGGGCATCACTTTCGAGATGCCCGATGTGAACCGCGGCGTGCACCGTTTTGAGCCGGTGACCGATAAAGTCATACGTTATGGCCTTGGAGCCATTAAGGGGACAGGGCAGGCTGCTATCGAAGCGATAGTGGCTGCGCGTAACGGCGAGGGCACGGGTCCCAACGGCCATGAAAAAGGCCCGTTCAAGAGCCTGTTTGACTTCTGTCTGCGCGTGGATCGCAGCAAGCTCAACAAACGCACGGTGGAAGCGCTCATCAAGGGTGGTGCGTTCGACAACATCGACATGAACCGCGCCTCGCTGCTGGCCACGCTGGATACCGCGTTTGGCTTTGCGGCAACCTCGATTGCCAATGCCGACCAGGGCGGTCTGTTCGACATGATGGGCGACGATGCCCTGGGCTCCAGCACGGCAGAGCCACCCATGGCCGATGTACTGCCCTGGGGCGTGAAGGAAAAGCTGACGCTGGAAAAGACGGCCATTGGCTTTTACCTGACCGGGCACCTGTTCGATGAGGTGGAAACCGAGGTGCGGCGCTTTGTGCGCACGCCCATTGGCGAGATGCGCGACAGCCGCGAGCCCCAGGTCATGGCAGGCATCATCAGCGGGCTGCGCACCATCAACGGCCAGCGCGGCAAGCTCAGTATTTTTGCGCTGGACGATAAATCGGCCACGATTGAAGCCTCCATCGACGAAAAAACCATGGCCCTTTGCGCGGATGTGCTCAAGGAAGACGAATTTGTCGTCGTTTCAGGCCGTCTGCAGCCCGATCGCTTCAGCGGCGGCCTGCGCATGAAGGTGCAGCAGGCGTGGAGTCTGGCCGATGCACGCTGCCGCTTTGCCCGCTATCTGCAGGTCAGCGTGGGCGAACACATGCCCGATGTGCCGGCGCTGCTGCGCCAGTTCCCGGCCAAGGTGGAAGAAACCGAGAACGGCAATATTCACCACGGTGTGAAGGTGCGGCTGGATCTGATCTGCCGCGACCAGCGCGGCTCGGCCAGCTGCGAGCTGGCGCTGGGCGAGAGCAGCCGCTTCTACCCCTCAGACGCCGCGCTGGCGGCCTGGTTTGGCTCGGTCGGCTCGGGCCAGGTCAAGGTGGTTTACGACTGATGAATGGCGCGGTGTGCGTGCCGCGCAAATCCCTGAAGCGCTCGCTACTTAATTTCATAGCGGCGAGCGCTTTATTTATCAGGGTTTGACCGTGGTTTTTGGCCTAAGTCATTGATTCCGCACAACAGGGCTTGAAATCCTTAACAATGCTATGCATATGCCAGCGCAAAAACAGCGCAATGGCTCGCTAGAATGGATTTCATGGCTACCCAACCCCCTTCAATTCCTCCGGTTCCACCAGCGATCAGCAATCCGCCTGACGGTGGTGATTCCGTGGTGCTGGAGCGCCGCCGTCAGCGCCTTGTGCCGCCGCGCATGTACCAGGTCGTGATGCTCAACGATGACTTCACGCCCATGGAGTTTGTGATCGCCGTGCTGCAGGAGCTTTTCGGTAAAGACCGTGAGTCCGCCACCCAGATCATGCTCAAGATCCACCTCGATGGTCGCGGTGTCTGCGGTGTGTATTCGCAGGACGTGGCGGCCACCAAGGTCGAGCAGGTGCTGCAGGCCGCACAAAAAGCAGGCCATCCGCTGCAGGCGACATTTGAGCCTGTTGAATAAGCGCCAGTCGCCCCAAGATTAGTTAGCAGTGAGTCAAACCAAGCAAGCCGAAAGGAGTCGCACATGATCGCTCAGGAACTGGAAGTCAGCTTGCACATGGCGTTTGTCGAGGCCCGGCAGCAGCGCCACGAGTTCATTACCGTGGAGCATCTGCTGCTGGCCTTGCTGGACAACCCCAGTGCAGCCGAGGTGCTGCGCGCATGCGCGGCCAATATCGACGATTTGCGTGCATCGCTGTCCAACTTCATCAAGGACAACACCCCGCAGGTCGAGGGCACCGAAGAGGTGGATACACAGCCCACGCTGGGTTTCCAGCGTGTGATTCAACGCGCCATCATGCATGTGCAGTCCACAGGCAATGGCAAAAAAGAGGTGACGGGCGCGAATGTGCTGGTCGCCATCTTTGGTGAAAAAGATTCCCATGCCGTGTACTACCTGCACCAGCAGGGCGTGACGCGCCTGGATGTGGTCAATTTCATCGCCCACGGCATCAAAAAGGGTGAGCCTCCAGAGCCCGCCAAGTCCGAAGCCCCTTCGGAAGGTGAAGAGGGCGCTGGTGGTGAGCGTGGAAACGAAAAAGCCTCGCCACTGGAGCAGTTCACGCTCAACCTGAACGTGGCCGCCAAGGAAGGCAAGATCGATCCGCTGATTGGGCGCGAATACGAAGTCGAGCGCACGATTCAGATCCTGTGCCGCCGCCGCAAGAACAACCCGCTGCTGGTGGGCGAAGCTGGCGTGGGCAAGACCGCGATTGCTGAGGGTCTGGCATGGCGCATCACCGAAGGCACGGTGCCCGATGTGCTCAAGGACGGCGTGGTTTACTCGCTGGACATGGGCGCGCTGCTGGCGGGTACCAAGTACCGTGGTGATTTCGAGCAGCGCCTCAAAGGCGTGCTCAAGTCCCTCAAGGACAAGCCGCACGCGATTTTGTTCATCGACGAAATCCACACGCTGATCGGCGCTGGTGCTGCTTCTGGCGGCACGCTGGATGCGTCCAACCTCTTGAAGCCTGCGCTGTCCAGCGGTCAGCTGCGCTGCATTGGTGCAACCACCTTCACGGAATACCGTGGCATCTTCGAAAAAGACGCGGCCTTGTCGCGTCGTTTCCAGAAGGTGGATGTGGTTGAGCCTACCGTGGCCGAGACTGTGGACATCCTCAAGGGCCTGAAGTCGCGCTTTGAAGAGCACCACGCCATCAAGTACGAGCAGGAAGCCCTGCAGGCAGCGGCGGAGCTGTCGGCCAAGTACATCAACGACCGTCACCTGCCCGACAAGGCGATTGACGTGATCGACGAAGCCGGTGCTGCCCAGCGCATTGCCCCTGAGGACAAGCGCAAGGAAGCCATTGGCAAGGCCGAGATCGAAGCCATTGTGGCCAAGATTGCGCGCATTCCGCCTGCCAACGTCAGCAACGACGACCGCAGCAAGCTGCAGACGCTGGAGCGTGATTTGAAGAGCGTGGTCTTCGGTCAGGACAAGGCGCTGGAAGTGCTGTCGTCTGCCGTGAAGATGTCGCGCTCGGGTCTGGGCAAGCCAGACAAGCCGATTGGCTCCTTCCTGTTCTCCGGCCCCACGGGCGTCGGCAAGACGGAAGCCGCCAAGCAGCTGGCCTACATCCTGGGTGTGGACCTGATCCGCTTTGACATGTCGGAGTACATGGAACGCCATGCGGTGTCGCGCCTGATTGGTGCGCCTCCCGGCTACGTGGGCTTTGACCAGGGTGGTCTGCTGACCGAAGCTGTGACGAAGAAGCCGCATTCGGTGCTGCTGCTCGACGAAATCGAGAAAGCGCATCCGGACATCTTCAACGTGCTGCTGCAGGTCATGGACCATGGCACGCTGACCGACAACAACGGACGCAAGGCCGACTTCCGCAACGTGATCATCATCATGACCACGAATGCGGGTGCCGAGACCATGAACAAGGCCACCATCGGTTTCACGAACCCCCGTGAGGCGGGTGATGAAATGGGCGACATCAAGCGCCTGTTCACGCCAGAGTTCCGCAACCGTCTGGATGCCATCGTCAGCTTCAAGCCGCTCGATGAACAGATCATTCTGCGCGTGGTCGACAAGTTCCTGCTGCAACTGGAGCAGCAACTGGCCGAGAAGAAGGTGGATGTCACCTTCAGCGACAACCTGCGCAAGCATCTGGCCAAGAAGGGCTTTGACCCGCTGATGGGCGCGCGCCCCATGCAGCGCCTGATTCAGGACACCATCCGCCGCTCGCTGGCTGATGAGCTGCTGTTTGGCCGTCTGGTCAACGGCGGTCGCCTGGAAGTGGACTGGGACGAAGCCGGTAACGAAGGCAAGGGCGATGTCAAGCTCGAGATCACCGAACTGCCCAAGGACCAGCCCAAGGACCAGCCTGAGCAGGCGGTGGCCGATTAAGGCCAAAGACGAAAGTCTTTAACCCCACAAAAAAAACCGGCAGTGGTGACGCTGCCGGTTTTTTTGTCTGCACTTTGCTGGCGATTGCTCTTGTTGCAGGAGCGATAAGCGCTTTCTACACGCCAGATTTAAATGAATTATTTGTGAAATTCAGATGTGGCAAGCGCTGACAGCTATCAATATTGAATAAGACTCGCTTGCTGCATCTTGATGTGTGGGCCATATGAAGCCGTCCCATCAAGCAGGTTGGCACACGCGAACAAATTGCTGCTCTGTGACAGTGCTTCCCCATTGTTCGCCTTGCTCTTCATGCATCAGCTGAAAGCCCGAGGCTTCATACAGCTTGCGTGCTGCATGAAGGCCCTTGAAAGTCCAGAGGTGGACTTCGGCAAACCCTCGGCGATCGCAAAACGCCATCGCTTCGGCCATCATGGCGCGGCCAATGCCGCTGCCTCTGCAGCCGTCGTCCAGCACAAACCAGCGCAGGTGAGCTTTGTTGTCGCCCAGGTCCTGACCGTCGATGGCCAATGAGCCAACGATTCGGCCGTTGAGCATGGCCAGCCACACGCGGTTGCAGGGCTCTTGCAGGCGCCCCGCAAATTCGGCGACGCCTGTAGCAACCTGGCTCTCGAAAAACTGCCCAAACCCTGAATTGGCCGCGTAGAAAGTGGCGTGCATCTCTGTAATGCGCCCCACCATGCCGGGCTGGTATCCGGTGGTCACCGTTACTGCACTTGATGGCTCTGGCGCCTGACTGTTCAGGCGATGCGCCTGTAGCGCGCCCGCGTAGGCAGACAGTCCTTGTGCGACGGCTTGCTGCTGAGAACGGTTGAGGTGTTTGAACGCACTTTGTACCTGTGCCTGCCCAAACGCATGAATGTGCGCCACCGTGGTGCGGCCTTGCCCTGTCAGCCGCAGCAGTTTGATGCGTGCATCGCTGCTGTCTGCTTCTTCGTACAGTTCTCCGGCTGTAATCAGCTTTGCCAGCATGCGGCTGACGCTGGATTTTTCCAGCCCCAGTCGCTGCACAAGCTGTGCCGACGTCATGGTTTCACTGCCATCAACTTCCAGCAGCGCATGTACTGCAGATGCAGAGTAATTCGTGGAGGCAAGCGTTGGCTGCATAAAGCCCAGCTCTCTCACCAGCAAGCGAGAGGCATTTCGGATGGAATCAACTTCGGAAGTCGTCATGGCAGATACATGAAAGCAGGATGGTTGCATGATACAACTATAAAGTTGTATGCTGCAACCAATTGCTTTATGCATCGCGTTTTTGTCGTGAAATCAAGCCTCCCCGAGGGGGCGGGGGCTGTGATTTTTGCGCGCTTGTTTGTCAGGGGAATGTCGCCCGCAGCAATTTCGCTGGTGAGTGCTGGCGCTGCTCTTGCTTATGAAGCAGCTTGCGTAAGCGATCTAAGGTTTTCAGGTGCTTTTGCAGAGAAAGCCAAGGAGACCTATGCGCTGACTGCTATGAAAATAATGAAAGCAGTAAGGCGTTACCGTCTCAGGCCTTATTTGACCTGGCGTTTTTCCAGCTTGCGTGCCAGGGTTCTGCGGTGCATGCCCAGGCGGCGTGCGGCCTCAGAGATGTTGAAGCCGGTTTCGGCCAGCGTTTCGTGGATATGTTCCCACTCCAGTGTTTTGATGGAGGTGGTCTGGTTGCTGACTTCCACATCGGTGCGGCCCTCGATGCGGCCAAATGCGGCTTCGATGTCGTCAGTGTTGGAGGGTTTGGCCAGATAGTGGCAGGCGCCGAGTTTGACGGCTTCGACGGCGGTGGCAATGCTGGCGTAGCCGGTCAGCACGACGATCAGGGCTTCAGGGTTTTGCTGGTGCAGCATCTGCACGCAGTTCAGGCCCGAGGCATTGCCCGCGAGCTTGAGGTCCATCACCGCATACTGGGGCTGGTGGTGCAGCAGCAGAGAATGCACATCTTCACCGCTGACGGCATGCAGCACGCGGTAGCCGCGGCGCTCAAAAGAGCGCTTGAGGGTTCGGGCAAAGGCTGCATCGTCTTCGACGAGCAGCAGTAGTCGTTCTTCTTGCATGCAAACAAACGGTTCAAATCGCCATGGCGGCCTGCGGCAGCCGGACTTCGACCAGCGCGCCGCCGCCTTGGTGGGCGGGCAGATTGCGGGCCTGAACCTGACCGTTGAGTGCGCGCACCACGTTCATCACCAGAAACAGGCCCAGACCACGGCCGGGGCGCTCTTGCTTGGTGGAGACATGGCACTGGCCCAGTTGCTGCAGCACGGCAGGATCAAAGCCGGGGCCATGATCGCGCACTTGCAGCAGCACTTGCTGGGCATCGCTGCTCAGGCTCAGCTCCACCCAGTCCGGTGAGGCTTCCAGTGCATTGTCCAGCAAATTACAAATCATTTGCTGCAGCGCAGTATCTGAGAGCATGGCGAAATCGTCCACGCCCTGGTTGTTGAGGGCGAAGTGAACCACGCTGTGGTGCGATTGCCAGTGGCTGACGATGCCTTGGACAAAGCTCACAAAGGTAGTGCTTTCTGCACCTTCGGCCCGGGTTTCTCCGGCTGAGAGCAGCACCCCGGAGACGATGGATTTGCAGCGCAGCAACTGGCGCTGCATCTCATGCAGGTCTTCGCGCAGGTCTTCATCCTGCATCAGGGCGGGCATATGCTGCCAGTCGCCCAGAATGACGGACATGGTGGCCATGGGCGTTCCCAGCTCATGGGCCGCACCGGTGGCCAACAGGCCCAGGCGCACGATGTGTTCTTCATCGCTGGCGCGCTGGCGCATGTCCGAGAGGCGGGTGTCGCGGCGGCGCATATTGTCCACAATGCGGGTCAAAAATACGATGGTCAGAATGCTGGTCAGCGCAAAGCTGATGAGCACGCCCACCACATAAAGGCTGGGCAGGCCTTCCTGGCTATGAAACTGTACATGCAGCGGCTGGTGAAACAGCGTCAGGCCAATCACGCCGACAAACGAGGCGGCCACCACGCACCAAGTGTAGTGGGGGCGCAGCAGCACGGCGCTCAAGATGCCTTGCAGCAGATACAGGTAAATAAAGGGGTTGCTGGCGCCGCCGCTGAGATAGAGCTGAATCGTCAGGGCCAGCACATCGGCCAGTAGCGCAAAGAACAGGCTGCGCGAGGTGACGCGCCGGTGCAGGCCCTGGCTCCAGTAGATGTAGGCCAGATTGGTGGCGACCAGTGCCACCAGCACCAGAGCCATGGGCAGCAAGGGCAGGGTGATATGAAAACCATAGTGCACCAGCGAGATGGTGACGACCTGACCCACCACGGCGATCCAGCGCAGCTGAATCAGCAGCTGCATGTTCTGCCGTTCGGTCAGGCGCTGTACGCGGAACAGGGAATCAGAATTTTTGCTCACCCTGCAATTGTCCTTGACTCATCAACTGCCTGAGGCATTGGGGCTATGCGCTTTTGGTGTAGGCGGGCAGGGCTGTGCTTGAGTGGAGATAAAAAAAGCGCCCTTGAAAGGGCGCTTCATGGTCACAAATGGACAAAGCTCGGTGGCTTCAGTCCTGCTTGCTCAGGGCTTTGTCATGGCGGCGAACCAGCCATGCTGCACCTAAAACCATAGCTGCAAGCCCGTACCAGGTAAGGGCGTAGACCAGATGGCTGTTAGAGAACTTGATGACGGTCATGCCGGGGCGCAGTACATCGGCGCCGAAGGCGTCCTTGGTATAGGCGGGGTTGCCAGCAGGCACGCCCTGGTCGATGAAGTAGGGCGCGGCATGGCTCAGGCCCATGGACTGGGACATGGCTGCCACATCGCGCGAGAACCACTGGCCATTGCCCGCATCGTTCTTGCGCAGAAAGCCGCCGCCGGGCTCGCTCATGCGCATCAGGCCAATGACGTTTACCGTCTCGGTGGAAGGCGTGGATTCGGCAACCTGCTTGAGCCAGGTACTGCGCAGGTTTTCGGGGGTAAAGCCGCGGTTGATCAGAATCTGCGATCCATCGGCCTGCTGCAGCGGGGTCATGACCCAGAAACCGGCACCGGCTTCGGTCAGAGCCTTGCTCAGTACGGTTTGCTTGTCCAGCCATACGCCCTGGGCGCTGACGGGCAGGTATTCGTAGCTGGCAGCATTGATCTGTGGCCATTGCCCGGAGGCTGGTGCGGGTGTGGGGGCGGTATGCACGCGCTGGTCCACACGCTCGATCAGATCAAGCTTCCAGGCGCGGCGCTGGACTTGCCAGGTGCCCAGAGTCATAAACCCTAAAAACAAGGCGATGCCCACTATCGCGAGCATCGCCTTGGCGAAGGGAGAGCGCTGCCGCGCAGCGCTCTGGTTCTTCATGGGGTCAGTCAAGGTGTAACAACTGCAGGAGCAGTGTGACCAGCATGATCGGCCTGACTGGCAGGCTGGTGCATCTCATGACCGGGCATCATGTTGGTGTTCATGTGGAACATGACCCACAAGGTGCCGGAGATCGCAATCGCCAGGAAGATGACGGTGAAGATGGTGGACAGCATGGTCCAGCCGCCTTGAATCTTGCCGTTCATGTGCAGGAAGTACACCATGTGCACCACCACTTGAACAATGGCAAACAGGCCCAGAACCAGCACAGCCGTGCTGCGGTCCGTGATCACATTGTTCATGACCAGGTAGAAGGGGATGGCAGTCAGGATGACGGCCAGGATGAAGCCCTTCACATAGTCACCCATGGTGACGTGGAGGTCGTCGTGATCGTGATGATCGTCGTGACCAGCGTGGATATCGTGTGCGCTCATTTACAGCACCCCCATCAGATACACAAAGGTGAACACACCGATCCAGACCACGTCCAAGAAGTGCCAGAACATGGACAGGCAGTTGATACGGCGCACGTTCTCATTGATCAGGCCGTGCTTCTTGATCTGAATCATCAGGGTGATGAGCCAGATCAGACCGAAGGTCACGTGGATACCGTGGGTGCCCACCAGTGTGAAGAAGGACGACAGGAAGGCGCTGCTCTGAGGCGTTGCACCTTCGTGGATCAGGTGGTGGAATTCATACAGTTCCACAGCCAGGAAGGCTGCGCCCAGCAGGCCGGTGATGGCCAGCCACAGCAGAGTGCCGTTCACGTTCTTCTTTTGCTTTTGCAGCATGGCAAAGCCGAAGGTGATGGATGACATCAGCAGGAAGGCCGTGTTGATGGCCACCAGCGACAGATCAAACAGATCCTTGCCGGAAGGACCACCTGCATAGTTGCGACCCAGTACGCCATAGGTGGCGAACAGGGCTGCAAAGATCAGGCAGTCGCTCATCAGGTAGAGCCAGAAGCCCAGCGAGGTGCCGTTTTCTGGGTGGGGCTCGTGCGCGAGGTGGTACTCGCGTGGAGCCAGGGCGGCCGCGCCGCCAGCGTTGATATGTGTATTAGACATGGGCTGCTGCAAGCTGCTTGGTGCGTGCTGCTTCCGTTGCTGCCACGTCGGCTGCAGGGATGTAGTAGTCACGCTTGTAGTTGAAGGTATGAATGATCGAAGCCAGGATGGTCGCGGCGAACGAAGCGATCGCCAGAGGCCACATGTGCCAGATCAGCGCAAAACCCAGAACGGTGGACAGGCCGCCGATCACCACGCCAGCGCCAGTGTTGGCAGGCATGTGGATGGGCTCGAAACCGGTCAGCGGACGCTGATAGCCGTGTTTCTTCATGTCAGTCCAGGCGTCAATTTCGTGCACCACGGGGGTGAAAGCGAAGTTGTACTGGGGAGGAGGAGAGGAGGTGGCCCATTCCAGGGTACGGCCTTCCCATGGGTCGCCAGTTTCGTCACGCAGTTCGTTGCGCTTCCAGATGGACACGCCCAGCTGGATGAAGAAGCAGCCGATACCCGCAGCAATCAGGGCAGCGCCGCAGGCAGCAACGATGAACCAGATTTGCAGAGAAGGATCGTCAAAGTGGTTGGCACGACGAGTCACGCCCATCAGACCCAGGATGTACAGGGGAGTGAAGGCAACCCAGAAACCGACCAGCCAGAACCAGAAGGAAGCCTTGCCCCAGAACTCGTTCAGGCGGAAGCCGAAAGCCTTGGGGAACCAGTAGTTGATACCGGCAAACACGGCAAACACCACGCCACCAATAATCACGTTGTGGAAGTGGGCGATCAGGAACAGCGAGTTGTGCAGCACAAAGTCTGCGGGAGGAACGGCCAGCAGCACGCCGGTCATACCGCCAATGGCGAAGGTCACCATGAAGCCGATCGTCCACAGCATAGGCACTGTGAAGCGGATGCGGCCACGGTACATGGTGAACAGCCAGTTGAAGATCTTCGCTCCAGTAGGAATCGAGATGATCATCGTGGTGATACCGAAGAAGGTATTCACGCTGGCACCCGAGCCCATGGTGAAGAAGTGGTGCAGCCACACCAGGTAGGACAGGATTGTGATACACACGGTGGCGTAAACCATCGAGGTGTAACCGAACAGACGCTTGCGGCTGAACGTTGCCACGATTTCGGAGAACACACCGAAGCAAGGCAGGATCAGGATGTAAACCTCAGGGTGACCCCAGATCCAGATCAGGTTCACGTACAACATCGGGTTGCCGCCGAAGTCGTTCGAGAAGAAGTGCGTACCCAGATAGCGGTCCAGCGACATCAGCACCAGAGCGGCGGTCAGCACAGGGAAGGAAGCCACAATCAGGGCGTTGGTGCACAGAGCAGTCCATGTGAAGACGGGCATCTTCATCAGGTTCATGCCAGGAGCGCGCATCTTGATGATGGTCACGATCAGGTTGATACCCGATAGCGTGGTGCCGACACCTGCGACCTGCAGGCCCCAGATGTAGTAGTCAAGACCGGTTCCAGGATTCTGGTGCCCCAGGTTGGACAGAGCCAGCCAGCCGGAGGTGGAGAACTCGCCCAGGAACAGGGAGATCATCACCAGCACGGCGCCGCCTGTGGTCATCCAGAAGCTGAAGTTGTTCAGGAACGGGAAGGACACGTCACGTGCGCCGATCTGCAGAGGAACCAGGTAGTTCATCAGGCCGGTCACGAAAGGCATGGCCACAAAGAAGATCATGATCACGCCGTGGGCGGTGAAGATCTGGTCGTAGTGGTGAGGAGGCAGATAGCCCATGCTGTCGCCAAAGGCCATGGACTGCTGCAGACGCATCATCACGGCATCCGCGAAGCCGCGCAGGAACATGACCAGACCGAGGATCATGTACATGATGCCGATCTTCTTGTGGTCGATGGACGTAATCCAGTCGCGCCACAGCGGGCCCCACAGGCGGAACTTGGTGATGCCGCCCATGACGACGAGGCCACCGAGCACCACGGCAATAAAGGTCATGAGCACGATGGGCTCATGCGTCATGGGAATCTGATCCCATGTGATGCGGCCCAACAGCCAGTGGGCGGCCGGGGTTGTTGTTTCAGACATGTTGAGTCTCTTTTGTCGTATTGGAGCGGTAGAGCCAGAGGCTCACCCGCGCCGTGAACTACTTATTGCTGTGCGACAGCTCCGGAGGTGGCGACTTCGTCGAGCAAAGCGACAACGCGGTCAGCATCTTTCGATGTGCAGACGTCCATCGGCAGGATCGCGCTGGAGGCCTTGCTGTGGTGTGCAGGAGCCTTGCCGCCAGCAGCGTCAATGGCCATCATTTCGTTCATGCACATCTTGCCGTCTTCCACGCAGCGGTTCAGAACCTTGCTGTACAGGCCTTCGTCCACAGTGGCGAAACGCTCGACAGGGTTACGCTCGCTGGGCTTGGCCAGGTCGAGGTACGCATCGCGAGTCAGGGCCTTGCCTTCGGTCTTGGCCTTGGCAACCCACTGGTCAAACTGATCGTTTTCCAGGCCATGGAACTTGAAGGTCATGCCTGCAAAACCAGCGCCGCTGTAGTGGGAGGACTTGCCGCCATACACACCGGGCTTGTTGATCACTGCGTTCAGTTCAGTCTGCATGCCGGGCATGGTGTAGATCATGCCTGCCAGGTCAGGAACGTAGAACGCGTTCATGGTGTGGCTGGAAGTCAGCTTGAAGTGAATAGGGCGGTCCACCGGGGCAGCCACTTCGTTAACCGTCGCAATACCTTGCTCGGGGTAGAAGAACAGCCACTTCCAGTCCAGCGACACGGCTTGAATCTCCAGAGGCTTGACGTTGGGGTCCAGCGCCTTGGTCGAGGAGATGCGGTCCAGGGGACGATAGGGGTCCAGCTTGTGGGTGCTGATCCAGGTGATGGCACCCAGGGCAATGATGATGAGCAGAGGCACCGTCCAGATCACCAGTTCCAGCGCTGTGGAGTGATGCCATTCGGGGTCGTACTTGGCTTCGGTGTTGGACTGGCGGTATTTCCAGGCAAACAGCAGCGTCAAAAAGATGACGGGGACGATGATGAGCAGCATCAGCAAAGTGGCCGTAACGACCAGATCGCCTTGTTGCTTGGCAATATCGCCAGCCGGGTTGAGAACGACAGCCTTGCTGCAACCAGCGAGGCTTGCGGTCAACGCGGCCGCAGTGAGCCACGCGGGCCCACGGATTTCCTTGATTTTTAACATGCTTTGGGCGTGACAAAGTCTCGCTTAGGTGTAAACGCGGATTACTGGATCTCGTCAAATGTAATACCAACTTAACATTTGTCCATTGGACATTTTGTCCAAGGTCAAGGTCTTTGAAGGTGAAATCCGCTATGTGACAAGGGCTTAGCGTTGTCGGAAGCTTGCCTGAAGAAGCGTGAGAAAGCTCTTGTAAAAGATAGAAGATGCCCCACAGAGCCTGGCGCATCAGCCTGTTGCCGACATCCCTGAGGGCAAAAACTCTATTGCAGCTGCACATGCTTGGGCGTAGAACAGAACTGTCCAAGGGACAAGACAAGTAAGACAAGGAGCTGTATCTATATGAGTAGCATGAACCCATCCGTTGGTCTTACTCCGCAAGACTATGACAACTCGGAAAAGCTGGCCTATGCAAACACCGATGAGGATGTCACTCCTGGTGAAATTGCGGTTGGTGTGATCATTGGTCGCTCGTCCGAGTACTTTGACTTCTTCGTGTTCGGCATCGCCTGCGTGCTGGTGTTTCCGACCCTTCTTTTCCCCTACCTCTCGAAGCTGGATGGAACGCTGGCGGCTTTCGCTATCTTCTCTTTAGCCTTTGTGGCGCGGCCTGTGGGCACCGCGCTGTCCATGGCCGTGCAGCGGCGCTGGGGCCGCGCAACCAAGCTGACCCTGGCCCTGCTGCTGCTGGGCGTCTGCACGGTGGGCATGACCTTTTTGCCCAGTTACGAGGCGGCTGGCATGAAGGCCGTCTGGGCGCTGGTGATTTTGCGCGTGGGGCAGGGCTTGGCACTGGGCGGAACCTGGGACGGCCTGCCATCGCTGCTGGCCATGTCTGCACCCAAGGACAAGCGAGGCTGGTATTCGATGATCGGCCAGCTGGGCGCGCCGCTGGGCTTCATCATTGCCGCAGCCATCTTTGCGTACCTCTATTCCAGTCTGACTGCCGATCAGTTTCTAAGCTGGGGCTGGCGCTATCCGTTCTGTGTGGCATTTGCTATCAATGTAGTAGCTTTGTTCGCGCGTCTTCGCTTGGTGGTGGGGCAATCCTATACACAGCTGCTGCAGGAAAAAGAACTGGAGCCCATCAGCGTGACCAGCCTGGTGCGTGATGAGGGCCGCAATGTGATGATCGGTGCCTTTGCTGCACTGGCCAGCTTTGCGCTGTTCCATTTGGTAACGGTTTTCCCTCTGTCCTGGATCTCTATGTACTCCGACCAGTCCATGACGGATGTGCTGGTGGTGCAGATCATTGGGGCAATCTTGGCGGGTGCGGCCATCATGCTCTCGGGCTGGCTGGCTGATCGCGTGGGCCGCCGCAACACACTGGGCACCATGGCTTGCCTGATTGGTATCTTTAGCTTCCTGGCGCCCTGGCTGCTGGGTAGTGGCACGGTGGGCAACAATGTGTTCATCATTGTGGGCTTCATCCTGCTGGGTCTGTCTTACGGTCAGGCTTCGGGCACGGTGACTTCCAACTTCTCGGCGCACTACCGCTATACCGGTGCAGCGCTTTCCACCGATATGGCCTGGCTGATTGGTGCAGCCTTTGCGCCGCTGGTGGCTCTGGGGGTGTCTGCCAAGTTCGGTCTGGTCGCTCTGGGCATCTACCTGCTGTCCGGTGCGCTGTGCACTCTGGCGGCTCTGGGCATCAACCGCGCCATTGAGGCACGCGATCAGTAATCCATCGCTCTTTGCGCAAAACGCCCGGCTTGCCCGGGCGTTTTTGTATGCGGAAAGACTTATTGCGTCGAGCGAAGGCGTTCAAGCTCCTGGTCTCGAAAGGACAGAGGGCTCAGGCCTGTGTGCTTGCGAAAGAAGCGCCCGAAGTAGCTCTCGTCCTCGAAGCCAAGGCCATCTGCAATTTGCTTGATGCTGGAGTTGGTGTAGATCAGCTCTCGCTGCGCTTCAACCAGGACACGCTCGTTGATGAGTGCATTGCTGGATTTTCCCAGGCTTTCCTGCGTCAGCCGAGTCAACTGGCCAGCGCTGATTCCCAACTGCTCTGCGTATTGACTCACGCCCCAGCGGTGGCGCATGTGTTCGTCGATGAGATCTCTGAACCTTTCCAGTTGCAGGGCTTTGCGTGATTGTGCGGGCCATGTGGACGGTTCCAGTGTCTCGTTCAACCTTGCAATTTGCACCAGTAGCGCAGTAATCAGCGAGAGGCCTGCGGCAACTTGGCCGGGTGCAGCCAGTCGCCATTCACGCTCGATGCTCAGAAAGATGGGCATTAGTCCATCGGAATATCGGCCTTGCTCTGGCAGGTTGATGGCCAGCGGTTTACGCAAGGTATTGAGCAACTCGGGCATGACGATTTGTGCCATGGCCTCCAGTGGCTTCTGGGCAGCGGTCACAACCACTCCGTTGACCTGGGGCTTGAAGTCAAAGCCATGAACGCGTCCGGCTGGGGCGACAACCAGAGCCGGTGCGCGCAAAGGCCAGTGAACGTCTTCGAGCAGGGTGGAACCGTGCCCCTCGGTGAGCATCAGAATCTGGATCAGTGACTGGTGCTCATGCGGGTCTATTTCCCAACCGTAAAGAGGGGAACGCTCGGGAATCCACTCGAAATTGAACATATTGCTGCCGCCAGCAGGTGCGTTGTCTCCATACAGCGCGTAGTTGGGGATGCGGCGAGAGCGTTGGCGTTTGGGTGTGTGTTCGTTGGAGTGCGCTGGCATGCGTGAAATGTCCTAACTCATGCACGAAATGTCTTTTGGGGATTGCCCTTGTATCGATCGTAATGCATGAAATGTCCTATTTGTTGCTCCATTTGTGAAATGAAAGTTTTTGATTTGGATTAAACAATGCGGCTCTTCGAATTCAAGGAGGGTCGCAATGACAACCGAAATTGCTTGCGCTCAATGGCTGCAGCTGCAGCACAAGGTGTGCGTGGTCACGGGGGCCGCCAGTGGTATTGGCCTGGCAATCGCTGAGGAGCTGGCCCGACATGGTGCGCGCCTGGTGCTGCTTGACAGGAATGCAGAGCTGCTCAACCGGGCTGTGGAGGGCTTTAGCGCGCGCGGTATCAAGGCAAGCGCTGTCGCATGCGATACCACCAGTGAAGCTCAACTGGTTGCTGCTGCAGAGAAGGTTCAACAGGAGCAAGGGGCGGCGCAGGTCTTGATTAACTGCGCGGGAATACTGCGTGCAGGCGCGCTCGACAGCATGAGCCTGGACGACTGGAACGAGGTGCTGTCAGTCAACCTCAGCGCGTATTGGCTTTGTTCCAAGGCCTTTGGTGAACAGCTTCGCTCTCATGCAACGGCTGGAGGGGCTGGCGTGGTTCACGTTGCATCTATTGCCGCACATTTTCCGCAGGCCTATAGCGGGGCATACAGCGCAGCGAAGGCGGGGGTCTGTTTGCTCTCTCGCCAGATCGCAATCGAATGGGGAGCCGATGGCGTTCGCAGCAATGTCATCAGCCCCGGAATGATCCGCACGCCGTTGAGTGCCGGCATTTATTCGCACCCAGGGATCGAGCTGGCTCGCGCGCACATGACGGCCAGCGGTCGAGTCGGAGAGCCAGAAGACATTGCGCAGGTGGCGGCTTTTCTGGCCAGCCCAAGGGCGGGCTATGTCAACGCTGCCGAACTCGTTGTGGATGGAGGCATGTCGGCCAAGTTGATGGACATGGTCCCCCGGCCGGGCTTTTCTCCAGCAGGCGTGAGCTGAGCTATTGCGGGATCTGGATTGCCGCTCATCAGGCAAGCGAAGAACTCTGAGAAATACAAGGAAACAAGATGAACAATCAAAACAAGCCAGTCGAGCAGCAGGAGTACGACCTGATCGTCGTGGGTTCAGGCGCAGGTGGACTTTCAACGGCCGTAGTGGCGCGCAAACGTGGCCTCAAGGTCATCGTCCTGGAAAAGGCCGATGTCTTTGGTGGCACAACTGCATTTTCGGGAGGCGTGCTGTGGATTCCGGGCAACCCTGTGTCTGCGCGCTCGGGTATCAAGCACAGCGCTGAAGAGGCCGAGCGCTATCTGCGCAATGAGGCTGGCAGTTTCTATAACGATGCTGCTGTTCAGGAATTCCTGAGCAATGGACCCAGGATGGTGGAATTTTTTGAGCGTGAAACCTCGGTCAAGTTTCTGCCTACGCTGTATCCGGACTATCACCCCACAGTGCCGGGTGGTGTGGATATCGGACGCTCGATTTTGGCTGCACCTTTTGACATCCGTGGCCTGGGCAAGGATATGGCGCGTCTGCGTCCGCCACTGGAAACCATCACCTTTATCGGCATGATGTTTAACTCCTCCAATGCCGACCTCAAGCATTTTTTCCAGGCGACCAAGTCTCTGAAGTCGGCCATGTATGTAGCCAAGCGCTTGGCTCTGCATATCAAGGAGCTGGCGCTATACCGCCGAGGCATTAACGTGACTAGCGGCAATGCGCTTGCGGCACGTCTGGCCAAGTCAGCGCTGGATCTGGACATTCCGATTCTCACCAGTACTCGGGTGACGCGCTTGCTGCAAGATAACGGACGTATCAGCGGTGTGGTGGCTCTGGGCGCTGATGGCGAACTGCGCCTGACAGCCAAGCAAGGCGTGGTGCTGGCTTGCGGTGGTTTCCCGCAGGATCAGGAGCGTGTGAAGCAGGCCTTCACCCATGTGCGCAATGGCGGCAAGCACTTCTCGCCAGCGCCCAAGGAAAACACTGGCGATGGTAGCCGCATGGCCGAGGCTGTTGGTGGCAAGCTGGATATTCGGTACCCATCGGCAGCAGCGTGGATGCCTGTGTCTCTGGTGCCGCGCAAGGATGGCTCGCACGGTGTCTTTCCGCATCTGCTTGATCGGTACAAGCCCGGCATGATTGGTGTGACTCGCCATGGCAAGCGTTTTTGCAACGAGTCGGAGTCCTATCACGATGTGGGCGCAGCCATGGTCAAGGCTTGCGAGGGCGATAAGGAGACGGCCATGTGGCTGATCTGCGATCAGCCCACCATCGACAAATACGGCCTGGGCTATGCCAAGCCTGCACCACTGCCCAAGGGTGATCTGATCAAGAACGGCTATCTGGTCAAGGGGGCAACGCTGGGCGAGCTGGCGCAGAAAGCCGGTATCGATGCCAAGGGACTGGAAGCCACGGTGCGTGAGTTCAACGAAGGCGCTGCCCAAGGCGAAGATCGCCAGTTTGGCCGCGGTACGACCTCGTTCAATCGCTATCTGGCAGACCCCGAACACAAGCCCAATCCCTGTGTGGCACCGGTTGCCAAGGGGCCCTTCTATGCATTGAAGGTGGTGATGGGGGATCTGGGGACTTTCGACGGCCTGCGCACCACCGTGCAAGGGCAGGTGGTGGCCGATGGTAACCACCCGATTCCAGGCCTGTTTGCCGTGGGCAATGACCGGGCCAGCATCATGGGGGGCAATTACCCCGGCGCGGGCATCACTCTGGGCCCAATCATGACCTTTGGTTATGTCACGGGCAATTACATCGCAGACCAGGCCTCGCAAAAGACAGGTAGCAAGCAACAAAATAAGCAAGCCCAGAAGGAGGCGGCATGAGCGGCCCTTTGATCGATCACCGCATCTACACCATTCAGCCGCGCAAGATGGGGCAGTTTCTGGAGGTCTTTGACCGCCTGGCCATGCCTGTGCTGCTGCAGACCCTGGGTACTCCGGTCGGCTTCTACATGAGCCATGTCGGCCCGCTGAATCAGGTTGTGCATTTGTGGGCCTATGAGGACATGGCGGATTACGAGCGGCGCTGCAACGCACGTGATACGCACCCCGACTTCGCGGCTTACCTGAAGGCCTCTGAAGGTTTGATCGTGGCGCAGGAAGACCGCCTGATCAAACGCATTGATCTGCCCAGCCTGCGTACTGCACAGGCCTGACGCGGAGAAAAACGCATGCCCAAGTCTTGCACGGCTTGGGCATGTTGATTACCGATCCATAAGAGGTTGAAAAATGAAACGAGACAATGCCCTGGACGTGGGCAGGATGATTGACGAGCGTCCCATGGGGAGCTATCAGAAATTGGTGGTGTTTCTGGGCTTTTTGATCATTGCCATGGATGGCTTTGATGTGTCCGTCATCAGCTTTATCGCGCCGCAGTTGCGCAGCAGCTGGGGCATTACGGCGCAGATGCTGGGGCCGGTCATCAGTGCAGCCTTGATCGGGCTGGCGGTAGGCGCAGTCGTGGCAGGCCCGATGGCGGACCGCTTCGGGCGCCGAGGCGTGCTCCTGATCAGTGTGGCTTTTGTTGCGGTTTGGACCATTGCGACGGCTTTTTCGACGTCAGTCACCGAGCTGGTGATTTACCGGTTCTTTGCCGGAATCGGTCTCGGCGCAGCCATGCCCAATACCGGAACGCTGGTTGCAGAGTTTGCCCCCAAGAGACGACGCGCTCTGGTGGTCACGCTGGCATTCACTGGCTTTAGCTTTGGCGCGGCAGGCGGTGGCTTTCTGGCTGCTTGGATGATTCCGGCCTTTGGCTGGCAAAGCGTGGTGCTGGTGGGCGGAGTTTTGCCGCTGATACTGGTGCCGGTGCTGTGGTTGTGGATGCCGGAATCCGTCGGCCATATGATTGTCAAAGGGGCACCCCGGGAGCGAATCGCCAGGGTGGTCAATCGGGTGGCTCCGGGTGTTGCCAATGCCAAGACTCAATTTCTCTGGGAGCAGTCTGAGTCTGCTGAAAAGTCTGGTTCAGCCCAGCAAAGCAACCCGATCAAGATGATTCTCTCAGGGCGCTACCTGTTTGGCACTCTGATGCTTTGGGTGACGTATTTTGTGGGCCTGTTTCTGGTCTATCTGCTGGGTAGCTGGTTGCCTACGCTGGTCAAAGATATTGGTTACACGGTCAGTGAGGCTGCCATTGTGACTTCGCTCTACCAGATCGGCGGCACGACTGGCGCATTGACCATTGGCTACTTCCTTGATCGCGTCAATGGGCACAAGGCCATGGCTCTTATCTATGTGGTGGGGGCTGCCGTGGTCTATCTGCTGGGGCAGTCCTCGCATCAGTTTGCACTGCTGGCTGTGTTTGCCTTTCTTGCTGGTATCTGCATCACTGGAACCAGCGTGGGTACCAGTGCGCTGGCTGCACAGTACTACCCGCTGGAGTCGCGAGCCACTGGCTTGAGCTGGATGCATGGCATGGGGCGCTGGGGTGGCATTCTGAGCGCATTTGCTGGCGCTCAAATGATCAGCTGGGGCTGGAACTTTGAGCATGTGTTCAACTTCCTGATGATTCCCTCATTGGTAGTTGCTGCTGCCTTGGTGGCCAAAGACATGCATGACCGGAAGACAGACACGCAAGCGCAGACAGGGGCATCGTTGAAGACCCGCGCTGGTTGACGCATTAAGGTGCAGAGCGATAGAGGGATAGGGCGACATTAGAAAAGCCCGGTGCATGCACCGGGCTTTTTGTTTCGCTGATGTCTGTCGCGCCTTTGATCAGGCATGAAAAAAGCCGCCTGAAAGAGGCGGCTTTTCAAAGCGCAGGCATAAGCTTGGAGATCAATCCAGTGCCAGGCCTGCCTTCTTGATCACTTCACCAAAGCGCTTGCTTTCAGAGGCCATGAAGGCCTTGAACTCGGCAGGTGTGGGGTTGAAGGATTCGTAGCCGAAGGCGGCGAACTTGTCCTTGACATCCTGGCCCGTCAGGGCCTGGCGCACATCGTTGCGAATCTTCTCGACCACGGCCGCTGGTGTGCCAGGGCGCACGGCCAGGGCGTTCCAGCCGATGGCCGTGAAATCCTTGGGGCCACCCGATTCGGACACCGTGGGCACGTTCTCGAAACCGGCAATTCGGGCAGGCGCTGCCACGGCCAGGAAGCGCAGTTTGCCGCCACGCACCAGCGGGCCAGCCGTGCCCAGGGAACCCAGCGCAAAGGTCAGTTCGCCATTGGCAACGCCCTGATACAGCTGGCTGGTTTCCTTGTAGATGACGTGTTCCATCTTGGTGCCGGTCTGGTTTTCCAGCAGGGCCGAGCCCAGGTGCACGGGGTTGCCCACGGACCAGGAGCCGTAGTTCAGCTTGCCGGGGTGCGCCTTGGCATCGGCAATCAGGTCGGCGATGGTCTTGTAGGGGCTGTTGACCGGCACGCAGACAAAGAAGTAGTTGCGGAACAAGGGCATCAGGATGTCGAAATCCTTGTTCAGGTCGTAGGGCAGCTTTTTGAACAGGTGGGGGTAGGCTGCGATGTGGACGTTGTCCAGCTGGATCATGTCCGTGCCGTCAGTCGTGCCACGCTTGAAGGCTTCGATGGCGATGAAGCCGTTGCCACCGGGTCGGTTTTCCACCACCACAGGCTGGCCCCAGGCGCGGCCCAGCTTGTCGGCCACGAGGCGCGAAACGCCATCAGGGCCGCCACCGACGGGGAAGGGGTTGATGATGCGCGATGACTTGGTGGGCCACTTTTCGCCTTGGGCGAAAGAAGGGGCTGCTACAGATGCAGCGATGGCGCCCAGCGCAAATGCGGCCTGGCGGCGGCTCATGTTGAACTTTTGGTTCATTTTGTCTCCCTGGATAGGACTGTCGATGATGAGCGGCGTGTGTTATCACGCACTATTGATATCGTCGGCTTGTTATCTTGATTCTTTATGCCCAGTTTTTCCATTGTGGCATTCAAGATCTGTGTTCATAGTTCTACCAGCTGCTAGCAGTTATAGCAAAATAGCATGGCTTGAGTGATGGGAGTGAGCCGTGAATTTGCAGCAGATAGAAACCTTTGTTCAGGTGGCCGAAGCAGGCAGCTTCAGCAAAGCCGCCGTGTTACTGGACATTGCTCAACCCGCGCTAAGTCGCCAGGTGCGCGCACTGGAAACCGAGCTGCGGGAGACGCTGCTGATTCGCACAGGGCGCGGCGTGACGCTGACCGATGCGGGGCGCCGTCTGCTGGAACACGGTCACGCCATCATGCAGCGCGTGGCCATGGCCAAGGAAGATCTGAGCAGCCAGCGCGATGAACCCGTGGGCCGTATTACCGTGGGCCTGCCGCCAAGCCTTGCACGGCGCCTGACCTTGCCGCTGATCGATGGCTTCAGCCGCGAAATGCCCAAGGCGCGACTGGCGGTGGTGGAGGGCTTTTCCGTCAATATTTCGGAATGGCTGACTTCGGGGCGCATGGATCTGGGGCTGGTCTATACGCCCGAGCCACACCCGCACATCGAAGTGGCGCCTGTTCTGGAAGAGCGGCTGAACCTGATTGGGCCCGCCAGCGCCCTGGCCGGGCGCACCAGCATTCCTTTTGAGCATCTGAACGAATTTCCGCTCATCATGCCGCAGCGCGGGCAGATTTTTCGCAAGCTGATGGAGGCGCAGGCGACGCTGTCGCAGGTCAAGCTCAATGTGGTGTGGGAAGTTTCCAGTGTGCCTGCCATTCTGGATCTGGTGCGCGGTGGCTATGGCTTTGCGGCGCTGACGGACAGTGCCATGCACAGCCACGCAACGGACGCGAAACTGGTTGAGGTGCCGATCAAGTCACCGCATATTGTGAGCACGCTGTGTCTGGTGCAGTCTGCCAAGAAGAAATCGACGCCGCTGATTCGCCGCACGGCCGAGCTGCTGCGCCGCCTGAGCCTGCAGGTGTGCTCTGTGGAGAGCGGGCATATCTAAGTGATGAAGTTCAAGCGTGTGACAGCGCAATGCCATGCAGCTTTCATTCATAGTGTTTGCTATGAATATGATGGCTGCAAGCGCTTGATATTGATTGATTTCACATCATTAACTGCCTGAAATGATTGCGCAATAAGCGGTAGCAGCTTTTAAAAATATAGCGTCAAACGATATCGTCAAACCAGTGGGCGCAAGGTTCGCGCACCTTCCTGTAGCAGCGGCAGTATTTCCTGCTGCATGACCTGGCCGCTCATGCGCTTGGCCGAAGTCACCATATTCAACGCAGCCACCGTGCGGCCCTGCATATCGCGCAGCGGCACGGCCACGGCTTGAATGGCCAGCTCATGCTCTTCCTGGGCCAGGCAGTAGTCCAGGCGGCGCACTTCGTCGAGCACGCGTTTGAGGGCCGGAATATCGGTAACGGTATGGGCAGTCAGCTTGGGCAGGTCATAGCGCTGCAGCCAGTCATCCAGTTCTGCGGGCGACAGGGATGCCAGCAGAACGCGACCTGTGGACGTGGCGTGTGCGGGCAGGCGTGTACCCAGGTGCAGGCCGTGGGCCATCAGCCGCTCACCTTTTTCATGCACAGCGCTGCGCGCCACGATGACGACTTCCGCCCCTTCGCGCACCACGCAGGAGTAAGAAAGCCCGGTTTGCGCCGCCAGCCGGTGCAGTATGGGCTGCACGATGCGCGGCAGCCGCGCCGACGCCAGATAGCTGCCTGATAGTCGCAGCACCTTGGGCGCCAGCCAGTAATAGCTGCCATCGGTTTCCAGATAGCCCAGATAGGTGAGCGTCAGCAAATGCCGTCTTGCTGCGGCTCTTGTAATGCCCGCGCGCTCTGCAGCCATGGTGGCGTTCAGGCGTTGGCGTTCGGTATCAAAGCTCTCCAGCACTGCCAGCCCTTTGGCCAGGCCGGCAATAAAGTCTGCAGGGGCGATGGAGGCGGGGGGGCGGTCTGTCATGGCGGGCGGGATGATGGTTTTGTGCGATTATCGATCTGCTTGTGCGATTATCGCGCAAACAAGCGCATGGGGCCTGTGCTTTGATGCAGCACAAAACTTAGTCTTGCAGGCATGTCGCAACCGCTGCTTCAAGCGAGCCGGTTGACGAAGTTTTGAGCCATAACAAGGAGTCATACATCATGCGCACTCAAGTCGCCATCATCGGTGCCGGTCCCTCGGGCCTGCTGCTGGGTCAACTGCTGTACAAGGCAGGCATTGACAACATCATCATCGAGCAGCGCAGCGCTGACTATGTGCTGGGCCGTATCCGCGCAGGCGTGCTGGAGCAGGTGACGGTGGATCTGCTCAAGAAAGCCGGTGCTGACAAGCGCATGAATGAAGAAGGCCTGCCCCACGATGGCATCGAGCTGCTGTTCAAGGGCAAGCGTCACCGCATCAATCTGCATGACCTGACCGGCGGCAAGCGCGTGATGGTCTATGGCCAGACTGAAGTGACGCGCGACCTGATGGAAGTGCGCGCCGAAGAGGGCCTGACCACAGTGTACGAAGCCTCGAATGTCACGCCCATCGACTTTGAGAGCGACAAGCCCAAGGTGCGCTACGAAAAAGACGGCCAGGTGCATGAAATCGAATGCGACTTTATCGCCGGCTGCGACGGCTTCCATGGCATCTGCCGCGCCAGCGCCCCTCAGGACAAGATCAAGACTTTCGAGAAGGTCTATCCCTTTGGCTGGCTGGGCCTGCTGTCCGATACGCCACCCGTATCTCACGAGCTGATTTACGCCAACACCGAGCGCGGTTTTGCCCTGTGCAGCCAGCGCAGCGCCACCCGCAGCCGCTACTACCTGCAAGTGCCGCTGACCGACAAGGTCGAAGACTGGAGCGACGAAGCTTTCTGGGAAGAGCTGAAAAAGCGTCTGGACCCCGAAGCCCGCGCCAATCTGGTGACCGGCCCATCGCTGGAAAAAAGCATAGCGCCGCTGCGCAGCTTTGTGACCGAACCCATGCGCTTTGGCCGCATGTTCCTGGCGGGCGACGCTGCGCATATCGTTCCCCCCACAGGTGCCAAGGGCCTGAACTTGGCTGCTTCTGACGTGGGCTATCTGTCGCAGGCTTTTGTCGAGTATTACCAGGACAAGTCCGAAGCCGGTATTGACCGCTACTCCGAGCAGTGCCTGCGCCGCGTCTGGAAAGCCGAGCGCTTCTCGTGGTGGATGACATCGATGCTGCACAACTTCCCCAATGAGGGCGAGTTCAACACCAAGGTGCAGGAAGCCGAGCTGGACTACATCGTCCATTCCGAAGCGGGCTCTACCTCGCTGGCCGAAAACTACGTGGGCCTGCCTCTGGTCTGAGCCAGAAATCTCTGATTGCTCTCGTCACTGTCGTGATGAACCGCTGGCGCCAGACCTGTCGCCAGTGTTTAACTGCCTGCATCTCCCCAGCGATGCAGGCAGTTTTTTTGTATCCATGCAATTTGGTTGATGCAGCCTTGCGCAAATTTCGTGGCCGCAGCGGCGCTGCATCTGCCTGCGCAGGAGTAAGCTCACCCGTCTTATGGCGCATATCTCCTTTCTTCCTCCCTATACAGCGGCTGCGGACGCCGCCCGGTCCTTGCGCGCACAGGGCTTTGCCGTGCTCAGGCCCGATGATTTCGCGCAGTGGATGGGGGTGAATCTCGAAGACCTGCAGGCGTTGAGTGCGGACTGGCAAGGTCTGCCGCCCGATGAATTTCTCAAGGATGGCGGACGCTATCGCCGCCGTCGCCATTCCTGCTTTGTGGCCAGGTCAGACCAACTGGCGCAGGTGCCGCACCGTGCGCACTGGCAGCCTGTGGAATACAACGCCTTGCACGGCGGCATGCAGCGCTTATTCGCGCCCATGCAGGACGCCACGGTGCAAAGCCCTGCTTGGCAGCACATGCTGGAGTCTCTGGCCGAGTTGTCGGACGAGGTGTTTTGCCCCGCAGGCCAGCATGAGCAATGGTTTGTGGAAGCTCATCAGTTCCGTATCGACACGTCCGACGGCATTGGCCGCCCCACACCCGAGGGTGCGCACCGCGATGGTGTGGATCTGGTCGTGGTCGTGGTGGTGCACCGTCAGGATGTCAAAGGCGGCGAGACGCGGGTGTTTGAAGCCACCGGCCCCAGCGGCCAGCGTTTTACGCTGACCGAGCCTTGGTCGGTGCTGCTGCTCGATGATGCGCGCATGATCCATGAAACCACGCCGATTCAGCCGCTGGGCGATGCGGGCGTGCGCGACACGCTGGTGCTGACTTACAGGCGCGGAAGTTTCCAGGGTGCGGACGAGCAGCCAGCCTGAATAAAAAAGTTTGATGTGTAGTTAACAAAGTGTCATGTTTTTATGCGGCATGATGCGCGTCCTTGATGTTGTCAAGCCTCGGGCTGTCAGATGGCATCGCCACACATTCAAACTCAACTGGCCTGCGCGGCGTACTTGTGTACCGCTGCTTTCTGCATGAAACGTATTCCCGCCTTTTTGCTGACCTCTCTTGCGGCACTGGCTGCCATTGCCGCCTGCACCCCTGCTGAAGACCATTCGGTGCAGACTTCCTTCAAGGAGCCCACGATCTACTTTCGCAACGGGCTGGAGATCACGGTAGGCGGTGCGGTGGTGCCGATTCACGGTGTGCAGGATTGTCCTTATGGTTTGGCCGCACCCGCAGGTGCTGTCTCGGTCATTGATAGCGCCAAGTGTATTCGTCTGGCCGACGATACCCAGCAGATTCAGGTGCTGCTGGATCTGCCCTCAGGCCAGGTGCAGGAAGAGTGGACGGTGCGCCGTGATGGCCCCAGCCAGCCCAACGAGCCTGCGTTCAAGCATGTCTCTTTGCTACGCCCCGATGGCTCGCGCATCACCATCTCCGACAAGTCGGACAAGCTGCTGGACAAATGCTATGCCTATGAGGCAGCGCATGTCTGCCTGTGAAAGAGCGGGTTGCTGATTGAGCTTCGGGGTTGATGCAGGTCAACACGCTGGGGCATGATGGGAGCAGACTTGATTCATTGAAACGGCGAGCGGTACAGGCACCGCTGCCATCTCGTCAAGAAGGAGAAGCTCATGTCCATGTTCAATCACATTCTGGTTCCGGTCGATGGCTCCAAGCCCTCGCTGCTGGCTGCACGTAAGGCCGCTGAACTCTCCAAGGTCTTTGGCAGCGCCGTCACGGCGGTCTATGTCGTCGATCCCTATCCCTTCACCGGCGTGGGAGCAGACTTTGCCTACGGCCAGTCCCAGTATCTGAGCGCAGCCACTGCGGAGGCCAATACCGCTCTGGACGCCGTCAAGGCCATCATGGAAAACGAAGGCGTTAAATTGAACACCCTCGTGGGTGAAGGCCATGCCGTGCACGAAGGCATCGTCAACACCATGGACAGCGTGGGAGCCGACCTCATCGTCATGGGCTCCCAAGGCCGCCGTGGTCTGGAAAAGCTGATGCTGGGCAGCGTCACCCAGCGCGTGCTCGGCGCCGTCAAAATTCCGGTGCTGGTTGTGCGCGAATGAAATAACCCCCACGCTTGCCCACTGCGTGTGGCCGCTGCCCCCCAAGGGGGCCGCTTATTGCCTTGGGGCGGCCCGGCGGCAATAAACCGCACTCCAGAAACGCAAAAGACCTCCGCATGGAGGTCTTTTGCATGGTGGACGCAATACTTGAACAGGCATGCTCCATATAAGAGGCAGCAAGCAAGAGCCGCCTCGCGGCGAGGCTGCCGTCCCCCCTTGGGGGAAGCGGCAAAGTCGCTCAGGGGGTTACTGGATACTAGCGCCGGAGGCCTCAACAATCGCCTTGTTCGCCTTGAAATCCGCCTGGAAGAACTTGGAGAAGGCTTCCACGCTCATGGCCTGCGGCTCGGCGCCCTGGGTCAGGATGGCTTCCTTGACTTCAGGCATGGCCAGCAGCTTGTTCACTTCGGCATTGACCTTGTTCACGATGGGCGTTGGCGTGTTCTTGGGCATGAAAATGCCATACCAGGTGCTCACGTTAAAGCCCTTGAGGCCCGATTCCGCCAGCGTAGGCGTATCAGGCAGCGAGGAAGAGCGCGCGGCCGAGGTCACCGCAATGGCGCGCAGCTTGCCCGACTTGATCTGGCCGATGGCGGACGGAACGGAAGACACCAGCAGGTCCACATTGCCAGCCAGCGCATCCATCATTGCGGGGTTGGAGCCCTTGTAGGGCACGTGGGTCAGCTGAATGCCAGAGGCTTTTTCCAGCATCACACCGGCCAGGTGAATGCTGGTGCCGTTGCCGGGGGAGCCATAGGTGATCTTGGCAGGGTTCTTCTTGGCGGCAGCAATCACATCAGCCAGCGTCTTGTAGGGCGAGTTGGCAGCCGTGGCAATCACGATAGGGGTGTAGGCCACGTGGGCCACAGGCGTCAGGTCCTTGGTGGGGTTCCAGGGCAGGCTCTTGTACAGATAAGGGCCCAGAACCACATTGTCCTTCTGGCCCATGACCATGTCATAGCCTGTGGGGGCAGCCTTGACGGCTTCGGTAATGCCAATGGTGCCGCCTGCGCCAGCGCGGTTGTCGGGCACCACAGTCCAGTGGCTGACTTCGGTGAGCTTGTTGGCGATCACGCGCGAGAGGATGTCGGTGCCGCCACCAGGAGGGAAGGGCACGATCATGCGCACAGGCTTGTTCGGGTAGTCCTTGGCGGGGTCTTGGGCGGCGGCGGAAAAGCTCAGGCCGGCGGCAGCCACGATGGTGGTGCAAGTGATCAGTTGGCGGAACATGAAAAAGAAACTCCAGAGACGATAAAGGTGTGCACCAGCATCAGCACCCTGCTTTTGGCAGGGCACGAGGAATGGCGCGAACGGCTGTCAGGTCGGAGTGTCTCAACGCGAAGTACGCGGATGCAGGAACGCTCCTGGCCCTGGGGCCAAGTCACGGAAGGTGGGCTTTTCGATGATCGGGGAGGGTAGTTCCGCCATCAATGGGTATTTGTCTTTACCGAAGAGACCCACGCCATGCGGTACAGGCATGGCGGGTTGGCAGTCGCGCGCGCTGCTTTGCAGGGTTGCTGCAAAAGCTAGCACGGTGGCAGGACTCCGATCGGGTGTCGCTGCCGATGTGGCCCACGGCGCGGATTGCGGTTTTGCCGTACAGCGCAAGTGCTGACTTCAAAACAAGGAAAACATTCTGCCACGCAGATCTGTACTGCGCAGGCAGCTATGCTTTTAATAGATATTCATCAGTCAGGGATTGCGCACATCGGCAACCACTTGCGCGCCAAAGTCCGCACGTTCCAGCCAGGCCAGCACGCGCTCTGCCGCATCCTGGGCGGAAGTGAGCTGGCCTGCGGAATGCAGCTGCACAAAGCGGCTTGCATCGGGAAAGTCATCGCTGCTGGCGCTGCGCAACTGCACCTGCATATCGGTGTCGATTACGCCCGGGGCCAGCGATACGATTTTTGCGCCATGGGGCTTGGCCGCTTCTTCCAGCGCCACGCAGCTGCTGAACTGGTCCATGCCCGCCTTGGCCGTACAGTAGCTGGCCTGTGAAGCCATGGCACGGCGGCCCAGGCCCGAGGAGATGTTGAGCACCTTGCGTGGCACTTCCCAGTCTTCGGTGGCGCCCAGAAACGCGCCAGTCAGCGCCATGGGCGCTTCCAGCCCCACGCGCAGCGCGTTGATCATGTCGGCAGCGGGCAATTGCGACAGCGGTGCAATCTGAGGAATCACGCCCGCGTTGTTGATGAGGGTGATGCTGGCCCAGTCGCTGCTTTTAAGGGTGGTCAGCCAGGTGCGCAGGCGCTGTGCAGCCGTGGCGCTCTGGGCCAGATCCTGCTCCCATTGCAATAGCTGCTCGCTCTTGCTGGTAAAGGGCTTGAGGTCAGAACTGGTCTTGCGTGCAATGCTCAGAAGATGATGGCCTTTTTGCAGCAGTTGCTGCCCCATGGCCAAGCCCATGCCGCGAGAGCCGCCGGTGAGAATCGTCAGATGTTTGCTCATGCCAGTGATCTTACGGGCGATTCATGACAGCAAAAAACAAGCCCCAGCAGAACGTATTCCGCCGGGGCTTGTGTGGTGAGTGGCTGATGCGATCAGCGCCTCAGATCAGTGACTCCAATCAATGACCGAGGTAAGCCTTGCGCACATCATCATTGCTCAGCAGATTGGCGCCCGTGTCTTCCAGCACCACCTTGCCGGTTTCCAGCACATAGCCGCGATCGGCAATCTGCAGGGCGCGGTTGGCGTTCTGCTCGACGAGGAACACCGTCACACCCGCAGCGCGAATGGTCTGAATGATCTCGAAGATTTGCGCAATGATGAGAGGGGCCAGGCCCAGCGTCGGTTCATCCAGCAGCAGCAGACGGGGCTTGCTCATCAGCGCACGGCCAATGGCCAGCATTTGCTGCTCGCCGCCGGACATGGTGCCCGAGCGCTGCGCCGCACGTTCCTTCAGACGAGGAAAGAGCTTGAACACATGCTCAATGCCATCGGCAATCTCGTTCTTGTTCAGAAAGAAACCGCCCATCTGCAGGTTTTCCGTCACCGTCAGGTCCTTGAAGACGCGGCGGCCTTCAGGCGAGACGGCAATGCCGCGGCGCATGATGTGGTGGGTGGACATCTGGGTGATGTCCTCGCCCTCGAACACAATGCGGCCGCTGCTGGCACGCGGGTTGCCGCACACGGTCATCAGCAGCGAAGTCTTGCCCGCGCCGTTGCTGCCGATCAGGGTGACGATCTCGCCCTGATTGACATGCAGGCTGACCTGGTTGACCGCGCAAATGGCGCCATAGTGGGTGGAGACCTGCTCCAGTTGCAACATAGGCTGGCTCATCAGGCTTCTCCCAGATAGGCCTTGATGACCCGTTCATCATTGCGAATCGCTTCGGGCAGGCCCAGGGCAATGGGTTTGCCATATTCCATGACCAGAATGCGTTCGGACACGCCCATGACCAGGCTCATATCGTGCTCGATCAGCAGCACAGCCACGCCGTATTGCTTGCGCAACTGGTCGATGAGCTGCTGCAGGTCTTTCTTTTCCTGCGGGTTCAGGCCCGCAGCAGGCTCGTCCAGCATCAGCACACGGGGTTTGGTAATCATGCAGCGCGCAATTTCCAGGCGGCGCTGGTGACCGTAGGCCAGGTTGCCTGCCTCGCGGTTGGCAAACTGGCGCAGGCCCATCACATCTAGCCACTGCAGCGCGTTGTCGATTTTTTCCTGCTCGGCGCGGCGATAGCCGGGCGTGTTGAACAGGCCGCCCAGCAAGCTGGCCTTGCCCGTGCGGTGCTGGGCGACCAGCAGATTTTCCAGCGCGGTCATGTTCTTGAACAGGCGCACGTTCTGGAAGGTTCGCACCACGCCGTGGTTGGCTACCTGGTGGCTGCTCTGGCCGGCAATGCTCTTGCCATCCAGCACCACGGAGCCGCCGGATGGCTGGTAGAAACCGCTGATGCAGTTGAACACGGTGGTCTTGCCTGCACCGTTGGGGCCGATGATGGCAAACACTTCCTGCGGGCGCACATTGAAGCCCACGCCATCGACGGCCAGCAAGCCGCCAAAGCGCATGCACAGGTCTTTGACTTCTAGCAGATATTCGCTCATGCGCTTGTCCTGCCTGTGGTTGTAGTTATTGAAATGATAGCGTTGTGGCAGATCATGACTGGACCTCCACATGGTGACGCTTCATGGGCAGCAGGCCTTGCGGACGCCAGACCATCATGAGAATCATGACCAGACCGAAGATCAGCATGCGGTATTCAGAGAATTCGCGGGCCATTTCGGGCAGTACGGTCAGGATGATGGCGGCGAGGATGACACCCAATTGCGAGCCCATGCCACCCAGCACCACGATGGCCAGAATCAGGGCCGACTCGATAAAGGTGAAGGACTCGGGGTTCACAATGCCTTGGCGTGCAGCAAAGAACGCGCCACCGAAGCCCGCGAACATGGCGCCCAGCGTAAAGGCCGAGAGCTTGATCTTCATGGGGTTCAGGCCCAGAGAGCGGCAGGCGATTTCGTCTTCGCGCAGGGCTTCCCAGGCGCGGCCAATGGGCATGCGGATCAGGCGGTTGCTGATGAACAGCGTCACCATGGCCAGCAGCAGTGCCATCAGGTACAGGAAGATCACCATGTGCATGGAGTTGAACTCCAGCCCGAAGAACTGGTGGAAGGTGGTACCGCCTTCGGTCATGGGCGAGCGCGTCATGGGCAGGCCAAACACCGTGGGCTTGGGGATGCTGGAGATGCCATCCGGGCCGCCTGTCCAGTCCGTCAGATTCACCAGCAGCAGACGAATGATTTCGCCAAAGCCCAGCGTCACGATGGCCAGATAGTCACCACGCAGGCGCAGCACGGGAAAGCCCAGCACAAAGCCGAAGAGGGCAGAAGCCGCACCGGCCAGGGGCAGAGCCTGCCAGAACGACCAGCCTGCCCAGTGGAACAGCAGCGCGTAGGTATAGGCGCCCACGGCGTAGAAACCCACAAAGCCCAGATCCAGCAGACCGGCAAAGCCGACCACCACATTCAGGCCCAGGCCCAGCATGACGTAGATCATGGCGAGAGTCGCAATGTCCACGGCGTTGCGGCCGGCGAAGAAGGGCCAGGACGCAGCCATCATCAGCACCACGAAGATGACGACATTGCGCGTGCCGGACTTCATCTGCGGCAGGGCGGGCATGTTCACCTTGGGCATCTTGCCTGCCAGCAGTGGCTTGAGCATCTGCACCACGAACACGGCGATGCAGGCCCAGATGGTCCAGCGCCAGTCGGGCACGATATTGGTGCGCATGCCAGCGCGCTCCAGATGCAGGCTGAAGACGGGTGCGACGATGATGGCCGTCATCACCGAGGCGATCAGCGCATCGCGAAAAGCAGAGGAAAAGCTGTACTTCATCAGACTTTCTCCACTTCAGGTTTGCCCAGCAGGCCCGTGGGGCGGAACAGCAAAATGAGCACCAGCAGGCCAAAGGCCACGATGTCCTTGTATTCCGACGAAATATAGGCTGCGGCAAAGGTCTCGGCCACGCCCAGAATCACACCGCCCAGCATGGCGCCGGGAATGGAGCCAATGCCGCCCAGCACCGCCGCTGTAAAGGCCTTGATACCGGCCAGAAAGCCGATGAAGGGGTTGAGCTTGCCCACGGCCAGCGCAATCAGCACACCACCCACGGCTGCCAGCATGGCGCCCAGAATGAAGGTGAAGGAAATGACCTTGTTGGTGTCAATGCCCAGCAGATTGGCCATGTGCATGTCCTGCGCGCAGGCGCGAGAAGCTCGGCCCATGCGGGAATGCTTGATGTACATGGTTAGGGCAATCATCAGCACCACAGTCACCACGATGATGAGCACGCGGGTATAGGGGATGAAAACCTCAAAATTGCCCATGTGGAAGTTGATGGCGCCCGGCAGCAGCGAAGGCACGGCCATGTCGCGTGCGCCCTGGCCCAGCGCGACCCAGTTCTGCAGGAAGATGGACATACCGATGGCCGAGATCAGTGCCACCAGACGCGGGCTCTGGCGCACAGGCTTGTAGGCCACTTGTTCGACGACCAGACCGTAGACGCCTGTTACAAAGACCGAAACCACCAGCATCAGGCCAATGATGGCCCAGATGGGCAAGCCGCTTTGTGTGCCCACTGCCGAAAGCGTGACGAGGCCTATATAGGCCCCGATCATGTAAATGTCACCGTGCGCGAAGTTGATCATCCCAATGATGCCGTAGACCATGGTGTAGCCAATGGC
Source organism: Comamonas fluminis (assembly GCF_019186805.1). Lineage (NCBI taxonomy): Bacteria > Pseudomonadati > Pseudomonadota > Betaproteobacteria > Burkholderiales > Comamonadaceae > Comamonas > Comamonas fluminis. The sequence goes on along the minus strand of NZ_CP066783.1, from coordinate 2,517,519 downwards.
GATCAGGGCGTAGATGGCTCCGAGTGAGAGCCCGTTGAAAAGCTGTTGTATCAGCTGAGGGAGAATGTCTGACATGCAATGCCACCCTTGAAACAGGAAAAGGCCCGAGGGCCATATTGCAAGCATCCGGGGTCATGGCCCATGCCATTGGCCCCGGAGGAAAGCGGTGGAATTACTTGGCCAGCGACTTGCTGCCGTCCTTGTGCCACTGGAAGACCTGGAAGTCGAAGGAGTTCAGGTCACCTTGCTTGTTCCAGGACACGGGGCCCAGAACGGTTTCCACGGTGGACTTGTGCATCCAGTCAGCCACCTTGGCGGGGTTGTCACCGGCAGCCTTGATGGCAGCCAGCAGAGACTGCGTGGCAGCGAACGAGGTCAGCTGGAAAGCGCCGGAAGCATTGCGCTTCTTGTCGGCAAAAGCCTTCACCACGGCAGCGTTCTTGGGGTTGGCGGCAAAGTCAGCAGGCAGAGTCACCAGCATGCCTTCGACGGCGGGGCCGGCAATGGCGTTGACTTCAGGGTTGCCCACGCCTTCTGGGCCCATCATCTTGACCTTTAGGCCTTGCTCGGCGGCCTGGCGCAGCAGCAGACCCATTTCGGGGTGGTAGCCACCGTAGTAGACAAAGTCCACGCCAGCGCTCTTGAGCTTGGTGATGACGGCGGAGTAGTCGCTGTCACCGGCGTTGATGCCTTCGAACAGCGCCACGGCCACATTGGCCTTCTTCAGGTCGTCACGCACGGAAGAGGCAATGCCCTGGCCATACGACTGTTTGTCGTGCAGCACGGCAACCTTTTTGGGCTTGATGGTGTTGATGATGAACTTGGCTGCGGCGGGGCCTTGCTGGTCATCACGGCCGATGGTGCGGAAGATGAAGTGGTAGTTCTTGCCGTCGGTCAGGGCGGGAGATGTGGCCGAGGGGGTCACAACGACCACGCCTTCGTTGTTATAGATGGGGGCTGCAGCAATCGATGCGCCCGAGCAGACGGGGCCGACCACATAGCCGATCTTGCTGTTGACCACGCGGTTGGCGGCTACAGGACCCTGCTTGGGTTCGCAGGCGTCATCCACGGGCACCAGTTCAACCTTCTTGCCACCAATGCCACCAGCGGCGTTGGCCATTTCAACGGCAGTCGTCGCACCTTCCTTGACCATGTCGCCGTACTGGGTCAGCGCGCCAGTCGTGGGGATCACCAGGGCGATCTTGATTTGGGCATGCGCTGTGGAGAACAGGGCGGCACCAGCCAGACCCAGAGCTGCAACAACGGTTTGCATGCGGAACGGAACGTTCATGTGGACTTCCTTCAACTTCGGTAAGCAGTTCGTGAAACGCAGTAGCACCAGGCTGGCTGCGAAAAGAAGTTCAGGTTAAACGAGTGGTTGCCGCCAGCAAGAGGGTATGCAGGGGGTGGCGCGAGCTTGTTCTTTTTGCTATGCGTGCCATAGCACGCACCGCACAGTGGCTCTGCGCTGGAGGGGGCTTGAGTTCATGAACCCGGTCAGGGGCACAAAATCAGCTAAAAACATAGTGCCAATCAAGGTCAATATTGGGCTTGATGCTATGTTTGTTGCAGTGCAGCAACTGAGGCTGAAACCGGCTGCACTCAATTTGATGCCAGTTAAAAGTCTGGCGCAATCTCAAACTGCAGCAGTGCTTTGCTGACGGGGTGCACAAAACTCAGGGCCGCTGCGTGCAAAAGCAGGCGCGGAGCACTGGCGGCCAGGGCTTCATCGGCATAGAGGGCATCGCCCAACATGGCGTGGCCAATGGCCGCCATGTGCAGGCGCAACTGGTGGGTTCGGCCGGTTAACGGGCTCAGCAGCACGCGGCTGCAGGGCAGGCCCTGGGCTGTGTTCTCCTGCGCCAGCAGTTTCCACAGTGTCTGGCTGCTTTTGCCGGTTTCGTGGTTGATGACGCGCAGCGGCCTGCGCTCCCAGTCTGCAGCAATGGGCAGGTCTATGCGTTGCCAGCCGTCTGCGTCAGCCAGCTCGGGCCGGGGTTGCAGTTGCGGCGCTACGACGGCGATATAGCGCTTGTGAATCTGCCGCTCTGCAAAGGCTTGGCTCAGCTGGCGCTGCACTTCGATATTGCGGGCCATCAGCACCAGGCCGGAAGTGGGCTGGTCCAGCCGGTGCACCACCAGCGCATCTGGCCAGCGCTGCAAGGCGCGGGCGCTCAGGCAGTCCTGCTTGTCGGGGCCGCGCCCTGGCACGCAGAGCAGGCCCGAGGGTTTTTCCAGAACCAGCAGGTATTCGTCTTCGTAGTGGCAGATTACATCTGTCATGGGTTCAGCAGGGCGTGCACGGTGGTGCAGAACTCCTGCACATCATTGGGCTTGTGAATCAGGGCCTTGGCCCCTGCCGCCAGCGCGGCCTGTTCGATTTCGGCGGTGACGTAGCCGGAGGCCAGGGCCACGGGCAGCTCAGGCCGTACCTGCAGGGCCTGCACCAGCAGATCGACGCCGCTGAAACCGGGCATGTTGTAGTCGGTCACCAGCAGGTCGTAGCAGCCGGGGTCTGCCTGCAGCGCGGCCAGCGCCGCGTGGGGGTCGGTAAAGCCGCTGACCTGGTAGCCCCGGCGGCGCAGCAGGCGCTGGAACAGAAAGACCAGCGCCTGGTCGTCATCGACATAAAGAATATGACGCTCGGCGCTGGCCGCTCCCGAGGCTGCCGGTGGACTGGCAGGTGCTATGGTTTGAATAGCTGGCTGCGCTTGCTGGGCGTCGGAAAACGGGAAATACAGCATAAAGCAGCTGCCATGCCCGGGTTCGCTGTGTACATCAACCGCGCCGCCATGGGTGCGCATCACGCCGTGTACCACGGAAAGGCCAAGGCCTGTGCCTTGTCCCACGGGTTTGGTGGTGAAGAAGGGCTCAAAAATGCGGCGCTGCGTGGCCGCGTCCATGCCGGGGCCGGAGTCTTGCACCATGAAGACCAGATATTCGGTCACGGGCAGGCCCAGACGTTCGCAGTGATAGCTGTCTGGTGTGAGGCGAAAGGCCTTGAGTTCGATCTGGCCGCGCTCTTCGCCCAGCGCCTGCATGGCGTTGTTGCAAAGATTGAACAGGGCTTGCTCCACCTGCGTGGGATCTGCCATCAGCGCGGGCAGATTGCTGGCGGGCTCATGTACCTGCAGCTCAATGGCGGGCGGCAGCGATACGCGCAGCAGGCGGGCGGTGTCTTCCATGACTTCGCGCACCTGCACGGGGCGGCGCTCGGGCTGGTCGTTGCGGCTGAAGGTCAGAATCTGGCGCACCAGATCGCGGGCGCGGCGCCCGGCTTTTTCGATCTCGCGCAGGCTTTCCTGTGCGGCGGGGTTGTCCAGACAGTCGGCCTTGGCCAGCGTCACATTGCCCAGAATGGCGCCCACAATATTGTTGAAGTCGTGGGCAATGCCCCCGGCCATGGTGCCCACGGCCTGCATTTTGTGGGACTCACGCAACTGGTTTTCCAGCGCGCCGCGCTGGGCTTCGGCACGCTTGCGGCTGGTCAGGTCGCGGGCAAAGACGGTGGTGGTGTCGCCATTGCTGTGATGCTCGAAGGAGATGCTGACTTCGACCGGAATTTCCAGCCCGTTGGAGGTCAGGCCCGTCATCTCGCCCAGCACGGCCTGCGTGGTCAGCGGTGCAAAGGCCAGCGCACGCGAGGCATCGGGCAGGAACTGCTCCAGCGGCTTGCCCAGCGCATCGCGCGGCGAGCACAGAAACAGGGCCGCTGCCGTGGGGTTGAAGACGGTGATGCGCTGGCGGCTGTCCAGGCAGATGATGGCATCCAGCGCGGAATTGATGACCGATTCCAGCCGCCGCTCGCTGGCATAAAGCTGCTGGTTACGCTCTTGCAGCGCTTGGCGTTCGGCCAGCAAAGGGCCCTGGTTCACCACCGCGCACAGGTATTGCATGGAGGAGGGCCCGTTTTGCAGGGGCACTGCCACACCGGCCACATGCAGGTCGCCGCAGAGCTGCTGGCTGTCGGTGATCTGAAAGATGACTTCATGCACCTCGGCCCGCCCACTGCTGCGGGCCAGCGCAAAGGCCTGAGCGACACGCTCGGCATCACGCGGATGAACCAGCGGTGCGAAGTTGACCAGCAACCGGTCTTTCTCCGTAGGCTGAAACGCACTGTGGGCCATGGCATTGGCCTGAACCACCAGGTCGTACTCATCAACTACCAGCAGCGGCAGCGGAATGCTGGCAAACAGTGTCTCAAAGCGCTCGGAAGCACTCTCGGCCACGGCCTGGCTGTAGTTGAGTACCTCGTTTTGCAGCTCCAGCTCATGCTGGTAGTTACGCAGCTCGGCGACCAGGGCGTGCAGCGGGTCGTCGTCCTCGGCAACGATGGGGCGTATCTCGGTGGCGATGCTGGGGTCCAGACCCAGCGGCGACAGCAGCGCGTGCAGGGGCAGCTCTGCGGGCTCGGCAGGTGCGAGGCCGGGCAGGTGGTCTGTGGGCAGGGAAGGCGGCGTAGAGGAGGAAGACATGGGCTACAGACCCGCGAGCATGAACGAGACCGGCAGTGTAAGCGGCTGGCTCAGCGTGCAACAAGCTGTACTTGGTAAAGGCGAGATAAAGCGGATGGCAGTGAACCGCAGGCAAACTGGGCAAGGTTCACTTAGCGTCAATCGAGATTTTGCTTTAATTCCTGTAGCGTCACTCGCGCTCCAGTATTGAGGAAGAAGCTGTTTTTATCCCTGGGGTACTTCATGGGAGCACCGTCATCCAGCTGCAGCTCTTGCAGGGTGAAGCTGTCTGCATCGGCCTCAGGCCAGCGTTTTTCGTTGCGATAAATATGCCGCGCATCGCGTGAAAAACCTTCATCCAGATCAAGAAGCTGCCAACTTTGTGGATCGCACCCTTTGAGTGGCTTTTGGATATAGAAAACCTGGCTTCGGTCGCGTCCGTAGATGCTGTCGCCGTTGGAGACAAAGCTCGTGGCATCTGCGCTTTTGACCAACTTGGTCTTGCCCCAGAAGTCATAGACATAGACTTGCTGCGCATCGCGTGCGTAGCCGCTGGGGATTTGTCGCAGGCCCTGCTGCGTGCTGCCATCGTGAAATGGATAGATGGTGCGATTGCGGCGCAAATTGAGGCCTGCATCGCAAACCTCGAAACTCTGGATATCTGTTGGCTCGAAGCGACCACCGAGAGTCCAGGCATAGCGGCGATCGACGGAGTAGCAGGCGTTCAACGCTTTGAAGCTTTCAACATCCGCCCCCGCCAGCCGCGTGTTGCGCATAAAGCAGTGGCGCTGGTCCTTGGCAAAACTGCGGTTGAAACAAACGAAGCTGGCCGGGTCGGCCGAAATTTCATGATCGCGCCAGTAGATTTGCTGACCATCGCTCCACCAGGTGATCGGCGCTTGGTCGTCCTTATCGAAGAACGCCGGGTTTTGATCAAACTGGCTGATGGTCGCAAATGCGATATCCAGTACCGGTGGGGAAGTTGGCGCGATTGTCATGGAGCAGATAGGTCAGAGGGCGTCTCGGTTTGAGCGATGCCGTAGATCAGCCTGTAAATCTGCCTGTAAAGCGGAACCTATCCAGCTGTTTAGCCATTGCCCAAAACTGGGTGCAATGCATTGGGCTTCTTCGTATTCCGGCTCTTCGCCTTCAAAAATCTGGCCCCAGTTGTGCTCGGCCACGCCCAGTGCCACATAGGCGTAGTGGCCATGCACGCTGAGCAAAATGGGCAGGTGCGCATCCCAGAAGCGGCGCACTTGCTGCTGGCCTGCTTCATCGCCATCAAAGGCTTGCAGAGACTGTTGCTCGAATTCGTTCCAGGCAAATGCGGAGCCTAGTGTCTCTTCATTGAAATCCTGCACGCTGTTGAACCAGAGGGTTTGATTCCGGGTTTGCAGGCTGGAAAAGCGCTGCAGAAAGTCCAGATAGTCGGCTGGAATTTCTGCATAGCGCTGACGAAAGCGCGGCCCAAGCTGCTGCCCCGGTGTCTTTGGAGTCGGTGCAGTCAGCAGCCAGGCGGACGAAGCCAGCAAATCTTGCTGCATGCGCGATGAAGGTCGCTCAGCTCTCAAACGCATCCATAGGCACGCAGCTGCAAAACAGGTTGCGGTCGCCGTAGACGTTATCGACGCGGCCCACGGGGCTCCAGTACTTGGCGCGGCGCAGGGCCGGCACGGGGTAGGCGGCCAGCTCGCGGCTGTAGCCATGCTGCCAGTCGGCGGTCAGCAGCACTTCGGCGGTGTGCGGGGCGTTTTTCAGCGGGTTGTCGTCTTGCGGCAGCTTGCCTGCTTCAATCTCGGCGATTTCGGCGCGGATGGCAATCATGGCGTCGATAAAGCGGTCGATCTCATACAGGCTTTCGCTCTCCGTTGGCTCCACCATCAAGGTGTTGGGCACGGGGAAGGACAGCGTTGGTGCATGAAAGCCATAGTCAATCAGGCGCTTGGCCACGTCTTCGGCCATCACGCCCGTGGTTTCCTTGAACTGGCGCAGGTCCAGAATGCACTCGTGTGCCACGTGGCCGCTGTCGCCCGCGTACAGCGTGGGGAAGTGATCTTTGAGGCGCGCGCTGATGTAGTTGGCGTTCAGGATGGCGGTTTCGGTGGCGAGTTTGAGGCCCGGCTCGCCCATCATGCGGATATACATCCAGCTAATGGGCAAAACGGCTGCATTGCCCAAGGGGGCTGCGCTAACAGCTCCTACTTTGCGAGCGTCGCCGGCCGTGGCATGGCCGGGCAGGAAGGGAACCAGGTCTTCCACCACGCAGACGGGGCCAACACCTGGGCCGCCACCGCCGTGGGGGATGCAGAAGGTTTTGTGCAGGTTCAGGTGGCTCACGTCGCCGCCAAACTCGCCGGGGGCAGCCACACCAACCAGGGCATTCATATTGGCGCCGTCCACATACACGCGGCCGCCGTGGCTGTGCACCAGGGCGCACAGTTCTTTGACTTGTGTCTCAAACACGCCGTGGGTGGACGGGTAGGTGATCATGATGCAGGCCAGGTTGGCGCTGTGCTGCTCGCACTTGGCCTTCAGGTCGTCCATGTCCACGTTGCCGTTGTCGTCGCACTTGGTGACCACGACTTGCAGGCCCACCATCTGTGCGGACGCGGGGTTGGTGCCGTGCGCGCTCGATGGAATCAGGCAGATATTGCGGTGCGCTTGGCCCTTGGATTCGTGGAAGGCCTTGATGGCCAGCAGACCCGCGTATTCGCCCTGGCTACCGGCGTTGGGCTGCAGGCTGATGCCCGCGTAACCCGTGGCCTGGCACAGCCAGCCGCGCAGTTGCTGGTCCAGCTCGGCATAGCCTTGCAGCTGGTTGGCCGGCGCAAACGGGTGCATGTTGGCAAACTCTGGCCAGGTGATGGGAATCATCTCGCTGGTGGCGTTGAGCTTCATGGTGCAAGAGCCCAGCGGGATCATGCTGCGGTCCAGCGCCAAATCCTTGTCCGAGAGGCTGCGGATGTAGCGCAGCATGGCGGTTTCGGAATGGTGGGTGTTGAAGACCGGGTGGGTCAAAAACGCCGATTTACGTTGCAGATTGGCAGGGATCAGCGAGGTTGCGCCTTCGTCCATGGCTTCAATCGTGGGTAGGGCTTGGCCATCCTTGGCGAAGATGCTCCAGACCAGTTCCACATCGGCGCGGGTGGTGGTTTCGTCTAGGCTGATGCAGACGTATTCGCCCCAGGCTTTTCGCAGGTTGGCGCCCTTGGCGACTGCGCGGGCCACTATCGAATCGGTAGCGCCTTGGGTGTGCAGGCTCAGCGTATCAAAGGCCGTGTCGTGGTGCTTGGCAGTAAAGCCCAGTTGCGCCAAGCCGCGGCTCAAAATAGCCGTAAAGCGTGCCACGCGCTGGGCGATGCGGGTAATGCCTTGCGGGCCGTGGTAGACGGCGTACATGCTGGCAATCACGGCAGGCAACACCTGCGCGGTGCAGATGTTGGACGTGGCCTTTTCGCGGCGGATATGCTGCTCGCGTGTTTGCAGGGCCAGGCGGTAAGCGGGCTTGCCATGCACATCGACGCTGACGCCGACCAGGCGGCCGGGCAGCGAACGCTTGTACTCGTCACGGCAAGCCATAAAGGCGGCGTGCGGGCCGCCGGCGCCCATGGGCATGCCAAAACGCTGGGTGTTGCCCACCACAATGTCAGCGCCCCATTCGCCGGGCGGTGTCAGCAGGGCCAGGGCCAGCAAATCGGTCGCCACAATGGCGGCGGCTTGCTTGGCGTGGATGGCGTCCACGTCGGCCTTCCAGTCCACAATCCAGCCGCTGGATGCGGGGTACTGGATCACGGCGGCGAAGAAGTCGCCTGCGAGCGCCGCTTCCCATTCCTCTTTGCTGTTGGCCACGGTCACTTCAATGCCGATAGGCGCAGCGCGGGTCTGGATGACTTCGATGGTCTGTGGGTGCACATCGCCCGCCAGCACAATGCGGTTGCTCTTGGACTTGACCGAGCGCTTGGCCAGGGTCATGGCCTCGGCGGCAGCCGTGGCTTCGTCCAGCATGGAGGCGTTGGCAATCGGCATGCCGGTCAGGTCGCAGACCATGGTCTGGAAGTTGACCAGCGCCTCCATGCGGCCTTGCGAGATCTCGGCCTGGTAAGGCGTGTAAGCGGTGTACCAGGCGGGGTTTTCCAAGATGTTGCGCAGGATGACGCCCGGCGTGTGTGTGCCGTAGTAGCCCTGGCCGATAAAGCTCTTCAAAACCTGGTTCTTGCTGGCAATGGCTTTGAGCTCAGCCAGCGCAGCCGCTTCCGTCACCGGTGCGGGCAAATCCATGGGCGCGGGGCGTGCGATGGCGGCAGGCACCACGCTGTCGATCAGCGCTTGGCGCGATGGCAGGCCAATGGCGGCGAGCATGGTGGCTTCGTCGGCGCTGTCGGGGCCAATGTGGCGGGGGATGAACTCGCTGGCGTTTTCAAGAGACTGCAGCGAAGCAACGGGCGGTGACATCAGCATGGGAGGGACCTATTCTCAAATACTGTGACTGACTGTTTACATGCCACCAGCGCGGCGGCATGCGGGCAAAACCATGGCCTGTGGCGCAGGCATGGCGGTAGTTCAAAGTGCGCTGGCAGATTCCAGCGCGGCTTTCATGAGGGCGAGGCGCTCGCTTTCCTGATCGGCGTATTCCCAGTCAGGGTGCTGGCTGCGGGCGACGGTGTTGAGCCATTGCTGGCAGGACAGGGCGAGCTGGGCTTGCTGCAGCACATCGGCGTCCAGCTCTCCGGCAATCTTGAGCTGCCCGAAGGCGGCTGCCACGCGGGCGCGGCAGACCGACTGCAGATAGCGCTGATTCATCTCGTCCCGGGCCAACCATTTGGCTTTGGCAGCGTCGTCACGGGTCAGCATGTCCTCGGGCACGGGCAAATCCCAGTCACTGAGTTGCTGGCGCAGAAACCGCATGACCTTGGGCGCCTTGCCTTCGGGCTGTTCCTGCCACCACTCTTCGAGCGCGGCCAGGGTGTCGCTGCCGTCATCGCTGCCAAAGGGACTGAAATCATCGCCGCAGTCGTAATAGAAGTCCTGCGGGGCCACGCGCACAAACGCCGGGTGGCTGGTGCTGCGCGCCAGGCCTTCTTCAGGATCATCAAAGTACAAATGGGCAGTCATGACAAAGCTCAGGGTGCATAAAGCAACGGCCTTCGCAATGCGAGGGCCGTTGAAGATGCTTAGTTGTCCTTGGCGAAATCGTTGTAAGCGGTCTCTTCCATCAGAGCGTCAAGCTCGCTCACATCGCTCATCTTGACCTTGAAGAACCAGCCGGTGTTCAGCGGGTCGCTGTTGGCCAGAGCAGGATCGTTGCGCAGGTTTTCGTTGACTTCGACGATCTCGCCAGTCACAGGCATGTAAACGTCGGCAGCGGCCTTGACGGACTCGACCACGCCAGCCACATCGCCAGCCTTGAAGGTGGTGCCCACGGCGGGCAGATCGACAAAAACCACATCGCCCAGCGCGTCTTGCGCATGGACGGTGATGCCGACGATGGCGGCATTGGTGTCAGCGACGTTGATCCATTCGTGTTCTTTGGAAAACTTGATGCTCATGGAGGGCTCCAGATGGTGGATTCGGGGGAATCAGTGAGTTGTTTGAGAAAGGTCCAGTGCGCACTGTAGCGGCGTTCTGGCCCCTGTTTGACAAGTCGCCGGGCAAACTGGCCTGTCTGATTGACGGGGGCAGGCTTAGCCGCGGTAGTAGTTGGTGGGCACAAAAGGCGTGGCCGCCACTTTCATGGGCACAGGCTTGCCGCGCACGATGGCGAAAATCTGGGTGTCCAGCGCGGCGTAGCCGGGCTGCACATAGGCCAGCGCAATGGGCTGGTTCAGCGAGGGGCTGAGCAGGCCGCTGGTGATGTGGCCAATCTGCTGGCCGTCCTGGTTTTGCAGCACCGCCGGTTCGCGCACGGGAATGCGCTCCTGCGCAATCAGGGCCACGCGCTTGTGTGCAAGCTGCTGCGGGTTTTGCAACTGGGCCAGCACCTTGTCGGCGCCGGGAAAGCCGCCTTCGCGTGCACCGCCGGTGCGGCGCACTTTTTGCATGGCCCAGTTCAGGCCTGCTTCCACGGGCGTGGTGCTGGTGTCGATGTCATTGCCATACAGGCAAAGACCGGCTTCCAGACGCAGTGAGTTGCGCGCGCCCAGACCAATGGGTGCAACCTCGGGCTGGGCCAGCAGGGCTTCGGCCAGTGCTTGAGCGGCGGCGTTGGGCACAGAGATTTCAAAACCGTCTTCGCCGGTATAGCCGCTGCGCGTGATGTAGAGCGCATGGCCTTGCCAGTCGAAGTGATTGCCGGTCATGAAAACCAGCGAGGTGACTTCTGAGATCAAGCGCGAGAGTACGGAAGCCGCCTGTGGACCTTGCAGCGCAAGCAGGGCGCGATCAGGCAAGGGAACCACTTCGCAGCGCGTGCCAATATGCTTTTGAATATGGGCGATATCGGCTGCCTTGCAGGCGCCATTGACGATGAGAAACAGGTCTTCCCCACGGTTGACGAACATCAGATCGTCCAGAATGCCGCCTTCTTCATTGAGCAGCAGACCGTAGCGCTGCTTGTGCAGACCCAGATCGATCACATCGACGGGCATCAGGCTTTCCAGCGCGGCGGCGGCGTCAGGCCCGCGCAGCAGCAGCTGACCCATGTGGGAAACGTCGAACAGGCCTGCAGCCTTGCGGGTGTGCAGATGCTCGGCCATCAGCCCTTGCGGGTACTGTACGGGCATGGAGTAACCGGCAAACGGCACCATGCGGGCACCCAGCTTCTGGTGCAGGGCAAACAGCGGGGTGGTCAGCAGGGCAGAGTTGTTGTCGACAGCAGTCACAGGCAAGCGCTCCGGTATTCATACCAAATAGGGGGGCCGCGCATGGCATTCATGCGTGGCTTGCTTGCCTTGCTGTCCGCTTTACCTGAGAGATTCACCGCCGCAGTGAAGTCGGGCAGTTTGCTCCTTCGGTGGATGTCGTCACGATGTCCGGCATCTCTCTCCAGCAAGGAACGCTGCAGGACTTCATCCTGTCAGCGCTTGTCAGTCCTTTTGCCTGAGCGTTTTGACAGCGTTGATGGGCTGTCTGCGCCTTCGGCGGCACCGGACAGCTTGAAGCTGCGGGCACTCTCTCCTGACGGGCGCCATTCTAGCGGGAGGCTTCTGTTTCTCACGCTGAAATGACCCGGATTTCGGGTTTCCGATAGTGCTTCAGCGCGAAATCAGGAGCTCTTTTCGGGTGCTTGCGGCGCTGGCTTGGGGCTCAGATCTTCAAAAATCAGCTCGTAAGGCTGTTCAAAACAGGTGGTGACAGGCTGGCCATTGCTGATGGCTGGCTTAAAGCGCCAGCGGGTGAACGAGCGCTCAATGGCGGCGATGATGCGCGGGTCGGCATCTGCGGGCTTGTAGTTCTTGCGGCCCATTTTCCCCTCGGGCGTCACTTCAAACTGATAGACCACCGTGAACTTTGCGCCTTCGGGGTACCACTGAGGATCGAGCTTGGCATGTGGGTAGGTTCGCACCACGGCAGGTTTATCGATCTGGCTGGCTGGCGTGCATTCGGCCCAGGGCTTTTGGGGCGGTGGCGGTGTGGTGGTACAGGCGCTGAGTAGCAGGGCCGATGCAGCGAGGGTGGCAAGGCTGAGATGTCTTGGGGCGCAGAAAGTCTTCATGCGTTCATTGTCGGTCAGGCCCGCTGCATTGCTGGTAAGGATTGGTTGACGCAGGAGCGCCACCAGGGTGATCCTGTGTGGGGCGTCTGCAGGTCCAGCCGCTCGCCCATCATGGGGGTCGCGATGGCGACGTTGCTTTCTTTGGCTAACCCAACAATTTGCTCAAACGGGTCCCACCAGGCATGCATGGCCAGGTTGAAGGTGCCGTTATGGATGGGCAGCAGCCAGCGCCCGCCAAGATCCTTGTGGGCCTGAATGGTCTGGGCCGGATGCATATGGACATAGGGCCAGTGCGCGTCGTAGGCGCCGGTTTCCATCAGCGTCAGATCAAACGGCCCGAAGCGGCGGCCAATTTCTGTAAAGCCGTCAAAGTAACCACCATCGCCGCTGAAAAACACGCGCAGCGGCTGGCTGCTCTGCAAATCCTCAATCACCCAGGATGACCACAGCGTGCGGTTTCCGTCACTCAGGCTGCGGCCCGAGAAATGCTGGGCGGGCGTGGCGGTAAAGCGCAGGCCATCGACCTCACTGGCCTGCCACCAGTCATGCTGAATGATTTTTTCGGTCTTGACGCCCCAGCTCACCAGCCGGTCGCCCACACCCAGCGGGCAGAGAAAGGTTTCCACCTTGGGAGCAAGTGCCTTGATCGCGGCATGGTCCAGATGGTCGTAATGGTCGTGTGACAGCAGCACTCCGCGCAGCGGCGGCAAGTCAGCCAGTGCAATCGGCGGCGCATGAAAGCGCCTGGGGCCGGCAAATGATAGTGGCGACGCCCGTTCAGCAAACACAGGGTCGGTAATCCACCAGCCACCGCGCAGCTTCATCAGCAAGGTGGAATGACCGATGCGATAGAGACTGCGCTCTGGCGCGGCAACCAACTGGGCTGGGGTCAATGCCAGCACCGGCAAGGTGCTGGCGGGGTCGCTGTCGGCAGGCTTGTTGAAGAAAAAGTTCCACAGGGTTTTCGCATCAGGCTGCGGGCTATTGGCCGGGCGCGGGTGGATATTGCGAAACCGCCCCTGCACATACTGGGGCGAGTGCTCGTAGCTGGCGATGGGCGTTGTAAAAGGTTTCTTGAACAAGATGGAGCCTTGACGGGAGTCTGCTGAGCAGTTTGGGCCCAGAGACCGGGATGCAAGCTGAATATTGAAAGAGGCCGTATCAGAGTTGCGGCTTTGCAGACTTGCGACACTGCAGCGCAAGGAGAGGACGCGCGATGAACCCCATGGTTGGAAATCTGGAAAAGCTGCTGGCGCAGGGCAAAGATGGCGCGCTGCTGCGCTACACGCTGGGCAAGGCCTATGCGGATGAAGAGCAGATGGCCCTGGCCCGCGAGCATCTGCAGCAGGCCACGGCGCTGGATGCCGCGTACTCCGTCGCCTGGAAGCAACTGGGCAAGGTAGAGCTGGCGCTGGGCGACACGCAGGCCGCACGGCAGGCATGGCAGCAGGGGCTGGCGTGTGCAGAGGCCAAGGGGGATGCCCAGGTCGTCAAGGAACTGCAGGTGTTTTTGCGGCGGCTCGATAAGAGTCAGTAAGCCAAGCAGTCACCTGCGGTGTGGCTGGCTACACATAGCTGCCGAAGCCGATGCCCGGACCCTCTTGACCATCTTGGAGCGCCTGGGCAATAACATCCGTCGATCTATTCAACAGAAAGCGCCATGGCTGACTTTTCAACTCCCAACCTGCCCGCCCGCGACTTTGATGCCACGTCCAGCTTTTATCGCAAGCTGGGTTTCGAAGAAACCTGGAAAGACCGAGACTGGATGATTCTCAAAAGGGAAGGGCTGGTGCTTGAGTTCTTTAGCCACCCGAATGTCGACCCCGCCACCAGCTGGTTCAGCTGCTGCTTCAGGCTTGAGGATGTGGCGTCATTCTTCCAGCTGGCGATAGAGGCAGGCATACCTGAAGCAGCCCAAGGATGGCCCAGATTGCATCGCCCGAAAAAAGAGCCCTGGGGCGGCACAGTTGGGGCGTTGATTGATATTGACGGGACGCTGATTCGGTTCATTCAAGAGCGGTGAGGCTGCTGATAGGTTTTTGCTTGGGGTGTGGGCAGTTTTGGGCTGCTATCGGCCAGAAGCAGACATACCTAGCCCAATATGTCATAGTGTTTATGCCTGTCGCAGGGAGTGTTTAGAGGAGAGCTACCGACATGTCAGATGACACAGAGTTCTATTTAATTTGTTATTTTATTTTTTCTTCAATTATCTCTGTTCCAATATTTTTCTCTATGAGTAAAAATTTTGACTCTTCGGAATCTTTTATTTTTGGGTTGAGACGATGCTTTAAGAGAAAAACAAAAGGATCGGTTGCTCTTGCTATATCTTTTTTGAATTTGTATTTAATTATGATTGTATTTGCTATTTCTTCCTTTATAAAATAAATGAAGTCGTATAAATTTAGTGAGAGGCTTAATTTTGTCCATCGATATGGCCTTGTTAAATCCAATTGCTGTAAAGAATCAATGCTCTTTTCTAACTGTCTATTTTTCTTTGGGTATGGCTATATTTGGCCTATTGCTAGGATTTTTTGATTCCAAAGGACTTGTAATGGCGGCAGTTTTTGCGGGATTTGGCTCGCTATTGCTCTGGGATAAAGTAGTCGCAAATCGGCGCCGAGTCACACTAGATGCAGCCAAGGGTCAAGTCATCATTTCGAGAGTCTCAGTCTTCTTTAAGCCAAAGCAGCGCGTCTATCCTTTAGAGCTATTCGGCTCGGTTCAGTCATACATCCTGCCAGGAAAGACATCCGTCAACCGTGTAGAACTAATCACTAAAACAGGGGGAGAGGCATTGTTGCTCGCTTTATTTGAGCCTTCAAATCTGGCCCCTTCATTCTTCTCTTTCCCTAAGGATGGCGAAAATAAGGATGCAGAGTGCCTCCGGCAAGAGATCGCTGTTCAGCTTGGGCTTCTTGATCGAGGTTTTTTAGGAAACCAAATGTTTGGCGCACAATTAAAAGACTGAAGGCAATTCAGGTACACAAGGCTGGACATCAAACACCTCTCTGGGTCGACCCGAGCCACTCACAAGCCCCACCGACGCAAACCAATAACTATCAAAAAAATAGCTGCCAGCGCCTGATAGATAAGCGCTAGCAGCTATTTTTATGCAAAGTCAGCGGTTGCCCGTCAATGCGCTCCCGCTGCAGCATCGGCTCCACCCAGATGGGCGGCAGGGCGTTTGGTGAACCAGATCAGCACGATCAGGGTCAGGAACAGCATGGACGAGGCCAGAAAGATGTCGTCTGCGGCCCGCGTAAAGGCTTGCTGGTCGATCAAACGGTTGATCTGGGCATAGGCTTGCTCGGCGCTCATGCCTGCGGCCTGCAGGTTTTTCACGGTGACGGCAAACGTGCCCTGTCCTTGTACCAGTAGCTCCGTCAGGTGCGCGTGGTGCATGGCGGCGCGGTTTTCCCAGAGGGTGGTGGCGATCGAGGTGCCCATGGCACCTGCGGTAATCCGCACAAAGTTGGACAGGCCTGCAGCGGCGGGAATGCGGTCTGGCGTCAGGCCGCTGAGTGTGATGGTGGTGAGCGGAATGAAGAAGAAGGCCATGGCGCCGCCCTGAATCAGCGTGGGAATCAGGATGTGGCCAAAGTCTGTCTCTACCGTGAAGCGCGAGCGCATCCACAGCACCAGCGCGAACACCATGAAGGCGATGGTGGCCATCTTGCGCGGGTCCCAGACGCTGACCTTGCGGCCGACTACCGGGGTGAGCACGATGGCCAGCAGCCCGACGGGGGCCAGCGCCAGCCCGGCGGTGGTGGAGGTGTAGCCCATCCACTGCTGCAGCCACAGTGGCAGCAGCACCACGTTACCAAAGAACAGGCCGTAGGCAATCGACAGCGAAATCGAGCCTGCCGCAAAGTTGCGCCGCTTGAACAGGCGCAGATCGACCACGGGGTGGGCGTCGGTCAGCTCCCAGACGACGAAGACGGCGAACGCCACCACGGCAATCACGGCGAAGGCGATGATTTCAGTGGAGGCAAACCAGTCCAGCTCTTTGCCTTTGTCCAGCATCAGCTGCAGGGCGGCCACCCAGAGCACCAGCAGGGACAGGCCTACGGTGTCAATCGGCAGCTTGCGCGTGGGTGTTTCGCGCTTGCGGTAGATGCTCCAGGTCATGAGGGCCGAGAGCAGGCCCACGGGCACGTTGATGTAGAAGATCCAGGGCCAGGAGATATTGTCAGTAATCCAGCCGCCCAGCAGCGGCCCGACCACGGGGGCGACCAGGGTGGTGACGCCCCATAGCGATAGCGCCACCCCGGCCTTGGAGGGCGGGTAGCTGGCCAGCAGCAGGGTCTGCGACAGCGGAATCATGGGGCCGGCCACGGCGCCTTGCAGCACGCGGAACAGCACCAGCGTTTCCAGCGATGAGGCAAAGCCGCACAGCCAGGAGGTCAGCACAAACAGCAGCACGCTCATGGTGAACAGGCGCACGGCGCCAAAGCGCTGGGTGAGCCAGCCCGTGAGCGGCACAGAGATGGCGTTGGCCACGCCAAAGCTGGTGATGACCCAGGTGCCCTGGCTGGGGCTGACGCCTACATCGCCCGAGATGGCTGGAATGGCCACATTGGCGATGGAGGAGTCCAGCACGTTCATAAACGTGGCCAGCGACAGGGCCAGCGTGCCCAGCGCCAGCTGCATGCCCTTGAGTGGGGGCGGCGGCACCGGCATGGCGGGTGCCGCAGGTGCTGGACTGGCCTTGCCGGGGTCAGCAGCCCCTGCGGTGGCAGAAGTTGTGGAAGTCATAGGGCTTGCCTGGGCTTACTGCGCGGCGGGAGCTGTGGCGGCTTCCGGGGCTGCAGGCGTAGCTGTTGCGGGGGCGGCAGGCAGCTTGTCCAGCGATGCCAGCGCGGGCAGGCTTTCACCGGCAATGATGCGGTGAATGCGCTCTTCGGCCTGGGCCAGTGTGCCGTCGTACACCGTGGTCTGGGCCACGGGTTCGGTGCGCGGGGCATTGGCAAGCGCCAGGCCGTCCTTGTCGCGGATATCGACCTTGACATCCATGGACAGGCCTACGCGCAGCGGGTGCTGCTTGAGGGCTTCAGATTCGAGGCTGATGCGCACGGGCACGCGCTGCACGACCTTGATCCAGTTGCCGGTGGCGTTCTGCGCGGGCAGCAGCGAGAAGGCGGCACCGGTGCCAGCGCCCATGCCCACCACATGACCTTCATAGGTGGTCTTGTCGCCATAGACGTCAGCCGTCAGCTCCACCTTCTGGCCCATGCGCAGATCGGCCAGCTGGCTTTCCTTGAAGTTGGCATCCACCCAGAGCTTGTGCAGATCGACCACCGTCAGCAGGGGCGAGCCTGCGGCCACGCGCTGGCCCAGCTGCACGCCGCGCTTGGCCACATAGCCATCAACGGGGGAAATCAGGCGGGTGCGCTGCAGCGCCAGATAGGACTCGCGCACCTTGGCGGCGGCGGCCATGACGGCGGGGAAGTCTTCGGCCGTGGTGCCCTTGGTCTGGGCTTCGGCTGCTGTCAGCTGGGCCTTGGCGGCGCGCACGGCGGCCTCGGCGGCCACCACGGCGTTGCTGGCGGCGGTGGCCAGGGCCTTGGCGTGGTCAAACTCTTCCTTGCCAACGGCGCCAGTTGCCGTCAGCGGGCGGCGGCGGGCCACATCGTCATTGGCCTTGGCGGCATCGGCCTTCAGGCGCAGCAAATCGGCTTCGCGCTGGGCAACCTGCGCGGCCAGCGGGGCATTGTTGGCGTACAGGGTGCGGGTCTGGCGTGCGGTCTGTGCCAGTTGCGATTCGGCCTGAGACAGTTGCACCAGATAGTCGGCAGGGTCCAGCTGCACCAGCAACTGCCCGGCCTTGACGTAATCGGTGTCGTCCGCACCGATGCTGATGACGGTGCCACCCACCTGGGGCGTGATCTGCACCACGTTGCCAGCCACATAGGCGTTGTCGGTGTTCTGATAGTTGCGGGCCACCATCCAGTGCCAGCCACCCCAGACGATGGCGCCCACCGCGACGGCGGCGGCGACCACGGTCAGGCCTTTGCGGCGGCCTGCTGGGTTGGCGGCGGGGGGAGCAGAGACGGGAGCGGCGTTCTGTGCGGGCTTGGTGTCAGTCATGATATGGGCGCTTTGTTATCGGTGAAGCGGTTTTGCGCTATGAAAATGATGAGCTGCTGGCGCTTGTCTATTCAAGACTTTGCAGGTATTTGGCGTTGAAACCCAATAAATGCATACGCTTGCAGCTATGAATTTGGTTGTTTTGGGTTTGGGTTTCAGTGCGCGGCAATGGCCTGCGTGTCGTCCGTCCAGCCGCCGCCCAGGGCAGAAGCCAGGGCGATGCGGGTATCCAGCTCGCGGGCCTGCAAGTCCACGGCCAGGCGGCGCTGGGTGATGAGCTGGGTTTCGGTGTTGAGCACGGTGATCTGCGTGCCAAGGCCCGCCTGATAGCGCTGCACGGCAAAGTCATAAGCGCGCTCGGCCTTGGACAGCGATTCGTTCTGCAGCTTTTGCTGGCGCTGCAGCGACTGCACCGAGGCAATCGAGTCGCCCGCCTGCTTGACCGCATCCAGCACCACGCCGTTGTACTGGGCGATGGCCGTATCCAGATCGGCCTGCTTGCCTCGCAACTGGGCGCGCAGGCGCTTGCCGTCAAAAATCGGCAGGCGCAGAGCAGGCGTTACGCCCATCTGGCGCGAGCTGGCCTGAAACAGGTTGTCCAGACCCAGCGCGTTCAGGCCCACAAAGGCGGTCAGGTTCACATCGGGGTAGAAGTCGGCCTTGGAAGCCTCGATGCCCTGCGTGGCGGCTTCCACGCGCCAGCGCGCTGCCACCACATCGGGGCGGCGGCCCAGCAGGTCGGCGCCCAACTGCTGGGGCACGGGCTGAATGCGCAGGCCTGCCAGCTTGGGCGAGAGCGTATTTTGCGCATCGGGCGATTGCGCGCACAGCACGGCAATGGTGCGGCGCGCCAGCGTGATTTGCTCGCTGAGCATCTCGATCTGGGTCTGAGCATCGGGCATGCCGGCCTGGGCCTGCGTCAGCTCCACCTGACTATCCAGACCGGCGCGGGTGCGCTGCTCACTCAAACTCAATAGCGCCTGGCGCTGTCCCAGCGTGCGCTGCGCCACTTCTTTCTGTGCCATCAAGCGGGCCAGGGCCACATAGCTGCGTGCCACCTGGGAGGCCAGCTGGTTGGCGGCTGCAGCGCTGTCTGCCTTGGCCGCACGGGCCTGGCCCAGCGCGGATTGCAGCTCGGCCGAGTGCTTGCCAAAAAAGTCGGGTGCCCAGGACAGGCCTGCCTGCACGTTCGAGCTGTTGTAGACATGGCCCGCGATAGGCGCGGGAATCATGCCGTTGGCCGTGTAGCGCTGGCGCGTGGCATCAGCGCTGAGCGTGCCGTGAATGTCGGTGGCGGTGCTGCTGGCCGTGGCCAGAGCGGCCGCCTTGTCAAACCGTGCATTGCTGGCGGCAAGGCTGGGGCTGCCTGCCAGCGCCTGGCTGACCAGCTGGTTGAGCTGGGCGTCCCCCAGACCTGTCCACCACTGGCTGGAGCCAAAGGCGGTGGCATCGCTGCCCGTGGAGTTGGGCGCGGGCTGGCCGTTCAGCCCCACATCGGCTGCAGAGAGCTGGGCCAGCGGCGTGTGGGCTGGCCCCTGAGAGGCGCAGCCTGCCAGTGTGATGGCGGCCAGCAGGGCGCAGGCCAGCGGTACCGCTGTGATGCGCAGCTTGCCGGGCGCGGGTTGAGAGGTAGTAGCTTGGGTCATGGAAAAGTGCCAGTGGTTTTTATTGAAATAGGGCAGAAGTGAAAAAGCGTGACGGGGCAGGCCTAGCTTCGGGGCTGGGGCGGCTCTTCGGTGTGGGTGGGTAGCTGCAGCGCCTCGCGCAGCAGGTCGCCATTGGCCAGCATGCGCTGCAGCATGGACAGCATCAGAGTGCACTCCCCGTGGCTGAAGCCGTTGAGGTGACCGTTGAGCACGCGGGAGAGCACCTGAGGCACCTGGGCCGCGACGCTGCGGCCTTCTTCGGTCAGCACCAGATGCACAACGCGCCGGTCGGTGGTGGAGCGCTCGCGGCGCAGCAGGCCCTTGGCTTCGATGCGGTCCAGCGCCCGGGTGATGGAGGCGGGGTCCATACCCAGATCTTTGGCCAGGTTGCTGCAATTGGCTTCGGCGCACAGCGACAGCTTGTACAGCGGCAGCCACTGCACATAGGTCAGGCCTTGCTCGGCCAGCTGGGCATCTGCCAGTTGCAGGATGGAGCTGAGCACGCGGCGCATCAGAAAGCCGATGCTCTGGTCGGGTGTGTACACCATCCCCTGATAGAAGAAGGTGGACTCGTTACGGGTGTCGATGACGGTTGCGGGATCCATTGCTTGGGTTGACCTGTGTCTGGTCAATGTTTGACTAGTCAATGATTTGGTTGGCGATTATTGTTGATTTCCGAGAAATCCGCTGCACTTCTTTTTGCCGGGGGGGTATGGCTTGTCGCGTTTGCGACAGTTTTCGACAGTCTGCGGTGGGTTATGCGCGGGCAGACTTGCCCGTAGCGCATGAAAAAAGCCCGGGCCTTATGGCGCCGGGCTTGAAGGTGGAGGTGTAAAGCGGTGTGTGAAGCGGGGTTTGAAGCGGCTGCCTGCGTATTTAAAGAGGTACGCGCAGCACAAGCACGATGACCAGACCCAGCGCCAGATTGAAAGCCACCCATTTGCGGATGCTCTCCAGCGCCTTGCCGCCCGCAGGCCAGTCTTTGGCGGCAACGGCGCGATCCAGGCGCTTGAACAGTGCAAAGCGGATATGGCCGAAAACAGCCATCATCACCACGCCCAGCACGCTCATCACAATCCAGGTGGCAGGCATGTTGAACTTGCCGCCAACAGCCCCGGCCATGGCGTGCACGCTGCCAATCATGCCCACGCCAGAGGCCAGCACCACCACGACCAGCACCATCACCACGGCAAAAAAGCGCTGCAGCACGCTGTGCATAAGCTTGACGCGCTCTGGCGGCTGCAGGCCCTGCACGGCGGGGCGAAGAAAGAAGTGGGCAAAGAACATGCCGCCCACCCAGACGATGACGGCCAGCAGGTGCAGAAGTTTGAACAGAATAAAAAGCATGGTGGGAAGGCGTGCGTCGCCTGAGTAGGAATGCCGCAAGCCTAGCGGAGATTGTTCTGCCCATGAACGACGCAGGCCCAATCAGCGCCTGCGGTGGGGTGTTTGAAGCATTTACTCTTGTTTTGATAGCTGCAGGCGCTTGTTGTGAAAGTGCTGCAGCGCAAAAGTGCCTTATTTTTGCGCTGAGGTGCTGGCCAGCCGCCCCGCCTGCACGCCCCACAGCCACATGGCGGCGCCGGCCACCAGCGTCAGCACAAACGAGCGCTGCGCGCCCCAGTGGTCAATCAGCCATCCCGCCAGCGCTGCGCCCAGCGCCACGCCTGTGGCCAGGCCGGTCAGCAGCCAGGTCATGCCCTCGGTCAGGCGGTGGCTGGGCACTTGCTGCTCTACCAGCGCCATGGCCACGGTAATCGTCGGGCCGAAGGTAATGCCCGCCAGCAGCACGGCCAGCGTCAGCGCCGTCAGATTGCTGGCCAGCAGCAGGGGCAGGGCAGAGATGGCCACCGACGCGCCCACCCACACAATCTGGCGCGAAAGCGGCATTTTCAGCTGTAGCGTGCCAAAAAGCAGGCCCATGGCGCAGGAGCCCAGCGCGTAAAACGACAGCACCACGCTGGCCATGCCCGGCTGGCCCTGGGCGGTGGCAAAGGCCACGCTGGCCACATCAATCACGCCCACGATGATGCCCTGCGCCAGCATGAACAGCGCCAGTGTGCGCACCACAGGCTGGCGCAGCATGGATGAGGCGCTGGCTGCGCCTCTTTCATGCGTTTGCGGGCTGACAGGTGGCTCGGTGCTGCGCTGCATTACAAACAGGCCCACGCCCACGACCAGAAACAGCGCTGCGGCCAGCGGCCCGGCTTCGGGAAACAGCCACATGCTCAGGCCCACCGACAGCGGCGGGCCGACGATAAAGGCCATATCGTCCAGCACGCCTTCCAGCGCAAACGCGGTCTTGAGCTGGGGCGTGCCGCTGTAAATCACCGTCCAGCGGGCGCGCACCATGGCGGGCATGCTGGGCAGGCTACCCACCATGGCCGCCAGTATCAGCAGCAGCCAGTCGGGCCCCTGCCAGTGCGCGCAGGCCAGCAGCGCCAGCATGGACAAGGCGCTGCAGGCTGCCGCAAACGGCAGCACTCTGGACTGCCCGTGCCTGTCCACCAGGGCCGAGATGCGCGGCGCAAGCACGGCAATCGACAGCGCAAAGCATGCCGATGCCACGCCCGCCAGCGTGTACGAGCCGCGCTGCTGCGCGAGCATGGTGATAAGGCCAATACCCGTCATGGACAGGGGCAGGCGGGCCAGCAGTCCGGCAAGCACAAAGCCTGCACTGCCCGGTGCGGTGAACAGGCTGCGGTAAGCGTGGAGCATCAAAACCTCGGAAGAAAGCTATTCGCATACATTGCGTATGTGAGTTGCATTGTAGGGGGCAACGGGTGCGGCGTATGATTGGCATACGATTTGTATGTGAATGATGTGGAGAGTTCGCCATGGCCCAGGTTCGCCAGAGTCGCGCCAGCATGATTGAGGCCACGCGGGCCAAGCTGATTGCCGCTGCCCGAGAGGCTTTTGCCCTGCATGGCTATGCGCAGGCATCCATGGACGAGTTGACCGCACAGGCTGGGCTGACCCGTGGCGCGCTCTATCACCACTTTGGTGGCAAGCCGGGGCTGCTGGCCGCCGTGGTGGCGCAGATGGACGCGGAGATGGATGCGCGGCTGGACTTGGTGCTGCGCGCTCATCAAGACCCCTGGCTGGGCTTTCTGGCCTATTGCCGCGCCTATCTGGCCATGGCCCAAGAGGCGGAAATTCGCCGCATCGTGCTGCAGGATGCGCGCTCGGTGCTGACGGGGACCGACCAGGGCCAGCAGCACCAGCAATGCATTGCGTTTATCGCCAGCTTTTTGCAGCAGCTCATGGACCAGGGCGTGGTCGTGCAGGCCAGTGCCCCCGCGCTGGCCAGATTGCTCAATGGCTGCCTCGTAGAGGCCGCCTTCTGGATTGCCGAAGAAAATGCCCCGCCGCAGCGACTGGACGAAGCGCTGCAGGCACTGGATTTGATGCTGCAAGGCTGGAAAGCCTGAGCCAGCCAGACGTATTGGAAAGGCCACCCATGCAATTGCTGAACGAATACTTTGAACATCTGAAAGCCATTCGCCAGGGGCAGCAATCACTGGACGCTTATCTTTTTGGACCCGTGACCACCGCAGATGGCGGTCGGTATGACGCGCACGAAGCCAAGCGCTATCGCCTGCTGCTGGCACTGCAATGCAGCCGTGAGGCGGGTGACGAAGCCTTGCTGGTGCCCTTGCTGCAGGCTGAAACAGAGCGCCACCGCATGGAAGCGTTTCAAGGCCTGTACCCCACGCTGGAGCTGGCTTGCAGCCTGCTGGCCCGCTATCAAGATACCCGGCACTTGCCGCTGTTTATCAACGCCAAGCGTGCCAATTTCGATACGCACTGCGGGCTGGATGTGGAATATCTGGCCAGCGCGGGCATTGCGCAAAGCTATGCCGCTGCAGCGCTGCTGGATGGCGATCTGCGCGAGGCCTTTTATGACTATCTGGGCACAAGGCCTGAGCAATGCAAAATTTCAGAGCAAGACCTTGAGCAATGGCGGGCGCGGCAGAGCCGTCGCTATCCCGACGAAATCGTGTTTCGCAGTCTGGGCGCTGAGGTTGAGTTTCTGCTGGAACTGGGTGAGCACGAACTGGCCGAAAGCAAGGTTCACGAGTGGCACGCTACAGCCTTTGAGCCAACGGCCGAAGGCTGGAGCCAATGGCTTTCCTGGCAGCGCAGCCTCAACTGTCTGGGCGGCATGATTGAAGCCCAGCGGGCTTTGCTGGCGTTGGAGACCCAGGACTGGAATCGAGCGTCCCGGCTCAAAGAACTGGTGGGCCTGCATCTGCAAAACGGCGATTTGCCGCAGGCCCTGAGCTGCATCGAAGCGCTGCAATCTTTGAAGCACCATTTCAAGGACTGGCGCAGGCTGGGAATGGGTCGGTTTATTGCGGAGCAATATCTGGACTTTGTGCTGGCGGCCAAAGAATCCCATCAGGACGCCGCCGCGCAGGTCTACGCCTGGGCCAAATCACTGACCATGGGCATGAAAAACATGCACTGGAATTTGCTGGAAAAGCTGGTGGCCGTGCACGAGCAGTTTGATGACCGCAAGCTGGCCCAGAAGTACCGGGTGGTTTTGCGCAGAGAGCGCGCCAGCGCTGGCTTTTGAATGTTTTGCTAGCTGCCGCTGACCTGCGGCGGGCGAGCCATTGCATGCAGCACCTCCAGCACATTGGCGCGCAATTGCTCAGGGTCTGAATCCTGCGCCACGGCGGTGAGGTAGTGGCCAAACACGCCCCAGCCCAGAGTCAGGCATGACAGCGCTACGGCGCGGGCCGTGGTTTCGGCCGGGCTTGCGCTGGCATCACCGGCTTGCAGCAGTTGCTCCAGCTTGCGCAGGGCATGGCCTTCGGCAATGGATTGCGGCGACACACCGCCCAGCAGGGCGCTGGCCATCAGCCTGGCGCTCTCCGTCATATTGGGGTGCGACCAGAGCTTGTCGATGGCGGTGTCGATATTGGCGGCGTCCTGCAGATAGTCGGCCCCGATTTCGGAGTGGCGCTGCAGCGCCGCGATCAGCACATCCTGGCGGGTACCGAAGTGGCGGTGCACCAGGCCGTGGTTGACATTGGCTTCGCGTGCAATCTCGCGCAAGGCCACGTCGGTATTGCCTTGCTTGCTCATGAGTTTGAGGGCTGCGTCGAGGATGGACTGGCGCACCTCGGTCGCCCCCATGGGCTTGGCCTTCATGGTGGCTGGGTCTGGGCCGTCTTCCGAAATATCCAATGCCGTCTCCTTAGAACATCGCTTGACGCAAGTTGTCACATTGTATAAAAAGCGACTGTAGTCATTGACTACATCTGTGCGGAAAGCCCGCCATACAACGACAACGGAGACAGAGCAATGGGTACGGAACATGAGGAGTGGGGCGCCATCTTGCAGAACCTGCAGCAGCGCCGCGAAGCTGCGCAGGCCATGGGGGGCGAGGAGCGGGTGCAGCGCCACCGCAGCAGCGGCAAGCAGGATGCGCGCCAGCGGCTGATGCAACTGTTTGACATGGGCAGCTTTGTGGAGCTGGGCGCTTTTGTCGGCAGCATGGCGGGCGATGGTCAGGCGCCCGTGCCCGCCGATGCGCTGGTGGCAGGCTTTGGCGAGATCGATGGCCGCCCCGCGCTGGCGGCGGCTGAAGACTTCACGGTGCTGGGTGGCTCTATTGGCGACGGCGCAGCGGACAAGCGCTACCGCCTGACCCAGCTGGCCGCGCAGGAGCGGGTGCCGCTGATCTTCATGCTGGAAGGTGCTGGCCATCGGCTGACCAATTCCCATGCGGGCCGCCGCCCCAATGATCTTCAGGGGCTGGCCGATCTGTCGGGTCAGGTGCCGATTGTCTGCCTAGTCATGGGCGCAGCCGCAGGCCATGGCGCGCTGACGGCGCCCATGTCGGACTTTGTGGTGATGACTGAGAACTCGTCCATGTTTGCCGCAGGCCCGCCGCTGGTCAAGGCCGCTACAGGCGAGGTGGTGACCAAGGAACAGCTGGGCGGTCCGCAGGTGCATGTGGCGGTATCCGGCGTGGCGCACAACCTGTGTGCAGATGACGAGGCGGCCATTGACCTGGCGCGGCGCTATCTGTCGTACTTCCCGCTCAATGCCTGGGAGCGACCCGCGCGCAAGACCGAGGGTGATGTGGGCGAGCGCAGGCTGGATGCCATTCTGGACATGGTCAGCCCCAACTCTCGCAGGCCCTATCGCATGCGCAGGGTGCTGGAGCTGATGGTGGACGAGGGCAGCTTGCTGGAGATTCAGCCCAAGTTTGGCGCCTCGGTGGTGGTGGCGCTGGCGCGGCTGGGTGGCCACAGCGTGGCCATTGTGGCCAACGACCCCAGCGTGATGGCTGGCACGATTGACGCCGATGGAGCAGACAAGGCCACGCATTTCATGGATGTGGCGGGCGCGTTTCATCTGCCGGTGATCTTTCTGGCCGACAACCCCGGCGTAATGGGCGGCACAAGGGCCGAGCAGTCGGGCGCGCTGCGCCATGCTGCCCGCATGTTTGTGGCGCAGCGCCGCCTGCGCGTGCCCAAGCTGCATGTCACCCTGCGCAAGGCCTTTGGCTTTGGCTCGTCCATCATGGCCATGAACCCGTTTGACGGGCAGACGCTGAGCCTGGCGTTTCCGGCGGTCACGCTGGGCTCGTCCCCCGTTGCCAGCAGCGCAGATTCATCCAAGCTCGATGAGGCCACGCGGGCCCGGATTGAGGCCGAGCAACTGGGCGGCTCCTACCAGATTGCAGACCGCATGGTCTATGACGACATCATCGACCCCCGGGACTTGCGCAATGCGCTTCTGCGTGGCCTGAACCTCAGCGCAGGGCGGCTGGGCGGGGCGTGCGAGCCGCGTCAGGCATCCGGTATCACGCCATGAGCGCAGTGATGAACACTGAAACCACCCAAGTGGAGAACCCCATGGACGATCATTCCCTGCGCCGCAGCGGCGATGCGCTGCTGGCCACGCTGACGGCATCCGGTGCGCCTTTTGAGATGCAGACCCAGACCATTCGGGGCTTTGCACGGCGCGTGTTCTGCAACGGGCCGCAAAGCTTTGCGGATATCTACCGCATGGCCGCCCAGTTTGCGCCGCGCACCATGATCGTTAGCGAAGGCGCGCAACTGAGCTATGCCGAAGTGCTGGGCAAAGCCGCAGCGCTGGGGGCATTTCTCAAAGAGCTGAGTGCAAACAAGCCCCCGCAAGGCCAGCGCATTGCGATTGTCATGAGCAACCGCCCGGAATGGATGATTGCCTTTATAGCCGTCACCGCCATGGGCGCGACGGCGGTGCTGGTCAACAGCCGGGGATCGGTGCCCGAGCTGGCGCAGGCGCTGGATGACACCCAGACCACGGTGGTTCTGGCCGATGCACGCCGCGCGCAGCAACTGGGCGCATGCGCTGGCCGCACCATGATTGTGGTGAGCGATGAAGCAGGGCTGGATGCAAGCCATATCGATTTTGCAGAGGCAAGCAAAGGCTGGGAAAACGCCCAGCTTGAGCCTGTGGCCATGCGCCCGGAGGACGATGCGCTCATCATGTTTACCTCTGGCACCACGGGGCGCTCCAAAGCGGCGCTGTTTGACCAGCGTGCGGTCATGACTGCGCTCATGCACATTCAGCTTTCCGGCGCGCTGATGGCCCAGCATATTGCCGCCAGGCGCGGCAGCGCCATTTTTGCCGATACGGCCCACCAGCAATCGGCGTCTTTGCTGGCGTTTCCGCTCTTTCACGTCAGCGGCTGCTATGCCGTGTTTCTGTCGGGGCTGATGCGTGGCGCCAAGGTGGTGCTGCTGTCCAGATGGAATGCCGAAACCGCGCTGGCGCTGATCGAGCAGGAAAAGGTCGCCGCCTTTGCCGGTGCGCCTGCCATGTACTGGGATTTGCTGCGCCTGGACCGGGGCGGCCACAGGCTGCAATCGCTGCTGTCGATCGGTGCGGGCGGCCAGGTGTTTGCGCCAGGCCTGCTCAAGGACATTGCCAGCGCCTTCCCCGATGCGGTGCTGGGCATTGGCTATGGCATGACGGAGTGCGGCGGCACGATCTGCGCCATTGGCGGCGATGAGCTGGCCCGGCACCTGACTGCTGCCGGGCGGGTGCTACCTTCTGTCGATATCCAGATTGTGGATGAGCTGGGTGAGGTTGTGGCGCCGAACCAGGAGGGCGAAGTGCTGATTGGCGGCGCGATGCTGATGAGCCAGTATTGCGGGCTGGAGGAAGCCACGGCAGACATGCTGCAGGGCGGCTGGCTCAGAAGCGGCGATATCGGGCGGCTGGATGCGCATGGCTATCTGCATGTGGTGGACCGCAAGAAGAACATCGTCATCTCGGGCGGCGAAAACATTTCGTGCTCAGAGGTCGAATCTGCGATGGTGGAGATGGCAGAGGTGGCCGATGCCGCAGCTTTTAGCGTGCCGGATGACCGGCTGGGCGAAAAACTGGTGATGGCCGTTGTGCCACGCAGCGGCACGCCTATTGCCCAAGCGCTGCTGCAGGCCCATCTGGCGCAAAGGCTGGCGGCCTACAAAATTCCCCAGCAGTTTGTCTTTGTCGATGAGCTGCCGCGCAATGCCAGTGGCAAAGTGCTGCGGCATCAGTTGCAGGCCCGCTGCCAGCCGCAATAGGTGAACCAGGTGCAACGCCGGGTGCGGCTACATTGCAAGTCTTTGAACAAGTTTTGATTTCGATGCATTCACCCCAACGCGTTGCTCTGGTCACAGGTTCCACTTCTGGCATTGGCGAGGCGATTGCGCGCCGCCTGTCAAAGGATGGTTACGCCGTCGTCTTGCATTCACGCAGCTCGGTCGAGGTGGGCGCAGCCCTGGCGCGGGAGCTGGGGCAGGCTGTCTATATTCAGGCGGATCTGGCGGTGGATGCAGACCGGGTGCGGCTGGTGCAGCAAGCCGTGGCGCAATGGGGGCGGCTGGATGTGGTGGTGAACAACGCAGGCATTAGCCGCGTGCTGCCGCATGCCGATCTGCAGGCCGCCACCCCCGATATCTGGCGCGAGCTGCATGAGGTCAACGTGATTGCACCGTTTCGCATTGTGGCCGAGGCTGAACCCGCGCTGCGGGCCTCGGCCGCTTCGGGCACGCCCGCCTGCGTGATCAATGTCAGCTCGCACGCCGGGGTGCGGCCCAAGGGCGCTTCCATTCCCTATGCCGCGACCAAGGCGGCGCTCAATCACACCACGCGCTTGCTTGCCGTTTCGCTGGCGCCGGAAATTCGTGTGAACGCCGTGGCGCCCGGGCTGGTTGATACGCCTTTGACGGCCGACTGGACGGCTGCGCAGGCCTTGTGGCGAGAGCGCTCTCCCATGCGGCGCGCAGCCAGCCCTGAGGACATTGCACAGGCGGTGTCCATGCTGGTGGCATCCAGCTATCTGACCGGCGAAATCCTGCTTTCGGATGGCGGTTTGAACCTGACATAAGCCAGCGCAATCCATCAAAAGACCTTGAAGCCCAGTGCTGGCAAGCGAGTTGCGCTATGGTTATTGAAAATTCTCAAGGATGCCAGCGCGATGCCTGATCTCGAAACCCAGTTTGCCCATATCCGCAGCGGGCGCATGTACAACGACCTCAGTGCCGAGCTGATAGCAGCGCGCCAAAGCGCCGTGCTGCTGACCAATGAGTACAACCATTCCTTTGCGCAGACCGGTGCCCAGAGGGAGGCGATCTTGAAGCGGCTGCTGGGAAGCGTGGGGAAAAACGTGCATTTCGAGCCCACGTTTCGCTGCGAGTTCGGCCGCAATATCCATATTGGCGACAACTTCTACGCCAACTTTGACTGCGTGATGCTGGACGGCGGCGGCATCTATATCGGCGACCATGTGCTGCTGGCCCCGCGTGTGGGCATCTACACCTCCAACCACGCCATAGACCCGCTGGAGCGCGCTGCGGGTGCCTGCTTTGCCAAGCCGGTTCGGATTGGTCACCGCGTCTGGATTGGTGCGGGCGTGCACATCAACCCCGGCGTGACGATTGGCGAAGGAACCATCATCGGCTCTGGCAGCGTGGTGACTGCCGATATTGCGCCCATGGTGATTGCCGCAGGCGTGCCTTGCAAAGTCCTGCGGGCGATTTCAGAAAAGGACAAGACCGGCTTTGATCCGCTGCGCGAATGCAATGGCTGATGGAACGCTCGGGGCGGTTGATATGAGTCAGGGCAGCTTGCGCGCAGCAATGGGCGCCGCAATAGGTGCAAACAGCTGCTCATACAGCGTGCGCAGCTCTGGCGTGGCTTCGCTGATCAGGCGTTTGCCGCCATCCTTGCTGGCGGCCTCTCCCCACAGCGTGTTGCGCGCTTCCTGAAAGGCAGATTCCGCCGCACTGCGGCTTTCCAGCGCAGCGCGCAGGGCGGCATTGGCCGAGGGGGTATCGCTGATGTGCTGCTGGCGCGCCTTCAGCAAAGCGCCGAGGCTGGCCGCATTGGCCATCAGCGCCGGGTAGGTTTTGCGGTGGCGCAGGTGCTGGATATTGCCCGCGCAGGCCAGCAGGTAAGCGATGGCGGTTTCGGTAAAGCCATGCTGGTCGATATAGGCCTCGACAAATTGGCCGTGCAGGGACTGGTGCTCTCCATCTACGGTGTGCAGATAGTCCAGCACCAGCGGTGCAAACCGCGTGTCTGCCAGCGCCAGCGCAAACACGGCAAAGCTGCCGGGCATGGCGCAGTCTTCGCCTTCCAGGTTCTGGTACCAGTCGAATTCGCTGATGGCGGCACGCGCATAGGCCGCCATTTTTTCGTGCAGGCCGGGGTAGGCCGCGGCGCTGGCAAAGAGCTGGTGCACACCTTTTTTGGGCAGGCCCTTGATGGGCAGAAACGTCTTGGCTGGCCCGCGAAACTCAATCGCATACGAGCGGGGGAAGCTGGTGGTGCTCAGCAGCTCAGTCAGATAGTCCAGCACCTGGCCATAGGCGGCTTCGCTTTCCTCTTTCTGGGTAATGCGAATCACGGCCAGCGCGTCGTTGGCCGTGGCACTGGCACCCTGTCCCTTCCATTGCGCCAGCGCCTTGGGCAGATCGCCCGTGCCGTGCTTTTTGAGCTGCGCTGGCAGGTCAGAGCCCAGCTGCGTCACCCAGTCAAAAATCTCGTTGGCCGTGACGCTGGCATAGCTGGGGCCGTATTTGAGGTAGCTGATGGCGATATCGCAGGCAAAGCGGAACGCTTCCTCTGGCAGCTGGATGGGGCCAACGTCCGGCTTGAGCTTCCATTCCTTGTAGATGAAGTCATCGGCTTCGTCGAAGAAGAAAGGATCGCGCAGGTTTTGCTCCACCCATTGGCGCAGCTGATAGTCGATCTCGTTCCAGCCCAGCAGCAGGCGCATTTTTTCGCAGAAGTCGCGCAACTGCTCGTAATGAAAGTCGGTCAGGCTTTCCTGGCTCAGCCGGTACTCCATCACCGAGCTGCCCAGCAGCTTCTGGCCATCCACCATCACGCCGATGGGGTAGTGCTTGTTGAGCCTAGATGAATTGCCGCTGGCAATCTGGGCCACAGCGCTGTCGAACAAAGCCTGAACCTTGGGGTCCTGGGCGATCTCGTGAAAGACGAAATAGTTTTTCTTGCTCATACGGTGGTGTACAGAAATCTGGAGCGAATGAGTTATCAAATTTGATAGCTGCTAGCGCTTATATATGATGGGTTTGGGGTGGTTATGGCTGTTTTTTCTGCTGTATGCATCAGTCGGCTACACCGAACAGCGGCAACTGCTGGCGCTGGGCAAAAGCCAGCACCGCAATCAGCTTGTGCAGCAGGGCGCGCTCGGCATCCGGCATGGCCTGGGTCAGCAGCGGCAGCAAATCGCCCAGCGCCTGATCGACTTCGGCCAGCGAAAACTGCTGGTCGTCAAACAGGTTGGAGATACGGTGCAGAAAGAACGAGTCAGAGCGCTTGAGCAGCCGGCTGAACTCCGGCAGCTCATCAAGTTCAATGGCGCCGACGATGCTGGGCCGGTCTTTCACCCGAAAGCCGGTGCCCACCATGAGGTCAAAAGCCATGGCTGTCCTCCTGTGCGTGGCGGTAAATCTGGCTCCAGTTCTGCGCGGGCCATTCGGGTTCTGGCTCGCCGGGCTCCCAGGTCTTGAGACAAACCAGCAGCGGCTGGCTGCTTTGCACCACGGCAAAAGCGGTCTCAAAGCCCTGATCCATCATGTGGCCCAGATAGTGCAGTCCGTAGTTCAGATCTCCTTGCATGACGGCACTGCCATCCCCCGTGCTGGCGCCGCCTTCGTAGACCCAGCCAAACATGCCAAAGCCATTGAGTGGGGCGCAGCAGACATCCGCCTGCCCCGCAGTGACCTGAAGCAAGGCGTTCAGGGTGCGCTGGCGCTGGGCGGCTTGCATGGCCGCCAGGTCAGAGTGAGGGGGTTGACTGTTCATAGGCGTGCAGCCATTGCTGCAGTTGCTTCAGTAAATCTGGCAAGGCTGATTCAAAACCATCGGCTTGCAGCTCGGCTGCTTGCTGCAAAGCATCGGCCAGATATTCCAGTTGCCGCCGTGGGTCGTAGGGCAGACCTTCCATGGCCCGGACATTGCCGCGCAGCGCATCGGCCAGTTGTGCGGCATCACAGTCGCCCGCCTGCATCTCGGCCAGCACGGTAAGGATTCGGCTCAACTGGGCGCTGTTCATTAGGGCTGGTTACGGATGATGACGTACTGCTTGCGAAACTCCAGCCCCGCCTGCGGCCAGCTTTGCGCATAGGCCTGCAGATAGGGCAGGGCTGCTGGAAAGTCATGGCCGTTAACACGGCAATCGGCGCTGACTTCGCCTTGCGCATCGCGGGCGGCATACAGGCGCACGCCCAGAAATTCGCGGCTTTTGAGCAGATCGGCGAAGGCTTGCATGCTGTTGGTAAACAGGCAGCAGGGGCAGAAGTCGTGCTCGCTTTCTTCGGCTTCTGTTTCTGTTTCTTCCTCTGCGCTCTCATCCTCGCTGCCTGCATGGATGGGGCAAGCCTTTTTCTCTTCAGGCGGCTGCTGCTGATAGTGCCCGGTTGGGCCCAGCACCACCTGGCGCTGATAGGCCTCGCCCGTGGCTTCATCGGTATATCCCAGGCCCAGCGATGGGCGCTCCAGCTCGGGTTGCACGGCATCGCGCAGCGTGACCAGATCCATGCGCGCCCAGGTGTTGAAGCCCTCATGCAGTGCGGCCAGCTGCGAGGCGCCTGCGCTGTGCTGATACTCAAACAGCACATCTTCGATCAGCGGGTGATAGACCTCTATCACCGTGCTGGTGCGCCAGCTGCCATTGGACTGCGCGGCCATGTCCACCATATGCGGCGCCAGTTGCAGGCCGTCGTCCAGCAGCAGGCGCTCGCTTTGTTCCTGAGTTTCAATGCCCAGCTCGGCCAGGGTATGGGCCAGCAGTTGCTGCAAGGTCAGGCTCTGAGGGGGCTGAGGGTTCTGAGATTGAGGCTGTTCGCTCATGCTGAGGAAGGCGTGAAGTACAGGGTTTTGATGGTAGTGGAGATCGCCCGCCGGGCAGGCTTGCCAGCGCAAGTGAGTTGCAATATTTGGTGTGAATGGCCTCTGGTGATTGTCTGTATTGCGCTGCTAGCTATGAATACCGTAGTAATTCGGGCTGGCTGCACACTGTATGCAACAAGCCACAGATGCAGCTGAAATGCAGGCGAAGCATTTGCTTTGGCAATGGCTCGTCCCTAGAATCGCCAACCTTCAAGCCTGCAGCCGTTTTCACTGCGCTGCAGCGCCACCATCCCTATTCACGCAAAGGAGAAAGCCATGTCCCATCTGACAACGCCCTTTGCAGCCGTGAACGCCTGAGCCTTTAGCGCCTTTTTTCACGCTGCAGCTAGATACCTTGCCCCAAGCAGGCAGGCTGTTTGCTGCGCGTTGCTTTGATTCAGACGCTTTGAATCAGACGTTTTGCGACTGCTGCATGTCTTCATGCACCTCGCGGCTGCGCCGTGCGCAGCCGTTCAAGACACGTTTGATTCAAAGGCCAATCAATGGGCAATTCTTTGATGGACACCTATGTTCAGGTGTTCGCCAACCGCAGCGTCTGGATGGAAAGCGCTGCCATCGAGCAACTCCACACCACCGCCCGCAATTTGCAGGGCATTCGTGCAGCCGTCGGGCTGCCTGATCTGCACCCGGGGCGCGGCTATCCGGTGGGGGCTGCATTTTTTTCAACAGAACGCTTTTATCCGGCACTGGTCGGCGGCGATATTGGCTGTGGCATGGCGCTGCACGCCACCAGCCTGAAGGCGCACAAGACATCGCCCAGCAAGCTGGAAAAAGCGCTGGGCGTGATTGACGGGCCGCTGCCCGGGGTCTTGCTGGACGAGGTCGATAGGGCCGGTTTGCAGGCGCTGGCGCAGCGCAGCGGCGTGGCCACGGCCGATGCCTTGCTGCAAAGCCTGGGCACGATTGGCGGGGGCAATCACTTTGCCGAGCTGCAGGCTGTGGACACACTCTATGAAGAGAGTGCGCTGGATAAAAAGTGCGTTTATCTGATGGTGCATAGCGGCTCGCGCGGGCTGGGCGGTGCCATCTTGCGTGAGCATGTAGAGCGTTTCAACCACGGAGGTCTGGCCGCAGCCAGCCCCGAGGCTGACGCCTACTGGCAGCAGCACGAGGCGGCGATTGCCTATGCCCAGCTCAACCGCCGCATGATTGCGCAGCGCATGGCCAAGGCCTTGCGGGTGGAGCTGCGTCAGGTGCTGGATATCAGCCACAACCATGTGCAGCGCCATGACTGGCGCGGGCAGCAGGGCTTTTTGCACCGCAAGGGCGCAACGCCTGCCGATGAGGGGTTGGTGGTCATTCCCGGCTCGCGTGGTGACTACAGCTATCTGGTGCGCCCAGCCGCAGACCGCGACGAGGCTCTGCATTCGCTGGCCCACGGTGCGGGCCGTAAATGGGCGCGTTCGGACTGCATGGGCAGGCTCAGGCCCAGGTTTTCGCTGACCGATCTGCAGCAGACGCGTTTTGACAGCACGGTGGTCTGCGCCGACCGCGAGCTGATCTACGAGGAAGCCCCGCAGGCCTACAAAGATGTGGATGGCGTGGTTGCCAGCTTGCAGGAAGCCGGTCTTTTGACGCTGGTGGCACGGCTGAAGCCGTTGCTGACGTACAAGAAAGGAGCCATGCAATGCTGCTGATTCAGATTACGGCTGCGCATGGCCCTGCCGAGTGCGAACATGCTGCGCGCCTGACTTTGCGAGAGCTGCTGCGCTGCGCCGAACGTGAGGGCACGGTCATGCAAATTCTGGAAGAGCTGCCCACTGCAGCCGGTTGCAAATCCGCGCTGCTGCGCGTGGATGCGGAATCCATGCCGCTGTGGCTGGCTGAATGGCTGGGCACCATTCAATGGGTGTTTGCCAGCCCGTTCAGGCCGTATCACCCGCGCAAGAACTGGTTTGTGGCCGTGCAGCGCTGCGAGGCTCCTGAGGCGCTGCCGCACGAAGGTGAAATCATCTTTCAGGCCTGCCGCGCCTCTGGCAAAGGCGGCCAGCATGTCAACACCACGGATTCGGCAGTGCATGCCGTGCATGTGGGCAGTGGCATTGCGGTGAAAGTGATGACCGAGCGCAGCCAGCACGCTAACAAGCGCCTGGCGCGTGAGCTGATTGCGCTGAAGCTGGCGCAGCGGCAGCAAGAAGGGCTGCAGCAATCGGCCCGCCAGCGCAGCCAGCAGCACTGGCAGGTGGAGCGCGGCAAGCCTGTGAAGCTGATGCGTGGCTGATAGAAGAAATCCCGCAAGGCCTGCGCCCTGCGGGATTTTTTTGGCTGGCTTATGCCAGCAAGGGGGTGAACACCGCGGTCAATGCGCCTGCCAGATGGGCGGGGCCGGTGCTGACAAAGCAGCGGGCTTTATTGCGTGCCAGCCATACCGCTGTTGCCCAGACCACAAAACCGGCGACGAAGCCCGCAAAAAACAGCGGCATGCCCGCTGCACCAAGCCAGGCACCCGCCATGGCCATGGCTTTGAAGTCACCTCGGCCCAGGAACTCGCTGCGCGCCAGCTTCTGCATCAGCAGCGCCAGCAGAAAAGGGGCCAGATAGCCAATGGCAGCGCCATAGATATGCGCTGGAGCTGATCCTGCATAGGCGTGGTAGAGCAAACCAGCCCACAGCATGGGCTGCACGACGATATCGGGCAGCAGCAGAACTTTGATATTGATAGCAACCAGTAGCAGCATGCCCAGAAAATAAAGGCTGAGCGCTACCCCTTCGGGGTTCAGGCCCTTGATGGCAAGCGCTGCATAGCTCAGCAGCGCAGCTGCGGCGATCAGCAGAGCGGCCTGCGGGCGGCTCAAGGGGCTGGCCTCAGGCTGCAACCCGCTCAGCTCCATATCGGTGTATTCGTTGATTTCACGAACCCATTGCTGGGTCAGGCGCTGGGGAATGCGAAACACCAGCGGCGCCAGCAGCAGGGCAAGCAGGCCGCACAGAAGAGCGCCCAGCAGGGCGGTGGTTGAAAAAGTCATCAAGGGGTCTGCAAGCGGGTGAAGTCAGAAGATTCCCATGAGCAGACCTGCCGCCATGGACTGGCCCAGTTCGCGGCAGCGCTGAAGCTCGGCTTCGGGAATGTGTTTGGGCGCGAGTATGGCTTCGGGCGTCTGGGCATGGGTGCAGACAATCAGCGGCTCGGCCACAGGCTTGAGCCGCCAGCCCGTGCAGATGCGCTCCATCTGCCGGGCTGCATTGTGCCCATCACTGCCCGCGCAGATCAGGCTGGCATAGGGGCGGCCCTGAATACGGTCCAGCGCGCCGTAGTAGCTGCGGTCAAAAAAATCCTTCATGACGCCGCTGATGGCTGCCAGGTTTTCCGGCGTGGCAAACAGATAGCCCTGCGCGCCCAGCAGGTGTGATGCACTGGCCTGCGAGGCGTGCAGCAGTTGCACATTGACCCCTGATTCCATTTGCGCACCTTCGGCGGCGGCCTGCGCCATCTGCAGGCTGCCGCCGGTGAGTGTGTGATAGACGATGAGCAGGTGGTGGGAGCAGGTCATGGTGCGGGGGATGGTGTTGGGCCCAATCACGCTAGGCGTTCCAGGGTCTTTTCAGGCTTGCTGATTGTTGCTTAAAACAAACACTCCATGAATTATTTTGTGCGTTCTGGTAGCAGTTTGTAGTCGTTTCCAATGTTGACAAAAATTGACATTCATCAAGGAAATTGGGGGCGAAATGCTCTTGATTTTGCAGCACTTTCCGCACGAATGTTCTGTGCTGGGAGGTGATTTCATTGAGGGTCCAGAGTGAGTCATCGAGAGCCCCGAGGGTAAACACGAGCACGTAAATGTCTTGGATATGTAAGCAGCTTCCTACACACTAGTCATCAGTGTTCTGTATTGGCTCACCGGGTGCTGGCTTGCTGGCGGTGATGGCAGAACAGGTGGTTTTCCCATTCAGCTTCCCTCTGGTTTTTGCATGTCGCGTTCTGTTCTTCGTTCATCGTTGAAGACACGCCGTTTCGGGCTCGCTTTCACGGCGCTGGCTCTGGGTGTGGGCTGCGGAGCACTGGGCGGCTGGCTGGTACACAGCAATATGCAGAACCGGGCGGGGCAAAGGCTGGACAGCAGTGCCGAGCAAACCGTGCAGATGCTGCAGCAGCGGCTGCAGGCATACCGGGAAGTGCTGGAGCAGGTGGCGCTGTCCTTGCAAGGCGAAGCGGACGAAAGCCAGCAACTGTTTGCCGAGCAGGCGCACCATGCGCTGTCACAAGTGCGATTGCACGGATTGCAGGCCTTGAGCTTGACGCGGGTCACAGAACCCAATCCGCAGGCCGAAGCTGGAGAGCCGCCTTTCAACTTTGAGGTGTCTGCCGTCTGGCCGTACAAGGGCAATGAAATGCTGAGCGGCAGCAACGCGCGCCAGCCATCGGTCGCCTGGCAGTCTTTGCAGTCGGCGTGGAAGAGTCAGACCATCAGCGTCTCTGGCGCTTATCACCTCTATCAGGTAGCGGACAGCCCGCTGGGCGTCTTGCTGCGCCTGCCGGTATTTGCCCCTCAGGACAGAAACAGCAACGCGGCACCGCAGTTGCTGGGCATTGTGAATGCCAGTTTGATCTTGCCGGATTTCGCCCGCAATCTGCTGCCCGCCAGCGTCTATCCGCATGTGGCCATGCGCTTGATGGACCTGGGCCCGGCCACCGGTGCGCAGACGGCAAAGGCGCTGACGGAGAGCACTCTTTATACCGGCCCCTTATGGGCGCAGAGCGCCAATCAGAAAAGCTTTGCGCAAACGGCGGCGCTGGAGCGCACCATGCGTGCGTATGACCGGGTCTGGCTGCTGCAGTTCAAGCCTGTTCCTGATGCGGTGACCTGGCTGGAAAAAGCATTGCCGTGGGCAATTTTTGCCCTGGGCACCTTGGCGGGGCTGGCTTTTGCGCTGGGCTTTTCCGGCTGGTGGCAGACCCGTGCAGGCTGGCTGCAGCGCATTCACTCCTCCAAGCAGGCACGCCAGCAAAGCGATGCCCGCTTTCACGCCATGTGCGAGCAGGCGGCGCTGGGCGTGGTTGAGCTGGAACTGTCCAGCCACAGCATTCTCAAGGCCAACCCCCATTACTGCCGCCTGACCGGATATGCAGAGTCAGAGCTGCTGGCGCGCAATGTGCTTGAGCTGGTGGTGCCCGAAGACCGTGCCTCATGCGCCACGCTGATGGATGTGAACCATCTGCAGCAGTTTTCGCATGCGGGTGGGGAGTTTTGCCTGCGCGCCCGCACCGGCGAGCTGCTGTGGGTCGAGCTGACTGCATTTCTCAAGGATTCAAGTGGCGAGCAGCGTGTGCTGCTGCTGGTGCAGGACATCAGTGGCCGAAAGCGCTTTGAGCAGATGGAGCGCGAGGGCCATCAGCAGTTGCGCAATCTGATGCAGAGACTGCCTGTGGGTCTGGTCATGGAAGACCTGGATGGGCGCTTTGTCTACTGGAACGAAGAATTTTTGCGGCTGGCAGGGCAGGCGGCCTTGCCGGAAACCAGCTCAGCGCAATGGTGGCAGCGGATGTACCCCGACGCAGCAGAACACGAGCGCGTGGTGCAACGCTGGCAAAGCGCCCAGGAAAAAGCCCGCGCCGCACTGAAGGCGGAGAAAAGCCTGCTGTCGTCTCTGGAAACCGAAGCCTGGAATGTGCAGGTTGGCTCGCCTGGCGCCTACACCATTGATTCGCAGGAAATGCAGCTGCTGGGTGTGGATGGTCAGCGCCGCTCGGTTCTGGTCTCGGGCGTGGTGCAGGACGATGGCTGCCTCTTGGTCCTGCAGGACCAGAGCCTGCGCAAGGCAGCGGAGCAGGAAGCCAAACGTCTGGCTTTCTACGATGCGCTGACCGATCTGCCCAACCGCCGCCTGATGGCCGACCGTTTGCAGCAGGCGCTGGAGACCAGCATGCTGCGCCAGCATTTCGGTGGCGTGGTGCTGCTGGATATTGATAATTTCAAGGCCTTCAACGAGGCCTATGGGCTGGAACAGGGCGATCAGCTGCTGGTGGTCATGAGCCAGCGCATCAAGGCCTTGCTGCCCGCTGGCGCCAGCATGGCGCGCCAGGGGGGCGATGATTTTGTGGTGCTGCTGGAAGACCTGGGTACCGACCCGGTGGCTGCCGCAGCCCGGCTGGAGCATGAAGCCAAGCACTGGATGCATGAGCTGCGCGAGTCCATGGAAATTGCCGGTATTCCGCGCAAGATCACCGTCAGCATGGGCCTGAGCCTGTTTGGCGGCCTGCCACTGACGGTGGAAGAAGTGCTGCGCCGCGCAGAAATGGCCATGTACCAGGCCAAGAGCCAGGGGCGCAATACGCGCTGCTTCTTCGATCCGCAGCTGCAGTCCGCCCTTAAGGAACGTCGTGCGCTGGAGCACGATATGCGTGCCGGGCTGGATGCTGGTCAGTTTGAGCTGTTCTATCAGCCCCAGGTGGAAATAGGCCGCATTACCGGGGCCGAAGCCCTGCTGCGCTGGAAGCACCCGGAACGCGGTTATGTACCCCCTGCGCAGTTCATCCCGCTGGCCGAGGAAACCGGCTTCATCCTGCCGCTGGGCGAATGGGTGCTGCAGGCCGCTTGCCACCAACTGGCCTGCTGGGCCCAGCACCCGCGCTTTGGCCAGCTGGTGCTGTCGGTCAACGTCAGCCCCAGCCAGTTTTTGCAGCCGGGGTTTGTGGATCAGGTGCTCAAGGCCCTGGCCGAGCATGGCGCGGATGCGCGCAAGCTCAAGCTGGAGCTGACAGAAGGCATGCTGGTGACCGATGTGGACAGCACCATTGCCAAGATGGCGCGGCTCAAGTCTTACGGCATTGGCTTTTCGCTCGATGACTTTGGCACTGGTTATTCCTCGCTGGCCTATCTCAAGCGCCTGCCGCTCGATCAGCTCAAGATCGACCGCAGCTTTGTGCGCGATGTGCTGACCGACCCCAACGATGCGGCCATTGCGCGCACCATCGTGGCCCTGGCCAAGAGTCTGAGTCTGGAAGTCATTGCCGAGGGCGTGGAAACGCTGGCGCAGTGCCGCTTTCTGGAAGGCATACGCTGCTATGCATGGCAGGGCTATCTGATGAGTCCCGCCGTTCCCCCGCTGGATTTCGAGCGTCTGGTGACCGAGGGGAATGTGCCAGGCTCCAGCGCCCCGGCGCTCAGCCCGGCGTCCATGCGCTGACGGCATTGGCGGCTAAAGAGGGCTCACAGTCTGCTGGGGACTGGAGTGCAGCGAGAATATCCGGCCTGGCGTGGCTTGGGCCGGCCTTTTCCTCTGAAGATTTGCTGTGACTGAAATCAAGACCCTGTCGCTGTTTGCGATCACCGCCGTGGCCGAAATTCTGGGCTGCTATCTGCCCTGGCTCTGGCTCAAGCAGGGCGCCAGTGTCTGGCTGCTGCTGCCCGCAGCACTCAGTCTGGTGGCTTTTGTGTGGCTGCTCACGCTGCACCCCTCGGCCTCGGGCCGTATTTATGCAGCCTATGGCGGGGTCTATATCAGCGTGGCTTTGATCTGGCTGTGGCTGGTTGATGGTGTGCGCCCCAGCGGCTGGGACATGGCAGGCGTGGCCGTATGCCTGCTGGGCGTGGGGCTGATCGCCTTTCAGCCGCGTAGCTGAATGGGCTGAAAAAACGGCTCAAAGCCCTTGATAGTCAAGCGCTGGCCGCTATGGTTTGCGCAGATGCAGCAAAGTTGGCGTGATGGCTGACAGGGCGCGTTATGATTCTGGCCTGTCATCGGTTGCGAGCAAGGCTTGAGTTTTCTCAAGCTTTGCGCCTGCGCGACCGGTTTTTGCCGTTTCTGGCTTTGAACTCTCAACCTGTTGCCGCCCCTGGACTGACTCTGACACCGTGCGCCTGAATTCCATCAAGCTCTCCGGCTTCAAATCCTTTGCAGAACCCACCAACTTCATCCTGCCCGGGCAGATGGTGGGTGTGGTCGGCCCCAACGGCTGCGGCAAGTCCAACATCATGGACGCGGTGCGCTGGGTGCTGGGCGAGAGCAAGGCCAGCGAGTTGCGCGGCGAGTCCATGCAGGACGTCATCTTCAACGGCACCACCCACCGCAAACCGTCCAGCCGCGCCAGCGTGGAGCTGACGTTTGACAACAGCGACCACCGTGCCGGTGGCCAGTGGGGCCAGTTTGGCGAGATTGCCGTCAAGCGCGTGCTCACGCGCGAAGGCAACAGCAGCTATTTCATCAATAACCAGCCCGTGCGTCGCCGTGACGTGCAGGACGTGTTTCTGGGCACCGGCCTTGGCCCGCGTGCCTACGCCATCATTGGTCAGGGCACGATCAGCCGCATCATTGAGTCGCGCCCG
Source organism: Comamonas fluminis (assembly GCF_019186805.1). Lineage (NCBI taxonomy): Bacteria > Pseudomonadati > Pseudomonadota > Betaproteobacteria > Burkholderiales > Comamonadaceae > Comamonas > Comamonas fluminis. Next base: position 2,475,980 of record NZ_CP066783.1, on the reverse strand, counting down.
GAAGAGCTGCGACTGTTTCTGGAAGAAGCGGCTGGGGTATCCAAATACAAGGAGCGCAGGCGTGAGACGGAAAACCGCCTTTCGGCCACGACCGAAAACCTCACCCGTGTGGAAGATATTCTTCGCGAACTCAACGCCAACCTTGACAAGCTTGAGAAGCAAGCCGAAGTTGCAGCCAAGTACAACGGCTTAAACAGCCAGGTCACGCTCAAGCAGCACCAGCTGTGGTTCATGAAGCGTGCCGAAGCCGAAGCCGAGCAGGACCGCGTGCGGGTTGAGGGCCTGAAGGTCGTCAATGAGCTTGAAGAGCGCATGGCCGATATCCGCAACAACGAAAGCGGACTGGAAACCCTGCGCCAGGCGCACTACGACGCCAGCGACCATGTCAATCAGGCGCAAAGCAAGCTGTACGAAGCCACGGCGGAAGTGGGCAAGCTGGAAGCCGAAATTCGCTATGTGGTCGAAGGCCGCCAGCGTGTGCAGCAGCGCCTGCAGCAGCTGGCCGAACAGCTTTTGCTGTGGAGCAGCCGCAGCGAAGAAGCGCAGGGCGAAATCGAGAACATCGAAGGCGCGGGCATGGACGCCGAGGAGCAGGCCGAGATGTTGGCCGCTCAGCTCGAAGAGCAAAGCGCCCGCCTGCCTGATCTGGAAGACGCGCTGCACAAGGCGCAGAAGGCGGATGCAGACCAGCGCAACTCTGTGGTGCAGGTGCAGCAACAGATTCAAGTGCTGGCCGCCGAGCAGCGCAGTCTGGACGAGCAGCGCCGCCAGTTTGAAACCCGCTTTGAGCGCTTGCGTGCCGATCGCAATGCGCTGGAAACGCCTGACGAAGCCCGGCTGAACAATCTGCAAACCCAGTTGGCCGAAGCGCAGGAGCTGGCCGAGATGGCCGATGCCGTGCTCAACGAGCTGCAGGACAGTGTGCCGCAGCTCGATGAAGACCGCCGCACGCGCCAGCAGACGGTGAATGCTGAAAACAGCCGCCACGCTGATCTGTCGGCTCGCCTCGAAGCGCTCAAGGCCTTGCAGGAAAAGGTCAAGACCGATGGCAAGCTCCAGCCCTGGCTGGCCAAGCATGGTCTGGACGGGCTGCAAGGGCTGTGGAGCCGCATCGCCATTGAAGGCGGCTGGGAAAATGCACTAGAAGCCGCGCTGCGTGAGCGACTGGGGGCGCTGGAAGTGGGCCGCCTTGATATGGTGCGCGGCTTTCTGGGCAGTGGCGGGCAGGATGCTCCGCCTGCGCGCCTGGCGTTCTTCAGCCCGCCACAAGCGGCAGGTGCAGCGCTTGGCAGCCGTTTTGCGGCCCTGTCAGATCTGCTCAAGGTCAATGACGCAGGTCTGCGCGCCGTGCTGGTCGATTGGCTCTCGGGCTGCTACACGGCACCCACGCTGGATGAAGCCCTGGCCAAGCGGGCTGACTTGCAGGCAGGTGAAACCATTTACGTGCCTACGGGCCACGCCGTCACCGCGCACAGCGTGACGTTTTATGCGCAGGATTCCGAGCAGTCGGGCCTGCTGGCGCGGGCCCAGGAAATTGAACACCTTGAAAAAGAGGTGCGTGCCCAGTCGCTGATTGCCGATGAATCGCGCTCGGCGCTGGTGCGTGCCGAAAGTGCTTATGCCGATGCGTCCCAGCGTCTGGTGTCTGCGCGCCGGGAAGCGACGGAATCACAGGGCCGTGCGCATGAACTGCAGGTTGAAACCCTGAGACTGTCGCAACTGGCCGAGCAGGCCCGTGCCCGCAATGCGCAGATTTCGGCAGATCTGTCCGAAGTCGAAGCACAACTGGGCGATATCGAAGAGCGCAAAGTCTCTGCCGAGGCCCGCTTTGAAGAGCTGGACATGCAACTGGCCGATAGCCAGGAGCGCCACGCCCAACTGGGCGACCGTGTGCTGGAGTCCGAGCGCCGCCTGAACGAGTCACGCGAGCAACTGCGTGCGCTGGAGCGCCAGGCGCAGGAAGCCACTTTCTCGCAGCGCACCCTGCATGCGCGCCGCGCCGAGCTGTCGCGCACCATTGAAACTGCCAGCCAGCAGGCCAAGTCGCTGGCCGAAGAGCAGCAGCGCGCTCAGGATGAGCTGGCCCGTCTGTCAGACGCCGCTGCGCAGGGCGGTCTGCAGGATGCGCTGGACTTGAAGATGCAGCGCGAAAAAGATGTGGCCGAGCGCCGCAGCGAATACGAAGACCTGACCAACAAGCTGCGTGCCAGCGATGAGCGCCGTCAGAGTCTGGAAAAGGCGCTGGATCCGCTGCGTCAGCGCATCACCGAATTTCAGCTCAAGGAACAGGCCGCGCGCCTGGGCCTGGAACAGTACAGCAATTTGCTGACCGAAGCCGAGGCCGATCTGGCCGCCGTGGCCCAGTCGATTGCCGAGGGCAATGTGCGCATGCACGGCCTGCAGGGCGAAATCGACCGTCTGCACCGCGAAATTCAGGCGCTGGGTGCGGTGAATCTGGCCGCGCTTGACGAGCTGACGCTGGCGCGCGAGCGCAAGACCTTCCTCGATGCGCAGATGGATGACCTGACCAAGGCCATGAACACGCTGGAAGAGGCCATCCGCAAGATTGACGCCGAAACGCGTGACCTGCTGACCGGCACCTTCGACATCGTCAACCGCCACTTTGGCCGCATGTTCCCCGAGCTGTTTGGCGGCGGGCAGGCCAAGCTGGTGATTACCGGCGACGAAATTCTGGATGCGGGCGTGCAGGTGATTGCCCAGCCGCCCGGCAAGAAGAACCAGACCATTCACCTGCTGTCGGGTGGCGAAAAAGCACTGACCGCGATTGCGCTGGTGTTTGCCATCTTCCAGCTCAATCCCGCGCCGTTCTGTCTGCTCGATGAGGTGGACGCACCGCTGGATGATGCCAATACCGAACGCTATGCCAAGCTGGTCTACAGCATGAGCAAGGGAACCCAGTTTCTGTTCATCAGTCACAACAAGATCGCCATGGAAATGGCCGAGCAACTGATTGGTGTGACCATGCAGGAGCAGGGCGTTTCACGAATTGTTGCGGTGGACATGGAGTCCGCGCTGTCCATGGCTGAGCTATCCTGAGCCATGTCGTCCAAATATTCTGGAAAAAATCGTTTTCTGACATGAGTAACTTGCAAATCAGTCTGGCCGTCCTGGGTGTGGTTCTGTTGGCGCTGATCGTTGCCTACAACTCCTGGTCCTCGCGCCGCAATGCACCGCGCCGGTCCGAACCTCAGGAAGAGAGTGCCGATCCCGCACGTCATGAGCCCGGCATGGATACCGTGGGCCATGGCGCCGATCTGACCAAATACCAGCATGAACCCGTGCTGGGAGATTTCGGCAAGGCCGTTCCCGGCGCCGAGCCTGTGCAAATGCCCGAGGGCCGTTTTGCCGAGGCCGATGCCGAGCTGGCCCGCCTCGTGGCGCAGGAAGATCAGCAGCGTCTGGCCGCGCAGGCCCAGAGCGATGCGACCGAGTCTGGTGATGTGCAAGATCAAGCCTCCAAGCAGCGCACCGATGCGGCCATTGCTGCCGTGACCGAGCAGGCGGCTGCATCACGCCAGGAGCCTGTGCTCAGTGAAGCGCCCCTGGCCGAAATTCCCGCGATTGCACCCGCCCCATCGCTGGAGCGTCGTGGCCATCTGGATGCGCTGATCGACGCCATTGCGCCCATCACCGTGGCCCAGATCGTGCCCGGCGAAGTGGCGCTGCAGGCCCAGCCCAGCACCCGCCGTGCGGGCAACAAGCCTTTTGCCATCGAAGGCATGAACAAGGACAGCAAGCAGTGGGAGCCGCTGCAGGCGGGCCACGCCTATCTGGGCTTTCAGGCTGGCGTGCAGCTGGCCAACCGGACGGGCTCGCTCAACGAAATCGAGTTTTCCGAGTTCGTCACCAAGGTGCAGCGCTTTGCCGATGCGCTGGGCGCCATGGCCGATGTGCCCGATATGCTCAACGAAGTCTCGCGTGCCCGCGAGCTGGACCAGTTTGCCGGTGAGCACGATGCGCAGCTGAGTTTCATGCTGCGCGCCCGTCAGGCATCGTGGAGCGCAGGCTATGTGCAGCAAAACGCGCAGCGTCTGGGCTTTGTGTCCAGCGCCATGCCGGGCCGCATGCAGATGGCTTCGCCCATCGCCAATCTGCCGCCCGTGCTGGTGCTGAGCTACGACCCGCAGGCGGCGCTGGGCGACGATCTGGATCAGTCTGTGGTGCGTGAATTCCTGGTGAGCCTGGATGTGGCCCAGGTGCCGCGTGGTCAGCAGCCGTTTGCGCGTCTGCGCCAGGTGGCTGAACAGCTGTGCCAGACCATGGACGGCGTGCTGTGCGACCAGAACGGCTATTTGCTGCCAGTGTCGGCGCTGGACCCGATTCAGCATGATCTGGAGCTGCTCTACGACAAGCTTGACAGCCGGGAGCTGTCAGCCGGCTCCTTGCTGGCGCGCAGATTGTTCAGCTAAGAAAACAGGGCCAACATTGTTGGCCTTTTTTATATCAAACCTTTACAGGACTTACGCAAGCATTCAACGAGGGCCGCGCTATGAAGCCAGCCTTCTTGCCAGAACCTGATTTGCGTAAGCCACACTTGAATATTCGAATATTCCAGCGGACAGAGCATGACCGATACCCTAGACCTTTTTTCCGCTGAACCCCAGGACGATAAAGCGCAAGCTGCTATCAAAACCAGCTTGCCAGAGAGCGTGACCGCCAAGGCCGCAGCCCTGCGTGCCCAGCTGCATCAATGGGCGCATGAATACTATGTGCTCGATGCCCCCAGCGTGCCCGACGGGGAGTACGACCGCCTGTATCAGCAGCTGGAAGCGCTGGAGGGTGCCTACCCTGAACTGGTGACGCCCGACTCGCCCACCCAGCGTGTGATTGGCGCGGTGCTTGATGGCCTGACGCCTGTGCGCCACGCCGTGCCCATGCTCAGCATCCAGACCGAGACCGACAACGAAGCCACTGGCGCCATCGCTTTCGACCAGCGCGTGCGCAAGGAGCTGGGCCTGGACGCATCGGCACCCGCCATCGAATATGTAGCCGAGCCCAAGTTCGACGGTCTGGCCATGAATCTGCGCTATGAAAACGGCTTGCTGGTGCAGGCCACCACGCGTGGTGATGGCGAGGTGGGCGAGGACGTCACCCACAATATCCGCACCATTCGCCAGATTCCGCTGACGCTGTCCGCAGGTGCGCAGGTGCCGCCCGTGGTGGAAGTGCGCGGCGAGGTGCACATGATGCGTGCCGATCTGGAAAAGCTCAACGAACGCCAGCTGGCTGCCGGTGGCAAGACTTTTGCCAACCCACGCAATGCGGCGGCAGGCTCGGTGCGCCAGCTCGATTCCAAGATCGCGGCCCAGCGCCCGCTGTCTTTCTTTGCCTATGGTTTGGGCGAGGTCTCGCCCGCCGATCAGGGTGGGCCGAATTTTGTCACCCATTACGGCATGCTGCAGACGCTGAAATCATGGGGTTTTCCGGTCGCCCCCCAAGTCTGTATTGCGACAGGTGCTTCTGAATTGGTAGCGTTTCATGAGCGTCTGGGCGCTGAACGCGCCGCGCTGCCCTATGAAATCGACGGCGTGGTCTACAAGGTCAACAGCCTGAGCCTGCAGCGCCAGTTGGGATTCAAATCGCGTGAACCGCGCTGGGCTGTGGCCCATAAATATCCTGCGCAGGAAATGCCCACGCTGATGGAAGCGATTGACGTGCAGGTGGGCCGCACCGGCAAGCTCACGCCCGTGGCGCGTCTGGCCCCTGTGCAGGTGGGCGGCGTGGTGGTGACGAATGCCACGCTGTCCAATCTGTTTGACATTCGCAAAAAAGGCGTGCGTGTGGGTGACACCGTCATCGTGCGCCGCGCCGGGGATGTGATTCCAGAAGTCGTGGGCAAGGTGCCTGGAGAACGGCCGTTTTACGTGCCCAACTTCCGCATGCCCAAGACCTGCCCCATCTGCGGCAGCGAAGTAGTGCGCGAAAAGGGTGAGGCCAACCACCGCTGTACGGGCGGCCTGTTCTGCGCGGCGCAGCGCAAGGAAGCCATCCTGCACTTCGCCCACCGCCGCGCTATGGACATTGAAGGCCTGGGCGGCAAGCTAGTTGACCAGCTGGTGGATGCGCAAGTGGTGCGCGTGCTGCCTGACCTCTACAAGCTGGGCCTGACGTCGCTGGTGGCGCTGGAGCGCATGGCCGAAAAGTCGGCCCTGAATGTGCTGGCGGCGCTGGAAAAATCCAAGAGCACCAGCTTGCAGCGTTTTCTGTTTGGTCTGGGGGTGCGCAATGTGGGTGAATCCACGGCCAAGGATCTGGCCAAGCATTTCGGCAAGCTGGACGCCATCATGGATGCCAGCGTAGAAGACCTGCTGCAGGTCAAGGACGTGGGGCCCATCGTGGCCGACAGCATTCACACCTTCTTTGCCCAGCCCCATAACCGCGAGGTGGTGGAGCAGTTGCGCGCCTGCGGCGTGCACTGGGAAGAGGGCGAGCCTGCCGAGAAAGCGCCGCAGATTCTGGCGGGCCTGACGGTGGTGCTGACCGGCACGCTGCCCACGCTGGGGCGCGATGCTGCCAAGGATATGCTGGAAGCCGCTGGCGCCAAGGTGTCTGGCTCGGTCAGCAAGAAAACCAGCTATGTGGTGGCTGGTGCCGAGGCGGGCAGCAAGCTGGCCAAGGCCGAAGAGCTGGGCGTGCCCGTGCTGGATGAGGCCGGTATGCTGGCGCTGCTGGCCGGTGAGAAGCCGCTGTAATTTTTCCCTGCGCTCCGTGCGCTAGAAAGCAGGCATGAACAAGTTGCGACGTAAACCGATTGTCGGACTAGCGCTGGGCAGTGGCTCGGCCCGTGGCTGGGCGCATTTTGGCGTGCTGCATGCGCTGCGTGAAGCGGGCGTGAGCCCGGACATCATCTGCGGCACCTCGATTGGTTCGCTGGTGGGGGCCACCTACGCCGCTGGTGAGATGGATGGTTTCGAGGAATGGGTGCTGGGCCTGGGCAAGCGCAAGGTCTTTGGCTTCATGGACTTCAACCTGGGCGGCGGCTTGCTCAAGGGCGAGAAGATCATCGACTTCTGGCGCGAAAACTTTGTGCAGGAAACCATGGAGGAGCTGGGCGCGCCCTTCGGCTGCGTGGCCACCGATCTGCAGACGGGCGCTGAAGTCTGGATGCGCAAGGGCTCGATTGCCGAAGCCGTGCGCGCCTCGATTGCGCTGCCGGGCCTGTTTACGCCGGTGAGCCACGAAGGGCGCTTGCTGGTGGATGGCGGCCTGGTCAACCCTGTGCCGGTCTCTCTGGCCAGAGCCATGGGGGCCGACATCGTCATTGCCGTCGATCTGAACGCGGACATCATGCGCAAGCACATGAAGCCCGTGGATATGAGCGAAACCGAGCTGCGCATTCATACGCGGGAGGTTCACCTTTCGCAGCTGCATGCAGAGCTGCAGGAGCCGGTGGCACCTTCAGAAGCGCAGAGCAGCCCGCAGGAGGGGCCGGGCCCGGTTTCCCCCGTGGGCTGGAGCGGCAAGTGGAAAAGCAGCATGACCAGTGTGAAGACGCTGTCTTCATCCTTTATGCGCATGGGGCGCAAGGAAGGCGGCGAGGAAGAGGACGATGATTCGCCGCGCGTGCCTTCGCTGGTCAATGTGGTGATGGCCAGCGTCAACATCATGCAGATGCGCATCACGCGCAGCCGCATGGCCGGAGACCCGGCCGAGGTGCTGATTGCGCCGCGCCTGTCGCATATCGGGCTGATGGACTTTCACCGGGGCCGTGAGTCCATCGACGAAGGCTATGCCGCGACGCAGCTGGCGCTGCCCTCGCTCAGGGACTGGGGGCTTTAAGCGCTCGTGCTTTAGAAAGCATGCTGCTCGGCAAGCCGCTTGAGCAGTGTGCTGCCGCCGTTGTTGTGATCCATCTGCGCATCAGCGCTGACCCAGCCGCGCTGCGTGAAGATATGGCCTATGCGTGACATCACCAGCGTGAAGCGCCAGGCGGAGAACACATCGTAGTAAGGCAGATCAGCCGCGCTGTGGCCGCTGGCTTTTTCCCACCAGGCAATGCTTTCTTCGCGGCTGGGCAAGCCAGCCAGACGCGGCAGGCCAAAGCCGGTGCATAGCGATTCATCCAGCATCAGCCACCATGACAGGTCATCGACCGGGTTGGCAATGGCGGGGCGCTCCCAGTCCAGCATGCCGCTGAGCTGGCCGCCGTCGAACACGCAGTTTCCCATCTTGGCATCGCCCCAGCTCAGCGCCATGGGCTCATTGGCGGGCTGATTGCGCTGCAGCCACTGCAGACCCCGGTGCAGCCATTCATAGCGCTGGCCGGAGAGGGATTCGCTCCAGCGCAGCATGTCTTCGTAATAGCCCAACTGCTGCTGCAGCGGCGTCATGCCCTCTGGCGGCAGCAGAAACGAGAAGCCCTGTGCCTTCCAGTCCAGCCGGGGCAGGGCTGCCACCGCATCCAGCCCGGCAAACCAGTGCTGGCGGATGGATGCATCATCGAGGTCATGCAACCAGCCTTCCAGGTGGTAGAGCGGGTTTTCTGCGGGCACCTGACCGGCGATGCGGCCCATGATGAAAAACGGTGCGCCCAGAACGCTGGCATCGGTTTCCAGTCCGTAGAGGCGGGGCACGGGCAGGCCGGAGGACTGCAGCAGCTCCATGGTGCGGTATTGAACGCGTACATCGCAGTCGGGATAGACGGCGGCTGTCTGTGGCTGTATGCGCACGACAACCTCTTGGCTATCCCTGCCATCGGGCGTGCTGAAGCTGCCCAGCAGTGTGATGTTGGAATATCCGCCCGAGGAGGGGCGCAGTTGCGTTACCTCGCAGCGCGGCTGGCCTTGTTCGCGCAGCCATTGGCTCAGTTTCTGTGTCAGCTCATTCATGTCTTGCAGCATGGTGTGTCTCCTTCTCTGTTTTTCTTTGCCGGGGTTCAATGCCCAAGTGGGGGAAAGCCAGAGGGCGCATGCTCGCCCAGCAGCATTTGCTCCAGCGTGGCCTGGCCCTGGCGCGCAGGCTCGTCACCGATATGCAAGCTGGCACTGCTCATGGCGTGGCGGTGCACATTGGCCAGATCGTTCAGTGCCCAGTTGCGTGTGTCCACACGCTCGAAATGCGTGGCCAGCGGGCCTTGGTAGAAGCCATGGCCCCAGCTGGGGTGGCTGTAGCCCTCGCCCTGCTTGGGCACGATTTCGCCGCAATGCAGATCCACGCGCACCGGGCGGCCATCGGGCAGCTTTCCGTGCACGCTGCAGCGGTCCATCTGCTGGGTGCCGGGGCGATAGCTGGGCTCAAAGCGCACGTCATACAGCTTGTGCTGCTGCTGGTCTTTCAGGGACACCAGAACGGCGCTGCGGTTCCAGCCATTGCCGTGGGCATCGTCATTCGTATGGAAGAACATCAGATGGTCTTCAAAATGCATGGGCACCCACAGCCAGTACCACTGCGTGGGCCCGGCATCGGGTACGGGCTGGCCATCGCGTGCGCCCAGCGGTCGCACGCCCCAGGAGCGGTCGCGTGTGCCGCGCCAGTGGCTGACCGATTGCTGCTGGCTGTTCAGGGTGATGGAGCCTTCCCACAGACCGCTTTGCGTCATGCGCGTCAGGTCCATGATGGTGCGCGGGCCTGCGCGGTGGGTAAAGCGTGGCTCCTCAATGGGGGCGCTGAGGCCGTTGAAGGTGAGGTCAGCCTGCACGCCATGGGCCTCGTCGTTGACTTGCAGGCGCAGCTGCTGCAAAGGTTTGAGCACCTGCAGCGTGATGGGGCCGACCTGCAGGTCCATGCGTTCGCTGCGCAGATGTCTGGAGGCAAAAACGCGGTGCTGCACGCCGTCCTGCTGAATCATGAAGTGTGCGTCGATCAGGTCCAGATGTGGGTAGACGCCCAGCGCGGCGCCAATCATGGTGCCCTGCGCGGCGTCATAGCCCTGAAAGTAATAGCGATCGTAGAAGTTGCGGTCAGTGCCTGCGGTGGCAATGGGCTCAGGCAACTGGTGGATGGGGAAGTCGTCGGCTTGGGTCAGCATGGGCGTGCAGGAATGGCTTGCAGAGGTGGAGTTGGCGTGCAGCTTGGCCCAAGGCATGGGCGCCGTCACTCTGACCTTTGCTTAGTCTGAAGAGACGATGAGTGGCGCAAAGCCCGGGCCGCAAGATGCAGCGCATTTCCACCCCCGAGGATTGCCCGATGAGTGCAAGCATTGGCCCGCTGCTGGCCGCCGATGAGTTCTTCAACCACCAGATCGTCGAGACCCATGCCAGCGTGCTGCAGTCCGATCTTTCGTGGACTGAAAAGGTCTGCGGCATGGTCTGCGCGCCGGATGGAAGCCTGTCCATCAACTTTGGCATGGGCAAATATGTGAACCGCAACGTGGTGGATGCCTACGGCGGCTGCAGCCGCGGTGTGGAGCAGTGGACGGTGCGTGCCAGCCGCTCGCTTTCCAGCGCGCCCAACGATGTGAATGCCGGGCCGCTGGAGTATGAGGTGCTGGAGCCGCTCAAGCGTGTGCGCATTCGCATGCAGGCCAACGAGGTGCAGCCGCTGAGCTATGAGCTGGAGCTGACGGGCGAGCTGCCCTGCGTGGTGGAGGAGCGCGAAGACCGCCGCATGACCACGGGCTACCGGCGCAGTGCCGACCAGATTCGCTATCACCAGATTGGCTGCGCCGATGGCTGGATTGAGCTGCAAGGCCGCCGCATCGAGGTGCGTGACTGGGTGATGACGCGTGACCACTCATGGGGCCTGCGCCCCAGTGTGGGCCAGCCCGCCAGCGATGTGCAGCCCGACCCCATGGATGCGCTGGCACCCCATATCTTTGCACTGTGGAGCCCTGTGCGCTTCAAGGCCGCGGATGGACGCACCTGGGGATTTTTTCAGTATCTGCTGCGCTATGCAGGCGAGGGCTGGAGCCACGAGCGTGTGCAGGGCGGTTTTGAGTATGCCGATGGCAGGCGAGTACTGCTGCGCAAGGTGGAGCCGAAGCTGAAGTTTGACCCGCGCAACCAGCGGCTGCTGGGCGGCAGCATGGCCATTACGCTGGCAGACGGCAGCGTGCGGGAACTCAGAGTGCAGGTGCTGGGCGACACCGGCTTTCACCTGGGCGCGGGCCTGTACCACGGCTTTGAAGGCCACCACCACGGGCAGTGGCGCGGTGAATCACATCTGGAAGGCGAATACTTTGCCGACTGCAGCAGCCCTGAAAGCGTTCAGCGCCTCAACCAGTTTCGGGACTGCCTGATCGCCCTGCACGACGATGTGGAAGGTGCAACCGGCATTGGCAATTGCCAGACCTGGGTGCACGGCACGGTGTGAGGCCGTGGCCCTTGGCTTGCCCTGCATGCGGGCCTGATGTGAGCTTGATTGCGAGCTTGATTTCGGGCTGATTAGCTGCGGATATAAACCCAGCCATCTTGCTGCATGCGGGCAATGGCTTCCACGGCGCCCATGGGCAGCACCTGAATATGGGCGGGCGCGGTGAGCTGGTTGTTTTTGAGGGTGTTGGGGCACAGCAGCACCTGGCTGAGTGCCGGGCCCATGTCCTCTGGGGCATCGAGCACAGCCTGCACGGCCTGGGCGTTGACGACGATCCAGATCTGCGCATCGGGCTGGGCGGCGCTGAGATTCTTGAAGTTGCCCCGGGCGCGGGCCAGCGCTTGCGCGCTGGGTGCGTGCAGCACGATACGCGAGGCGGGTTGGAGGGCGGGCAGCCGTTGAGTCCAGTCAGCTTGGGTCATGGTGAAAATCCGTTAGTTTGCTACGCAGACTATAGCTGCATGCGCTTTATCAGCATGGGCTTCAGGCCTGTTTAACCGCAATGACATCAGCAGCTGCTGCATGACTATTTGGCAGCCGTCTTGCCCATCACCTCATCAAGCAGGCCCGGAGGCATGCCGGTGCGGATTTGTACCGTGCCCTGCGCGTTTTTCCAGACGGTGGCGGGCGTGGCACGCAGGCCCATGGCAGTCATCAGCGAGACATTGTTGGCCAGTGCATCGCGGGCTGAGAGTGGAATACGCGGCAGTGCGGCAATGCCCAGAGTGTCGGGGTTTTTTCCATGGGCGCTGGCATAGGCCTGCGCATGGCTGGCCAGTGCTTGTTCAGGCGATGCAGACTGCAAAATGGCAGCTGCCTTGCCCTCGCTGCTGGGGCGTAGCACGGCTACCAGAATATGGCGCAGCTGTAGCTGGCCAGACTGCACCATGGGGCGCGCTTCGCGCCACAGTCGGTTGCAGTAGGGGCAGTTGGGGTCGGTAAAGACATAGGCAATCAGCGGCGCATCGGGCTTGCCGTCACCTATCCAGTGCGTGCGTTCCAGATCGGCCCAGGCCTGCTGGCCCATGGGCTTTTGCACGGCAGTCTGCAGCGCCTTGGCGTTCACGTCCTTGCCCTGCGCATCAATCACGGTGCCAATCACCCAGTGCTTGCCGTCTGGCAGGCGGTAGATGGGAATGGGCTGCTGGTCGCGGTAGGCGGCCCAGGCCTTGAGCCCGCCTTCGGCTGGCATGGGGCCCACCACGGTCAGGCCTTGCTCGGCCAGAAATTTGTCGGACGGCAGATCGCCGGATGCCGCCCACGACAGCGTGGCTGCGGTAAAAGTGGCCCCGGCAAGCAGCGCGATGGAGGCCGTAGCCAGCAAGGCCCATCGTTTTCGGGCTGTTGGGCGCAGCAGCGCTGGCATGCGGGTCATTGGGGGCCTTTCTGGTTGTTGTCTGTGGATGCCGGCCTGGCAGTGGCAATGCGGGCCAGTTGCTCGGCCAGGCTGGCGCGGGAAAGCTCTCCCATGCGCGTGCCGCGCAGCTCGCCTTGCGCGTCATAGAAATAGGTGGACGGCAGGCCACGCTGCTGCCAGTGCGCGCTGGCGCGTTGGTCGGGGTCCAGCAGCACCTGCGCCGGTGGCAGGGCCATGGTCTGCAGATAGCGCACAACGGTCTGCGCGTTTTCCCCTTGGTTGACCCAGACAAAGCGAATATCGGGGTGCTCTTTCTGGGCTTGCGCCAGCACCGGCATTTCACGGCGGCAAGGTGGGCACCAGGTGGCCCAGAGGTTGATGACCACAGGCTGGCCCTGGTAGCTGCGCAGGTCCACGGATGCAGCGGCTGCATTGACAAAGCTGATTGCGGGGAGTGAAGGTTTTTCCGCTTCAACCCAATACCGCAGTGCGTGTGCAGCTATCACAATGAAAGCGCCTGCCGCCAGTGCCTGCAGCGTGCTGCGGCGCAGCACCGCGTTGTGGCGGGCGCGCCATATAACCCAGGCCAGGGCGGCGACAAGCCCCGCCCAGAGGTTCCAGCCGCCGTCACGGATGTCGATCAGCGCCAGAGCATGGGCGGGCGACTGGGCCACGGGCAGCAGGTATTCCCGCCACCATTGAGCGATATAGGCCAGGCGCGCTGCCAGCAAACCTAGCACCGTGGCGTGCATCAGCAGCGATTCCACGGGCTGTGCGTGGCGCTGCTGCTGGCGTCTGGCCCACCACTGGCTCAGAAACAGTGCCAGAAATGCGGCCACAGCCATGGTGGGCAAGGCCAGTGGCCCGATCAGAACGCTGGCGGGCAGCGCCAGGGATTGCAGGAGCGAGGGTGGCGAAGGCGGCGATGGCGGGGCGACTGGCGGCGTGCCTGCAGTGCTTGCGGTGCTTGCCGTGATTGCAGTGGTTGCCGTGGAATTCGTTGCCAGGCCCAGTTGCTGCGCAGCAATGCTTTGCCGCTGTGGCGGGTAGCACACGCCAGCATGGGCGCAGCCCTGCCATTGCAGCTGCAGCGGCCATTGCCCGGCGCGCTGTGGCAGCGGGGCGCCCACATTCAGCGCATCATGAAACACCTGCACAGTGCCAAAAAATGCGTCGCTCAGGGTTTCGCCCGGGGGAATGTTCAATGGCAGCGGCTGGCCCTGCGCATCGGTGAGCTTGATCTGGTCGCGGTAGAGGTAATAGCCTTGCGCAATGCGCCACTGCAGCTGCAAATGCTGCTGGTCATTCTCATTTTTGATAGCGCCTGGCGCTGGTTCAATAAGGGCGAAGGCCTGATCTGCGCTCAAAACATCCTGCGCGCTGCTGGCCGCTTGCGCAGTCTTGCTGGAAACCAGACCCGGCACTTGCAAGGTTTGCGCCGCAGCACCCAGGCCCAGCAGCGCGGCGGACAGGAGGGCACAGGCGGCAAGCCGCGAGGGGCGCATGAAAGGCATGGATGAGGGGATGGGAGCTGAACCTGTGAAATGACTCGGCAATCTTGAGTGCAAGGGATTAAGTGCGAGTTAACGCTGCAAAAACATAAATCTGCCATGCTGCCCGTTTTTCGAACAGGAAATGGAACAGTGGCTTGTACGCGGCATCAGCGCCGGTGTGAGCACAAGTTCAGGGGTTAAACAATGCACGTGCTGTTGGTAGAAGATAACGCTTTGGTGGCCAGCGGGGTCAAGGCGGGCCTGCAACTGCAGGGCTTCGGTGTGGATGTGGTGGGTTGCGCCGCGCAGGCCGATGCTGCCATCAAGTCTTCGCACTTCGACGTCTGTGTGCTGGATCTGGGTTTGCCCGATGAGGACGGCCTGCACCTGCTGGCGCGCTGGCGCAAGCAGGGTGTGGAGGTGCCGGTGCTGGTGCTGACAGCCCGTGATGCCGTGGGCCAGCGCATTGAAGGTCTGCAGACCGGGCTGGTCAAACCCTTTGATCTGCATGAGCTGGCAGCGCGCCTGCATGCCTTGCTGCGCCGCGCGGCGGGCCGGTCGGTGGACTGGATTGTGCTGGGCGATGTGCGGGTGGATCTGGCGGCAGGCCGTGCCCTGCGGGATGCGCGGCTGGTCGATCTGTCGCGCCGCGAATGGGCACTGCTGCGGGCTTTGCTGCAGTCGCCAGGGCGTGTGCTCAATATGGAGCAGCTGCGAGACAGTCTTTATGGCTATAGCCAGGATGTGGAAAGCAATGCCGTGAACGTGCATGTCCACCATCTGCGCCGCAAGCTGGGCACCGATATTGTCGAGACGGTGCGCGGCGTGGGCTTTCGTCTGGGGCGCAGCCAGGATCAGGAAGCCCAGTGATGCGCAGTCTGCGGGTAAGGCTGCTGGTCTGGCTGTGTCTGGCTCTGTGCACTCTGTGGGGCGGTGTGGCGGCCTGGATGTTTGCAGGCATGCGCCATGAGCTGCGCTCGGTACTCGATGACCGCCTGATTGCGTCGGCACGCATGGTGGCGGGCATTGTTCACCAGTTCAAGCCGGAAAACGCCACACCCAAGGACTGGGGGCCCATGCTGAACGTGGTGGCACGCGATGGCGTGGCCTGTGAAGTCAGCATGCTGCGCAGCGAGGTGCAGACTGCTCCGGTGCAGAGCGCTGCACCCGAGAGCGATGCCTCGGGGGCCAGGTCTGGAGATAACCATTCCGCACTGATTCCTGCATCTCCCCTGCATGCACCGCGCACAGGTAAAGCCGCCAAACCTGCAGAGCAGGGCGCTGATTCCGGCGCTGGCGGCGGAGACGAGGCGGACGACTCCAAGGTGCTGGCGCGTACCGCCGGTGCGCCCAGCTTTCAGGCGCCTTTGCCGCTGGGTTTTTCCACCATTACCAAGGGTGGGCGGCCGTGGCGCACCTATGTGCTGGAAGAGCACGGCGTGCGCATTGCAACTGCTGACCGCATTGATGTGCGCGAAGGTCTGGTGCATGGGTTTGCCTACACCATCATCTTGCCCTTTGTGCTGGCGCTGCTGGTCAGCATGGTGCTGATGTGGTGGGGGGTGAGCAGAGGCTTGAAACCGCTGGAATCGCTGCGCCAGGAGCTAGGCCAGAGGCCGCCTGGTGATGATTCGCCAGTCACTCAGGGCCAGCAGGTCAGAGAGCTTTCGCCACTGGTGCAGACCATCAATGACATGCTGCAGCGCGTTCATAACGCCATTGAGCGCGAACGTCGCTGGAGTGATGATGCAGCCCATGAACTGCGCACACCGCTGACAGCGGTCAAGACCCATGTACAGGTGGCGCAGATGGCGGTGAACAGTGCGGGGCAGTTGCAGATGGTGCGCAGCGAGTCGCAGCAGCCGGGCAGCGAGCGGCAATGGCACCCGGTGGCACAGACACCGCAGTGGCAGATGGCCAATGAGGCCTTGCTGCACGCGGGAGAGGGCGTGGACCACCTGCAGCACACGCTGGAGCAGTTGCTGCTGCTGGCGCGGCTGGATTGTCAGCCCGTGGATGAATCCGGCGCGGCATCGAAGGCCGCAGTGTGTGGCACAGAGCCTGCATGCGCACTGGAGTCTGTGGAAAAAGCCTGGGAGCTGGCTGCCGCCGCTATCCCTTCGGGCCTGCAGCGCCTGGCCTGGTTGCCGGGGCAGCGCCAGGGGGATGCACGGCTGGAAGATCTGCGCGTGCGGGTTCCGCAGCCATTGCTGGTGTCGGCAGTGCGCAACCTGATTGAAAACGCGCTGCGCTATGGCACTTTGGCGGGGCAAGACGCGGCAGCGAACCCCGTGCTGCTGGGGCTGCGCCATGTGATGCAGCTTCCATCGGCCTTAGTGCAGCCTGCGGCGCCCCACGGTTATGTGGAGTTGCTGGTGCTGGACCATGGGCCGGGCCTGAGTGCGGAGGACTGTGCGGCTGCCACGCAGCGCTTTTGGCGCAAGACACATCAGTCCCACGGCAGCGGCCTGGGGCTGGCCATTGTGCAGCGCATTGCGCAGTGCTGCGGCGGTGCCTTGCAACTGATGCCGCGCAAGGACTGGCTTGCCCAGACGCAGGAAAAACCGGAGCAGCCTGAGAAGGACTGCACCGGTCTGGTTGTGCGCCTCTACTTGCCCGTGGTGGGCTGCGCAGAGGCCTGAAGCGGGTTGAAAAACGTTCAGCTGCCTTCTGGCGTAGTCACGGAAACCGTGGTGCGCTGGCGGCTGGCATCGGCGCTCCACGAGAACGTGATGCCGCTCAAAGGCATCTGCAGGCTGGCCATGCAGCTCATGCTGGCCCCTGTTGATGTCTTGCAGGCATTGATCAGGCGGTGGCGCAGGCCCTGGTATGGCGTGTTGAAGGTCAGCTCGTCGGTATGGCTGTCCGAGCTGAACAAGCGCGTCAGGGTCTTGTCGCTCACGGAAGCCGCTTTCCAGCTTTCCTGTGTCACGGCGCTCAACCCTGTGCTCTTGTCGATGGTGAACTGGTTATAGGTGCTGACGCTGTCAATGGCGGGAATGGTGGCATTGGCCTGACTAGCGAAAACGCCGACTCCGCCACCGCTTTCCTTGACGCTGACCAGCCAGATGGAGCGGCCCTGCGCATTGGTAAACCCATAGGCGAGAAAGCCCGCGCTGTTGTCGGAGCCGTCATCTACCCAGTCTGCACCGCCATCCTCGCGGGCCACCAGATGGCCATAAGGACTGTTGGTATCTACTGTGCAGCTGCTCACGCCAGTTTCGCAATTGGTGGCAGCGGTTGTCACCCCCTTGGCGTAAGTGTGGGTGCCAAATTCGTTCTGATACGGGCCGCTGAGCAGGGCGTAGTTGTAGGTGCCATTGACGGCGGCTGGGTCCATGGTCTGCGCCGGAATGGAGACTGCCGCCTTGCCGCTGCTGGCGCTCCCACTGGTCCAGCTGGCCATGCCTGAGCGCGCCACCAGCACGCGTGTGCCGGCGCTGTCGTCCAGGGTGAAGTCGCAGGCCGCATTCTTGCTGAGCTTGTAGCTGCTGCCATTCATGCTGGCAGTGAGATTGACAGCGTCAATGGTGACCGGCGTCATGGTGCCGCTGGCCAGATCAATGATGCGGTGAGCGCCGCTCTTGAGCGTGGAGCAGGCCGTGCTTGCAGGGGCCAGCACGGTGGTGATGGTGCCCGATGCTGTGGTGGGGTTGGCCGCATTGCTGGCAATGGCCCCACCCACTTCGCTGAGTGTGGTGCTAGCGGCGGCTATCACGCTTTGCAGCGTATCCAGAACCGCGTCATAGCCTTGGTGGCTGCCTGCATCAAGTTTGCCGCCGATCAGATCGTCAATGGTGGAAGTGTCAACGCCAGAGCCTTTGAGCACGGTAACCAGTGCCGCCTGGGCGGCCTTGATATCGCTGCTGTTGATGACAGTGCTGGCCGAGAAGCTGGCAATGAACTGCGCTGCCGTCGTGCCGCTGTACTGGGCCAGCAGCAAATCGGTAAGCGGGGAAATATTGGACGTGACTGCGGTGCCGGCAGCGCCGCTTCCGGGTACGACGGAATGCAGTTCCACTTTGCCGTCTGCGCTGACGGCAGCCAGAACGCAAGGCAGCGTCAGGCTCGACGCGTCGACCGAGTAGCTGCCGCTGGCTGTTGTAGTGGCGCTTGCGCTGCCAGCCTTGCAGGTGACATTGACCTTGGCACCTACCAGCGGGAGACCTGTGGCCACAACGCCGCTGAGCGTGGAGCTGGCTGAGCCCGACGAAGGATCGGAGGTCTTTGATGTTGAGCTGTCACCGCCGCCTCCGCATGCGCTGAGCATGCAAGCAGTCGCGGCGAGGGCTATTGTTGTGTATTTCATGAGTGCCTCGTCAAAATGTTTCTGAGCTTTTATTTTTGAAAAAAATCTTAAAAAGGTTCATCATTCAAATGAATGAAAAAAGTTTTAAATGAATTGTCTAGATTTATTTTTTGAGTTTTAGTTTATTTGAAATAAAAGTTCAGAGGGAATAGAAAATGTCTTCGGATCATAGGATTGGTGATCTTTATGAATCGGCCATGCGCCATGAATTTTTTCTTGAGACATTCCAGCGCACCATACAGACTCTGGGTGCCGATTGCTTTCATATGTACACCTGGGATGAAAGCCGGAACATGCCTGCGCTCTCCAGCTATACGCCAGGCATGAATCTGGATGCCCTCATTGGCATCTATGAGCAGTACTACGCCGCCATAGACCCACGCCGGGCGCTGGTGGATGCTGCGGGCACAGGGCAACTGGTGCTTTGCCAGGAGCACCTCAGCGATCAATATGTTTCTCGAAGCGAGTTTTTTCAGGATTTTCAAATACCCGCTGGTATTCGATATTTGATGGGCGTCAAGTTTGCAACGCCAGATAATAATGGATTGCTGCTGGGATTACTTCGCTCCAGCGAACGGAAAGAGTATTCCTCTGCGGATAAGGAAAATGCCCAGAGCATCCTGCATCACCTGGGACGATCGATTTCTTTATGGCATGAATCAAAGCATTTGCACCGTAATGCCGCTATTGGCAATGAGCTTGCCGCCAATATGGGGCTGGCGCTGTTTGCGCTAAATAGAGAGCGCAAAATTGTCTATGCCAATGAATATGCGGAAAGTCTGATTAAAAGTTCGGCAGAGCTGAAATTGGTGGGTGGGCATCTCGTGGCGGTAGATGCCCAGGAAAACGCTCAGTTGCAGGCAGCGCTGCAGCGCGTTGGCAAGTTGCGTCAGGCCGAGAGCGTGGCGCTCAGGGGGCTCAATCAACTCTGTGCACATCGGCTGTTTCTCAATATCGCCTATCTTCCAGCAACGGCTTTGCAATCGGTGTTCGACAACGCGGTGCTGATGGTCACGGTTCGCTCGCGCCCGGATGCTGCTCAGGCCGGGCTTGCGCAATTGCGGCAATCGTTTGGTCTGAGCAAGGCGGAGGCCACGGTTGCGCAGGCCATGCTGCAGGGCCGCAATGCGGACGAATGCTCGGCCCTGCTGGGGGTGTCGATTACGACCATCCGCAGCCAGCTCAGGGCGATTTACGAAAAAACCCAGACGCGTAGCCATGCCGAAGCCATGATTGCGCTGATGTCGGTGCTGCCAGTACGCAGATGACAAATGCAAAGGGGGGTGATGCAGGTTTAACTGTTACTTAATGTCGTCTCGTTATCTTCGGGCAATGTCCAGTCAGCGCTCATGGAGCCGCTGATTTCAAAGGTCAGCCGCGGGTGCCTTGCACATGCTGTTTTTGCAGTGGGCGCCGCGTCAATCCATATTCCCAAGATGAACCGCTTGAACACAAAGACTCTGCCCCGGTCGTGGGTGGCTGTCGGCATTTCCATGCTGATGGCGACCAGCGCCTGGGCGCAAGAACCTGCAGCCGCCACGGCCGCACTGAAAGGCAGCGCTGCTGCCGGTGAAAAGATTGCACAGTCCGGCTCGGCGGGCGGTGCAGCGGCCTGCGCCACCTGCCACGGTGCCAAGGGCGAAGGCCAGGCAGGCTTTCCCGCGCTGGCCGGCCAGCACGCTGGCTATCTGGAGCGCCAGCTCAACCAGATGGCTGCGGGCGCCCGTCAGTCGGCGGTGATGGCTCCCATGGCTAAGGCGCTGAGCGAGCAGGAGCGCGCTGATGTGGCGGCTTTCTACTCCAGCCTGAAGCTGCCTATCAAGGCCGTGCGCGGTGCTTTGCCTGGCAAGGATGACGATAGCGGTGCATGGCTGGTCGAGCGTGGCCGCTGGGCGGACGGCATTCCTGCCTGCGCGCAGTGCCACGGCCCTGGCGGCGTGGGTGTGGGCAAGGATTTCCCCGCCATTGGTCATCTGCCTGCCGACTATATGCAGACCCAGATTGACGCCTGGAACAAGGGGCAGCGCGAAGCCGGTCCTCTGGGCCTGATGGGCGCTGTGGCCAAGAAGCTCACGGCCGAAGACATCAAGGCCGTTGCCGCCTACTACCAGCGCTTGCACAACCCCGCAGCCGCCACCACGACAGCCAAGCCCTGAGGTAACCATGTCCCAAGAAACACAAGACAAGGCCAAGTCTTCCAATCTGGCTGAATACGCTGTTGTGGCCTGCATGTTTGCAGGTCTGGGTGGCGCGCTGTGGTACGGCATGAACATCAGCAGCCCCAAGAAGGCTGAAGAGCCTGCCAAGGTGGCAGTTGCTGTCGCTGATGCCAAGGCTGTGCCCGTTGCCGCCAAGTCTGGCGAATTCGCGCCCCCAGGTGCGACGGACTACCCCGAAGGCCCCATGGGCGAGTGGGTGCGCCGCGGTGAAGCCATCTTTACCCGCACGCCTGCCAATGCCGTGGGCTTTTCGGGTAACCCGCTCAGCTGCACCAACTGCCACCTGGATGCAGGCCGCCTCAAGGGCGCAGCTCCCATGTGGGGCGCCTACCCCATGTACCCGGCCTATCGCAAGAAGACCGACCACGTAGACACGTTTGCCGAACGCGTGCGCGGCTGCTTCATGTATTCCATGAATGGCAAGGCGCCCGACGACGGTCACGACATTCTGGTGGCGCTGGAGTCTTACGCTTACTGGATGGCGCAGAAGGCCCCCACGGGCGAGAAGCTGCCCGGCGCAGGTTTCAAGAAGGCGGGCAAGCCTGAAGAAACACCGACCTATGAAGCCGGTGCCAAGGTCTATGAAGCCAAGTGCGCGCTGTGCCACGGTGCAGACGGCAAGGGTCAGTTCACAGGTGACATCGCCGTGTTCCCGCCGCTGTGGGGCAAGGACTCCTATAACTGGGGCGCTGGCATGCATGACATCGACAAGGCCGCCAACTTCATCAAGAACAACATGCCCTACGGCAATGCGACTTTGAGCGATCAGGAAGCCTGGGACGTGGCAACCTTCATCAACAGCCAGGAGCGTGGCCAGGATCCGCGTTTCAACGGCAACCTGCAGGCCACGGCTGAAAAGCACCATGGCAAGTACTCCATGTACGGCAAGGAAGTCAACGGCAAGCTGCTCAAGGGTCTGTAAAAGCGAGGGGTGCTCACGCGCCTCTGACCCGCAATGCAAGGCCAGCTCTGCAAAGGGCTGGCCTTTTTCATGGGAACTCTGTGTTTGAGATCAAATGGCCATCAGGCCATTGATAAGCATGCGCTGAGAGCTCACTATTTGATAGCGTTTCGAGCACAAAAAAAGCCCGGAAGAACCGGGCTTGGGTGTGAACAGCGCTGAAAAATCAGCCCATGAACAGATAGTGATCAATCAGCAGGGCCAGAAACAGCAGGCTCAGGTGAATCAGCGAAAAGCGGAACGTGCGGCGCGAGAGCTCATCGGAGTAATTGCGGTACAGCGCAATCGCATAGCCCACAAAGCCCGCGCCCAGCACCACCGCGGCAAACAGATACAGCCAGCTGCTCATGCCATACATAAAGGGCAGCAGGCCAGCGGCAAACAGCACGATGGTGTAGAGCAAAATCTGCAAACGCGTGTATTCGCTGCCATGGGTCACGGGCAGCATGGGCAGGCCAGACTTGCGGTAATCATCCACCCGGTACAGCGCCAGTGCCCAGAAGTGGGGCGGCGTCCACAGGAAGATGATGAGGAACAGAATCAGCGCCTCTGGGCCGACTTCACCGGTCATGGCTGCCCAGCCCAGCACGGGCGGCATGGCACCCGATGCGCCGCCAATCACAATATTTTGCGGCGTGGCAGGCTTGAGCACCACGGTATAGATGACGGCATAGCCCACAAACGTGGCCAGCGTCAGCCACATGGTCAGCGCATTGGTGCAGACCCAGAGAATCGTGGCGCCAATCATGCAGAGGATGGCCGAGAAAGCCAGCGCATGCTGGCTGGACAGCTCGCCACGCGCCGTGGGGCGCCAGGCGGTGCGCTTCATCTTGGCGTCGATATGGCGCTCTACCAGGCAGTTGAAGGCAGCAGCGGCTGCCGCAACCAGCCAGATGCCGACACTGGCCTCGGCCATATGTAGCCACTGAGCCAGCGTGGGCCAGCCGGGGACGGCCAGCACCATGCCAATCAGCGCACAGAACACAATCAGCTGCACCACGCGGGGCTTGGTCAGTGCATAGAACTGACTCAGGCGGGAGCTGCTATCTAACAGGGCTTCACTTTGACTCATGCAATCACTCTTTGTACGCAGTGCCTCAGGCCGGGCGCTGCGTTGTTGTTGGGCTGACAGCACTCCGCGTCGCGGTAAGGCTCCAGACCACAATCGTTACCAGGGCTGCCGCTCCACCGGTGTGAAGCACAGCAGCAACCAGAGGCCAGTCCAGAACCACATTGGACAGGCCCGTTAAAACTTGCAACACCGCAAAAAATCCCAGCAGACGGCGCTGTCGGGACAGTGCGGGCGCATGGCCCATGGCCATCCAGAGACCTGCCAGTGCCAAGATCACCACATAGGCCATCAGCCGGTGTGTATAGTGGATGGCAGTCAGCGCTTCAAAGCTGATGCTGTTGCCATCTGCCAGCAGACCCAGCGGGCGCCAGATCTGCAGGGCTTGCGCAAAATCCATAGCAGGCCACCAGCTTCCCTGGCAGGTCGGGAAGGTAGAGCAGGCCAGCACCGCGTAATTCGTGCTTACCCAGCCGCCCAGGCTGACCTGAACCACCAGCAGCACGAGGCAGACCCACAGGGCTGCGCGCACGCCTTTGCCAATCAAAGCAGGCCATTGGCCCGCCTGCTTCAGACTCATGGCCGATGCAGGAATGGCCAGCAAGGCCAGCAGGCCCGTGCCACCCAGCAAGTGCAAGGTGACAATGGCTGGGAACAGCTTCCAGGTCACTGTCCACGCGCCCAGTGCACCTTGCATGCACACCCAGATCAGCGTGAATGTGGGCCACCAGGGGCTCATCGCACCTCGGGCTTCTTCTGGCCTGCCAGCGCGGCGGGCGGCCAGCGCCTGTTGCCAGGACATGACGGTCATTGCAATAATGAGCACGCCCACCGTGGTGGCCAGATAGCGGTGAATCATCTCCACCCATGCCTTGCCATGCGTGACAGGGCCAGTCGGCATGGCGGCCTGGGCTTCAGAGATCTGGGCGTGCGCCAGCACAGGGCTTGATGTGCCGTAGCAGCCGGGCCAGTCGGGGCAGCCGAGACCGGAATCCGTCAGCCGCGTAAACGCACCAAACAGCACCAGATCAAAAGTCAGAAACAGCGTCAGCACACACAGGGCCTGCAGCCGCCGGCTGGGCCCTGTGCCGCGATTGCGCCACCATACCCAGCACAGTGGCCCCAGTGCCAGCAGCAGGCCGAAAGCCATCAACTCCAGCACGGGCGCCAGGTCATAGAGCGGCTGCGCGTTCATGCCACCTCCTTGCGATCTGCAGCAGCCTTAGCCGCCAGTACTGCTGCACCGGGTTCGGGCAAGGCAGGGGGCAAGGCAATAGCGCAAAAGCAGATCGGCATCATGAAGCAAGCCCGTGCAGGGCAGGATTGGTGTGGCAGCAAGTCGGTAAGTAGTTGGGATCATTGCCCAAAGTGCTATGGGCATAAAACCTGCAGTCGCAGGTGGCGCATGGCGCAAGTGCTACATCACTTGCAGCAGCCAATGTTGCAGACTGTTTGATCCTGCACAATTTTACCCGTGTGATTTGTGGCACTGCCTAGCATCCCAAAGTGCCCCTAACAAAGTCACGGAAGGGCGTCGCCCAAGGGAAAGTCAGGGGCAAAAAATCGCGGTATCGAACGTTTTTTTCCTGGAACCCTGCAAAGCTTGATGTAGGATTGAAGCAATCGCTTGCAGAGCAGCATTTTTGCAAGGCGCATTCTGGGTAAATGCCAGCATGCGGGCGTCGTTCAATGGTAGGACTCTTGCTTCCCAAGCAAATAACGTGGGTTCGATTCCCATCGCCCGCTCCAAATCGCATGCAAGTCATTGATTTATAATGGCTGCTTCGGTTTGAAGGTGCCAGTTTCGTAAGCACTACTACGAGAGTGTTCTACGAGATGGATCAGATCTATCGCCGTCCAAGCGGCATCTATGCGATTCGGATGTACGTGCCCAAGCGTCTCCAATCGATCGTCGGCAAGACCGAGCTTCACTTCTCCACTGGAAGTCGAAAGCCGGTAGTCTCCAAGATCATTGCTTCGGACATCAGAGCGAGATGGCACAGAACCTTGCATCAGCTCTCATTCATGGATTCCGAAAAAATTAAAGAAGCTCTACCCGAGCTTTTATCTACGGGCTATATAAAACTGCCTGAATTAGCAAATCTTCTGGGCTCCGATATCACGGAGATATCCCGGATGATGTGCGACAGAAACTATCCTTTTTATATTCACTCAGAAAGGCTTGATGGGTGGATCATAGATGACCTTGAGCAGGATATAGGGCTAGGATACTATGGGGATGAGGTAGAAGTTGCCATTGTTCCCAAGGTTTTGACAGCCCGATTCGAAATAACTAGACAGACAGGATTTTTAAAATTCTATTTTGAAGACGATGTACGGGAATGAATCGCCCCGGATTCCCTAGACACTTTTAAGCCGTTGGGAATGGCGTTTCTCGAACTCTATCGGAGAAATATCTCCTGCAGTGCCGTGACGCCTTTTTGGGTTGTAGAACATCTCGATGTAGTTGAAGATATCTGCCCTTGCGTCCTCGCGCGACGTGTAGATCTGGCGACGAATTCGCTCGCGCTTGAGCAACTGGAAGAAGCTCTCGGCCACTGCGTTGTCATGACAGTTACCGCGGCGACTCATGCTGGAGACTAGGTTGTGATCTCGTAGGAAGTCCTGCCAGTCATGCCCGGTGAACTGACTTCCCTGATCCGAATGCACCATGACCGCCTGATCAGGTCGACGACGCCACAGAGCCATCAGTAGTGCATCGAGTACCAAGTCGGTATCGATGCGGCTGCCCATGGACCAGCCCACGACCAGACGGGAGAACAGATCAACCACCACTGCCAGGTACAGCCATCCCTCGTGAGTGCGGATGTACGTGATGTCGGTCACCCACGATTGATTGGGCTCATCCACAGCGAAGCGGCGCTGCAGGTGGTTAGGGGCAACTATGGCGGGCTTGCCTCCGCGCATCCCAGGGCGGCGCCGGTATCCCGTTTGCGAACGCAGCCCTTGGAGCTTGAGCAAACGGGCCACGCGGTGTTTACCGCAGCGCTCTCCCAGATCCCGCATGTCCAGTGTGAGCTTGCGGTAGCCGTACACACCACCACTTTCAAGCCAGGCTTGTTTGAGCAAACCTTGCAGTCGCAGATCATCCCGAGCCCGTGGGCTGACGGGTTCAGCTTTCCAAGCGTAATACCCGCTGGGATGTACCACCATGACTTTGCACATGCTACGAATGCTGTATTCGTGCTCATGTTTCTGAATAAATGCGTACTTCACCCGAGCTGCTTGGCAAAGTACGCTGCGGCCTTTTTTAGGATGTCACGCTCCTCGGTCACACGCTTGAGCTCGGACTTTAGTCTGCGCAACTCTTCTGTCTGCGTAAGTTGAGCTTGTCGCTCTGCGGGAGGCCCTGAATGCGTCTTCAGCCACTGATACAGGCTATGTTGACTAACGCCAAGGCGCTGTGACACGTCAGCGACCTTGTGGCCTCGTTGTGTGATCTGCTTGATGGCTTCGATCTTGAATTCGTCTGGATATTTAGGCTTACTCATGGCACCTCCTATTGGGCCTCGGGATTGAGGCTCAGAAGTGTCTAGAAAACCCGGGGCGATTCAGTGCGCTTCTTCCTTGAAGTCATAGACACCAGCAAGGTCACGATCTGTTTTGCCGACCTACCGGATGTGAACCCGGCAACACCGGAAGGGCGCATGGTGCTGGTCAGCATGGCCAACTTTGCAGAGTTTGAAGGACGGCGTATCAGTCAGCGCACCAAGGCGGCGTTGGCGGCAGCAAAGGCAAGAGGTGTCGTGCTTGGCGGTGCTGGTGGTGCGAATCTGTCGGCCTTGAACAACTCGCGCCAAGACGCCGCCGTTGCGTTTGCTGCCAGATTCAGGAGCGTGATTGCCGGTTTCCAAGCGCAGGGCATGAGCCAGCGAAACATGGTGGCAGAGCTAAATGGGCTGGGATTATCTGCACCAAGAGGTGGGGCGTGGTCACTGCGACAACTGCAGATTTTGCTGGGAAGGCTTGCGAATTCAAGTTCGGGTGTTGAATGTAAGGACAGCATTACATCGCAGCCATAATCATCTTAATAGAGACACGGGGATGGCATGGACAAGAAGCAGCTCAGTGAAGCCGATATTTGTGCGAAATTCATCAGCCCAGCTGTAGTGAAAGCTGGATGGAGCGAGGTCGATCAGATCTATCGTGAGTACACCATTGCACCGGGGCGAATTGTCGTTCGTGGACAAAAAGCTCAGCGTGATAAGCAGTCGGCGCTAAGAGCTGATTACTTGTTGTGCTTTCAGTTTGGACAGCCTCTCGCTATCGTTGAGGCCAAGGACAACTGTCATACGGTGGGCGCTGGTGTGCAGCAAGCCACTGAGTACGCAGAGCGCATGGGCGTTCCTTTTGCGTTTGCCAGCAACGGCGATGGCTTTGTGTTCCGGGACGCCACGTTGCTCTTCAACGGGCAGTTGCTCACCAATCTTGCGATGGAGGAGTTCCCATCGCCTGCACTCCTGTGGGCACTCTACCAACAGTGGAAAGGCTGGACGCCAGCGCAAACCGCCGTGAATGCCTTTGCCTACCACCAAGGCGATAGCAACCGAGTGCCACGCTACTACCAGTTGCATGCCATTAACCGCGCTCTGGAGGCGATTGCCGCAGGGCAGAGCCGCGTGCTGCTGGTCATGGCCACGGGTACCGGCAAAACCTACACAGCCTTCCAGATCATCTGGCGCTTGCTCAAGAGCGGTGCCAAGAAGCGCATCCTGTTCCTGGCCGATCGCAACATCCTCGTTGATCAGACCATGGTTGGCGACTTCAAGCCTTTCAAGGGCGCGATGGCCAAGCTCAGCCCGCATGCCAAGGGGATTGAGCGTGTTGATGCTGATGGCACCACCACAGTAGAAGAGCTGGAGCTGGCTCTCACCAAGGGCAAGAAGTTGACGGGCGGCAAGCAAGTCAACAAATCCTATGAGGTCTACCTGGGCCTGTATCAAGCAGTCACGGGCAGGAAGGGCGCGGACGACGTGTTTCGCCAGTTCAGCCCGGATTTTTTCGATCTCATCATCATCGACGAGTGCCACCGTGGCAGCGCCAACGAGGACTCGGCCTGGCGCGACATCCTTGACTACTTCGGTAGCGCGACGCAGGTTGGTCTGACGGCCACGCCCAAGGAAACCGAAGACGCTTCCAACTCCTATTACTTTGGCGAGCCCGTCTATACATATACCCTCAAGCAAGGCATTGAAGACGGCTTTCTGGCACCGTACAAAGTGGTGCGCGTTGATTTGGATCGCGATACCTTTGGCTGGCGCCCGCCCAAAGGTATGAAGGATGACAACGGCAACCTCATTGAAGACCGCATCTACAACGCCTCGGACATGAACCGCAACCTGGTGTTGGGTCTGCGTGACCGTGTGGTGGCCGACAAGATCACTCAGTACCTCAAGGGCACAGACCGCAACGCCAAAACCATTGTGTTCTGCGAAGACGTAGATCATGCCCAGCGCATGACTGCTGCTTTGGCTGAAGCCAACAAAGACCTCTGTGCTGCCCGCCACAAATACGTGATGCAAATCACCGGAGACAACGAGGTTGGCAAGCGCGAGCTGGACAACTTCATTGATCCTGACAGTGCAGACCCTGTGATTGCAGTCACCAGCAAGCTAATGAGCACTGGCGTGGATGCGCAAACCTGCAAGCTGGTGGTGCTGGACCAGAACATCAAGTCCATGACGCTGTTCAAGCAAATCATTGGGCGTGGTACGCGCTTAAACGAAGAGCATGGCAAACAGTTCTTCACCATTCTCGATTTCAAGCGCGCCACAGAGCTGTTTGCTGACAAAGACTTTGATGGCGAGCCCGTGCAAATCTACAAGTCCACAGGCGACGATGATGTGGTGCCGCCAACACCTGACGAAACGCCGGATGGGGAAGAAGGCGCAGTCATTGATGGTGAAAGTGGGCTGCCTGGCTCAGACGAAGGTGCTGATGGCAGCACGCCGACAACAGGTGGCTCCACCAAGGATCCTGCCGGTGTTTATGGTGGCGACGGCTCCGGTGGTGACTTGACGGGCGACCCGGAAAAGCCCCGTAAATACAAGATCAGCGATCGCGTCACTGTCGCTATTGCCCGTGAACGCATTCAGTACCTTGATGCCAATGGCAAGCTTGTCACCGAGAGCCTGCGCGACTTCACTCGCATCAACCTGGCCAAAAAATACGACTCACTGGATGCCTTTCTGCAAGCCTGGAGCGGTGCGGATCGCAAGCAAGCCTTGATCGAAGAGCTGCAACACCACGGCGTGCTGCTGGATGTGCTGGCGGAAGAGCTGGCATTGGAAAAAGGTGATGGCAGCAGTCTGCAAGGTGCCGACCCCTTCGACGTGCTGCTGCATGTGGCCTACGACCAGCCCATGCTCACCCGCAGCGAACGCGCCAAGCGCGCCAAGCAAAAGCTGGCTGACGACGGCATCTACGCCAAATATGGCGACACCGCCCGCAAGGTGCTGGATGCGTTGATTGACAAATATGCCGATGAGGGCATCTTTGCCATTGAAAATAACGACATCCTGAAGGTGCAGCCCTTCACACAAATGGGCAGCAATGTAGAGTTGATGAAAAGCTTTGGCGGCAGCAAGCAGAACTACCAGGCTGCCATGGCACAACTGGGTCAGGCCATTTACCCAACTGGCTCGTCTGCCCAGTCTTAAACCTTCAAAATAGATAGCTGCCAGCGCTTGATTCATAAGTGCTGGCAGCATTTTTTTTCAGATATTCGAAGTTCGCAGCATGTCCAACCTGTCATCCACAATCAAATCCATCCAAGACATCATGCGCCAGGACAGCGGCGTGGACGGTGATGCCCAGCGTCTGTCCCAGCTCACCTGGCTGCTGTTTCTGAAGGTGTTTGATGCGCTGGAAGAAGAGCTGGAATTCACCCAGGACAATTACCAAAGCCCCATCCCCGCAGGCATGCGCTGGCGCGACTGGGCTGCGGATGAAGAAGGCATGACGGGCGAGGCGCTGCTGAGCTTTGTCGATAACGAGCTGCTACCCACGCTCGCGCAACTGCCTGGCAGCATTGAGCAAAACCCGCGTGCCTATGTGCTGCGTAGCGTGTTTGACGACACCTACAACTACATGAAAAGCGGCCACCTGCTGCGCCAGGTCATCAACAAGCTGGCGGTGATCGACTTCAACCGCCAAGCAGAGCGCCACCAGTTCAACGACCTGTACGAAAAGCTGCTCAAAGACCTGCAGGCGGCAGGCAACGCGGGCGAGTTCTACACGCCCCGCGCCGTCACCCAGTTCATGACGGACATCACCAACCCCCAATTGGGAGAGACAGTGATGGACCCCGCCACCGGCACCGGCGGCTTTCTGGTGTGTGCTATTGAGCAACTGCGCAAGCAGGCCCAAACGCCCGAGCAGCAAGCGCTGCTGCAAACCGCCGTGCGCGGCGTGGAGAAAAAGCCGCTGCCGCACAGCCTGTGTGTCACCAACCTGATGCTGCACGGCATTGAAGTGCCCAGCCAGATCAAGAACGACAACACCTTGAGCCGCCCGCTGCGCGATTACGGCAAAGCCGATCAGGTGGACATCATCCTCACCAACCCACCTTTTGGCGGCACGGAAGAGCCCGGTATTGAAGACGGTTTCCCGGCCGATCTGCGCAACCGTGAAACGGCCGACTTGTTCATGATCCTCATCATGAAGCTGCTCAAAGACGGTGGCCGCGCCGCCGTGGTGCTGCCCGATGGCTTCTTGTTTGGTGAAGGCAGCAAAAGCCGCATCAAAGAAAAGCTGCTCAACGAGTGCAATCTGCACACCATCGTGCGCCTGCCCAATGGCGTGTTCAACCCCTATACCGGCATCAAGACCAACCTGCTGTTCTTCACCAAGGGCCAGCCTACCGAACATGTCTGGTACTACGAGCACCGCTACCCGCAAGGCGTCAAAAACTACAACAAAACCAAGCCCATCCGCATTGAAGAGTTTGATGTGGAGAAAGCCTGGTGGGGTAATGCTGCCGACGGCTTTGCCAGCCGTGTGGAAAACGAACAAGCGTGGAAGGTGAACTACGGCGAAAAAATTGCCGATGCCAAAGAACGGGCCACTCCTCACTGGGAGGATGCGAAAAAACTTCGATCACTTTCTGTGCGTTTGAAAGCAGATGCCTCGGATGTGAAGCTTCAATTAGATGAGCTGAAAGAAAACGGTAAAGAGATTACGGAGTCGTTTGCTGAGCTTAAGCAGCAGCACCAATCTTTGGCGGAGGAAAGTAGGAAAGCTGCTCAGGCAAGCAATATGGCCCAGCAAGCTGGCGATGCTATCTATTGGCCTACGTTCAATCTGGACCAGAAAAATCCCCATGCGGCCGAGCAAGTCAGCCACGACCCGGACGAGCTACTGGCTGCCTACAGCCAACTGCAGGCCAAGGCGCAAGACCTGCGCAACCAGCTCCAAGCCATGCTGGCGCAATCGCTTGCAGGTGATGCCGACAGCACAGAGACAGAGAAAAATTAAGAGCGACTAGCGTGCGTAGATAAAGGGTTTCAAGGTTAAAACATGCTGAAAACAAGCAATAGTGCGCGCAAGCTGCTCTCTAATTTTGATGTGATTGCGCAAGCGCCGCAGGGCGTGGCAAAGCTGCGCGAGCTGATTTTGACGCTGGCGGTGCAGGGCAAACTGGTGCCACAAGATGCGAGCGAGGAACCGGCTAGCATGCTGCTGGAGCGCATCAAAGCAGAAAAAGTGCGGCTGGTGGCTGAGGGAAAGATTAAAAAAGAAAAGCCGCTTACATTAAGTATAGAAGAAGAAATTCCATTTGAATTGCCGGTGGGATGGGAGTGGTCAAACCTTAAAACGATTGGATTAATAAATCCAAGAAATTCGGAAGCAGATGCTGTTAAGGCTTCATTTGTGCAAATGAGCTCAATTCCTGTGGAGTTCTCGGTGGCTCATGCATCAGAGACTCGTTTGTGGCAAGAAATAAAAACTGGATTTACACAATTTTCTGAAGGTGATGTGGGTGTGGCAAAAATCACACCGTGCTTTGAAAATGGAAAATCAACAGTATTTCAGAATTTAAGCAATGGTATAGGGGCCGGAACTACAGAGCTTCATATTGTTCGGCCGCTAGGCGATATAGATCGTAAATACGTTCTGCTTTTTCTGAAAACGCCGGGATTTCTCAAGGATGGTGAAGAGGTTATGACTGGTTCCGCAGGGCAAAAGCGGTTGCCGCGTAGCTATTTCGAGAGTAAACCATTTCCACTTCCACCCCTCGCCGAACAATCCCGCATCGTCGCCCGTGTCGAATCCCTGATGCAGCTTTGCGATGCGCTGGAAGCTCAAGGTCAACTGGAAGCCATCCAGCATCAGCAATTGCTGCAAGCCCTGCTGGGCAGCCTGGCCCAAAGCGCAGACGCTGCCGAGCTGGCCCACAACTGGCAGCGCGTGGCCACGCATTTTGATGTGCTACTGGACCGTCCCGAAGCCATTGATGCGCTGGAGCAAACCATCCTCCAACTCGCAGTGCGCGGCCTGCTGGTGCCGCAAGACCCGACCGATGAGCCTGCCAGCGAATTGCTGAAAAAAATTCGCACCGAAAAAGACCGTTTGATTGCGGAAGGGAAAATCAAGCGGGATACGCTGTTGCCTGCGATTGGCGATGAGGAAAAACCGTTTGTGCTGCCGTTGGGGTGGGAGTGGGTGAGGCTTGCGGGCTTGATTCGAATAAATTCAGGTGATGGGCTTACATCTGCACAAATGGCGAAAGATGGGATTATTCCAGTTTATGGGGGGAATGGAGTTAATGGATATCATGACAAGGCCAATGTGAGCAAGCCTACATTGGTAATAGGTCGTGTGGGATATTACTGTGGATCGGTACATGTTACCCCTTCAGAAGCTTGGGTTACTGATAATGCTTTCATTACTAAATATTCAGAAAATTTTATAGATATGAGTTGGTTGTATTGGCTGTTGAGAGCTACAAATTTAAAAGAGAACGACTCTGCAACAGCGCAACCAGTTATATCTGGGAAAAAGGTGTATCCAATAGTCGTAGCTTTCCCACCTCTCACCGAGCAATCACGCATCGTCACGCGCGTGAACGAATTGCGAGCTCTGTGCCAGCAATTGCGCGATCAACTCACGCAGGCGCGCCACACCCAAGGACTGTTGGCGCAGGCGTGGGTGGAGCAGGCTGCGGCTTGATGGCGATCCATGTGACCTTTGCGTGATCTCAACGTGACCAAGGCTATGTTTTCGGCGGCAGGGCAATGCGTCCTGTTGCCTTTGGTTTTTCCCGAAAGTTTTTGAATGTCTTTATCGGTTGATGTGGTGGAGCCCATACTGCTGGCCCGTGGTTATCAAGAAAAAAATCGCACCAAGAAGAAGGTGGCTTACCAGAATGGCACAGACTTACCGCTGTACCTGAATTTGCAAAGCAAGGGCGGCACCAGTGTGCTGGTGGCCCACCCGCATTCTGGCGCGCAGGACTTGCACATAGATGGGGTGGAAGTGGGGGCGAAGTACTTTCACTCCAGCAATATGGGCTTGTTCCCCAAGCACATGCATACCGGAGCTACGCCGATTCCCTATGGCGTGGGTCTGACGTTTGACAGTTCAGCGGCGCTTTCGCGTTGTTTGGCGTGGTTAGAGCAAGACGTGAAGGCGGAGGGGGATCTGATTCAGCTTCAGTCATCTGCTAAGGCAGCTCCGGATGAACAAGCCTTGAGCACAGAGGGCGTTGCTGGCCAGGATGCATCGCATGTGCCGGGCCACGATCTTGGAATGGGTAGCTCTGCCGTAGCCATAGCACCGGGCCAAGATGCGAGCATTCTGACTACGCGCCGTGTGGGGCATGACCGCTTTCGCCAGGCGCTGGAACAGTATTGGGATGGGGCTTGTGCGATTTCTGGTGTCTCGCACGCCGCTTTGCTGCGCGCCTCACATATCAAGCCCTGGGCAGCCTCTGCGCCGGAGGAGAAAACCAGTGTGTTCAACGGTTTGCTGCTGGCGGCACAGTGGGATGCAGCCTTCGATTGCGGCTTGATTACGCTGGATGCGCAGGGTGAGGTCGTTCTATCTCCCCAGTTGCGTGTTGCCGATGCAGCTTTGCTGGGGATTGAGGCAGGAATGCGCTTGCGTAAGCGGTTGGAGCCTCAACATTTGCCATATTTGGCATACCACCGGCAATATGTATTTCTGGAAGGTGATGCGGTAGACGGCAGGGTATGAATCTGCACTGTGCCAAGGTGCTGGGCTGAATATGCTTCTGCCGCAGCGCCTGACAGGCGTGACGCTGGTAAGTTAGGGACTGTGATGTGCGTTTGGTGGCGGAGGAGATCACCAGCCAATCCCAAATAACCAAGAAAGAAAAAGATGGGGCTTATGAACGAGAGGGCGGTTTCGCAGGCACATGTGTCTGAACCAGAAGCAGAGAAAGCTCAGTTGTCACATATCTCGGCCCAGCAGGCTTGCGCTGAGATTTGCAAACTCAAGGACTGGCTTGGCGACCAGGCACTGAACATTCCCGACTACCAGCGTCCCTACAAATGGGGCTTGCCGCAAGTGCAGCAGTTGCTGCGCGATATTGAGTTGCAAACCCAAGCCACTGCACAGGAGCAAGGGGCCAGCAGCTACCGCATGGGCACGGTGGTGGTGCATGTGGAGTCGGCGGTCGATCTGCCTGGTCAAAGCGGCATGCCAGCGCGCAGATCGCACCATATTGTGGACGGCCAGCAGCGCACCGTGACTTTGCTGCTGGTGCTGCATGCCTTGCGCGCTGCGGCCCGGGAAGTTGCCGAAGAGCAGCAGCCAGCCTGGCAGCGTGAGTTATTAGCGCTGGAACTGTTTGAGCCGCAATTTCCCAGTCCCTTGTCGCACCAGCAGGTACAGGCCAACTACCAGGCCATTGCACGCCATATTCGGCAAGCGCAGTGGGGGCAGGCGCAAGTGGAGTTTTTGCTGGAGCGCTGCGAGGTGGTGCGCGTGCAGTTGCACAGTCTGACCGAGGCATTTCAGTTTTTTGATGCACAGAACGGCCGTGGCAAACCGTTGTGCGTGCATGACTTGCTCAAGGCCTTTCACCTGCGGGCGTTGCGCCCGGCAGAGCTGGCGTTACAGGGGCAAGCCGTGCAGGCTTGGGAGCGATGCTCGCAACCCGACCTAGAGCGCTTGTTTGCTCGTTTTCTGTTTCAAACCCGCCAGCGCAGCCGTGGGCGTGATGCCGAGTATTTTGGCAAGCGGCATGTGGGCGTGTTCAAAGGCATCAGTCTGGAGAGCCGTGCGGCCGCGCCCATGAGCCGTGCGTGGCGCATGCTGGACGATGCGGTGCATTTGCTGGAGAGCCATACGGGTACGCGCGGGCAGGTGTGGCCCTGTCAGCTTGATGCACCTGTGGTCAACGGCTTGCGCTTTTTTGACTGGGTGCAGCATTACTGGAGCATGGGCTTTCATCACAAGCAGGAAGTGGGGAAGCTGCCTCCCTGGGCCCAAAAATTTGAGCACGCACTGGCTGAAGACGCGCGTGGCATCTTGGAGACGCTGGGGCGCTATGCAGGGCGTGACCGCAAGGGTGACTCGCATGTGCGCGCCGTGTTTGATGCGCTGCTGATGTACTACGTGGACAAATTTGGTGAGCAGGGGCTGTCGCAGGCGGTGGAGCTGTCATTTGCCTGGGCTTATGCGCGCTTGCTCAACCGTCGGGTGATGGTGGGCAGCATGGACAAATTTGCCAGTGAGGGCGGGGTCAACCCGTTTGCCGTGCTGCGCGATGCAATCACGCCGCAGGAGTTCCTGAATATCTCGCTGCCCACTGCCTTTTACGAGCGCGGCACGCCGCCATCACAAGGCTTGGATGCGTTGCAGGGTTGGATGGAAAAGCTGGGCTACTGGCGGCAAGGTGCACTGAAGGAAGAGCATGAACAACAAGCATGAGCCCCAACTGCTGACCGTGCAGCAGGTGCTGGCAGATGGGCTGTATTCCATCCCTGTGTATCAGCGCAACTATGCTTGGGGGGCGAGAGAGATCGGTCAATTGATTGCCGACGTGAACGACTATGCCCAGCGCAATGCACAGAATTTGGTGCATGACTACTACATCGGCACTCTGGTGGTGTACGCGCGGCGTACCGAGCAGCATCAGCACTGGGAGGTGGTGGACGGCCAGCAGCGGCTGACGACGCTGAGCCTGCTGGTGTCAGTGCTGCGTGCCATGTACCCTGAGCTGGAAGGCGCGATGGCGCGCATGCCTTTGCAGTTTGAGTGCCGCGAGGCTTCGAGTCAGGCGCTGAAGACGGTGTTTGCGCAGCCTTTGCAGGCGGCAGCACAGGCCAAGGACAAACCAGATGGTGACGATGCCAGCGGAGCAAGCAGCATCTGGGAAGGGCGAGCCATTATTGAGGGTCTATTGCGTGAGTTGCCGGAAGCGCACCGAAAGGTGTTTGCCCATTTCCTGCTGGAGCGCGTTCAACTGCTGCGGGTGGATTTGCCCGCGCGAACGGACCTGAATCACTACTTCGAGGTGATGAACAACCGCGGCGAGCAATTGGCTAAGCACGAGGTGCTGAAGGCTCGTTTGCTGGGAGCGCTGCAGCAGCATGGTGAGCACGCGGCCATGAAGGTGCTGCATACGGTGTGGGATGCCTGTGCTGTGATGGACAGGTCGGTGCAGTCCGGGTTCGTGCCAGATTTGCGCAAGCGCATATTTGCTGCAGATGGCAGGTTGCTGCTGGTGAAAAATGCGCAGCAGTTGGTGGCGTGTTTTGGTGGCCTTGACGAGACGACAGCCGCGCCCAAATCATTGATGCAACTGATTGCTGACCGGCCTCGCATTGCTGGCGGGCAGTTGGTAGCCACGCAGGTAGGGGACGATGAGGAGGACGAGGAAAGCAAGGCCCAGTTTGGCTCGGTGATTAACTTCCCCAACTTCTTGCTGCAGGTGCTGGCCATGATGCCGGGTGAGGCATTTGAGAGCACACCGCTGGACGACAAACACTTGCTGACGGCATTTGAGCCATTGCTGCGTGGCGGTGCGGATCAGATTCTGGAATTCGGCTTCAGGTTGCTGCGCTGCCGGTTTCTGCTGGACCAGCATGTGATTAAGAGCAGCGTTGACAGCCAAGGCGATGAGGAGCACTGGCAATTGCAGCGCTGCAAGTTCAGAAATGACAAGGCCGTGTTGCTGTGGGTCAACGCCTTTGATGATGCTGGCCAGGACTGGGCAGAGCGCTTGCGAATGCTGCAGGCTGCGCTGCATGTGTCGTACATGCTGCCCACGCGTAAGCACTGGTTGCAAGGGGTGTTGCGCTGGTTGTACCAGCAGGATGCTGAGACAGCCATTGATGGCGCAGCGTTTTTGCTGGCGCTGGAAGGGTTGGCCAAGGCCTTTGTGCTGGAGGAGGGCGCTGGCGGGCCTGAGCCAGTGACATATGAGGCACTGGTGCGCCGTTCAACACAGTTCTTTAAACCCCATCGACCGGACAGTGAACTGGTAAGGGCGCTGCCAAGCAAGTTGACGTATGGGCGGGCTAGGCTGGTGGACTTCAATTTCCTGGACTATTTGCTCTGGCTGCAGGCCAGGCATGAGGACAAGCCGGGAGCGCAGGAGTGGCGCGATTTTGCTTTCACCAGCACTCGCCGCTCAGTGGAGCACCTGCACCCACAGACGGAGCTGTTTACGGGCAATTCGTGGGATGACGACCATCTGCATGCTCTAGGTAATCTGTGCCTGGTCAGTCATACGATGAACTCCCGCCTTGGCAACTCAGGGCCGGAGGACAAGTTCAAGCAACTGGTGAGCGAAAAGCAGAGTCAGAGCCTGAAGACCTTGGCGATGTACTCGGCGTTCTCGGTTGAAAGTGCGTGGGCATCAGGCGGAG
Source organism: Comamonas fluminis (assembly GCF_019186805.1). Classification (NCBI taxonomy): domain Bacteria; kingdom Pseudomonadati; phylum Pseudomonadota; class Betaproteobacteria; order Burkholderiales; family Comamonadaceae; genus Comamonas; species Comamonas fluminis. The sequence continues at coordinate 2,438,440 of NZ_CP066783.1, read as the reverse complement.
CCATGCTTAGACATCAGCGGGAAATGCTCGGGCTGTTGGAGGCTGCCTTTGCGGCTGACGGCTTGATTAACGGCGCTCCAGCGCCGGTTGAGGCAGTGGAGTGAGTGAAATGCCCCTTTTCCTGGATTTAGGTCGGACGTTGCTATCGTCGATGCAGGGAGGCTTTTGGTGAGCTATCAAAAGCCTTGGCTTAGTGTTGCAGATCAACTGGCCCAGCTGCAGGCGCGCGGCATGATCGTTACAGACGTTGTCAAAGGGCAAGACTATCTGGAACGCATTGGGTACTACCGGTTGTCAGGCTATTGGTATGACATGCGGCAGTGGCAGGCTGCGCAAGGTGGCAGACCTGGCCAGCGGCAGGTATTGGATGACTTCAAGCCGGGGACGCGACTGAAGGATGTGGCAGACCTGTATGTGTTTGACAAACGATTGCGCATGCTGGCTCTGGATGCCCTGGAGCGCATCGAGATCGCGCTGCGCGTGGATTTGTCTCACCGGCTGGGGCAGAAGGGCGCATTTGCTTATCAGGACGCAACATATTTCCACCCGAACTTCGCGCAGGTGCTGAAGCGTTCTGGGCTGACTCAGCACCAAGAATGGCTGAGCAAACACGATGACCTGATTCGCCGATCGCGTGAGAAGTTCATTGAGCACTACCGGAACAAATACGGGCAGCCGCTGGCTATATGGGTGGCATGCGAGGTTTGGGACTTTGGCAGCATGTCTGTGCTGTTCTCGGGCTTGCCATCGCAGGAGCAGGACCAAATCGCACAGGGCTATGGCCTGCCCGCAGGCAACGGGCAGGTGTTTGCCAGCTGGCTGCGCAGCCTGAACTACCTGCGCAACGTATGCGCCCACCATAGCCGCCTATGGAACCGTAACGTGGTAGACCAACCCAGGCTGCCCAAGAAGGGCTCTGCACCCGTTTTAGACCCCTTCCAGGGGCAGGCGCAGCTGGTGGCACGTCCGTTTTTACTGCTGTGTATCTGCCATCATCTGATGCAGCACATCAATCCTGGGTCATCATGGAGCCAGCGCCTGACAGCATTGTTGGATGGCTTCCCGGACCTGCGCCATGTGGGCTTGACGCTGCAAGGCATGGGCGTTGTACCAAAGTGGCAAGATTTGCTTAGCTGAGCACGGGCAAAGAAAAACCCCCAAGCAGCTGGTGCAGAGCACTTCACTGAAGGGGGCCGTGTTGGGGTCGATTCTATAGCAAGTTCTTAACAAATGTTAAGCAGTGCCTAAACTGAAGGTGTCGATGCCGCTTGTCGCAACTGGGCCAGCTCGGCATTGGGCGTGTCCGAATTTTTGTGTAAACGGTTCGGACTTCAATTGATGGAAATGCGGTCTCCGAACTGAATGGTAAAGCGGGTCAGCGCAGCCTTCCAATCCCGGATGGGCATGGTCCACTTCTGGCTGATGTTGCGCAGGGCCAGGTAGAACAGCTTGGTCAGCGCCTCGTCGCTGGGGAACGAGCCCCGGTTCTTGGTCAGCTTCCTCAGGCCCATGTTCACCGACTCGATGGCATTGGTGGTGTAGATGACCTTGCGGATTTCCGGCGGGTAGTCAAAGAACGGGGTCAAGCGGCTCCAGTTCCTGCGCCAGGACTGGCCGATGGGCAGGTACTCGGCATCCCAGCGCTGCTCGAATTCACCGAGCATCAGCTCGGCCTCCTCGGCGGTGGCGGCCGTGTAGATGCGTCTCAGGTCTGCGGCCACTTCTTTGCGACGCTTCCACGAGACGTAGTTCAGGCTGTGGCGCACCATGTGCACGATGCACAACTGAACCACTGTCCTGGGAAACACGGCCTCAATGGCTTCAGGGAAGCCCTTGAGGCCATCGACGCAGGCGATGAAGATGTCATGCACGCCCCGGTTGCGCAGCTCGGTCACGACCTGCAGCCAGAATTTGGCCCCCTCGGTCTGCGCCAGCCACAGGCCCAGCACCTCCTTCTCGCCCGTCATGGTGATGCCGATGGCCAGGTACACCGCCTTGACCCGCACAGCGCCCTCGCGCACCTTCACATGGATGCAGTCCAGATAGACGATGGGGTAGATTGCATCGAGCGGGCGGGCTTGCCAGGTCTTGACCTCATCGGCCACGGCGTCGGTCACCGAGGAAATCAGGCTGGGCGAGACCTCGGTGCCGTACATCTCCTCTAGGTGGGCCTGTATCTCGCGCACCGTCATGCCGCGGGCGTACAGCGAGATGATTTTGTCGTCGAAGCCGGCCCAGCGGGTCTGGTGCTTGGGGATGAGTTGGGGCTCGAAGCTGCCATGGCGGTCACGTGGCACCTCGATGGGCAACTCGCCGAAATCGCCCTTGAGGGTCTTCTTGCTCTTGCCATTGCGGGTGTTGCCAGTGGTGTTGGCTACCGCTTCGTTGCGTTCGTGGCCCAGATGCTCGGTCAGTTCGGCGTCCAGGGCTCGCTCCACCAGCAGCTTGGTCAACTGTTTGAGCAGGCCGTTCTCGCCGATGAGGTCTTCGGGTTTCTTGTAGTTGGCCAGCAGGCCAGACAGCAGTTCTTCGGGTACGTCGTGTTTCTTGGTGCTCATTGTGCTTACGGATAGGCCGGCTTGCGCCGGCGGTGGATTGTCCGTTTACACAAAATTCTGCACACCCTCATTTGCCATGGCTGTTGTGCTGATCGCTCGGCAGGCCCGGAGGAGGCTTGGAATTGCAGCTTTGGTGGCCAGTTCTGGCTTCGATCTGACCTAAGGTTTAACTAGATACGATGTATCTTATGTTTAATCGCTCGTTTGAAGAAAAAGCTGTTCAGCCTGCAATCGTTCCAGTTTGCATAACGATTGCTCGAACGTCGTGTGATGTTTCGAGCACCATACCCCGCACATCTCCCTCACTTCTCCTACGTCCTTGACAACGTGCCAGGCAGCATTGAGCAAAAGGCAAAGCTGCTTGACATATCCCCCTCAACGCTGCGCAAGTACCGCGCACGCGGCCAGGCACCCAGAGCGATCCATCTGGCGCTGTTCTGGGAATCCACCTGGGGCATTCAGTACATTGAGTCAATATCAGGTCTGCGCACCTCGACATACTTCGCCCAGGCGCAAGCCCTGGAGCGCAAGAACAAGCGGCTACTGGATTACATCGCACGCCTTGAAGATGAGTTGACCAGGTCGAACTCTGGCCCAGCCAATCTGCCGGTTTTCAAAATCGGCTAACAACTTCTGAACCATGCTTGCGCCACCTTCGCTAAACAGCCGGATACGGGTGCGGACAGCCTTGATCCTGTGGCCTTCGGCCATGTGCATCGTGGGGTGTACGTGACGATGCTTGTCGGCAGGGTCTCGCTGCGGTATGCGGTTTCATCGTGAAGACTGTTCCAGTCTCCCCGACGAAATCCTCTACTCTTCGCTGCCAGCTCCAGGAGCGCTTGCGCGCAAACAGCCGTGTTTATCAAGCGAGTGGGTGACGCTCTGCACGAGCTGGTGCTGCGCCCTCCGAATGTGTGCTGCGCTGTGCGCGAGCTGCGGGACGCGGCATGCTGCTGGAAATGTGGCTCGACCTGGTCAAACTCCGGCGCGCTGGTGGCCACGACTCTCATGGCACCGGGAATGTTGCGCGACAAGAGGCGAACTGCATGCGGCAATCACCCAAACAAGGCATGCGCGCATGTGTGCCTGTTTCCAAAATCCGTTCAGAGCTGGGCCAAGCCCAGACCCATTCCCATGTTTTTGCTGATCGCCCTGCTTTCATGCTGCGGTTTCACTGCGAAGACTGTTCCAGTCTCCCCAGCGAAATCCTCCCATGACCGCTGACAACCAGGTGCTACCGCCTCCCGGCAGTGCACCTCCAAGACCGCGCCTTATCAGGCACCGGCCCTGCGGTTTCACCGAGAAGGTCTGCGACCTCCCCGGCAAAATCCTCAAGCCTCCAGACACCCAGCTATCGCTCTGAAATCCCAGCCAAGACCATGCCTGTGCAAGGCGCGGCCCTGCGGTTTCATCGTGAAAATCTGCGATTTCCCCGACGAAATCCTCAAGCCTTTTTCACCTGTGGCAAAATCCACTCAACCCCGCGCCAGTCTTGTAATGTATGCTACATAATATGTAGTAAATATTACATGCGTTTTTATACACTTTCGTGACTTTTCCGCTGCACTGCGCCATGCACGGAGTCGCCCCTCGCCAACAGCGCTACGCCCTGCGGTTTGCCCGAGAAAATCTGCGATTTCCCCGGCCAAATCCTCTGGCTTCACTCAGTGCCTCATCAGGCCTTCAGGAACTTGACCAGGAACACGACCGCGCCAATGAAAATGGCCATTTTCAGCAGGAAGCTCAGCAGGCCATTGCGGTTTTCTTGGTCGCGGCGGGCACGAATGCGGGCACGTCGGCCAGCCTTGACCTCGCCCATGCTTTGACGAAGCGGCGAGCCTTCCATGTAGCCCGCTGCCTGGTTGTGCTTGTCTTTGTAGTAGTCCCGCGTGTCGATCGCCATTGCCCCCTCCAGTCGGCGGGAGTCTAGCTCATCGCTCAATCAGCCAGGGAATGGGCGCTTTGACATACGGCGAGCGCTCCGGCTCTTGCGGCTTGGTCTTGACAGACATGGCGTCCAGGTCACCACCGGCTAGCGGGACTGGCACCGGAGTCATCGCCACCTGGCACGTATCGCGAGCGACTTCGACACGCTTGCCCCGCGAGCTGTAGCAGTCGCAGGCCTTGGCGGTTTTCACGCACCCAGCGGGCAGCTCAGCTTGCGCCAGTTGCACCAGGCCAAGAACGACCCACACGGCCAGCACCATCGCGAGCGACTTCATGCCCAGTCCTGCCCCTGCCAATAGCGGCGGGCCAGCTCCACCTTGCGGTCTGGGTCCATGTCCACATCGCGCAGCAGCGTGATGGCGCGACCTGGTTGCCGCGGCGCAGGCCGGACCAGTGGCGGAGCGCGAAATCTCCCGAGAAAGGTTTCCAACCTTTCCCGAAAGATCTCGCCAGAGGTCTTTCGACGCTCAAACTCCCACGGCACCAGCACGCTGTGCGGCCCGTTCGGATAGTCGCTGGTGAAGATCTGCCGCGTGTCATAGGCGGCATGCAGGTGGTCGCCACGGTAGAGCCACTTTTCCGCAATGATCGCGTTCTGGCCATAACCCGTCCTGGCCGTGACCGTGTGCATTTTGGGCAGGTAGCCCCATGGCTTGTGCATGAAGCCCAGCAGCTTGCCAATGAACGGGATACGAACCCGCGACAGGTTCATGCAGCGGCACTGGTACTCAATGAGGGCTTCGCGCACCTGCTTGTCGATCATGGTGGCGTCCTGGACGATCAAGAAGACGTCCCAGCCGTATTTACGCGCATGGATCAGCCAGTCGATCACCCCTGCTCTGCTCTTGTCCTGGAACGAGCGCGAGTTCAACCAGGTGCCCAGCTCGTCCAGGATCAGCACACCATTGCGGCTTTCGTCGTAGGTATCTGGGTTTCCGTGGCCCGCTGCCAGAAAGTCTTCAGCCGTGGGCTTGTCAGGCAAGCGCACGTAGCTACAGGCCTTCCACGGGTTCAGGATCTCTGGCTTCAGATCCACATTGGACGCAACACGGCGGCCAGCAAGCAGAGCCTGCTCTGCCTGGTACACCGCGAACTTGGTTTTGCCCGTGCCGAGCTTGCCTTCAACGCTGTAGACCGCCATGTCATTTCCCTATGGCGATTTTCATCAGGTTGCCGACGTACTGCGCGCCAGCAACGCAAGTCCAGTAAGCGCCGAGGCCGGCCAGGACGGTACCGGAGATAGGCGGGAACAGCAGGCCCAGCAGCTGGCCGTAGCCGCTCATGAAAAGCGCTTCCAGCCAAGGCACGATGATGGTGCTGAAGTAGATCACGCAGGCCGTGTAGATCGTTGCCAACGATATGACGGCCGCAACTCGCATAGCAAGACGGACGCCGACCAAGGCCACCAGGAGGTTGTAAACCCCCATGCCGATAGAACCAATAAACGCTGCAAACACTGGCATGGCTTACCCCGCTTTCGCAAACACGTTGCGCCAGAAAGTGCCGATGGCACCGAACAAAGCCCCGCCCACCCAGATCATGCTCATGATGTCGTGAAAGATGGGCTGGAACTGACAGACGTCGATTTCCTGCAGGAACGGTGAGAAGGCAGGAATGCTCAGAGGCGCGCAGCCAGATGGCAGGCGAAATGTCCAGTTGATCGTTGGGAAGCTTGGCAGGACGCTCTTGGGATCTTTGAGAAGATCATCAAGCGGCTTGTGCACCCGCTCAGCGTCCTTTTGTGCCGTGTCTTCGACAGGCTCAGGAGTGCCCTTTTCTTCAATTCGGCATGCAGGTGTATTGGGCAGGCCGCAGACGAGAAAGTCGTTTTCAGGATCTTTCTGAGTCGTGTCTTCTGGCTCTGCGACACCATCGACAACACGCTGCTTTGTTTCCGTTGTCGTGGCCTTCACCTTGTTATCGGCATAGTCCAAGCCAACGGTTTTTTGCTTGGTTTCAGTGACTGACTGAGTCTGCCCAGCAACACCAGGCTTAGGCTCTGAAAACGTGCGAACTGTCGGCGTTTCCTGAATCTTGAAAGGGCCTGTGATATTCGGCGTGCCCGTCTGAATTAATGGCTCTACGCGAGGGTCTGCGGACATTTGCGCTATTGCACGCGTAGCAGATGTGGGCCAGCCATCACGAGCAGCAATCCAGTCGAGGATTTCTTGCTCTGTCATTTTTGTAAGTGGCTTAGAAGGGGTACAGATGCCCTGATCTACATAATGCCCAGCGGGACAGTTTGATTGCTGCTGCCGAAAAATTTGATACTGATAAACAGTGCCAAAAGGCCACTTTGCATTGCAGTAGGCCCAAGTCCCCCCATCCATCATTTGGACACTTACAAACGTAATCGTGTTGTCGTAACGACCCGCAATGCATGCATCCTCGGCAGACAAGAAATTTGTCTGATTACCGTTATTCAGCTTCCAGTAATAACCATCCGAAACGGGATAGTGAGCTTGCGTCTCCGAATCAGCCTGCACTGAGCCATCAGCACCAACAGTAACGTTTTTGAGCCCGAAGTCTAGAAGTGCCTCGGCGGCATATCCGACAGCAATGCCACCAGCGCCGCCGACGCCATATTTAGCAGCAGCAATGAGGGCGCGAGCAACAGAGCGTTTATTGATCGGCACCTTGACGTCAATTGGAACCTTTTTGTTAGTCCCTGCGACTGGAGCCTCAGCACGGCCAACATAGTGAGGATCACCATTGACCGTTGCAACGCCCATATTTCCAACGGTATTTGCTGACGGTGTGCCCAGGTGGTTTGAGGTAGTGGCAATTGGCTGCCCATTGCCGCCAAATGTCACAGTGGTGCTGTTGCCAACGACCGTCCCCATGAAGGCGTCAAATTTTGAATCGGCGGCATGAGCAGACAGGGCACTGCCCAGCGCCACGGCCAAGAGAAGTTTTCGCATAGTGGCCCCTTTCCAAAGGGCTGCACGCAGCCCAATGGGAAAAAGCCTCCCAGCGCTCGATTAAGAGGCGCGAGGAATCTTCTTCACGTACTTGATAGCAACCATGAAGACCACGGCAGCAGCGGCAACGCCCACCAGTGCGGCGCCATAGGTTGCGACCTTGGCGGTCACTTCCGTAACTGCCTTGTCAAACGGATCTACTGCCTGCGCACGAGCAGCCATAGACAGGGGCAGAGCCAGAACAGCAACGCCCATGCGTGCTGCGTTATCACGCGCCAGGCGGCGCAGGTTTTGGAGCTTGTTCATAACGAACCCTTTCACTTCATCAACGGGAAAACGCCCGTGCGTTGCGCGATATGCGCGAAACCTAAACAACGTCGCGGAGCCTGCGAACCCAGGCAACCGCCTGGCCTACTCCATAGCCCGACACCCACACACCGAGGCAGGCTGCGATGACATACCCAATCTGTTCAGCAGTCACAGCTTGTTCCCCGAGTTGAAGCCGTGGAGGAACACCAGCACCACTGCGATGACGACAAGCACCTGGAGTACGTGCGACGAGTTATTCCAGTCCATGAACCCACCTCACTCGGAATTCGTACCAGCGGCCATCAGCCTCAAGAGCCATAGATGCAGAGGCACACGCGAGAAGCAAAGCGAAGGCGATCACCCAATAAACGGCTCTCATGCGGCGCCCTGCCTCTCCCCCACCCCCGGCCCAGCCCGCTCGCCGCGTGCAGGGCCGGGAGCAGTGGAGAGGCGCTGCAATGCGCAGTGCGCGGCGGCACGCTGGGCAGCAGGCACGCTAGCGACCGCGAGGGCCACGCACTCGGCCTGCGACTGTTCGCGCTGGGCCGAATCCCGCAGCCAGTGCAGCTCAAACAGCGCTTCGACAATTCGCCACACAGCAAAGCCAGTCACGCCGCCAATTGCGCCGATGGAGAAAATGAAGGCGATGTACTGCTCTGCTGTCATGGCTGAATCAGTCTTCGATGGCGTCCAAAGTCATGTCCACCGGCGTGACCTTTGTTTGCTCGCCGGTGCTGCGATCCGTGGCGGTAAACGCCTTGCGCGTGAAGCCGCCCAGGTAGCACAGCTGCTGCACGGTGTCACCCTTTTGGCCGATACGCGCCTTGCTGCGAATCTCAAGGGTCTGGGGGCGGCTGTACTCATCAGCAGCGGGGCACAGAACACGCGTATAGGTGGTGTTCTCGTGGCGGCGCGACTCTTCAATGCGACCCTTGACCATCACCTGGTTGAAACCCAGCTGGCGGCCAGCCTTGGGGGCTGCTGTAGCAGTTGCTGTATCACTCATCGTCTTTTCTCCATCAAGCGGCTAAGCGCAGTTCGTCCCGGCTGTAGTTGAGTTCAGGGCGGTTTCTGGCCGGGGCATTGCAGAAACGCCTGTCCACGCGTTGCGGCGTGAAGTCATGAATGAGGCTGTCATTCGCAGTGACATGGATGTCAGAACAGCGCCAGGAAACCCCGGCGTCCTCAAGTTGTTTTCGATTGCGGAAAAACGTTGAGCGCGTGAATTTATTTCGCATGACGTTTTCGTTTTGCGTGCACATGGCAGACCAGAAGCCATAGAGCTGCAAACCTCTGGTGCTGCCATATACGTTTTCCAAACGCGTCATCACTGCCTGGGTCGTGCGTACTGTTTCCATGGACTGCTTTCCTTCGCGCAGCAGGCGCTCTACTTCTTTGTCGTGAATCGTTTCCAGGTAGGCGTCGTCCACCTCGCTCACTAGCGGGTTACGCCCAAAGTCGTACTGGAATTTGTCGGAGTGCACTTCGACCTCAACCCGCAAGCGGCTGTCGGCCAGGCGTTGCAATGCCTTGAGCTTGTTTTCTGCCCGTTCAAAGTTGCGCAGGTCTTTCTTTCCGTACATCAGCGCGTAGGCCTGGCGGAAGTAGTTGCGCAGCCGCGCCTTGTCATGCAGGCCGAACTCAGAACCCTTGTGATAGAACTTGACGGTCGTGGTCTTGCCCGGGAAGTACACGGCCATGTCGTACTTGGCTGCCTTCTTCTGGCGGCGCGGGAAGTTGCGCAGCTGGATGCTGTCGAAGAATTCCTTGCAGGCCGGTTTCGTCAGCGCGAAGACATGGGCCACGTCCACGCGGTGCACTGTCCAGTTGCCCGAGGGCGGCAGATCCACGCCCAGCAGCTTTTCGACCAGGGCGACGAAGAACGAGCAAGCCTTCTTGAAGTCACGCGGCCCGCCGTATACGTTGTGACCCATCATGGCTTTGTGCACTGAGCCTTCAACCAGGATGTAAGGCTCGCAGGGCGCCAGACGCGGACGGCCGTTCTTGTCCGTGACCCAATCCTCATACATGGGGCGCACACTGATCCGCGAATCCCAGGAACCCAGCAATTCCCCCGTGTGCAACTCGTACAGCATCGCGCCCGTAGCCAGGTCGATTCCAGAGCGCAAAACGCACTGCTGCTCAATGGCGCGGACGAAGGATTCGTCCATGGAAGGGCTTTTCAGCTTGAGGGTGTCATAGGCCATTTTGTGACCCCTTCCCCAAAACTGGCGAAATCCTATCGGTAGGACTCTCAGGCGGTGCTACCACGCCCGCCTGAGAAAAAACCTGCTTTGCGAGAGCCTGCGACGAGTACGTGCGGCCAGCGGCTTTTTCCCGGCCCAAGAAGGCCAAGAAATCGAGGTCTAGCGTGCTAGTAGCCAAAATCAAATGGCCCTCCACGCTGATGCGGCTGGAGAGCTCATAGAGGCGCAAATCGTCGATACGGTTTGGACGGCGCATCATGGCCGTGACCTGGTCATGTGCAGCGTTGAGGCGCTGTGCGGAAAAGCTGGTGCTCATGCGCCCGCCGCCATCAAAAGAAGCATGGTCTTGCTAGGCATCGTGTGCTCTGCACGGGTGCACATGTCGATGACCCGGTCGTCAAACCAGCTCACGAGCAGTGCGAACAGTGACAACGCGATGGATACGAGCGATAACGGGAAGGCCAACTTGCTCATGCGCCCCGCTCCAGCTTGAACGACATGAGAGCCCGCGTCGCAATAGCGCATTGACCAATTACGATCTCACAACCTTCACGGTGCAGTGCGAGATCTGTTGCTGAACATTCGGGCGGGTTTTCAATAGCGTGAAACGCCTCATGCGCGCATGTTTCCAGCCATCGCTGAAACTGTTCGAGGGTCAGAGTACTGCTCATGGCGCTCTGCCCTCTGCCCATATCAAACCCAATACAAGGAACAGAGCGCCACTCGATCGCGTCGAATCCGGAAGCTGGAAAGCAGCGAGGCATCTTGCAAAAACCTGAAACCAGCCAAATACCCGTGCTGGTCTTGTACTCGTTGCGGTACCAATAAATGGTGCCCTCCACCTGGCCGACCTCGGCGGAAGCCGCCAGGCGAGCGCTCTGGTCTTCTTGACCAGGTAGAGGACTTATCAGGGGAGTGTGAGAGGTGATAGACATGCTGGCGGCTCCTGTTATGACTGCAATATGCAGTCACTCGGCGCAACCATATCCATGACTGCACATTGCAGTCAACACTTTTCGCATAATGACTGCACGTTGTAGTCAAGAAAGCAACAGGAGCCCACATGCAAACGACGCTAGACCTGCTGGAAAAAGCTTTATCCCAACAGCCTGCGCCCTACTGGACGCAGAAACTCAACCTGGCACGCACAACGCTGGCGACAGCAAAGGTGCGTGGACACCTGAGCCCGTCGATTGCTGGTGCTCTGGCTGAAGAGATGGGTGAGGACGCGCAGAAGTGGCTTGTGATCGCGGCCCTCGAAGGAGAGCGCGACAGTGCGTGCAAATCGCGCATGGTGCGCAAGTTTCTAACCGGCACTGCTCTGGCCGGAACGCTTATGGGTGCTAGCGGTGCTGCTACTGCTTCTGTAGTAAACACAGCTCAAGCGGCCGGTGAATGTATCTTATGTTAAATATCAAATTGCCAAGCTTGGTGGATCTGGTCGCGCCGGCGCTGCTCTGAGGCTGAGCTACTTCTCTCACGCCCTCTGCATACAAGGCTCAGCATCTTCTCTGTATCGAAACCAATGCGGTCTAACACCCAATTCGAAATTGCCGATCGCGCGCCTGGCGGCGCTGTTCGCGAATCCAGTCCATGGTGTAGCCGCCGCCACCTATGCGGCCCAAAGAGTCGAGCCAGTTGACGCGTTCGTCCAGCGCCTGACATTCGCCTGCATTGGCTCTGGGCGCTGATGATGGTCTGGATGCAACAGCGACGACTTGCTCAGCAGCAATGGCATGGGCGCGGTCTCTTTGCTGGCGGGCAATCGCGACTTGTTCTTCCCAGGGAATATTCGCGGGAACACGGGCGATTCGGTCCATGAATCTGCCGTTGGCGGAGCATGGAGTGCTCTCCCATGTCAGCCGGTCATAGATGTCCTTGCACAGATAGATTTCCTGGGTGGCGGACATGTCTCGTGATGCGCTGGTGGGCACCGAAATTTGACGGGCGTTGTCACAGGGCTCATGGCTGTAGGTGTTTCCACAGCGGTAGATTTGCCCGGATGTCTCGGGGCGTGGATTTTGCGGGACAGCAGGTACTGGTGCAGGAACCACTGCAGGGGCAGGCAACACAGGTGCTTGCGCGCGCGGAGCCGGTCTTTCCGCTGACTTTTGAACCCAGAGTTTGATCTCTGCCTGATAGCGATACGCCACGGCGCAAATCAGCAGCACTGCCAGCGTGATGAGAAGTTTGGTCAGAAAGCTGGTTTCGTGGCGCGCCTGGGTAAACGGCCTGTCTCTATGCCAATAGTCACGATCCGCCTGTCCCATACGCATTTTTCCCTCTTTGCGGCATCTTAGCCGCGCTGCATCACATCAGGGTGGCAACGCCCTACTCACTCGGCTCTTGCACCTTGCTGGCACAATTGGCGGATGCGATTCCTCCACACGATGCTGCGCGTTGGCAATCTCCAGCGCTCTATTGATTTCTATACCCATGTCATCGGCATGCAACTGCTGCGTACGTCCGAGAACACCGAATACAAGTATTCGCTGGCGTTTCTGGGCTTCGAAGGCGGCAACCCCGGTCAGGCAGAGATTGAGCTGACCTATAACTGGGGCACGGAAAGCTACGAGCTGGGCACTGCTTACGGTCATATTGCTCTTGGCGTACCTGATGCCTATGCCGCTTGCGAAAAGATCAAAGCTGCAGGCGGCAATGTGACCCGCGAAGCTGGTCCCGTGGCCGGTGGCAGCACGGTCATTGCCTTTGTGACGGACCCCGATGGTTACAAAATAGAGCTGATCGAGCGCAAGGATGATCTGGGCGCAGGCACTGGCCTGCGTTAATCGCTTCGCCTTGTCGATTTTCATAGAAGCGGTGCCTGGCACCGCTTTTTGCTTTGTGCAGTCTCTGTCTATCGTCCAAATGCGGGTTTCGTTCGCTGATGCTGTTTTCAGAATCTCAGGCAGACAAACCAAGGAGACGAATGATGAGCGAATCAGCGGCAATGACGGACGTGTTGCAGCGCCTGCAAAAACTGGAAGATATGCAGGCCCTGCAGGCTTTGAAGGCGCAATACCTTCGCGCCTGCGATCAGAAGCAGCCGGAGCTTGTACGGGAATGCTTTGTGGAGCATGGGGCTGTCATTGAAGCCGATGGCTTCCCCCCCATCATCGGAAGAGACGGATGGGTGGAGACTTTTACGCGTCTGGCGGTTGAGAATCCATCGATTCAGGACAGGCACCACGCGCACAACCCCCAGATACTGTTTACGGACGCTGACAGTGCCATCGTGCTGTGGGATCTGGATTTTTGCCAGGTCAACGTGAAAGAGCGCACCATCGTCAATCTCTCGGGCCAGTACACCGACGAATGCGTGCGCATTGCGGGGCGCTGGCAGGTCAAGAGCATGCGGTTTCAGCGGAACTCTTTTGTGATGCGTCAGGTGGCCGAAGATGGATCGGAGAAAGTGCTTGCTCTGGGCCAGCCTCCTGCGGCGGGTTTTATAGAAAATAGCTGATTAGCCGCCGTGAATATTGCGTGATTCGCTATTAATTCAATAGCAAAAAAGCCCGATACGGCTCTTACCGTATCGGGCTTTTTTGAGGCGGGAATCTTGTCTTAGTCGACCAGAATCACTTCCACGCGACGCGCTTGAGCATTGCTGCCGTCAGCTTGCATTTGTTCGGGCTTCTTCAGCTCGACCTTGTCTTCTGCAACGCCCAGAGCGATCAGAGCCGCTTGCACCGCTTGTGCGCGGTTCTTGGCCAGTTCCATGTTTTGTTCCAGGCTACCGGTGGCGTCATGGAAGCCGGAGATCACAGCGCGCTTGCCATCTTGCACGCCCTTGACCACGTCGGCCAGCGCTGCGTTACCGCCTTCTGCCACGTCTGCCTTGCCGGAGGCAAAGAAGAACTTGACCACGCCGTTTTCCACGACCACGCTGGCCACGTCTTCCTGAATCACGACGGGCACATTGGTGGCGTTGCTGGCGGGCGCTGTTACGGCGGCCTTGGGAGCGTGCGAAATGCCGCGCTTGTAAACGACGGTGCCAACCACGGTGGACACGACCAGTGCAATCAGAGCAAACAGAAAGCCCAGTGCAAAGCGTTCTTGGCTGTCGTCGTCAGAGCTGTTGAAAGACATGAATGAATTCTCCGTTCCTGCAAATAAGTGTTGAAGTGCGAAATCTGTCTTCATCACCTCTTGGCTGGTGCTCCAGCAGCAAGGGTGGCAAAACCACGCATTGTAGAGGTTTGGTACTGAGCGTCTGAGACTGCGCATGCATCGATGCGCAAAACCATGGCAAAGAGCCCTGCTGCACAAGGAAAAGCGTTGCTTTTATGCCTGTTGCCCGTGCCTTGTGCACCAAGGGCGCCGCCAGGCGTTATACATAGCAGTGAGCTGAGGCCTGGTGCCGGTTACGGGAGTTTTTGATGTCCACTCTTTCTTTGTTGAATGCGTATGCAACGAACTGCCCGCGCAATGCCGATCACATGCTGGCACAGGCTCTGCAGCAATGGGGTGGCGAAGAAGACTTGTGGGTGTTTGGCTATGGCTCACTGATCTGGCGCCCTGACTTTGACTTTGCAGAGCGGCGCGCAGCCCATGTCCACGGCTGGCACCGTGCTCTCAAAATGTGGAGCACCATCAACCGTGGCACGCCCCAGGTTCCCGGGCTGGTGTTTGGCATGCTCTCTGGCGGCAGTTGCCAGGGCATGGTGTTTCGTATTCCGCGCAATGCGGGCGATGAAGTCATGCGCAAGCTGTGGCAGCGCGAAATGCCCAATGCCGTGTATGACCCCAAGTGGCTGGCCTGCAAGACGCCGCAGGGCACTGTGAAAGCGCTGGCTTTTACGCTTTCGCGCCAGAGCCCGCACCATACCGGCGAGCTGGCGCCGGACGAGTACCGGCGCATTTTTTCCGAGGCCCAGGGTATTTACGGCACGACGTTTGACTATGCGCGTGCCACCTTCGATGAGCTGCAGCGTCTGGGGATTGATGACAAGGCTTTGAAACGTCTGCTGAGCTATGCGCAAAGCAACAGCAGCCAGTTTTCCATTCAGGCCGCTATTTGAAACATAGCTGAAAGCGCATGCTCTGACTGGGCTTCAAGGCAGAAACTATTGAACTGACCGGGAGCGCTGCGGCACAATGCAGGTTTGCCTCATGGAGAGAACGTCATGCTTGCCAGCCCTGTTGCCACCCTCTTTTCCCGCCCATTGGCAGCGGGCCTGTCGCTCGCCGCAGCTCTGGCTCTGACGGCTTGCTCCACCGCCCCTACGGTAGCGCCCTCTTCTGGCTCTGGCGAGGCTGGCGCTGCTTCAACGCCCGGCGCAGCGACAGGAAAGAGTATTCAGTCCATTGCCCGGCTGGAAGCGACCAAGGGCAGCAGCGTCAGCGGCGTGGTGCAGTTCTTTCCTCAGCCCGATGGCAGCGTCCGCGTGCAGGGGCAGATTCAGGGATTCGCACCCAATAGTGAACATGGCTTCCATATCCATGAAAAAGGCGATTGCTCCAGCGGCGACGGCTTGAGCGCAGGCGGCCACTTCAATCCGACGCAACAGGCCCATGGCCAGTTCAACGGCAGCCAGCCACATCATCTGGGCGATCTGCCAAGCCTGGACGCCAATCAGGACGGCGTGGTCACCATTGACTTTGTGAGCAAGGATTTCGCTCTCAATCGCTCAGCCAACGGCATTCTGGGTCGCAGCCTTATCGTGCACAACGATGCGGATGACTACACCACTCAGCCCACAGGCAATTCTGGCGCGCGCCTGGCCTGTGGCGTGATTGAGCGCGGAGCCTGAGTGATCGCTGGATTGACCCAGCACTGCTGCCAATCCCCTGAAAGCAGGGGCTTTTTTCATTCTGAGTTTCAGAAGGTGCTTCGCTGCTGCCAGATCTGGCGGGCTTGCTCCAACGCCGTGACGGTGTCCACATCCAGCACGCAGCCAATATCGTCACAGTCCCAGCGCTGCAGTGTCTGCTGCTGCGCAGCGGCCTTCACCACGCTGGCAGCGCCCTGGTCGCCCGTCAACTGGGAAAGCGCCCACCCTGCTGCGCGAGAAAATGCGACGGGATGGCCTTTTTGGCCCTGGTAGAAGGGCTGTACGACATGCAACTGCGAAGCGTCCAGCTGGTACAACTGCTGGGCCAGTGTTGTGAGCGTATGTGGCTGAACCAGCGGCAAATCCGCTGGCAGGATGAGCCAGCCATCCGCCTGCGCGGTGGCGCTTACTGCCGCGGCAATGCTGTCACCCATGCCGGGATGGGGGCCATATTCCACATGCCAGGGCAGCCCCGAGGCCTCTACGCTGGCCAGCGTGGTCTGCAGCACGCTCTTTGCCCCCAGCATGGCCTGTAATTTGTGTGTGCTGCCGCCTGAGGCCGTAAAGCGCTCGCCTTTTCCCGCGGCCAGGATCAAAACACAGGGGCCGTGGCTGGCAGCGTGTGCAGGCTTGTTCAAATCTTCGTGGCTCATATTGCGTTCAAGCATAACGCTGGCTTGATGGCGCGGCACAATGAGGCCATGAGCAGCCTATCTTCATCCATCGCCGATCTGCGCAAGAGCTATGAGCGTGCAGAACTGAGTGAATCCGCTTCAAGCGCCAATCCTTTCCAGCAGTTTGATCAATGGCTGCAGGAAGCTGTCAGCGCGCAGGTGCCCGAGCCCAATGCCATGACCGTGGCGACGGTGAGCGGGGACATGCGCCCCAGCACGCGCATCGTGCTGATCAAGGGCTACGACGAGCGCGGCATCGTCTGGTACACCAACTACGACAGCCGCAAGGGCCAGCAGCTGGCGGGCAACCCCTTTGCCGCTTTGCAGTTTCACTGGGTAGAGCTTGAGCGTGTGGTGCGGATTGAAGGCCGGGTCGAAAAAGTCAGTGCCGAAGAAAGCGATGCCTATTTCGCAAGCCGCCCGCTGGATTCGCGCATTGGTGCCTGGGCCAGCCCTCAAAGCCAGGTCATCAGCGGCCGCAGCGTTCTGGTGGCCAACGCAGCCAAGTACAGCGCGCAGTTTTTGCTCAACCCTCCCCGCCCTCCGCACTGGGGAGGCTTTCGCCTTGTGCCGGATCGCTGGGAATTCTGGCAAGGCCGCAAGAGCCGCCTGCACGACAGACTGAACTACCGTCTGGATGGACAGGACTGGATTCGTGAACGACTGGCTCCCTAACCTTGAGCGCATCAGGAAGGCCCTCCTTCCTGATGACAGAGCTTCTGATTCCTGCAAATAAAGATCTGTCCTAGCTTCAGAGGGAAGCATCGCGGCCGTCCTCCTTTCGATGACAAATGTCCTGTCCTGCCAGTTTCTGTGAATCGCCCCGGGTTTTCTAGACACTTCTGAGCCTCAATCCCGAGGCCCAATAGGAGGTGCCATGAGTAAGCCTAAATATCCAGACGAATTCAAGATCGAAGCCATCAAGCAGATCACACAACGAGGCCACAAGGTCGCTGACGTGTCACAGCGCCTTGGCGTTAGTCAACATAGCCTGTATCAGTGGCTGAAGACGCATTCAGGGCCTCCCGCAGAGCGACAAGCTCAACTTACGCAGACAGAAGAGTTGCGCAGACTAAAGTCCGAGCTCAAGCGTGTGACCGAGGAGCGTGACATCCTAAAAAAGGCCGCAGCGTACTTTGCCAAGCAGCTCGGGTGAAGTACGCATTTATTCAGAAACATGAGCACGAATACAGCATTCGTAGCATGTGCAAAGTCATGGTGGTACATCCCAGCGGGTATTACGCTTGGAAAGCTGAACCCGTCAGCCCACGGGCTCGGGATGATCTGCGACTGCAAGGTTTGCTCAAACAAGCCTGGCTTGAAAGTGGTGGTGTGTACGGCTACCGCAAGCTCACACTGGACATGCGGGATCTGGGAGAGCGCTGCGGTAAACACCGCGTGGCCCGTTTGCTCAAGCTCCAAGGGCTGCGTTCGCAAACGGGATACCGGCGCCGCCCTGGGATGCGCGGAGGCAAGCCCGCCATAGTTGCCCCTAACCACCTGCAGCGCCGCTTCGCTGTGGATGAGCCCAATCAATCGTGGGTGACCGACATCACGTACATCCGCACTCACGAGGGATGGCTGTACCTGGCAGTGGTGGTTGATCTGTTCTCCCGTCTGGTCGTGGGCTGGTCCATGGGCAGCCGCATCGATACCGACTTGGTACTCGATGCACTACTGATGGCTCTGTGGCGTCGTCGACCTGATCAGGCGGTCATGGTGCATTCGGATCAGGGAAGTCAGTTCACCGGGCATGACTGGCAGGACTTCCTACGAGATCACAACCTAGTCTCCAGCATGAGTCGCCGCGGTAACTGTCATGACAACGCAGTGGCCGAGAGCTTCTTCCAGTTGCTCAAGCGCGAGCGAATTCGTCGCCAGATCTACACGTCGCGCGAGGACGCAAGGGCAGATATCTTCAACTACATCGAGATGTTCTACAACCCAAAAAGGCGTCACGGCACTGCAGGAGATATTTCTCCGATAGAGTTCGAGAAACGCCATTCCCAACGGCTTAAAAGTGTCTAGGGAATCCGGGGCGATTCATTTTGTCAACTGTCTCTGCACTTTTCGCAGATACTTCATTCATCTCAAGTTGGTTACTGGCGTTCTCAAGCATCAGTCCATTGTTAGGAGCCACCTCCACCGCGTCAGCTAATCGCTTAGCCAACTCGATGTAGTGCTCTGCGCTCATAACTGCAGCCTGCGCAGGCCTGCTTAGAACGTCAGCTCTGAAAACTCTCAAATCATTCAGCGACATCTGGTTTTGGTCTAGCTTTTCCTTCAACGTAAGCGCCTTATGTAGATCAGCATACTCATCTAGGTTTGAAGGCTTGGGTTTTTCGATCCAGCGCTTTACAAGGTAGCCAACCCATCCCCCAATTGCGACTAATAGAGGAATTACAACGACCTTAGCGACGTTTGACTCCAAAAATGAGTTGATCCATTCGAACGAAATACCCATTGGTGCTCCTGTGATCTATGACAGGATTGTCGGTGCAATTGGTTACTCACGGTGCTGCTGCAACAGTCATTGAGCCTGCGTCGGAGACTGCTTTCAGGAGGGCTGGTGTGAGTATCGACAGACAACAATGGGTCGGCAGCACCAGTTCGCAGCTTATGAGAGCTGTCGTTCAGATTGCTTGGCGAACTGCTATGCAGCCAGCATCCGGTTTGAGGCGCACAGCGGACGCCTAGTCAGATAGCCTGTCAACGTCTGGTATCGGCGGCAGCGGTCACAGACGTGCCAAATCTCAGCGGCTGCAACCAGCCTGAAGCAGCCCTCCCAACAACAACGCAAACACTCATGCTTGCCACTAGCCTCGGCCTTGATCTCCGGGCAGTGCCACCACAGCACTCAACTCCTAGATAGCTCAGCATTCGTTGAAGGCTTGTCGCCCAAGCCAGGACAGACCTTTAATGTCACTTTAAATTTTGGGACAGATCTATTTGTTCGAAACCTACCATTTGCATAATTTTTAAGCAAAAATCAGCACATCGAGCGTTGCAGGCTTGTGCTAAGCCCCAAGCTCCCAAAATTGACCATCGGCACCGCAAATCCAGCCACAACACCTCGTGGAAGTGGGACAGCTCTGTTTGTCGGCACTTTGGGGACGCCCCCCCCCTTTTGCGACAGAACTTATTGTGAAAACGGCTCAGGACAGGACTTATTGATTGAGGACAGGACTTTATTGTCATAGATCACTTCGTCAAGAATTGAATTTTGTTCTTTAAACTAGATTCATGTAAGTTACATTAAATAGATGAGTTGAGAAAGCGTTTGCCTTTACGTGAGCTCGGCGTTCAGCTCTTTGTGGCTATAGTTTTTGGGGTGTTTGTCTCGGTCGAGATCGCAATCAATGCGTTCTGATTGCCATGGCTGCCCAGATACCGTTGCTGTCTTTGCTTGGTTCTCCTTCGCCGCGTCTTCTTGCAGGCGCTTGCTCCCACATCGGGCTCAGCTTTTCAATTTACTGTTCGGGCGCTCTGTTTCCTGTTTGATACTCCCTGTCATGAATATTCCCTGCGGTACCGAAGTCTTCAGTGAATGGCTGTCTCATGAGGGCAGCAAGAGCTGGGATGCTCTGGACACAAGCCCAGACGGCAACTATGAAAAGGTCTGGCTGGCCTGGCTGTCTCACCTTGGTGAATTGCCTTCACCCTCTTCTGCGGCTTCACTGGCTCCGAAGAGGTGGCATGAGGCTGATGCTGTGGATGTGCAAAGCTTTTTGCGCATACGAGATGGGCAGCGCGCACACCACCACCCTGAACGCAAGATCAGCCCCGTGACTCGCCGGCGCTACTGGCGGTTGCTGGAGCGCATCTATGACCATGCCCTTGAGCATGGGTGGCTGCAGATCAATCCCGCAACAGGGCTTGAGCCTGCCGAACGGCCTCCGTCTGAAGATGGCAAAGGGCACTGCCTGCCTCCCCTGCTCTGGAAAGCCTTGCCAAGGCAGTTCCCTCAGGCCGATGGCTACCAGAATGCGCGTGACCGGGCCATTGTTTTGCTGCTGTATGAAATGGCGCTGGCGCCAGAAGAAGTACGCGTGCTGCAGTGGAGAAATATCTGCAGCAGCGATGCACGCATATGGATACCTTCAGTCGCAGGGGCGGACACCGGCCAGGGAACCGTATCTGACGTTCCTGCACAGCTGCACATCGATGGAGGACGGGCCGCACAACAGCGTTTGCTGGATATTCCGCACAACGTGGCCCAGGCCTTGCGCGACTGGCGGCGCTTCAGTGCAGGCCAGCGTGGCCCCAGCGTAGTGGATGGCGATCACGAGGTGTTCTATTCCCGCCGGGGGGGACCGCTTTCTGTACGCATGCTTTTTCATGTGGCATCCCAGCTGATCCAGCGCGCCCACGAGGCTCAGCCCGAAGGTAGCCAGAAGTTCCCGCTGCAGCGCGTGGGCCCGCAGGTGCTGCGCAATACCGCCATCGTGCAATGGCTGCGCGCAGGTGTGCCCGAGCTGGAAGTGATTGCCAGAATTGGCGTGGACAGCCCGCGTGCCTTGCGGCATTTGCAACACTATCTATAGCATGCAGCGCTTGTGCCATAAGCGCTGCATGCCAGTTGAGCCAATACTCCACACAGGCCATAGGCCTGTGGAGGCTTAAAAGTCCATGCGCAAGCCCAGCACCAGATTGCGCCCAGTCAATGGAGCGGCCGTCTTGATGAATGAGGTGGCCGCGTAAGCCAGACGGTTGGTCAGGTTCTGGCCTTTGACATAGAACTGCCACTGATTGCCGCCGCTGCGCCATTGATAGCTGGCGCCCAGATTCAGCATGCCGTAGCCGCCGGTTTCGCTCTCAAACGCTGCTGTGCGGTTCTGGCGCAGCACCTGCGTCCATTCCGCCATGGTGTCCCAGCCGCCCAGCCTGGCGTTCACGCGAACACCGGCGCGTAAAGCAGGAATGCGCGGCAGGGCCGAGCCATCTTCCAGCCTGGCGCGCACGCCATCGCCAAAGACTGTGGCGATGAATTCACGGCTCAAGCGCTGGCTCAGTTGCGCTTCCCAGCCGGTAAAGCGCGCATCGGCCTGGGTGTAGTGCAAGAGCTGCAGGCCGTCATGCTCATCCACCGTCGCGCCATAGATGTAGTTTTTGATGCGATAGTGGTAGGCATTGAGCTTCCAGCGCGTATCGCCTGCCGTCTTGCTCACACCCAGATCCAGCGCCTGCGAGCGCTCCCGCCCCAGATTGGCATTGCCCACTTCATAAGTAGATGTGGCCATGTGCAAACCATTGGCGAACAGCTCTTCCGCTGTGGGCATGCGGCTGCCATGGGTCAGCGAAGCCGTTGCGCTGTAGCCTGGAGTGAACTTCCAGACAGTGCCCAGAGACAGCGAGGTGGCGCTGTGCTTGCGCGTCTGATCGGTTTGCTGCGCTTCAATACGCTGGCGATCGTGGCGCAAAGCGCCTTGCAGGCTCCAGTCCTGCCAGCGGTATTCCTCCAGCAGATACAGGCTTTCGCGCTGCGTGTTGGTCGGCTGTACATAGGCTTCCTCACCCGTCGCGCTAAAGCGGCGGTTCAGCGTTTGCACGCCCAGCGTTCCGCGCCAGCCGGCGATGGGCTCATGCTCCATCTCCAGGCGCAGATCGTGCCCGCGGTTGCGAAAAGCGGTCGATACGGCGCCCTCTTCGATTTCATCGTGCTGATAGCGCGTCCATCCGCCACGCAAGCGCACGGCAGCAATGCCGGCCACAGGCTTGCGCCATTCGCCGCGCAGATCCCAGCGCTCGCTGGTCAAGTCCACCACGGGCACGCTGGAAGAGTCTGTTTCCTCGTGGTCATGCCCATCATGATCGCCGCAGTGCAGATGATCGCCATGGGCGTGGCAGCCCTCAAAGCCATGCTGATGGCCGGGCAGGCCATAACGTGCCTGCTGACGGGTATAGGCCAGGCCCAGATAGCCGCTGTCGCCCACCCAGGAAAGGCCCAGGCTGCCGGTGTTGCCACGGCTGAAGCTGCCTGCCACCTTGCTGCCCTGATCCCAGCCGCTGCCCACGCGGTAGTCGCCGGCGTTACGGGCCACGCCTTCGGCATGCAGTACCAGGGTGCCGTTATTGTTTTGCAGCGGCATGGCGCCAGTTAAAGAAAGTGCCCCGGCAGACATGCCCGCAGCCGTGCCCGCCTGCACTTCAGCAGAGCCAGACAGCGCCTTCTCAGGCACGCTGGTGGCAATCTTGTTATCCAGCACATTGACCACGCCGCCCATGGCGCCCGCGCTGTAGAGCAAGGCCGAGGGGCCGCGAAACACTTCCATCTGCGTGGCCAGAAGTGGCTCTGTGGTCACAGCATGGTCGGGACTGACGGTGGAGGCATCCAGTAATTCAGAACCATTGCTGAGCACGGAAACCCGCGCACCATCCATGCCGCGAATCACAGGGCGGCTGGCGCCTGCGCCAAAGTGGCTGGCGTTGATGCCGGGCTCTGCGGCCAGGGTCTCGCCCAGCGTGGCGGCGCGGCGAAGGCGCAGGTCCTCCTCGCCCAGCACCTGCACTGGCGTAGCCATATCCCCCTCGGCCATGCCAGTGGTGGAGACAGTGACTTCGCCCAGAGTTGCCTCAGCAGTCGCAGCTTCCTGCGCGTGAACATGAACAGCTGGCACGGCCACCAGCACAGAAGAAATCAATAAAGTTGAACGGTAAGACATTGCAATTCCACACAGCTGCGCCCGCTTGACCATGCAAGGACGAACGCAGCTAAATTTGAATCAAAGCAGCCTGCAGCCCTTGCAGATCAAGTGCTGACAGCTATTGTTTGAAGAGCGCGAAGTTCTGCGTCATGCATGGCATGACCGCAAATCAGGCGCGCAGGAGTTGCAATGCAGGAGGCGCGCGCGCATCAAACGATGCGGCGACAAAGATGGCGCGAGGCCGGGGAATATGGACCGCAGGCTGCGCTGAGTCTGGCGCCTCGCCCACCAGTTGCAGAACCGCCGGTGGCCCGGCAAAACCATGGTTGGCTTGATCCAGCAGTTGGCAATCTGCCGGGCCATGGCCTGCAAACAGGGCATGAACCCAGTCGCCACAGGCACCGTTGCTGGCACTGCTGCTGACTAGCTCGGCAGATGTGGCACAGGAAGCCCCATCTGAAATCGCATCAGACGCCGAGGCCGGTGCATGAAGCGCATGCTGTGCATTCGCACCCAGCTTGCTGCCCGATGCCGCCACGGGAGCGCTGCCCGCTGCGTGCACCGCACGGTGCATCTGCCCCAGCGCCGGGCCCAGCACCATGGCCAAGACCAGCATAGCCGCCAGCCAGTAACGGCGCCAGTCGCCCAGCGTCACACCCCGCTCAGCCTGCGCTGCACGGTTGCGATGTGAGGGGAAAAATCTGGAAGACAAGGAAGAGAGGCTGGTCAGCTCACCAGCGCAGAGGCTGGCCAAGAGTTGCAAAGTGTAGCCTGCCCGGGCAGGCTTTGCGGGCAAGATTCTTCGCCATGCTTGCGCTGATCGTCAATGCGGCATCCATTGCCGCCGCGCTTCACTCTTTGAGCCAGCGTGCAAACGCATGCTGGAATTTCTGCACCTTGGGGCTCACCACAAATGCGCAATAGCCTTGGTTGGGGTGCTGCAAAAAGTAGTCCTGGTGATAGGCCTCGGCTGGCCAGTAGGCCTTGATGGGCTGCAGCTCTGTCACGATGGGGGCGTCGTATGCCCCCTCTTCCCGCATTTCCTGCATCAGGGCTTTGGCCACCTGGGCCTGCTCGTCGCTGGTGGTGTAGATGGCGCTGCGATACTGCGTTCCCACATCATTGCCCTGGCGGTTGAGCGTGGTTGGGTCGTGCGTTGCAAAAAAGATGAGCAGCAGATCACGCAGCGAAATAACATCCGCGTCGTACTCCAGCTTCACCACTTCGGCGTGCCCCGTCTGACCGGTGCAGATATCTTCGTAGCTGGGATGGTCCAAATGGCCGTTGGCGTAGCCACTTTCCACATCCACAATGCCGCGCACACGGTCAAACACGGCTTCCGTACACCAAAAACATCCTCCACCCAGATAAATCGTCTGCACCGTCATAGTTCTCTCCTTTGAATACCGCGTATGTCTATTGATTGAATCAATCACGATTTCACCAATGTGCAACGCCGGGCACTATCGCCATTTTGGCGGCCCACTACACTTGCCGCAGAAACTGTAATAAAGCCCTGACCCTGATCGCTCAGGATGTCTTCCTCACCTCGTCAATCTCACACCATGAAGTCTTCCGTCCGCTGGGCCATCGGCCTGGTCGTGGTAGGTCTGCTGGCCTCTGCAGGCTGGCGCGCTTTCAGCAATCAGCAGCACAAGAAGCAGGCCATGGCGGCATCCAGCACACCGCTGGAGCTGCCCATTCAGATTGCGGCCAATGAAGTGCTGGAGCTGCGCCCGCTGCAGTTGTCGCTGAGCGTTCCCGTCAATGGCACCGTACAGGCACTGCATTCTGCAGTTGTGAAGGCCTATGTGGCAGGAGAGCTGCGCGGGCTGGAAGTGCGCGAAGGTGACAACGTGAAAAAAGGCCAGGTGCTGGCCCGCATTGATGCCACGGAAGCCACCGCCCGCTGGCGCCAGGCCCAGCAGCAGGCCGATGCATCACGCGGCCAGCTGGCCATTGCCCAGCGCAACCAGGACAATAACGCCGCCCTGGTGCAAAAAGGCTTTATCTCCACCACGGCGCTGGCAACCTCACAGGCCAATCTCGATACCGCCCGCGCCAATCTTGCCGCTGCCCAGTCCGCCGCCGATGCTGCGCACAAAGCGGTGACGGATTCCGTCATCACCAGCCCCATGGATGGACAGATTGCCCAGCGCTTTGTGCAAAGTGGTGAGCGCGTGGGGGTTGAGGCCAAGATTGTGGAGATCGTCAACACGGCACAGCTTGAAATTCAGGCACAGCTGGCTCCTGCCGATTCGGTACAGGTTCAGGTGGGGCAAGCCGCGCAATTACAGGTGCCCGGCGCTGCCGATGGCCTGCCTCCGGTGCAGGCCAAGGTGGTACGCATCAACCCCAGCGCCCAGACGGGCTCGCGCACTGTTGCCGCTTATCTTGCCGTAGCGCCATTCAATAACGATAGCAGCCAGCCTACATTACAGCTGCGCCCCGGCCTGTTTTTGCAAGGAAACATCATCACAGGCAACGCCAGCCAGCTGGCCGCTCCATTGAGCGCTGTGCGCACTGACAAGCCCCAGCCCTATCTGCAGCTGATACGCCAGGGCCAGGTCGCGCCCGCCAGCGTCTCTCCAGATCGCAGTGATGAAATGGCTGCCCGCCCTGTGCTGCGCGTGGTGCACCAAAGCCTTGAGCTGGGCAGCCAGAGCGCCTACCAGGGCGCCACCTGGGTTCAGCTTCTCAAAGGTGTTCAGGCTGGCGACCAGATACTGCTGGGCACTGCCGGTGGCCTGCGTGAAGGCACAGCCGTGGAAGTGCAGCCCAAAGCGCAACCTGCGGCGGCCCCCGTTGCTGCTGAAGCAGGGGGCCGCTAAATGTGGTTCACCCGCGTCAGTCTGAAAAACCCGGTACTGGCCACCATGGTCATGCTGGCCTTTGTGGTGCTGGGCGTGTTTTCCTACCAGCGCCTGAAGGTGGACCAGTTCCCGAACATCGAGTTTCCCGTGGTGGTGGTCTCGGTGGCCTATCCCGGTGCTTCGCCCGAAATTGTGGAAAGCGAAGTCACCAAGAAGATTGAGGAAGCCGTCAACTCGGTGGCCGGTATCAACTCCCTGACCTCGCGCAGCTACGACAGCACCAGCGTGGTCATCATCGAGTTTCAGCTGCACATTGATGGCCGCCGCGCCGCCGATGATGTGCGCGAGAAAGTCGCCTCGGTGCGCCCCACGCTGCGCGATGAGGTCAAGGAACCCCGCGTCATCCGCTTTGACCCGGCCAGCGCCGCCGTCTGGTCCCTGGCTGTGCTGCCCGACCCGCATGCGCTGCATGGCGTGAGCAAGCCTGAAAACGCCGCCGTGACACCACCCGACGCCATTGCCATGAGCAGTTGGGCCGATCAGGTGCTGAAAAAGCGCCTGGAAAACGTGCGCGGTGTGGGTGCGGTGAATCTGGTGGGCGCCACCCAGCGCGAAATCAATATCTATCTGGACCCCAAGGCGCTGGAGGCCTACTCCATCACGCCCGACCAGGTGGCCCAGGCTGTGCGGGCCGAAAATCAGGACCTGCCCGTAGGCTCTGTGCGCTCACTGACGCAGGAGCGCGTGGTGCAGATTGATGCCCGCATTCAGCGCCCGGCGGAGTTTGCCAACATCATCGTAGCCCAGCGCGATGGTGCGCCGGTTCGCGTGGGCCAGCTGGCCCGTGTACAGGACAACGCCGCCGAGCTGCAGACCCTGTCTCTGTACAACGGCCAGCGCACGCTGCTGATGTCGGTGCAAAAAGCCCAGGA
Organism: Comamonas fluminis; assembly: GCF_019186805.1. Lineage (NCBI taxonomy): Bacteria > Pseudomonadati > Pseudomonadota > Betaproteobacteria > Burkholderiales > Comamonadaceae > Comamonas > Comamonas fluminis. Next base: position 2,411,661 of record NZ_CP066783.1, on the reverse strand, counting down.
CGAAAACACGATTGAAGTGGTCGATGGGCTGAACGCCGCCGCCAAGGCCATCGCCGCCGAGCTGCCGCCCGGCATACGCCTGGAAGCCGTGGCCGACAACTCCCGCGCCATTCGCGTGGGGGTGGACAACGTGCGCCAGACGCTGATCGAGGGCGCTGTGCTCACGGTACTCATCGTCTTCCTGTTCCTGAATTCATGGCGCTCCACCATCATCACCGGGCTGACGCTGCCGATTGCACTGATCGGCACATTCCTGTTCATGTACTGGTTCGGCTTTTCCATCAATATGGTCACGCTGATGGCGCTGTCGCTATGCGTGGGCCTGCTGATTGACGATGCCATCGTGGTGCGCGAGAACATCGTGCGCCATGTGCAGATGGGCAAGAACGCCTACCAGGCGGCGCTGGAAGGCACGCAGGAAATTGGCATGGCCGTGCTGGCCACCACGCTGTCCATCGTGGCGGTGTTTTTGCCCATTGGCTTCATGGGCGGCATCATCGGCCAGTTTTTTCACGAGTTCGGCATCACCATCGTCGCCGCGGTGATGATTTCCATGTTTGTCAGCTTCACGCTGGACCCCATGCTCTCCAGCGTCTGGCACGACCCGGCGATTCACGCGCACGGCGAACACACCAGCAAAAGCCTGTACGACAAAACGCTGGGCCGCATCACCGCCTGGGTGGAACGCAGCAGCGACAAACTGTCCGATATCTACCAGTCGCTGCTGCGCTGGTCGCTGGCGCACAAGCTGCTGACACTGTTTCTGGCGCTCTTCATTTTCATAGCAAGCATCGCGCTCGTACCCTTGCTTGGAACTGAATTTGTGCCCAAGGCTGATTTCTCGGAAACCCAGATCAGCTTCAACACGCCCGAAGGCTCATCCATTGAGGCCACCGAGGCCAAGGCACGGCAAGTTACCGCCATCATTGCCGCCATGCCCGAGGTGCGTTACTCGCTGACCACCATCAACACCGGCAACGCCAATGGCAAGAACTACGCCAGCGTCTATGTGCGGCTGGTGGACAGAAACCTGCGGCAGCGCAATGTGGACGAAATTTCGGCCCAGCTGCGCACCCAGCTGCGCGCCGTGGCAGGCATTACCGTCACCCACGTCGGCCTGCGCGACCCTGTGGGCGGCCAGAAACAGGTGGAGTTTTCGCTGATGGGCCCTGATCTGGACGAGCTGGCCCGCCTGAGCCGTATCGTGCAGGACCGCATCCGCCATGTGCCGGGGCTGGTCGATCTGGACTCCAGCCTCAAGGCCAGCAAGCCCATGGTCAATATTGAGGTGCATCGGGATGCAGCGTCTGACCTGGGCCTTTCCGTGGGCAGCATGGGCAGCGCCCTGCGCACCTGGGTGGCCGGCCAGACCGTGGGCAACTGGCGTGCCAGCGATGACCAGACCTATGACGTCAACGTGCGCCTGGCACCCGAGGCGCGCAGCACTCCGCAGGATCTGGAGCGCCTGCCCTTTGCGCTGACAGCCAAAGACGCCAGCATACATATCGTGCGTCTGAACCAAGTAGCCAGCGTGGTGGAAAGCACCGGCCCCAGCCAGATCAACCGCCGCAATCTGAACCGTGAAGTCGCCATCAACGCCAACGTCTACCAGCGCAGCGCGGGCGAAGTCTCCGGCGATATCAAGAGCGCCATGGCCCAGGTGCCCCTGCCGCCCGGCTACAGCTACCAGTTCAGCGGCGCCGCCAAGAACATGGCGGAGTCCTTTGGCTATGCGGGCTCGGCCCTGGCGCTGGCCATCATCTTCATCTACATGATTCTGGCCAGCCAGTTCAAGAGCTTTTTGCAGCCCCTGGCGCTGATGACCTCGCTGCCGCTGACGCTGATTGGCGTGGTGCTGGCCTTGCTGATGTTCGGCTCGGCCCTGTCCATGTTCTCCATCATCGGCGTGGTCATGCTGATGGGCCTGGTCACCAAAAACGCCATCTTGCTAGTGGACTTTGCCATCCGCGCCCGCGAGCCGCACCCGGATGAGGTCACGGGCGAAATGCGCCCCGGCCTGCCCCGCTCTGAAGCGCTGCTGCTGGCTGCCCGTGTGCGCCTGCGCCCTATTCTGATGACCACGCTGGCCATGATTTTTGGCATGGTGCCCCTGGCTTTTGCGGTGTCCGAAGGCTCGGAGCAGCGCGCCCCCATGGGCCAGGCCGTGATTGGCGGCGTCATCACCTCCTCGCTGCTGACCCTGGTGGTCGTGCCCGTGGTGTACTGCTATCTGGACGATTTTGCGAACTGGATGCGCCGTAAATGGTCTGGAGCCCCCTCAAAACGCGATGAGCCGCCGCACGAAGCCTCCGAGGCTCGTAGAATCGACGGTTTGTCCTGATAAGTCTTTTCCCGGAGATACCATGGCCCTGCCAATGAACGCCCAAGTGGACCCGCGCGACGTGCACGCGCAGGCTCGTTTCAACATGATCGAACAGCAAGTGCGTCCCTGGAACGTGCTGGACGAAAGTGTGCTGGAGTTGATGGGCCAGATTCGCCGCGAAGACTTCGTGCCGCCCGAGCACCAGTCGCTGGCCTATATGGATCTGGAAGTGCCCCTGAAGGCCGATGCCGAACAGGCCGCCAAGCACGGCTGGCACATGCTGGCCCCCAAGATCGAAGCCCGCGTGCTGCAAGACCTGCAGATCAAGCCTTCCGACCGCGTGCTGGAAATCGGCTCCGGCTCTGGCTACATGGCTGCCCTGCTGGCCGCCAAGGCCAAGGAAGTCGTGACGCTGGAAATCGACCCAGAACTGGCCGAAATGGCCCGCGAAAACCTGCTCAGCGCCGGTGTGAAGAATGTGGAAGTCAAGCTGGCCAACGGCGCCACCACTTCTCTGGCCCAGGGCGCTTTTGACGTCATCGTGCTCAGTGGCTCGGTGGCCGTGGTGCCTGATGCGCTCTACGCCCAGCTCAACGAAGGTGGCCGCATTGCCGCCATCGTCGGCCACATGCCCGTGATGCGCTTCACACTGGTGACCAAGAACGGCAACAACTTCGAAGTCAAGCAGCCCTGGGACACCGCCGCCAGCCGTCTGGTTGGCTTTAATGAGCCTTCGCGCTTCTCTTTCTAAAAAACGACCAGGCCCTGCCGAAGCCATTCGCAGGGCCTTCTGTTCAGTTGACGGCTGGCGTTTATCCATCGCCAGCCTCCAAGGATTTTTATGTTGACCCAGGTTTTGCCCGCACAGTTCCAGCAGTGGCTGGCTTCTTACACCGCTCAGGGCATCAAGCCCGTGGTGCTTGATGTGCGTGAACCCTGGGAAATTGCCCAGGCCAGCATCCAGCCCGGTGACGACTTTGAACTGCGCTGCATTCCCATGCACGAGATTCCCGGCCGCTTGCAGGAACTGGACCCCGACCACCCCATCGCCTGCCTGTGCCACCACGGCGCACGCAGCATGAGCGTGGCGGCCTTTCTGGTCAACCACAGCTTTGAAGATGTCAGCAACATCACCGGCGGCATCGATGCCTGGTCGCTGAGTGCAGACCCCAGCGTGCCCCGTTACTGAAATTCCACGATAGCGACTGCCCATTACGACGTCTATGACCCAGCAGCCACAGTCCATGCAAACCCGCCCTGCTCTTGCGCTTCGCGCTATTTCTTTGGGAGTCTTGCTTGGAGGGCTGACAGGTCTGGCGCAGGCGCAGACGCTATCAGAGCTGGTGCAGCAAGCGCGCGGCTATGACGCCACCTGGCAAGCCCAGCAAGCCGATTCCCGCGCCGCTGGCAGCCGTGCCGATCAGGCTCTTTCCGGGCTGCTGCCCAGCGTAGGGCTGCAAGGCGGCGTGAACCGCACGCATACGGAGCTGAACCTGCCCCAGGTCAGCACCAGCGTCAGCTCCACCGTGCAGAACCTGCAGCTCAGCGCCCAGCAGCCGCTGTACCGCCCTGCCAACAAAATTGCCTATGAGCAAGGCAAGCGCGGAGTGGATGTGGCGCAGGCCCAGCTGGATGCCGCCGCGCAAAGCCTGATCGTGCGCGTGTCTCAAGCCTATTTCGACGTACTGGCCACACAGGACAGTGTGCAGGTCGCCCTCTCGCAAAAGCAAGCCATCAGCACCCAGCTGGAGATGGCCAAGCGCAATTTTGAAGTTGGCACGGCCACCATTACCGATTCGCGCGAAGCGCAGTCCCGCTACGACCTGGTCACCGCACAGGAAATCGCGGCGCAAAACGACCTGCAGGTCAAGCGCGTGGTGCTCGACCAGCTGGTAGGCCGCGTCGGCATTCAACCCACACCGCTGGCCGCGCCCCTGACGCTGCCCCGCATCACGCCAGACAATATGCAATCGTGGGTGGATACCGCCCTGGCCAGCCAGCCACAGCTGCGCCAGGCCCAGCTTGCTCTGGATGTGGCCAAGCTCGAAACCCAGAAAGCCGAAGCCGGTCACAAGCCCACGGTCGATCTGCAGGCGGGCTACGGCATCAACCGCTATCCCAATGGCTATATGACGCCCAGCCTTCCTGCGGGCACGCGCACCAACTCCGCCCAAATTGGCGTGGTGATGAATGTGCCGCTGTTTGCCGGTTTCGCCGTGCAAAACCGTGTCAAGGAAACCCTGGCCCTGGAAGACAAGGCCCGCGCGCAGCTCGATGATGCGCGCCGCAATGTGGAGCAATCCACGCGCACAGCCTTCCTGGGCGTCCAATCCGGCCAAGCCCAGGTCAAGGCGCTGGAAGCCGCTCTCGCCTCCAGCCAGAGCGCGCTGGAAGCCAACAAGATGGGCTATGACGTGGGCGTGCGCGTCAACATCGACGTGCTCAATGCCCAGAGTCAGGTCTATCAGACCCAACGCGACCTGGCCAATGCCCGCTATCAGGTGCTGCTGGGTCAGCTCAAACTCAAGCAAGCCGCCGGTGTGCTGGCTGACGATGATCTGCGCAGCATTGACAGCCTGACACTGGCGCCTGCTGCGGTAGAGCGCCCAGTGGCAGCAGAAACTGCCGCCAAGCCTGCGGCCAGCAAAACGGTTGACCTGCGCAAGAAGCGCTGAAAACACCTTTTAGCCCTCAAACCGCTTCAAGTTTCATAGCTGTAAGCGCTTGATAAATAAGTGCTGCAGCATCAAATCTGCCTGAAACCCAATCAGAAACAGCCCTGCCCGCTCTGAATTCAGAGTCTGCTGCTGTGTCCGTTCGCTTGCATCAGCGTCACAATCGCATCTGCCGTGGCCGCTGCGGCACCCCGGTGCTGACTCATGAAACGGCTCGCTTGTTCTTGCGCAGCCAGCAGGCCCGATACACCTTGCGCATCCTGAACCAGCGAACATGCCAGCTGCATGGCCTGCACCATGTCATCGCAGCGAAACGCTGCCCCCGCCTGCACTGCCAGCTCAGACGCCTGACTGAAGTTAAACGTATGAGGCCCCAGAATCACCGGCGTACCACAGGCCAGCGACTCAATCAGGTTCTGCCCCCCCAGCGGCTCAAAGCTGCCGCCCATCAGCGCTACCTGCGACAAACCGTAATACAGCGGCATCTCGCCCAGCGAATCACCCAGCCACAGGCTGCCTTCTTGCAAAGGTGGTTCATCACCCCACTGGCTGCGCCGTGAAACGCCAAAACCCGCATCCGCGATGAGCTGCGCCACCGCATCAAAACGCTGGGGGTGGCGCGGCACAATCAGCCACTGCGCGGCATTCAGCGCTGCGGGCTGCTTCTGAAGCTGCTCCAGCAGCAGCGCTTCTTCACCCTCGCGGCTGCTGGCGAAAAGTACCACGGGCTTTTGCTGCTGCCTTTGCAGGCCTGCCCGCCACTGTGCAGCGCAGTGCATCAAGGCCTCATCGGGCTGCACATCAAATTTCAGATTCCCCAGCACTGCTGTGACCTGGGCGCCTACATTGCGAAGGCGCCGCGCATCTTCCTCGGTCTGCGCCCATACGGCGGCCAGCGCGCCATAGGTGGGGCGCGCAATCGGCCCCATTTTCAGCGCGCCTTTTTCCGACTTTTCATTGAGCCGTGCATTGGCCAGCACCATGGGAATGCCTGCGTTCGTACAGTTCGCAATCAGATTGGGCCAGATCTCGGTTTCCATCAGCACGCCAAGAGCGGGACGAAACTGCGCAATAAAGCGCTGTGTCGCGTCAAGGGTGTCCCAGGGCAGCCAGACCTGCACATCGCCCGCCTTCAGGAGCTTTGCCCCCTCTTCGCGGCCCGTTGCCGTGTTATGGGTCAGCAGCAGGCGCATGTGCGGCATGCGCTCGCGCAGCGCCTTGACCAAGATCGCAGCTGCACGAGTCTCGCCCAGCGATACAGAATGAATCCAGAGCCACTGGCCAAGGCCATCGCGCCCCAGATCAGGCGGCTGGTAGTGGCCAAAGCGCTCAGGCACGGCCACCGCATAACCCGGCTCAGCCACGGCGCGGCGCCTGAGCTTGCGGCGCAGCAGGGGCTGCGCCGCCCAGGCCAGCAGGCTGAAAAGCCCACGGGCCGGAGTCATGCGAACTTTGCGGGTCATGAACGCAGCAATACCTTGCGCCTGTCAGTGCGATGCAGATCCCACTTGCGCATCAGGCTTGACGCGCTTGAGCAAGGCCAGCATCTTCGCTTCAATGCGGTGCAGTGCTTCCTGGCTGTGGCCTTCAAAACGCAGCACCAGCACAGGCGTGGTGTTACTGGCACGAATCAGGCCAAAGCCATCAGCCCAGTCCACGCGCAGGCCGTCAATGGTGCTGACTTGGGCAGGCGCTTCAAATTCTGTAGCTGCCAGCGCTTGCAGCTCGGCCGCCAGACGGTGAGGTTCGCCTTCAGCGCAGGCCACATTGAGCTCAGGTGTAGAGAAGCTGGTGGGCAGTGCATTCAGCACGGCGCTGGGGTCGGCCTCGCGGCTGACGATTTCCAGCAAACGGCAACCGGCATAAGTGCCGTCGTCAAAGCCGTACCAGCGCTCCTTGAAGAAGATGTGGCCGCTCATCTCGCCGCCCAGCGGTGCCCCCAGTTCCTTCATGCGTGCCTTGACCAGCGAGTGGCCAGTCTTGTACATCACAGCCTTGCCACCCGCAGCTTCGATCTCGGGCGCCAGGCGCTGGGTGCACTTGACGTCAAACACGATGGAGCCACCGGGCACGCGCGAGAGCACGTCCTTGGCAAACAGCATCATCTGGCGGTCAGGGAAGATATTCTGACCATCTTTGGTAACAATGCCCAGACGGTCACCGTCACCGTCAAAAGCCAGGCCCAGTTCGGCATCCGTGGTCTGCAGCGCATGGATCACATCGCGCAGGTTCTCGGGCTTGCTGGGGTCGGGATGGTGGTTGGGGAAATTGCCGTCCACTTCCGAGAACAGCTCGACCACTTCGCAGCCCAGCTGGCGGAAGATGGCAGGGGCCGACGCACCGGCCACGCCGTTGCCGCAGTCCACCACCACCTTCATGGGGCGAGCCAGTTTCACATCGCCCACGATGCGGGCGGTGTAATCGGCCAGTACATCGGCCTGGCTGATCTGGCCTGCGCCGGTGACGGTCCAGTCTTCGTTTTCCATGCGCACGCGCAGGGCCTGAATTTCATCGCCATAAATAGCGCGGCCAGCCAGCACCATCTTGAAGCCGTTGTAATCCTTGGGGTTGTGGCTGCCTGTGACCTGAATACCGCTGGTGCACAGTGTGGCCGCCGCAAAGTACAGCATGGGCGTAGTGGCCATGCCGATATCGATCACGTTCACGCCCACATCGGTCAGGCCCTGCATCAGCGCGGCAGACAGCGAAGGGCCGGACAAACGGCCATCACGGCCCACAGCCACCGTCTTTTCACCGGCCACCAGTGCCGCCATGCCAAACGCACGGCCAATGCCACGGGCAACGTCTTCGGTCAACGTGGTCGGCACGATGCCGCGAATGTCATAAGCTTTGAAGATGGAAGATGCAACTTGCACGATGGCTCTTTCTGAAGTTTTCAATCCATGGCGCCGAACTTGGCCCGGCGCAGCGTAATCGGTGGATTTTAGGCCGCAAACAACAAAGCCCGAGGCTTCAGACCCCGGGCTTTGCAATCACTGACGCTCTCAATCAGTTCGCAACTCAGAGCTTGGCCTGCACCTGCGCCAGTGCAGCCGGGTCTTCCATAGTGCTCAGATCACCAGGATCACGCCCTTCGGCCACTGCCTGCAGTGCACGGCGCAGCAGTTTGCCGCTGCGGGTCTTGGGCAAGGCGGTGACAAAAATCACACGCGAGGGACGGGCCACCGCGCCCAGGCGCGAGTCCACCAGCTTCATGACATCGGCTTCCAGCGCCTTGGTGGCGGCGGCATCGGCCACTGCGCTGGCGTCGCGTACCACGGCAAACGCCAGGGCAGCCTGCCCTTTGAGGTTGTCTGCCACGCCTACTACGGCCACTTCGGCAACCTGTGCGTGGGCAGAAATCGCTTCCTCGATCTCGCGGGTGCCCAGGCGGTGACCTGCCACATTGATGACGTCGTCAGTACGGCCCAGGATGAAGTAGTAACCATCCTCGTCGCGGATGCCCCAGTCAAACGTGCTGTAGATCATTCGACCGGGAATGCTCTTCCAGTAAGTGTTGACGAAACGGTTGTCATCACGCCAGACGGTCTGCATGCAGCCCGGCGGCAGCGGGCCGTCAATGGCCAGCACGCCCTTTTGATTGGCGCCTGTCAGCTCTTCGCCCGTGGCATCGTCAATCAGCTTGACGTTGTAGCCATAGACGGCCTTGCCCGGGCTGCCAAAGCGCGTGGCCTGCTGCTCCACGCCGTTGCACAGCGTCATGATGGGCCAGCCAGTTTCCGTCTGCCAGTAGTTATCGATGATGGGCTTTTTGATCGCATCGCTGATCCATGCAGCCGTCGGCTCGTCCAGCGGCTCGCCCGCCAGCCACAGGGCTTTGAGGCTGGAGATGTCATAGCGCTTCAGGTACTCGGCATCATGCTTTTTGAGTACGCGAATGGCCGTGGGCGCCGAGAACATATGGGTGATCTTGTACTTCTCGACCAGACTCCACCAGATGCCCGCATCGGGGTTCACGGGCAGGCCCTCATACATCACCGTTGCCATGCCAGCAATCAGCGGCGCATAGATGATGTAGCTGTGGCCCACCACCCAGCCAATATCGCTGGTGCAAAAGAAAGTCTGGCCCGCTTGCGCATCAAAGATATGCGGCATGCTGGCTGCCAGCGCCACGGTGTAGCCACCGGTGTCACGCTGCACGCCCTTGGGCTTGCCTGTGGTGCCGCTGGTGTAGAGGGTGTAGCTGGGGTGGGTGGACTCCACCCAGACGCAATCGACCTTGGCATCCAGATGCTGGGCACGCAGCGCGGCCCAGTCGTGATCGCGACCCTCGCTCATGGGCATGGGGGCCAGGCCCCGGTTCACCATCAGCACGGCGGCTGGCTGGTGGGTGGATAACTGCAGAGCCTCATCCAGCAAAGGCTTGTAGGGCACCACACGCCCGCCGCGCGAGCCGGCATCGGCGCTGACGATGACCTTGGGCTGGGCATCATCAATACGCGAAGCCAGCGCACCCGAAGCAAAACCGCCAAAGACCACCGAATGAATGGCACCCAGACGCACGCAAGCCAGCATGGCAAAGCAGGCCTCGGCAATCATGGGCATATAGATTTGAACCCGGTCGCCCTTTTCCACGCCCAGCGCTTTCAAAGCAGCCGCCATGCGGTTGACCTCGGCGTGCAGTTCTTTGTAGCTATAGGTTTTTTCGGTGTTTGTCTCGGTCGAGATCGCAATCAGCGCGTTCTGATCGCCACGGGCGGCCAGATGGCGGTCCACGGCGTTGTGGCACAGATTGGTGGTGCCGCCCACAAACCACTTGGCAAACGGAGGATTGCTGTAATCGCAGATCTGCGTGGGCTTTTGCTGCCACTCGATCAGCTCAGCCTGCTCAGCCCAGAATGTGTCGCGCTCTTCAATGGAGCGGCGATGGAAATCCTCGAAACGCGTGTTCATGTCTATGTCTCCTTGGCTCTCCATCCTTTGCGAAGAGCCTTCTGAATTCATAATTATTCATAAGCTACTTGCCAAAAACTGACAAAGCACCATCAATTTCCCCCGCATTTTCCCCTGTCGCCCGCCATTGCCAGCGGGCCTTGCTGGCCAATCTGCATGACAGCGATTGGCTCACCACTTCACACCGCCCTCACAAACTTCGCACGCACTTCAAGCACCGGTGGCACAGTGAAGCGCTGTTCAACGCATTTCCTCTCAAACCATGTACATCTCCCCGAGCATCTTGATCATCGCCGCCCTCATTGTTGTCGCCGTGGTCATCTGCATCGCCGTCATGCGCAAATGAAAAAAGCGCCCTGGGGCGCTCTTCATTCGATAGCTGCCAGCGCTTATTTCACCATAGCTAGCATCTCTTTGAAGGCTGGGTCTTCACAAGTGCGCAGCCATTCAAACATCACCATCTCGGTGGTCACCAGCTCGGCGCCCGCGCCAGCCAGGCGGTCAAACGCCGCATCGCGGTTGCGCTCGGTGCGCGAGCCGCAGGCATCCGTCACCACCCACACATCAAACTCGTCTTCCAGCAATTCCAGCGCCGTCTGCAGCAGGCAGACATGGGTTTCACAGCCTGCAATCACCACCATATTGCGCTCAGGCGCCTGTTGCTGGGGCTTTTGCAAATGCTTGGGCAGGCTGCGCGCATTGCCGCCCTGGGGCTTTGCGGGCGGGCGCAGCCACTCACCCAGACCTTCGGGCACAGCGCTGAAATACATCTTCTCCAGCGTGCGCGTGCACAGCGCCTTCAGCTCGGCATCATTGGTGCCCAGACGCGATGGGTTCTGTTCCGTGCCCCAGACCGGCACTTCCAGCAGTTGCGCCATCTTGGCCAGCTTGACGGCATTGGCCAGCGCTTCACGGCCTTCGTGAATCACGGGCATGAGCTTTTCCTGGTAATCGACCAGCACCAGTTGCGACTCGGTTGCTTCCAGCAGCATGAGATTTCTTTCTTCGAATGGATGGGACGGCTTGCAGCGCTGTGCAGCCATCGCCTGTATTTAATCAAGACACGGTGACCGGCTAGCTGACGCTGACCTGCCACGCATGCCCCTATTGTCGCCGCAAGCCGCAAATGCCCCGGCCAAGGCCGCAAAAGTCAGCTTTCACATACTTAGCACAAATTGACACAATACTTCTAGATAGTGACCAGAACAGGGAAAATACGGGGTCCAGAGTGCTGCAAATTTGGGAGCAGCCCACGCAATAAGCTCATGAGCCAAAGTCATTTAATGCTTTGGATCAAAAACCCGGGTAGCAATCGGGTAATAGCGGCACTATCCTACAAATTAACGTGGTACCCTCACGCCCCATGTCCAGATGGCTTATTGCACTACTATTTGTCGGCGTCACCTCCGCTCATGCGGCGCCCAGCGAACAGCGTGACGACGACATGACCCAGTTGCTAGTCAACCGCGGTCTCATTACCCAGTTGCGTGAAGCTCGCCACACCGTGGCCGAGAAAACGACGGACTTCGTGCGCGAAGCCCGCCAGAACGTGGCAGAGAAAACCTCCGATCTGGTCGTCACGGCCATGGGTTTCCTGGGTGTTCCTTATCGACTGGGTGGCACCAGTGCTGAAACCGGCTTTGACTGCAGCGGTTTTGTGCGCGCCATCTATTCCCAGACCGTTGGCAAGGTTCTGCCCCGCGTCGCTGCCGAGCAGGCCCAGGCCACCAAGCAGATTGACCGCGAAGAACTCAAGCCCGGCGATCTGGTCTTCTTCAACACCATGCGCCGCACCTTCAGCCACGTGGGCATCTATGTGGGCGATGGCAAATTCATCCACGCCCCCCGCACTGGTGCCAGCGTTCGTGTGGAAAGCATGCAGACGGCCTACTGGGCTCGCCGCTTTGACGGAGCCCGCCGCGTTGAAGGCGCTGACGCCTCCGCCACCACTGCAGCCGCTTACAGCGCGCTGTCACCGCTTCAGCCCTGAGCGCTGTCATCGGACACCCCAAAACGCCTGCCTCGTGCAGGCGTTTTTGTTTTGCCGTGGTTCATCGGCAGTGCATACAAGTGTGGAAGAATCAGACTCGCGCTCACACTCTCCCCTGTCCGACAGGGTGACCCTGGGGGCCACTTATAGAGTCAGGTTTTATTGTTCATTCAGAGGGAATTCAACATGTCCATTATTGGCACCATCATCGTCGGCCTCATCGTGGGTCTGATTGCTCGCGCCATCAAGCCCGGTAACGACAGCATGGGCTGGATCATGACCATTCTGCTGGGTATCGTGGGCTCCTTTGTCGCAACCTACCTGGGCACTGCCATGGGCTGGTACAAGGCTGGTGAAGCCGCTGGCTGGATTGCCTCGGTTATTGGCGCCATCATCGTGCTCTTTATCTACAACTTCATCCGCAGCAAGACGCAGGGTTGATGCAAAGGCAGTGCAGCGCACTGCCTTTTTTGCCGTTGCACTGCCTTCTTTCATGGATTGCGCCTCATGTGGAAAAAAGACACCCGACAGCCTCCCGCTCCTGTCCAGCGCATTGATGTGGCGGCTGCCGCACAGCGCTCGCGCAAGCTGCTCAAGCAAAGAGCGTTGATCAGCGCGGCCGCCAGCACCATTCCGGTGCCCGGTCTTGACTGGGCGGCTGATGCGGCTTTGCTGTCCCGTCTTTATCCACGTATCAATGCCGAATTCGGCCTCACCCCCGAGCAGCTCGACAGCCTGACACCCGGCAAACGCGAGCAGGTTCAAAAAGCCATTGCCATGGTCGGCTCGGTGCTGATTGGCAAGCTCATTACCCGCGATATGGTGCTGCGCCTGACGCGCATGGTGGGCATGCGTCTGAGCACCAAGCAGGCCGCAAAATACGTTCCGCTGGCAGGTCAGGCGGCTGCGGCTGCCCTTGGCTATGCCACGCTGTGCTATCTGGGCGAGCGCCATATTCAGGACTGTATCCGTGTGGTGGAGCAAGCCGAGCTGGATATTCCACAGCGCCTGCGCCGCGCACGCGATCAAGTTCAGCAAAATGCGCAGGAATCAGCCCAATGGGGGCAGCTGCGTCAGCGGGTCATGCGCCCCAGCCGCTGGAGCCAGGCCGATCGCGGCCCCTGGAAACGAAACTCCCCCAAGGGCGGCGCTGGCGAGAGCTAGAGGGATAGCCCCGGACAGGGCTGAGAGAATGCACACATGACTGACACCTCCAAAGCCCGCCGCTACTGGCTCATGAAAAACGAGCCTGACGAATACTCCATCGATCACGCCCTGGCCGCGCCCGATCAAATCATGGGCTGGAACGGGGTGCGCAACTACCAGGCACGCAACTTCATGCGTGACGACATGCAGGTGGGCGACGGGGTGCTGTACTGGCATTCCAGCTGCGCAGAGCCTGGCATTTACGGCATTGCCCGCATTGCTGGCAATCTGCGTGTGGACCCGTCCCAGTTCGATGCTGCAGACCCCTACTACGACCCCAAATCGCCGCAGGACAAGCCCCGCTGGCTGATGCTGGATGTGCAGGCGCTGCACAAGACTCGCTTGGTGTCGATTGCCGAGCTTCGTGAGCAACCGGAGCTGGCCGAGATGCGCGTGCTGCAAAAAGGCAACCGCCTGTCCATCACACCGGTCACCGAAGCGGAATGGACCTGCATCAATGGCCTGCTGCAAGGGCGCTGAAATTCGCAGCCCTTCCTAATCACAGCTCATTCACTTCTCATTTCATAGCAGACAGCGCATATTCCGCCTGAACTGGAAGGCAATTTTCTGGGCAATCGGCCGCAGACTACCCAAACGCCGATAATGTCGCGTTTTTCGCGCCAGCCCCAGACAGTGGCTGAAGGCTGAAGCAAAAAGCGAAAAAGCCAAGAACGGCACCCTTGTGTCAGGGTGTGCCACCACAACAGATAACCACAGTGGCTACGCGCCTTGCGCGGCCACATGCAAGCCAGAAACCCCGCCCGGCGCTCTTGTTCTTGAGAAGGAAGACCCATTGACTGATCGCCCGCCTTCCGCGGCTTCGGCCACATCCAGCCCTGCCAGCCTGCAAAAAACGCTGCTGCTCTGGCATGTGATCATCATTGGCCTGGCCTACATCCAGCCCATGACGCTGCTGGACACCTTCGGCATGGTCTCGCGCGACTCGCTGCAGCATGTGCCCACCTCGTACTTCGTGGCCCTGCTGGCGGTGCTGCTCACCTCGCTGAGCTACGGGCACATGATCCGGCGCTATCCGTCTTCCGGTTCGGCCTACACCTATGCCCAAAAGGCCATTCACCCCAATGTGGGCTTCATGGTGGGCTGGTCTTCGCTGCTGGACTATCTGCTGTCACCCATGGTCAACATCCTGCTGGCCAAGATCTATCTGACCGATATGTTCCCCGAGGTCAACCACTGGGTCTGGATCGTCGGGCTGACGGCCATCATGGTGGTGGTCAACCTGCGCGGCATTCGCTTTGTGGCGAACTTCAACGGGCTGATCGTGCTGTTTCAGCTGCTCATCATCGCCATCTTCACCTTCATGGTCTGGCGCGAGCTGCACGCCGGCCAGAACGCACTGGGCGCAATTGCAGAAAACGGTGCTCAGGGCCTGTGGAGCCTGTCGCCCTTCTGGAGCAAGCAGGCCGATGTTGGCGCGCTGATTACGGGGGCCACCATTCTGTGCTTCTCGTTCACGGGGTTTGATTCGCTGTCATCGCTTGCCGAAGAAACCCACAACACCGAAAAAACGCTGCCCAAGGCCATTTTTCTGACGGCGCTGATCTCTGGCCTGATTTTCATTGTGGCCACCTATTTCATGCAGCTGTACTTCCCCGGCAACCCGCAGCAGTACTTCAAGGCCGTGGACGAAACCCAGCCCGAGATTCTGTTCCTGGTGGGTGGCGCGCTGTTCAAGTCTGTGGTGCTGGCCTTTGCCATCGTCACCGTCATGGCCTCGGGCATTGCCGCGCACGCGGGCGTCTCGCGCCTGATGTATGTGATGGGGCGCGACGGCGTGATTCACAAGCGCTTTTTTGGCCATATCGACCCCAAGACCTTCACGCCTTCATACAACATTCTGCTGGTGGGCGCTGTGGCGCTGACGGCGGGTTTTCTCAGCCTTGAATACGTGGTGGCGCTCATCAGCTTTGGCGCGCTGACCGCCTTCAGCTTTGTGAACCTGTCGGTGCTGGCCGAATATGTGTGGCGCCAGGGCCGCTGGCACACCATGGGCGATGTGCTGCGCTATGTGGTGACGCCGGTGCTGGGCTTTATGAGCGTGGGCGCCATGTGGCTGGAGGTGGAACCCACCTCGCTGACCTCGGGCCTGATCTGGGGCAGTGTGGGTCTGGCCTATCTGGCCATCATCACCAGCGGCTTTCGCAACGCGGCACCCCAGTACCGCGAAGATATTGAGTAAAAACCATGCCCAGCCCTTGCTGGGCATGCGCTAAGTGCTACTTTTTGCATAGTCAGCGCTTTACCGACAGTCCAGCAGCCCGCCGGGCCCTAACATCAGACCTCTGACCACGGAGACTTTGAATTGCGCTGGAGCACCCCTTTCATGCTGGCCTGGCGGCGGGCCAAGACGACCTTACCCTCACGCGCCCGCCTCGCGGCGCGCGACGCCATTGCGGCCGCGCTGGCCAGCATCTGCGCCTGGGTCATTGCCCAGCAACTGTGGCAGCACCAGCGCCCGGCCTTTGCGGTGGTAACAGCGGTGGTCTGCCTGGCCCCCGGTCTGCCCAGCCACCTCAAGCAAACCAAGAGCCTGGTGATTGGCTGTGCGCTGGGCATTGTCATTGGCGATCTGCTGTGGCAACTGCCCGATCAGCATTTACTCATACGCCTGAGCGCGGGCATTTTTCTGGCCGTGCTGCTGGGGGCCGTGGTGGGCCCGGCGCCCGTGGTGCCGATTCAGTCTGGTGTTTCGGTGGTGCTGGTGCTGGCCATGGGCCCCAGTGCTGCGGGCGGCACCCGGCTGCTGGATGTGCTGGTGGGCGCAGCCGTGGGCCTGATCTTCAGCCAGGTGCTTTTTACCTCCAACCCCATCAAGGACATGGGGCGGGCCGCATCCACATTTCTCAAGCAACTGGCCAACGGGCTGGACTTGATTGTGCGGGCCTGCGAAGCACAAAAAGCCGATGCCGCCGAGGCGGCGCTCGGTCAGCTTTCTCTGGCCCAGGAATCACTGGCCGCGCTGAGTGCCGCCGTGGGCCAGGCCCATGCCTCGCGCCGCTGGTCGCTGCGCGGGCGGCTCAATGCAGACCGGCTGGCCTTTGTCACCCGCCGCTATGACCGCCATGCGCTGCGCGTGTATGCCACGGCCCTGTTGCTGGCCGAAAGCCTGAACCGCGCCGCCTCGCACACCCACACCCCGCCGCCGCCAGCGCTCAGCCGCTATTGCCGCTGGCTCATCAGCAGCTGCCAGGATCTGGCCAATCAGCCCACGGTGGTGGCGCTGAAAAGTGATGATCCTCTGGCGCAGATGGCGCTGTGGCAGCCGCAGCCGCAGCCAGGCGATGAAACTGCAGCCTTGCCACCAGACTGGCACGCGGCCCATGAAAACGCCCAGCAGCTTGAGAGCGCGCTTCGCGCATTGATAGGCTCGCGCGATGCCTGATTCCTCTTCAAAACAGGCTCCAGCCCGGCTCTGAATTGCGCAGCAAGCTCCTGAATCAGGAGCTTTCTCTATGCATCAAGCTGCTTTTTTGTAGAGGCTGCGGCCTTGCTTGATGGTCTCCAGCACCTCCAGCGTAGCCAGCTTGCGGCGCTCCATCGTCAGCGGGTTGTTGGACAGAATCACCAGGTCGGCCAGCTTGCCTGCCTCCAGCGAGCCTTTGCGGTCATCTTCAAAGTGCTGATAGGCCGACCACAGCGTCTGCGCCTGCAGCGCAATCCAGGGCGAGACGCGGTGCTCAGCGCCCAGCACCTTGCCGCTGCGCGTGACGCGGTTGACGGTGGCGTCCAGCACGCGAATGGACGATGGCAGGGCCACGGGCGCATCGTGGTGCGAGGTAAAACGCATGCCCTGCTCCAGCACCCAGCCCGTGGGCGAGATGTTCTGCGCACGCGGGTTGCCCAGCACCGAGTCACGGTGCCAGTCGCCCCAGTAAAAGGTGTGCATGGGAAACAGCGAGGGGAAGATGCCCAGCTCCTTGAGCTGCGGAATCTGGTCACGGCGCAGGGTCTGACCATGAATCAGCACCGGGCGCACAGCGCGGGCCTTTTCCACCGGACCGCTGACACGCACGGCGGCAATCATCTGGTCGATGGCAGCATCGCCATTGCCGTGCATCAAGATCTGCCAGCCGTTGCTGACGGCCCTGGCCACATATTCGTTGACCTTGGCATCGGGCAGCACGCCGTAACCCCGGTAGCCCTTCTTTTGCCCCTGGGGTGGCACCAGATAGGCCTGGGTCAGCCAGGCCGTCTTGCCCTGGGGCGAGCCATCCAGCGTCAGCTTCACGCCGCCAATGCGGAAATGCCCGCTGTAGCTGCGGCTGTAGTACGGGCCATTCATGAACTCGGCCTTGCCCTCAGCGAAGTGCGTGATGTCAGGGTAGGACACCACATCCACCTTCAGCCGCCCAGCCTTGGCCGCGGCAATCGAGGTGGCAACAGCGCCGGCATCGGTGCGGCCATCCTGCACCGTGGTGTAGCCGTATTGCAGATACAGCTCCTGCGCTTTTTCCAGCCACTGAATGGACTGCTCTTGCGTGAGCCTGGGCATGATCTTGCCCAGCGTGAAGAAAAAAGCGTTTTCCTCCAGCACGCCATCGGGCTGCTGGCTGCCTTTTTTGCGACGGATCACACCGCCATCGGGGTTGGGCGTAGCCGCCGTGATTCCCGCCTTTTCCAGCGCCACAGAATTGAGCGCGCCAAAGTGGCCTGACTGGTGAATCACGGCAATGGGCAGCGTGCGCGAGACAGCATCCAGATCATCACGCGTGGGGTGGCGCTTTTCCTTGAGCTGGGAATCGTCGTAGCCAAAGCCGAACACCATGCCCAGCTGCGCCACTTCGGGCGATGTCTTGATGTATTCGCGCAGCGTCTTCTGCAACTGGGCAATAGAGGCATTGGGCCCGTCGGGCGGCGGCAGCAGATTGGCAGAAATGGCCTGCAGCCCCACCCCGCCCAGGTGGCCGTGCGGGTCCACAAAACCGGGGATGAGCGTGCGCCCCTGCAAATCCACCATGCGCGTGGCCGGGCCGCGCAGCGCCTCGATGGCCTGGCGGTCACCCACCGCCGCAATCAGCTCGCCACGCACGGCCAGTGCCTGCACCTGGGGCTGAGCGTCGTTCATGGTCAGAATCGGGCCACCGAAATAGATCGCATCCGCAAAAACCGGGGTGGCGGCGGCTGACGTCTCAGGGGAGGCGCCCTCAGCTGTCATCGTTTTATCTGCGGCAGGGGTGGCAGGGGCGGCGCAACCGGCCAACCAGGGGGTGGATACAGCGGCCGTCCAGGATGCGGCAGTCCTCAGAAACTGTCGTTTTTGCATGCTCTCTCCTCAAAGAGAGCACAGCCTAACCGCAAACTCGGCCAGCACCGCCCATCAAGTGGACTAAGGGCGTTTGCCCCCATCGACGGGCTGACAGGGCAACTCACAGTGCGTTTGGCGCATTTTTCACCCCTGCGTCAATCTGCATCAAAACAGCTTTGACCCTTTGAATATCATGCGCAAGCAGCTATCAAATCAATAGTTGTGATATCTCAGCGCTTCAAGCCCATCCAGCACCGGCCAATGCCCGTGGCCAGCAGGCACCCGCCCGCGCACATGCAGGCGGTCACCACCCAGGTGAACTGCCAGCCGCCCACGGTGGTGGCCACGGCAGCCACCAGGGGCGGGCCTGCAAACTGCCCTACGCAAGACCACTGCTGCATGAAACCCACCGTGGTGGAAACCGTGCCCGAACTGGGCGCCAGATGCATGGCAGACGTGAACAGCGTGGCCGGAATCAGGCCGCCCGCAGCGGAAAACAGCGCCACCGCCACAAAGCGCAGCCACAGCGGCGCCAGCGGCTGCCCGCCCACCTGCACATAGGCCAGAACGGCGCACAGCCCCATCGCCACATAACCCACCTGCAGGCAGCGCCCGGCGCTCCAGCCGCGCTGCATCAGCTTGCCCGATGCAATATTGCCCACCATATTGGATGCAGCCACCACCGCAGTCAGCGTGCCGGCCAGCTTGGCCGTCAAACCAGCCTGCGCGTACATGGTTGGCAAAAAGCCCACCACGCCCATCCACTGGCCCGAATACAGCATGAAGGCCAGCGACACCAGCCAGGGGCCGGGGCTTTTGAGCGTCAATGCAAGACGCGGCCGCCAGCCCTCCTGAACCGGGGCGGCAGCCGTGCTTTGGGAGTTCGCGCCATCGGCAGGTACGCGGTTCCAGACGGCCACCGCTGCCAGCAAAGAGCTGGTGCCCAGTGCAATCCACCAGCTTTGCCAGGATGTGGCCTGCAGCACCCACGGCCCCAGCAGCAGCCCCACGGCACTGCCAATCGGCATATACGAGCCCCACCAGCCCATGCGGCCGCTCAGCTCGGACGGCAGCACATTGCGCCGAATCAGCCCCGGCGCGGGCATGGCCACCAGCAAAAAGCCCAGCCCCTCCAGCACGCGCAGCGCCAGCAGCCATTCAAAACCGGTGGCTGCGGCCCCCACCATGCTGGAAAACGCCATCAGCAGCAGCCCGGCCAGCATGCTGCGGCGCAGCCCCCATTTATCGGCACTGAGGCCCACCACCAGCCCCAGCGCCATGCCCGCCACCTGCACGGTGGACAGCAAAAAACCCGCCTGCACCAGCGACACGCCCAGCTCCTGCTGCAGCACAGGCACCGCTGGCGGCAGCTTGCCCACATGCAGCGATGCGCTGACGCCCGCCGCCACCACGATCCACGAAGGATTCAGGCGCTGATGCGGCGAGGAAGAAGGGTCTGGGCTGAAAAACTGGGCCACCGGCATGTCTCTTTGTTCTGGTTAGCTGATATGTCAACTACCAAGCATAGAACAAAAGTGAGCCGGAAAAAGCTCACCTCACATAGCTGCGCAGCACGGAAACCACCATCTCCAGGTCTTTTTCGCGCTGGGCCTCAGAGGCATTGGCGTCGCCCAGATGCTCACGAACATGGCCTTCCATGACTTGCAGCATCAGCCCGTTGACGGCGCCGCGCACTGCGGCCAGTTGCTGCAGGATGACAGAGCAGTCCTCGGCGTTCTCCAGAGCGCGCTCAAGAGCCTCGGTCTGGCCTTTGATACGCCGAATTCGCGCAAGCAGCGGCTTCTTGTTCTGAACTGTATGTGACATAAGGGCCATTTTAGAGCCGCAAATATACTGGGGTACAGTATCTGAATGCACTCAATACAAGCACCCCATCAGGCAACGGCATTTGCTGCCAGACAGCACTCCCATGTTTTCGACGACGGCAACCCTCTGGCAGAAAGGAATGCCAAGCTCGCCGCGCTGCTGACACTGGCCATGATGGTGCTCGAGATCACCGCAGGCTATTACTACAACTCCATGGCGCTGCTGGCGGATGGATGGCATATGAGCTCTCACGCGCTGGCGCTGGGCCTGTCTGCAGGCGCCTACGTGGCAGCGCGGCGTCTGTCGAGAGACTCCCGGTTTACGTTCGGCACCTGGAAGATCGAAGTTCTTGCGGGCTATACAAGCGCCATCTTCTTGCTGCTGGTGGCCTGCGTCATGGTGTTTCAGTCGATAGAGCGCCTGCTGTCTCCGTCCGCCATTCACTATGAGCAAGCCATGGGGGTGGCCGCTCTGGGCCTGATCGTGAACCTGGCCTGCGCCTGGCTGCTGAAGGACGGGCATCACCACCATCACCACGACCATGGTCACAGCCACGCTCATGTTGATGGGCACGCCCATGGCAGTCACGATGCCCATGAACACCATCAGCAACACGCCGCTCACAGCGATCTGAACTTGCGCTCTGCCTATCTGCACGTCATTGCCGATGCCGCAACCTCGGTGCTGGCCATTGCGGCTTTGCTGGGCGGAATGCTCTGGGGCTTTTCATGGCTGGACCCCGTGATGGGCCTGGCAGGCGCCGCGCTGGTCGCTGTCTGGGCTCTTGGCCTGCTGCGCGCAAGCGCCAGAGTGCTGCTGGACGCCGAAATGGATGCCCCCGTAGCCCAGGAAATTCGGGAAGCGATTGCCGAAGGCCCATACCCGGCGCTAATTACTGACCTGCATGTCTGGCGCGTGGGCAAGGACAAATATGCCTGCATCGTTGCCGTGGAAGCTGCGTCAGGCGTCAGCCCCGACTACATTCGCCAGCTTCTCAGCATTCATGAGGAACTGGCCCATGTTTCGGTGGAAGTGAATGCGCCGTCATCCGCAAAGCTGGCTTCGTAATGAGCCCTTCAAGGGCATCAAGCGATAGGGGCAAGCAGCGCCAGCAGCCATACCCCCGCATCAAAGGAAGCTCACAATAGGCGCACCTCCCTGCCCCCGAAAGCCCCCATGCGCTCCTCTCTGGATTTCAGCTCCTGGTCATCCTTGCTCTCTACGGTGCTGGGTCTGCTGCTGGTTACCTGTCTGATGATGGGCATTCGTCTGATCTTCATGCAGACGGTGCAAAAACGGCGCGAGCGTGAAAACCGGCAGATCAATGAACGGCTCAAGACCTTGATTGCGGCCTACAAGACGCTGGGCGGCTCGTTCACAGGCACGCTGAGTGTGAGCCCCGAGCACCGGCGCCATCTGAACCAGAGCGAAGCGCAAGGCGGTGCAGCCAGCATCAGCGAAAGTGCAGCAGAGCGCCGCCGCCGCGTTCGTGATGCAGTGGAAGCCGCGCTGTCCGACATTATTTTGCTGGGCACCGAAGAGCAAGTCGCTCTGGCGGCCCATGCCGCGCAGGAAATGGTGGCGGGCCGCCCGATAGAAACCGGCGCGCTGGTGACTTCCTTGCGCGCCTTTATACGGCAGGCGCTGGATCTGGAGCCGATTCCCGCCAGCGTCATCATTCCCGCGCAAGGCCCGACCCGGCCTGCCGCCGGTGGCAATGCGAACCGCAAAAACGGGGAGGCCTCTGGAAGGTCTGGCGGCGGATCTGGTGGCGGCGGCGCAGGCATGGGGATGGGCGGTGCGGGCGGACTGGGCCTGGGTGCCGGTCTGGGCCGAGGGCACCACGATGATGGCGTCTAAAACCTGCCGAGCTGTGCCAGCCGCCTTGTTTCACTCTCAATTTCAAAGCAGCCAGCGCTTATCTATCAAGGGCTAGCCGCCTTTTTTGTGCAAAGCCTGCTGCATTACAGAATATCCAGCGGCTGCTTATCGCGCGGCGCAGGCCAGGTCTGGTCAATCAGCGCCAGCTCCCCGGCGCTGAGCTTCAGCGTCAGCGCCTTGGCGTTATCGCGCACATGGTCGGCGCAGCCGCTTTCAGGAATGGCCAGCACATGGCCGCTGCGCATGGCCCAGGCCAGGGCCACGGCGCAGGCACTTGCGCCGTGCGCATCCCCTATGTCGCGCAGCAGCGGCTCGTCAATCAGCTCACCGTGGCCCAGCGGGCAATAGGCCATGACGGCCACGCCATGGTCTGCGCACCAGGGCAGCAGCTCATATTCAATGCCGCGACAGCCGATGTTGTAGAGCACCTGATTGACCGCACAGTTACGCCCGCCCGGCACCTGCCACAGCTCCTGCATATCGTCGGTGTCAAAGTTGGAGACACCCCAGTGGCGAATCTTGCCAGCGGCCTTCAAGACTTCCAGCGCCGCAACCGTCTCCGCCAGCGGCGTATGGCCACGCCAGTGCAGCAGGTACAGGTCAATGCAGTCCACGCCCAGCCGCTGGCGGCTGAGTTCAAACGCGCGCATCACCCCCTGACGGCTGGCATTCATGGGCAGCACCTTGCTGACCAGAAAAGGCAGAGGCTGCAGCGCGGGCCAGTCCCGCAGGGCGTCGCCAATCAGCTCTTCGGACAGGCCATCGCCATACATCTCGGCCGTGTCGATCAGTGTCATGCCCAGTTGCAGGCCGGTCAGCAAGGCGGTCTTTTCAGCCTCCCAGCTGCGTCTGCCCTGACCCAGATTCCAGCTGCCCATGCCCAGACTTGCATGCGGTTGCAAAAAAGACAAAGCGTTCTGCGCGGTGCTCAAGCCCATGGAATTTCTTTCAAAAATACGCTACAGCACATATGCTACGTGGGCTTAGCGCTATCAATATTGCTGTTTTGGTCTGCTCTGTTTCCGCGGCTGTCTGTAGCACTTGTCCCACACGAGGGCTTGAGGCGTCACATCTTTGTGCAAAACTATCTTTTCTTTTGTTTTTATAGATTTTCTCAATAACCACATAACACGGGAGTTCCAACCATGTTCAAGTCTGTTGCCGCCGCCGTGCTCGGCCTGTCGCTGTCTCTGGGTCTGTGGGCCAAAACCGAAAGCACTCAGCAAGAGATGCCCGCCGAAATCAAAGCCCTGCACTGGCAGGAAAGCGGCAAGGGTGAAATTGCAGGCAAGGCCAGCATCAATATTCCTTCTGGTTACGGGTTTCTGGGCCAGTCCGACACCTCCAAGCTGCTGCAGGCCTTTGGCAACCCTCCCAGCAGCGATCACTTTCTGATCGCCCCCAAGTCGCTGGACTGGTTTGCCGTCTTCTCCTATGACGACACCGGCTATGTGAAGGATGACGAAAAAATCGACGCTGCCGAGTTGCTCAAGTCCATGCAGGACGGCGACAAGGCAGGCAATGAAGAGCGCAAGAAGCTGGGTCTGGAAGCGCTCTACACCGACGGCTGGCAGGTTGCCCCGCATTACGACACCTCGACCAAGCGCCTGGAATGGGGCCTGCGTCTGCGCGATGAAGCCGGTGAGAAGAATGTGAACTACACCTCCCGCATCCTGGGCCGTGGCGGTGTGATGACGGCCACGCTGGTGTCAGACACAGACACGCTGACCCAGAACACCGATCAGTTCAAAAAGGTACTGGCTGGCTTTAACTACAACAACGGCCAGACCTATGCCGAGTTCAAGAACGGTGACAAGGTCGCCGCCATTGGCCTGGGCGCTCTGGTGCTGGGCGGAGCCGCCGCCGTTGCCACCAAGAAGGGGCTGTGGGGCGCTATTGCTGGTGCACTGGCCGCTGGCTGGAAGCTGATCGCAGCTGCAGCCGTCGCCTTGTTTGCAGGTATCGGCAAACTGTTTGGTCGCAAAAAGGCGGCTGAATAATCCTCTACATGCCTTGGCCCAGGGCAGCTAGCTGCCCTGCTTCAGGCTCACCCCACAACCCAACCCCGTGCATCGCTAAGATCGCGGGGTTTGTCATTTCAGGCCGAAAGCAGCATTCACCTTGTATTTCTCCATCAGCATCCAGTGGCAGATCGTTCTGGCCATCTGCCTGTTCTATCTGTATGACGCCGCCCTGCTGCTCAAAAGCGATGAAGGGCTGCTGCGCCGTCTGCGCAATGGCTGGTCAGGAATGCTTGCCAGCCAAGGCTTTGAGCTGCGCCAGCAATGGCTGCTGTGGCCGCCTGTTTTCGTTCTGCATCAGCCGGTGTATCGCCTGCGCTGGAATGCGGCGCAGATCACGCTACCCGGCGATGTACAGCAAGCGCGTGAACTAGAAGCCCATGCGGCCAGTTTCAAAGCCTTTGCGCTGCCGCTGTATCTGCTGGCCGCCCTGCTCTTTGTGGCACTGCCGCTTTCCATGCTGGTGCTGCATTCAGAACTGGCGCAACTGGTCTGCCTGGGCCTGATTTATCTGTGCACCGCCGTGCTGAGCCTGCTGACCCTGCGCCACGGCAGGCAGGGCCACAGCCCCCGCAGTCTGGCGCGATCGACTGCGCTGCAGATTTTGCTGTGCCCGCCGTTTGCGCTCAATGTGGTGCGCAAGCTGTCTCTAGCCTATGCTTCCAGCGCTGATTTGCTGCAAACCTCTTACGCCCTGATGAGACCCGAGCAATGGCAATGGCTTGCCGGGCAGACCGAGCAATGGATGCAACGCGAAATGCAGGAAATTGCAGAGCTGCCTGAGCATGCGCAATATCTGGCGGGAATGCATCGCTCGCTTGAGGTGCTGCAGAGCACCAGCACCTCACGCTAAATAGCAGCACGGAGTGAGCCGGGAAGCCGGGAGCGAGCTGTGTATCAGATATCACCGCCTGCTCCCGCCATCTCTGCCACTGTCTCAGTCACTCAGGGTGCACCGTATTCGCTCAACTTCTTGCTGAACTTGAAGGTCCACAGTCGCTGTGCGCGATCGTTGACATCATTGGTGGTAAAGCGCAGGCTCGCCGCGCCCTTGGCACAATTGCCGTCGTTCACAATCTTGCCTTCGGCGTCCACCATGCATTTGGTGACGTCCGAGCCTTCGATCTCCTTGCCGCTGGCGTCCAGCACAGCCAGCGAGACGCCGAAGTCCGTGTCATTGGTCAGCGCCAGGGTGTAGTCATCAACCAGCGCCAGCCCTTCAGCCTTCTCAGCGTTCCACCCCGTGGCGTTCAGGTTGAAGAGCCGGGTCTTCTTGAGCGTCACCACCTTGGAATAGTCGGCTCCGTTGACGGGCTTGCCCGTCAGGCTGCTTTTCTCCAGATCGGAGCCCAGCGCGGTGATGTCGGTGGCGTTGCTGGGAAACTCGATCAGCACCAGATCGTTGAAGACTTTTTTGTCTTTGCCCGTGCCTTGTTCGATGGCAATGAACTTGCCCTTGCCCAGCGAGACCACGTCACCCAATTTCGCATTGCCGGTCTTGCCCTGGCTGTACCAGCTGCCGTCCACGGGCAAGGCAAACAAACGGGTTTTCTCGGTCGTAGGGTCAAACTCCACCCAGCGCACAAAGCGCGCGTAGTCACGCACGTTTTCTGACTTGCCCGTGGCGCCGGGAATGGCAGCCGTGGTGTAGTCGGCCTTGCCGTCGTTCAGCGGGCTTTGCAAAAAGCCGTGCAGCTTGCCACTGGCCACATCAATGCTCAGCCCTTCCATGCCACGATTAGCGCGGCGCTTGGCGAGGATGGCGGGCAGATCCGCCGCTCCCGTGCCGGGCTGATACTTCTTCTGAATGATGCCGGTGGCGGGGTCGATCTTCACGATAAAGGGACCGTATTCATCCGACACCCACAGCGCATTGCGCGCAGCATCGACTACCACCGATTCGGTGTCCAGACCGAATTCGCTGTAGCCCTTGGCCTTGCCGGGGTAGGTGAAGCTGTCATCCAGAACCTGCTCACCCGTGTTGCCAGTAATGCCGCGTGGCTGAACCCGGCCATTGGCATTTTGGGTGGCGCTGAACTTGATAGGCAGGGTCGAGACAAGCTTGGCACCCTCCTTGCCGACGGTGATCACGCCAATAGAGGGCGTGAAGTTGGGCGAAGGAAACACGGTGGAGCTGGCAAAGCCCGTGGCGTTGGAGCCATCAGTGATCTGCGTGACCGGGCCGGTGGTGGCGTTCGGACCACGATCGGTGATGGCGTAGAACTCCAGCGTACCGTCAGCACGCCGCCCCTTGAAGGCCAGTCCAGAGCCATAAGCGGGCAGAAAGCCCTTGGGAAAATCGGCCTTGGTGGCCGGGTGCTGCCCTTCGTAGGGGAAGTAAAAACGGTCGTCAAACTGCACATCCTGGCGCGTGACGGTGGCGCTGATGGGGCCAACGCCAGTGGTCTGCGTGGCCGTTTCAGCGCTGCCAACCTGAAGCGAGCGGGTATCGGCGCAGCCGCCCAGCAAAGCAGCTGCAGCGGCGGCCACGGCCATCAGGCCGGATGAAAAATGAAGGTGGCGCATGGCAAGACTGAAAAGAAGAGAGACGCCCCAGGAAAACAGGCCCTGCGGGTGGGCCTGTTCCATTTTGGAGACTTATTAAATGAAGCCGTGTTGCGCCATTCAGAACGAATGGCTGATACCCAGATCGACACCGGTCGAGCTGGCGTTGGCCACACCAGCAGGGCCGCCGATCAGGCCAACGCTTGCGCCATTCTTGTTGCTGACATGCGCCACGCCGCCGTACAGCGAGGTGCGCTTGGAGAGGTTGTAGACATACCCCACCGAATACTTGTCAGCCTTGCCGCCGCTGCGCGTGAGGGCTGTGGCGTTGCCACTGAACTCAGCCGTGGCGTACTTGAGGCGGAAACTGCCTTGCCCCACGGGGATGGTTGCGCCCAGGTAGAAACCATCCACCTTTCCAGAGGTGGCGCCGCCAACGGGTTTCCATTTCAGGCTGTTGTAGCCGCCATTGATCTCAAAGCTGCTGAACTTGTACGAGGCGCCCAGGGTCAGGTCTTCCAGGTCGCTGGTGGCAGCAATCGCGCTGGGCGCAGTCACGGCGCGGGTTCCCTCCATCTTGCCGTAGCCGATACCGACGTTGAGCGGGCCGGAGCGATAGCCCAGATTGCCGCCGATATATCTGCGGGCTTTGCTTGCAGCCGTGCCAGAAGGGTTTTCGTCCCCGAAGGAAACCGAGAACTGGCCATAGACACCGCCCAGGTTGCGCGGCAGGAAGTAGCCCACGGAGTTGCTGATGCGGGTGCGGTCCACCGTGCCGCTTTGGCTGGCGGCGTTATAGGCAGTCTGGCGAATGGTCTGGAACAAATTGGCCTGCACGCCGGTGGTGGTGTCTGGTCCGCCGAAAGCCGTGAAGATGTTGTAGCTGGGGGTGTAGTCACGACCCAGGCGGATTTCCCCCCAGGCATTGTTGCTCAGCCCGATGGTCGAGCGGCGCTCGAAACCCAGAGAGCCGCTGCTGCCACCGGTACCGGCGTCGGGGTTGAGGCCCCCTTCAAGCCAGAACTCAGCCTGATTGCCGCCGCCCAGATCTTCCTTGCCGCGAAATCCGATCAGGCTGGTCTTACCCTGGCTGGAGTTCAGCGCATTGAGCCTGTTGCCGCCAGCTTTGGCACTGGTAATACCAACATCCACCACACCAAAGACAGTGACGGAAGATTGTGCAAGCGCCACGCTTGAAGCAGAGGTGAGGACAGTACCCATCACGAGGGCCAGAGTGCGTGAGCGCGTTTTTTGAGTTTCCATTGCGGGAGATGCGAACTGAGTTGGTCAAAGACAGGGGCGGCGGCTTTCTTGCCTCCGCCACTGAAACTCTAAGCAACACATAAGTCATGCCCATGACAGCTGCGCGGTGTGCCATGGGCACCACGACCTAGCGCAGTCACTTCTGAGCCTTGACCACGCCCAGCTTCAATCCCAGCACACCCAAAATAGCGTTGAGCGTCTGCACAGTGCCTGTGCTGCGCCCCTGCTCTATATCCAGCAAGGTGCGAGCATTAATGCCCGCCATCTTCGCCAGCTCGGCACTGGTCAGGCGCATGCTGCGCTTGAGATGACGCACCGACTGCTGCAGCGTCCATTCCGGGTGCTCCAGCACATCGTCTATAGCCTGCTTGCGCAGCATCAGCTGCTCCCCCATGCTCAGCGCTGCATAGCGTTTATCCATGGCATGAACTCCTTTGGTCAGTCTTTCTTGCCCGTCTTATCAGACCAGCGCGGCCATACGTACCGCCATCTCCTGCAGCCCTCGCTGCAAATAGCCATGAACGTCTGGCTCCAGCCCCAGCGCAACACCATCGCGGGCTAATTCCGCCAATGGTTCGGCCATGCAGGCCAAGCCCTGTGCCAGTGCCTGACGATTGAGCACCTGCGCGCTATCTATCTGTGGGCTGCATACGGTACCCAGCACTTTGCGCCAGTCCGGCTGGCCGTAATCGTTGTCTTCCCAGCGAATGCGACGGGCAATGCCTTCGGAGTGCAGATACATGGGCGCAAAGTCAAACAAGGGCGTCAGCCGCACCTGCCCCTGAAAGTCCCGCTGAATCGCGGTATTGCGGGCGTGGTTGTCCTTGTTACCCAGAGCCAGGTTAGCCACATCGCGCCTGAGATATTCCAGCACTTCGCTTTGCGGATCTGTGCAGTGCGCGAGCAAGGCGCGGCAGACCTCGTCATGGCTGGGTACAGAGTCAAAGCCGCTATGGCCCGTTAGCGACGCAATGCTTTCCTGCGCCATCCGCAGCACCGAACCATCGGCCTGCACCTGCCTGTCAAAGCGGGGGATGAACAGCACACGCCCTTGCTCCAGCCGCAGCGGTCCATGCACTCGCAGGCCCAGCCGCTGTGCCAACTGCATATAGACAGGCTCGTGTCTCAGAATTTGCGCCAGTGCAGCATCGCTGCCGCGGCTGAACTTGACGATGAAATGGGTACTTGTATCGCTATCAGCCAATGTGTGATCGAGATGCAGCAAGCCCTGCCTGTCCTGCGTCAACAGCAGCTTGGGCCACTCGCCTTGCACGCCGGATGAGCCTGCAACAAACAAGCCATGCTGGGCCAGGTGCTCACTGAACTCCTCGACGCGCGCCGAAACCTCTCCGATTTCAAAGCCGCGCATGATCGCTCCAGCTCCGGCATCCGCCTTGAGCTGCTGCGTTTGCGCCTGCAGCCACTCAGCCGCCTGTTTGACGCGCAAATGCCCAATCGGGTTTCCTGCACCAGCCATCAGCAGACGCCAGTCCGCCCCCTGCTCCAGCGCGGCAGGCAGACCCAGACGCCGCAGCAGCTCTGCCCGGCCAAAGCCCTGGGGCAGCATGTCCATCAGCCACACAGGCCAATGCTCGCTTTGCAGCGGCTCAAGCCCCACAGGCCAGTTCACGCTAACGGCATGGGCATCACGCTTGCCAAACTGATCGACCGACCAGTCCACCCCATACCCCGCATAGGTTTTGGCGCGCCAGCCCTCGCCTTCCTGCCCCCAGAGCGCCACCGAAGCGACCTCATGCCATTGGCCTGCGGCATGAAGTTGCAAAATGCATTCTTGAGCCATATTGCAGTTTTTCTATACAAATTAATAACCAAACAAAGTTTACTATGTATAGAAAAACTACTTTTTACAAGATAAATTAATCGCTGGCTGGGCACACGCGATATTTGCCAGAGAACAGTTCTGCGACTGCCCTGGCGTTCAGCCCCAAAATAGCAAGCCTTTGAATTTCGCCCAACGGCGCAGCGGATACACACACCATGGCCTTCGCAGACAACCTCCAACAGCTTCCCTCCATCGCCCATATTGCCGAGCTGCAACTGCTCGATGCACAGGGCCAGCTGGCCGCCACCATTCCCAACGTGCCGGGCAAGGCTGGCTCGGTCACCCTCTACAACGCGCTGTATGCCAAGCACGGCAGCATCAACGTTGCCGCAGCGGAAGAAGGTCTTGAACTGTTTGCCGAGCACACCGCCGACGCCAAGGTGCACCCCGGCTCTCACCCCAATATCGACCGACTGCTGCAAGTCATTGCCAGCGGCCAGGGCTATGCAGTGGCTGTGATTAGCAAGTCTGATGCGCCTGCGGCCTGATTCTTATTGGTTTGATTTGCCAAACCATCAAAAATCATAGCTATCAGCGCTTGTTAAATAAGCGTTAGCAGCATATTTGACTGATATTTATGCCCGAAAGCGCAGCGCGGCCTGACGCACGACTTCGGGCAGCTGGCGCACTGCGCCATAGCGTGCGCGCAGCCAGCTGGCGTCGTTGCCGTCATCGCTGTTCAGCACCTGGGCCAGTTGCTGCAAAGCCTCTTTGCCTTCTGCGCCCGCATGGGGCATGACCTGCTGCAGCGTCTGCGCAATATGGCTGCGCAGCGAAAACGCCTCGCTGCTGGCCGGGTGCACATAGCTGCCGTCCAGCCCGAAGCGGCAGGCCTGAAAGCGGTTGTAGGTGTAGACGAGGTAGTCGTCCTCCTGCGGCTCAAAAGGCTGCTCACTCAAGAACCAGGCACCCAGCGCCTGCACATAGGCCGCTAGTTGTGCGGCGCGCGCTATGGAAAGTGGCGTGTCGAACACGCGCACTTCCACGGTGCCGAACTCGGGCTTGGGGCGGATGTCCCAGTAAAAGTCCTTCATGCTGTGAATGACGCCTGTGGCCGCCATCTTGTCGAAATAGCGCTCGAAGTCTTCCCAGTGCAGCGCAAACGGGGCGCGGCCCGAGAGCGGAAAGGCGAACACGGAGTTGAGCCGTGCTGAGTCAAATGCTGTGTCCTGCCCCTGCACAAAGGGACTGGACGCCGACAGCGCAATAAAGTGCGGGATGTAGCGCGAGAGGCGATGCAGCATCAAAAGCGCGGCATCCGCATCGGGGCAGCCGATGTGTACGTGCTGGCCGAAGATGGTGAACTGCTTGGTCAGATAGCCGTACAGCGCTGTCAGCTCCTTGAAGCGCGGCTTGTCGTAAATGCGCTGCTGGTGCCACTGCTGAAACGGGTGCGTGCCGCCACCCGCAATCGCAATGTTGAGCCGGTCTGCGGCCTTGATCAATGCGTCCCGCGTCAGTGCCAGCTGCTGCCAGGCGTCCTGCGCGTCCTGGCAAATACCGGTCGATATCTCGATCATGCTGGCCGTCACTTCGGGAACGATGGCACCGGGCACGGCGGCGTTTTTCAGCAGCGCCAGCATGTCGGGGGCATAGGGCGTCATATCGTAGTCATGGGTGCTGAGCAATTGCAGCTCCAGCTCCACGCCCAGCGTCAATGGCTGCGATGGTTGAAAGGCTTCAAGCGTCATGGCGCTTCTCTCCTCTTTGCAACGCGGCGCGGCCAATGCCGCGATGGGCGTCGCCGCAGCGCCATAGCGCGGTCGATGCCAGCAGCACGCCCAGCAGTTCGCACACCACAATCAGTGGCAGCGCAATCGCCGCCAGTTGCTGCGCGCTGGATTCCTGTATGTCCATCCAGTTCAAACACAATGCGGACACCATCCACAGCGCCACGCCCGACAGCGGCAGCTGCGCGCAGGCCACGGGCCACTGCCTGCGCCAGCCAATGGCCGTGCCGTGACCCAGCAGCAATATCATGCAAAACTTGGCCATAGCCCTTGCCAGTATGACACTAGCCACTATAGAAATCAGAGCAAATGACAGCGTGACCTGCGACACCATGGTGGCCACCAGCACAAACATCAGCAGGTTCAGCATGGTGTTGGCCGACTGAAAAGCCACCGGCCACAGCAGCGGCCTGGGGCTGAGGTTGCGCAGCAGCAAGCCCGCGCCCACAAAGGCCAGCGCGGCAGACCCGCCCAAGTGGGCAGCCAAAATACAAGTTGCCGTCAGCGCTGCCAGCAAATACAGCGCGGCAGAGTCGCTGCGCGAAGACCGCCAGCGCAGCACAGGCCACAGCGCTGCCGCCAGCAATGCGGCCCACAGCAGGCTCAGCGCCAGGCTCCAGCCCAGTGGCAGCAACTGGGCTGCCAAAAATTGCAAATCGCCCTGCGCATCCGGTGCAAAAACCTGCATCAGCACCATCGCGGCCAGCAAGGACAGCGTGGTGCTCATCGTCGCCAGCAGCAAGCTGCGATCAGTCACTGCGCCGCGTGCATGCAAATCATGGGCAATGCGCAGCAGCACGGCGGGCGATGCGGCCATGGAAACCACGCCTACGCCCAACGCCACTGCCCAGCCCATATCCAGCGCCAGCAGCACTGCCGTGGTCAGGCCCAGCGCCGCCACAGATTCCGCCAGACTCTGCAGCAGCAGCCAGGGCTGGCGCAGCAACCAGCGCAGCGATACCTGCGACGCCGCCAGCAGCAGACTGGTGCCCACCGCCAGCTCCAGCATCAGCACCGTGCCGCCCTGCAGCGGCCAGGGCAGATCGTTCCAGCCCATGAACTGCGTAAACCAGCCAG
This sequence comes from Comamonas fluminis, assembly GCF_019186805.1. NCBI lineage: Bacteria > Pseudomonadati > Pseudomonadota > Betaproteobacteria > Burkholderiales > Comamonadaceae > Comamonas > Comamonas fluminis. The sequence continues at coordinate 2,379,140 of NZ_CP066783.1, read as the reverse complement.
CAGCCAAGCCCGCCACTGTGTAGCCCAGAATGCGCGGAAAGCCCGAAATGCGGTGCACCAGATGGCCCAGCAATGCCGCTGCCGAGATCAGCACGCACCAGTTCAGAATCGTTTGCGATGCCTGCGACATCGACGCCCTCCTGTCTCCATGCCGAGTCAGGCAGCCAAGCCCTCTGACTCAGACGCCCCAAAACTGAGGCCGACAGCGTTGCGGTATGGACAGCGATGAAAAGCGATGGAGGCTGTCAGAAATGAGGCCGAAAGCCCTGTGTTGCAACACCTGCGAGTGGTGGCTCAAAAACCTGCCATGGCCTGTAATGCACAGGCAACCACCGAGCTGGCCCTGTGCAGCACGGTGCATGCAGGGCGCAGAAACCATGATAAGCGCATGCTGCAACGCATCAAAACCGGCTGTCAGCAAACTCACCTCGGCCCAGACCTACAGGGCCACCGCAAGGCCAGGGCTAAGATCAAAACTCGCCTGCTTCTTTTTTCAGCACATTTTTTGCATGACCACTGCCTTCTGGCTACTTCTGGCGCTGGCCACATTTCTGATGACGGTAACGTTGCTGCCCCTGCTCAAGCATCCCGCATGGTGGGTCAGAATCTGGGACTTTCCAAGGCTGCAACTGGCACTGCTGTCCCTGGCTGGCTTGCTGCTCAGTGCTCTGCTGGTGCCCGCCAGCCCCGCGGGCTATGCGTTGATAGCCTGCTTTGTGGCTACGCTGCTCTATCAAACCTGGTGGATTCTTCCCTACACCCCGCTGTGGAAGAAGGAAGTGCATGACGCGCCCAAAGCGCAAAGCAGCCGCAAGGAACGGCCACATCTCAAGATCATGTCTTGCAATGTGCTCACGCCCAACCGCGAATCCGCCAAGCTGCTGGCGCTGATCGGGCAATACCAGCCCGACGTTTTTGTACTGCTGGAAACCGATGACTGGTGGCAGCAACAAATGCAGCCCATCAACGCGGCCTACCCCCACCGCGTGGCGGTGCCGCTGGACAACCTCTATGGCATGCATGTGTACTCACGCCTGCCGCTGTCGCACACCGAAGTCAGCTATCTGGTTGAGCACGACGTGCCCAGCATTCACGCCAGCGTGCATGTGAATCAGGATCTGGTCGTGCGCATGCATTTTCTGCACCCTGCCCCGCCCAGCCCCATTGAGAACGAAGAATCCACCGAGCGTGATGTGGAGTTGCTGATGGTTGCCAAAAGCCTGCAGGATGAAAACACGCCCATCATCGTGACCGGCGACCTCAATGACGTGGCCTGGTCGCCGACCACGCGCCTGTTTCGCAAGATCAGCCGCCTGCTGGACCCGCGTGTGGGCCGAGGCATGTTCAACAGCTTTCATGCCAGCTACCCGTTTGCGCGCTGGCCGCTGGACCACTTTTTTCACAGCGACCACTTTCAGGTCGTGCGCATCGAACGCCTGCCCAGCATGGGGTCTGACCATTTCCCCGTGTTTCTGGAGCTGCAATACCACCCTGAAAACGATGAAATTCAGGAAGGCCTGCAAGCCGATGCCGAAGACCGACAGGAAGCCCAGGAGCTGCTGGACGAAAAGAACGCCGACCCAGGCGATGTGCCAGAGCCGCTGGCCAAGGGCTGACAGCCCTCGCCAGACGCATTCTCAGGCTCAAGCAGGCAATTTGCCTTCGCGCAGCAGCGAGCCGACCAGTTCCACCCAGTAGCGCACGCCCAGCGGCAGATTGGCGTCGTTGAAGTCGTACTTGGGGTTGTGCAGCGAGGCGCTGTCTTCCCCATTACCCAGCCAGATATAGACGCCCGGGCATTGCTGGGCCATGAAGGAAAAGTCTTCCGAGGCCATGCTGGGCTTCAGATCGCGCTGTACCTGACCTTCGCCCAGTACCTGCGCCAGCACATCAGCGCAGACCTCAGCGTGGCGCGGGTCGTTGATGGTGGCTGGGTAGCTTACGCGGTAGTCCAGATGCGATTCCAGCCCATGCAGCAGGCAGGTGGCGTTGATAGCATCGCGCAGGCGCTGCTCGATCTTGGCGCGCTGTGCCATGTCAAAGCAGCGCACGGTGCCGCGCAGCTTGACCTGCTCTGGCAGCACGTTATAGGTGTCGCCCGCGTTAAAGCTGGTGACGCTGAGCACGGCGGGCTTGTGCACTTCCTGCTCGCGCGCGATCAGCGCGGGCAAGTGGGTGACCAGCTGGCAGGCGGCCAGCAGCGTGTCTTTGCCCAGATGCGGCATGGCGCCGTGGCAACCCTTACCACTGAGTGTCAGGTCAAAAATATCGAAAGCCGCCATGACAGCCGTGCTGTGCACCGCCGCCGTGCCCACTGGCAGGCCGGGCCAGTTGTGCATGCTGTAGACGGCATCCATGGGAAAGCGCTCAAACAGCCCGTCTGCAATCATGGCGCGCGCGCCGCCTTCGTTTTCTTCGGCGGGCTGGAAGATGAAGTGCACCGTACCCTTGAAATCCGGGTGCGCAGCTAGCGTCTTGGCGGCGCCCAGCAGCATGCTGGTGTGGCCGTCGTGCCCGCAGGCGTGCATACGGCCCGCGTTCTGCGAGGCGTGCTCGCAGGTGTTCAGCTCGGTCACATGCAGCGCGTCCATATCGGCGCGCAGGCCGATGGATGGGCCATCACCCATATTGCCCTTGAGCACAGCAACCACGCCGGTGCCCGCCAGGCCGGTATGCACTTCCAGGCCAAAGCTGGTCAGCAACTCCACCACGCGGGCACTGGTGCGGTGCTCTTGAAATGCCGTTTCAGGGTGGCGGTGAAAGTCATGGCGCCAGGCTTGCAGCTCTTGCTGGCCTGGCCATTGGATGGTGTTCAACATGGGTTCTTCTTCCCTGATTAAAGGGTATGAACAAAAGTCTGGGCGATCATCGTGGCCGCCAGAAACACGCCGGCATTGGCCAGCAGCGAGACCACCACAATGCGCCAGCCCAGGCGGCGAAAGGCCGGGATGTCCTTGGCCAGCGACAGGCCCGCAAAGGTCAGCATGGGCGTAATCATGGCCAGAAAGTTCACCTTGCCCGTCAACGCCGCCACTTCAGCCGCATAAGGGGTTTGCGGGAAAGTCATGGCCATGGCGATGAAGGAAATCCAGCACACAGCAGGCAGCTTGCGGCGCGTGGCGATATAGATCAGATCACCAATCAAAACGGCAACAATCATCAGCAGCACGCCGGGAAGCGCGTCCAAAACAGGAGTGCCGTAGCCAATGCGGTTACCCACCAGCACCATCACACCCACCCACACCCAGCACAGCAGGCGCATGGGCAAGGTCAGCACGGGGCCGTGCACCACGGGCTCAGCCTCGGGCTGGGCTGCAGCTTTTTCCACAGATACCGCTTTGCGCTTGCGGCCCAAAATCGGCTCCAGCACGCGGTAGGCGTACACAGCCACGGGCAGCGAGATAAACAGCGTCAGATACGTGCCAACGGTGGTGGCAATCAGATTGGCCGCTGCGGCAAAGGTGGCGATCTGGTCGCTCATTTCCGGGTGCTGGGCCGCAATCGCGCCCACGGCGGCAGCCGTCATGGAGCCGGAACCCACGCCCGCGCCCATGCCCAGCGCCAGCGGGTGAAAGATATTGAGGCTGGAGACAAAGCCCGCCAGCAGCGAGATGAAGATGGCGCCAATCAGCGTGCCCGTGATGTACTCGGCCAGCACGCCACGGCCTTCGGGCGAATCCATGCCAAAGCGCTCGCCAATGATGGCCAGGCCCGGTTCGCGGCCAATGGAGAACGTCGCACCAACAGCCTCGCGCTTGATGCCCAGCAGCAGCGCCACCGGCATGCCTAAAGCAACGCAGCCCACCAGATTGCCCAGCTCCTGCAGCACCAGACCCCAGCCCACTTCCGCGAGCTTGGGCAGCGAGCCGCCCACCAGCAGGCCCAGCTTGGCAATGAACAAAAACAGCGCACAAGACAGAATGGCCGCCGCCAGATGCTGGCTAGGCAAGCTGAGCTTGAGCGGCGCGGGCATGCGTTTGCGCAGCAGGCCCAGCACCAGGCCCATCAGCAGCGCCCAGATCATGGGCAGCAGCACCACCTTGCCCACACCCAGCGCAATGGACAGCGGGCCCAGCCATTCGGACAAGGCCGCAATCACCAGCGCCAGCGCAAAAACCTGCAGCACGCTGCGCATCTCCAGCCCCTGTTTGCCGGGCCGCATCTCTGTACTCATTGATATCCTTTAGCCACTGTATATAGATACAGATAGCGCTTGCTTTCAGCCAAAGGCAGACCGGCTCGACGATCCACCTGATACTTCCAACAAATATATCAATGCGTATATTGCATGACTTTGTGTTTTCTGTTCTAAAAAACTGCACACTAGCGGCTTGTTTCATCAGCTAGCTCAACACCCATGCCCGCATTTCAGGATTCACGCGCTCAGTATCTGTATGAAGCCGTGGTCTGCGGCTCGGTGCGTTCGGCAGCCGAAAAGCTGGGCATCGTGCCCTCGGCCGTCAGCCGCCAGATCAGCCTGCTGGAAGATTCGCTGGGCGTGGCCCTGCTGGAGCGCCACCGCAGCGGCGTGGTGCCTACCGAGGCTGGGCAACTCATTCTCGACTTCCACCGCCAGAACCTGGCCCATCGCCACGATATGCTGGCCAAGATGGATGCGCTGCGCGGCCTGCACAGCGGCTCGGTCAGCGTGGTCAGCGGCGAGGGCTTTGCACAGGAATTGATAGACGGCCCGATTCGCCAGTTTCGCCAGCAGCACCCGGGCGTGTCCATCGCACTGGAGATTTACGGCACCAACGAAATCATGCGCCGCGTGCGCGAGGATGAGGCCGAGATCGGCCTCGTTTACTACCCGCCTGCCGACAGCCACATCACCGCGCGCGGCTCGGCCAGCCAGCCCATGCAGGCCATTGTTCACCCCAAACACCCGCTGGCCGGGGCCACCCAGACCTCGCTGCAGGAGCTGACAAAGTGGCCCATCGCTCTGCTGCAAGGCGTTTACGGCATACGCCAGCTGGTGGAAACGGCCGAGCAGACGGACCACATTCGCCTCTCGCCCGCGCTGACCAGCAACCTCATCAGCGTGCTCATCAGCTTTGTGAACACCGAGCAAGGCGTGACCCTGCTGCCGCGCTGCGCCGTCGTGGCCGAGCTGGCGCAGGGCCGCGTGTGCGCCATTCCCGTCAGCAACCCGGCGTTTGAGCATGCGCAGATGCAGCTCATTACCCGCACGGGGCGCCAGCTATCCCCGGCGGCCAACCGCTTTTTGCAATATTGCGTACAGGGAATGCAGGCATTTCAGGCGCAGCAGCATGCGCCAAGGGTATGAGACGGGTCAGAAGTACTGATTCGCCTTGCGAATCAAGGGCAGCATGCTCTCTGCCCTCCAGCCTTCGCCGCTGCGTCCGTCCTTGAAGATAAACAGCGGTGTCGATGGTGCCGGTGAAGGAATGCCGCTGACGGTCTTGAAAATAAAAATCAGATCCGTCGCCCTGTCTTCAGGATAGGGCTGCGCCTGCACGCCCAGCTTGCCGCTGATGCTTCCCTTGGTCAGCAGCTCCTGCCACTGCCGGTCAAACTCGGGCGTGGCGTAGATGCGTCTGGCCAGCGCAGTGCTTTTTTCTTCCAGACCCGATGGCACCAGGTAGTAGCTGATGCCTGCGCGGCGCAGCGCTGCCTCCATGTTGCGTGAATGCGGGCAGTCCCAGGCGGAGTACACCACCAGCACCGGGCGGCCCTTGCCTTTGACCAGGTGCCAGGGCTTGGTATCGATCTGGGCAGCCAGGCCTTTGCGCATGGCGTCAAAACCGGCCTTGCCCAGCGGCTGTTCACGGGTTTCCATGAAACCATATGGCTCGGGCACGTTGATGTACCACTTCATATCTGCGCCGAAGTAGCGCGGCAAGGTCTTGGTGGTATTGCGAATGGCCCACACGCTATCGAACTCGGTGCGCGCCACATAGTCGTCCTTGAGCAAGCCTTGAGGGAAACGTGCCAGCAACTGCTGGCGCGCCGCATATTCCGGTGTGCCGGGAGTATTCAAGCCAGCCGCAGCTGCATTGCCTGCAGCAGACTGTGCATTGCCAGCCCCTCCCACTTGAACACGATTTCGCAGTTGCTGATCCAACGCACAGCCTGAGAGCGACGCCACTCCCAGCACACCGGCACCCGCGCCCACTCTTGCCACCAGCTCCCGACGATTCCAGATAGCCATGTCTTCCCTCTTGATGATTGAAATTGTTGCGACATAGCGTTATTCGCTGGCCGGGGCTTTGGCGTTCAAAACTTCTTTCCCCTGATCTGTATCTTGATCTGTAGACAGCGGTGCTTTGCCCCGTTCATCCGCGCTACCACCTGCAAGCAGCGCTTTATCATCCCAGCCCTTGTCCGCAATGCCGGGCCCGCTACTATTTTTGTGAAGTGCATCATGTTTTTTGGAATCAGCCACCTTGTCGTCCCCGTCACCGATCTGCAGCGCAGCGCCGCCCTGTGGTGCGATGTGATGGGCTTTGCCGCCGTGCAGCGCGGCGATGGCTTTGTGGATATTGATACCGGCAGCGCCAGCCTGCGATTGCTGCAGGTGCAAAACGTCGAAGCCAGCGTGGCGCTGCGCCTGCAGGTAAGTGATGTGGCAGCTGCCTATGCCGCGCTGCTGGCAGCCGGTGCCACATCGCGCTATGCGCCCGTGAAAACACCGCAGCTCGAAGAAATGGCCTGCGTGAACGATGCAGACGGCCACGCCATCACCGTGTGGCGTGCCTTGAGCGAGGACGAATGGGGCTTTGTGCCCGACCTGCCCAAGCAAGGCCAGTGGCTGCCTGAGGCTGAAGACCTGCTCAAGCGCCTGCTGGCCCATGTGCCCGCCCTCTTTCGCATGCTGGCGCGGCGCAGAACCACGCGGGTGATTGAGCAGCTGGCGCAGGAAGCGCAAAGCCCCGTTACCCGCGATCTGGTCATCAAGGGCTATATCACCGCATCGGCCAAGGTCACGCGCTTTCGGCTGGTGGAGCCGCTCAAGGCCGAGGGCATAGACCCGGCGCAGTATCAGGCCGAGTTTGATTACGAGTGATTTAGACAATATGAGGCTGCAGCCCTTATTGGACAAGCGCAAGCAGCTCTCATATCAGGAGTAAAAACACAGCACCAACACCGGCTGACAAATCTCTGCGCGGCCTTGGCTTAGACTGCTTGCCACATGCAAACCAGTCTGGCTCTCACTCCCTCGCAGCTCAGCGAATTTCTTCTCAACGTTGCCACCGTGCGCCCCGTGTTTATCTGGGGGCCGCCGGGCATTGGCAAATCGGCGCTGGTGCAGAACTTGGCGCAAAGCGTGGGGCTGGACTGCGTCTCGCTGCTGGGCAGCCAGCTGGCGCCCGAGGATTTGCTGGGCGTGCCGCAGATTGCAGACGGCATCACCCGCTTTTGCCCGCCAGCCATGATTGCGCGCCAGCAGCCTTACTGTCTGTTTCTGGATGAGCTCAACGCCTGCAGCCAGGATGTGCAAAAGGCCTTTTACAGCCTGATTCTGGAGCGCCGCGTGGGTGAGTATGTGATGCCCGAGGGCTCCATCGTCATCGCCGCAGGCAACCGCGCGCAGGATTCTGCCATTGTGCGCACCATGTCTTCGGCGCTCATCAACCGCATGATTCATGTGCAGCTCAAGGTCAGCGCCAGCGAATGGCTGCAGTGGGCGCAGCAGGCCCCGTTGCACCCGCTGGTGCTGGAATATCTGGCCCAGCGCCCCGACCATCTGTGGAGCCAGCCGCCCAAGCATGAAGAGGCGTTTTCCACGCCGCGCTCCTGGCATATGCTCAGCGACGCGCTGCAGTCCTATGGCGACGGTCTGAATCTGCACACGCTGGAAGCCCTGAGCAGTGGCTGCCTCACGCCCCAGCATGCGGCGCAGTTCAAGGCCTTCTACAAGCTGGCCGACGACCGCCACCGGCTGGATGCCATCCTCAAGGGCGATGCCAACTGGCCCCACGCCCCGCAAGACCGCGATGTGCTGTACTTTCTGGCCCAGGCCTTCCGTGCACGGCTGCTCAAAATCCTGCCTGAGGACAAGCATCAGAGCGGCGGTGAGCTGCAGCAGACCGTGCACCGCTCCAAAGCCATGCTCAAAGACCTGGCGCAGATCAGCCTGGAGATGGCCCAGATCGTGACCGCCGAGAGCGACGGCCAGACCCTGCCCGCCTGGTATATGGTTGAAATCGTGCGTGATCTGCCCCGTCTGGTGGAAGCCCGCGACTCGCGCGAAACCTCCAAAGCCTGATGGCCAAGCCCGCCGCCCGCGAAAACCCGGCCACGCAGGCCTACAACCAAGGCTTGGCAAGCGTGCAGGCCCACCCGATTTTTTCGGAAATGCTTCGCGTCCTGAGTGTGCGGCGCAACGATCACTCGCAATGTCCGGCAGATGGCTGGCTGCAAGCCTTTTTGGAAAATTCATACGGCACCGCCCAGCTTGACGTTCACCCCCGGCGTCTGGCCGCCCCTGAGGAATGGGCCTATTGCATCGCACGCGGCCTGCTCAGCTTTGCGCTGGCCCACTTTCAGCGCGACCGCGCCCAGTGGGCCTGCTGGTCTGCCGCCTGCGATGTGATCACCGCCCGCTTTATCCAGACCATCAAACTGGGCAGCCCACCCGAAGGCATGGAGCTGCCCGCCAGCCTGCCCCAGCGCGACGAAGCCCAGTGGTACGCACAGTTCTGCGAACAAGGCATTCCCGGCTGGGCGCAGAGCCTGAGTCTTGCGGGCCAGCAGCCCAGCCTGCACCTGCCACAGACATGGCCGCCCGATCCATCCACCCTGCCTTCGTGGCGCAGAAGCTATCACTGGCCCGCCCTGTTTGCCGCCGGGCTGGCGCGCTCTGTCACCCAGTCGGTAGAGATTGCCGCCGGTGTGCGCAGCGGTTTTGGCCACAGCACCCGCACCAGCAGCGCGCTGGACCGTGCCCGTCACTGGTTTCTGGACAGTTTTCCGCTGCTGGCCAGCATGGTTGCGGCGTTCGACATCATTGAAGACGCCAGCGTCTGCGAGCGCGAGGACATCTCCGTTGCCGCCGTCGATGAGGTGCTGCGCACCATCTACATCAACCCCGGCCCACGCCTGTCCGAGCAGGAGTTGCGCTTTGTGATTGCCCACGAAGTGCTGCATGTGGCCCTGCGCCATCTGCCGCGCCGCCGTGGGCGCGAGCCATTTTTGTGGAACGTGGCCTGCGACTTTGTCATCAACGACTGGCTGATTCAGATGGATGTGGGCCAGCCACCCGGCATTGGCCTGCTGCACGACCCCGAGCTGCGCGGCCTGAGCGCTGAAGAGGTCTACGACCGCATCGCCAGCGACCTGCGCCGCCTGCGCAAGCTGCGTACGCTGGCGGGCGGCCAGGGCGATATGCTGGAGCGCCGCGTGGGCAACCTTCGTGCAGAAGGCCATTTCACCGATATTGACGAGTTCTGCCGCACCCAGCTGGGCAAAGGCCTGCTGCGCCACGAGCAAAGCGGGCGCGGCCTGCTGCCTGCGGGCCTCATCGAAGAAATCCGCGCCCTGCTGCAACCGCCGATTGACTGGCAGGTGGAGCTGGCGCGCTGGTTTGACCACCACTTTCCGCCCATCGAAACCCGGCGCAGCTATGCACGCATCAGCCGCCGCCAAAGCGCCACGCCCGATATTCCCCGCCCGCGCATTCAGGCCGACAGCCGCTGGCTGGAAGGCCGCACCTTTGGCGTGGTGCTGGATACCTCGGGTTCGATGGAGCGCCATGTGCTGGCCAAGGCGCTGGGCGCCATCGCCAGCTATGCCGAGGCCAAAGATGTGCCCGCCGTGCGCCTGATCTGCTGCGACGCCGCCGCCTATGACCTGGGCTATCTGCCCGCCGCCGACATTGCCCAGCGCATCGCCCTCAAAGGCCGGGGCGGCACGGTGCTGCAGCCGGGTATCGATCTGCTGCAGCAGGCCGACGACTTTCCCAAAGACGGCCCCATCCTCATCATCACCGACGGTGAATGCGATGTGCTGCGCGTGCCGCGCGAACATGCCTATCTGCTCTCGCCCGGGCGCAAGCTGCCGTTTCGCACCAGCGCGCCCGTGTTTGCCATGGGCTAATCTCGTTGAGCATCTATTGAGCCAAAACAGCCTTTAGCGCTTATTCATCCAGCGCTATCAGCTATCAAAACCATAGAATGCGCGCATGCCTGCCAGCCGCTGGCAAATACGCAGGCGGCAATGCCAACCTCACCCATCCGCACCACTCCAGTTCTTCACTGGCAGCAGTGCTTGCTTCCTTTTTCTGACTGAAAGCGAATCCTTGAGCACGACCTCTTTGCCCTCTTGCCCCCAATGCGGCCTGGACAACACCTACCCCGATGGAGACCTGCTGATCTGCCCCGACTGCGCCCATGAATGGTCGCCCCAGGCCGAAGCCGCCACCGATGAAGACAGCGGCCCGCGCATCATCAAAGACGCCAACGGCACCCCGCTGGCCGACGGCGACAGCGTGCTGCTGGTCAAGGACTTGAAGGTCAAGGGCTCGTCCACCGTCATCAAAAAGGGAACCAAGATCAAAGGCATTCGCCTGGTCTATGACAACGGCGACCACGACGTGGACTGCAAGACGGATCAAGGCCCGTTCATCCTCAAGTCCGAGTTTCTGAAAAAGGCCTGATCTTCGGAGCAGCAGCCTTTAAAAATTCCCGTTCGGTAAATTTTCTATGCAAGCTTGACGAATAGAGATCAATATTTACCGATCGGGAATTTTCACTCCCCCAAGCGTTGGCATGTCAGCGCGCAGCGCTGCTCAATCAGTTGTGCGATTTGCTCAACCACCGCATTGCCTGCAAAACCATGTGGAGGTGCCGCCTGCAATTGGCGGGCGATGGCGGGTAACTCGGTAACTAGCTGCAGCGTTACGGCCGCTTAAGCGCGGGCGTAGCCCGAAGTTCTCAGATGCTGCCATCCAGTTTTGCCTGACCATCAAAAATTTGTTCGCTCTGGCGCTGCGTCTGGCGATGGGCTTTGTCGAATCCCTTTTGCATTTGTCAGGGTTGGATTGGTCAGCACCCAACTTCAGCACCGTCTGTCGTCGCCAGCGCAGTTTGCAAGTCCATGTGCCCTATCGCTCTAGGGCCTGTTCACATAACGCACGGGGATCGCGTTGTGCCGCCTTGGGATGGGATGCAAGGCGGTGGCTCGAAGCAAGGTAGGTACCTTGCGAGAGCCGCCAACGCCGCAGACAGCCCAAGGCGGCACAACCCGAAGGGCAAGCCAGGCGGGGCTGCATTTGCTGGTTTATTCCACTGGCATCAAGTTCTTGGGCGAATGCGAATGGAAGTGCAAAAAACACGTCCCTGAGCGCCGACGCCAATGGCGCAAACTACATATCGGCATTGATTACAGAAGCCGTAAGCAGCTATCAAAACCATGAACAAAATGGCAAAAGGCAGCCTGGGGCTGCCTTTGTTTTGAGCAAGTGCTGAGACCTGATCGTTATGCTTGCATGCGCATCAATGCGGCTCACCTGCGCCGCCGCAGCATTTTTTGAACTTTCTACCGCTGCCACAAGGGCATGGCTCGTTGCGACCTACTTTGGTGCTGATGTGCGGAGCCTGTGAAGGCAAGTTCATCGCGTATCGGTGCGGCAGCCAGAACGCATGCATATTCAGCAGCGCCTCTGGTATTTGTTGAGCAAGCGCCTGGCGCTGCGCAGGCGTCCGAATCAGCTTGTTTTGCTCGGGCGACAGTTCAGCCTCTCCTAGCAAACCGATAGGCAGATAGCAGCGCTTGCCTTGCAAGTCATCCAACAGTGGCTGCCATGCGGCTCGGCTGAGATTGACGCCTTCACAAAAACCATGGGCCCAGATCTCAGCATCTTCAAAAGTGCCTATTGCATATTCCGTGGCGCCCCAGATGGGAGTGACCAAACGCGGGGTCTGCTCAAAGCCCGAGATGATGCTGTTGTAGTGGCGCATGATCAATCCGAGCAGATGCTGGGCTGCTTCCTCGCTCTCCACTGCAGGCATCATGCCCGCGTCTGCCTCGCCCAAGACCATGGGTAGCCACTGGCTGGGCATTACCAGTTCTGGCCCGATGGCAATGGCATACAAAAAGCCATCCAGCATTTCCAGCAACATGCCCTCATCGGAATCAAGTTCCAGCAGCAGTTGCTCAAGCTCCTGTAGCTCAGCATCTGACAAGGGCGCTGCGAGATCGGGCAAGTGTGGCTGTTTGAGCTGTGCCAGTTTGCGCTGCAACTCGGGCCCGGCGGCCTTCGCCTCTTGCAAGGCTTCTTCCACAAACTGCGCAGCGCCGTCCTTTTCAATGTCTAAAAACGCGCGCTCCAGCGCCGCTTTGTCGGTGTCAAACAACTCGTCCCATACGGTCGAAGTACCGTTTTCATCGACGACCTCCAACGACCACAGGGTGTTGCTCAAGCGGTAAATCTGGATTTGTAAGCGATAGCCATCCGCCTCGTATATTTGCGTCAATGCGGAATGGATAAGTTCAACTTCGTCAGTCATGGGGAAAGTTTTCGTGGTCGGTGATGGGCAACACAAAGTCAGCGACAGGGATGCGCCATTGGAACAGCAAAAAAGCTCGAACAGGCTTTCCTCAAACTTTGGGATGCCGTTGTTCACCGGCTTTACTTGTGCCCTGGCAGCACGTCCGCGCCCACTCTCATCTCGCCGAATCCACCTCCGCCTCCGGCCACAACCTCGGAAACAAAAACCGCAGTGCATGCTGCGGCAGCCCAAAGCGCACCTTGCCTTGCGGGCTATCGCTTTTCAGCAGGCCGCGCTTGACGAGTGCGCCCAGTGCGTCGGTGGCCATACGGTCGCCCAGGCCCAGCATGGTTTTGAATTCCCCCCGCGGGATTTCTTCACCGCTCAGGAAAAGATAGTGCAAGGGGCGCAGTGCTTCTTTACGCACACCGGTTTTTAGCACCGAAGACTCAAACACCAGCGCGGCTTCGATGCGGTCTTTGATCAGGTCAAAGTCCAGCATGCGGCCCATGAACTGCACCTGGTCCAGGCAGATATCCAGCACATAGTCGGCCCAGGCGATCAGCGCCTGCTCGCTTAAGTTTCCCCGCCCATCCAGATCACCACGGCGGGCGCTGTCGGCATCGGCCAGCAAGGCGTAATAGCGCTCCTGCCCGCGTGCAAAGCCGCGCAACGGCGACCATAGGCCGTTGGTGTAACCCAGGCTGCTGAGCAGCGTGTGCGTATGCAGCCGCATGACGCGGCCATTGCCGTCCATAAACGGGTGAATCCAGCCCAGGCGCTGGTGGGCACAGGCCATGGCGACCAGCGCGGCCTCGCCCCGGCGCACATGGGCATAGCGACTGGCCCAGCGCTCGATAAACACCGGCACGCTGGCCGCAGCAGGGGCAATGTGCAGCCCTACGCTGACTTCTTTGCTGCGCAGCTGGCCGGGCAGCACGGTGTGGCCTTCGGCCACATCCCAGTCGCTTTCGGGCAGTCGGCCAAACAGCTCGCGGTGCAGGTCTTGCACCCCATCCAGGCTGTAGAGCGCCTGCACGCCCTGCTCGCCTTGGTAGCGCTGCTCCAGCGCGGCTTCGGCCTCGATATGGGCCACGGCCAGTCGCTGCTTGGCGGCCAGTTCTTTGTTGGCGGAAAAGTCCTGAGCCAGCGCCAATTCAATCTCGTGCGGGCGCGTGTGCTGACCTTCGATGCGGTTGGTGTAGTAGGAGTTCATGCTGCGCAGCAAAGTGCGCAGCTCGGGCGGCACGCGCTTGCCCGCCAGCGTGGTGGCAGCCCGCGCCAGATCACCGGCCTTGGAGAGCAAAGGCTCGATGCGGGCATCGGACGGCATCAAGGGCTCGAACTGGTGGGGCGATGTGTAGAGCGCAGTCATATTGCCAAGTCTACACAAGTAGCATCTCTTTGTTTATCAAAGATAAATTCGAAATATTGCCAACTATTTTGCCAAGATAAATGCCAAGCTCCGTGCCAAGTTCAGAACCGAACTAGGGGATGCACCACACAGGTCATCTGCCGCACCTATCTATGCGACCAAATCAGTGGTTTACGCAGACACAGCGCACGCAAGCAGCTATCAAAACCATGAACGCCAATGAAAAAAGGCAGCCCTTAGGCTGCCTTTGCTTTTGACAAGTCCAAAGACCTGTTCGCTTACTTGCGCGCCGGCGGCACATCCGTGCAGGAACCATGCGCAACTTCCGCCGCCATGCCGATGGACTCGCCAAGGGTTGGGTGGGGGTGGATGGTCTTGCCGATGTCCACGGTGTCTGCGCCCATTTCGATGGCCAGAGCGATTTCACCAATCATGTCGCCCGCGTGCGTGCCGACCATGCCGCCGCCCAGGATACGGCCGTGGCCGTGGGCTTCGGGGGAGTCGTCAAACAGCAGCTTGGTGAAGCCTTCGTCGCGGCCGTTGGCGATGGCGCGGCCGGAGGCGGCCCAGGGGAACAGGCCCTTCTTGACCTTGATACCTTGGGCCTTGGCCTGGTCTTCCGTCAGGCCCACCCATGCCACTTCGGGGTCGGTGTAGGCGACCGAGGGAATCACGCGGGCATTGAAAGCGGCAGAAGCCAGCTCCTTATTGCCTTGCAGCTCGCCAGCGATGACTTCAGCTGCCACGTGCGCTTCGTGCACGGCCTTGTGTGCCAGCATGGGCTGACCCACGATGTCGCCAATCGCAAAGATGTTGGGCACGTTGGTGCGCATCTGGATGTCGACGTCGATAAAGCCACGGTCGGTCACGGCCACGCCAGCCTTGTCAGCGCTGATCTTCTTGCCATTGGGCGTGCGGCCCACGGCTTGCAACACCAGGTCGTAGGTCTGGGGTTCGGGCACGGTCACACCATCCTTGGCGGGTGCAAACGAGACCTTGATGCCTTCGGGCGTGGCTTCGGCACCCACGGTCTTGGTGTTGACCATGATGTTGTCAAAGCGTGGCGCGTTCATCTTCTGCCAGACCTTGACCAGATCGCGGTCAGCGCCTTGCATCAGGCCGTCCATCATTTCCACCACGTCCAGGCGTGCGCCCAGCGTGCTGTAGACGGTGCCCATTTCCAGGCCGATGATGCCGCCGCCCAAGATCAGCATGCGCTTTGGCACTTCCTTCAGATTCAACGCGCCGGTGGAGTCCACCACGCGCGGGTCCTTGGGCATGAAGGGCAGGTGCACGGCTTGCGAGCCTGCAGCAATGATGGCGTTCTTGAACTGAACGACCTTTTTGCTGCCGGTCTTGTCCTGGCCGTCACCCGTGGTCTCTTCGACCTCGATGTGGTTGGCCGACACGAAGTTGCCATAGCCGCGCACGATGGTGACCTTGCGCATCTTGGCCATCTGGCCCAGACCGCCGGTCAGCTTGCCAATGACCTTTTCCTTGTGGCCGCGCAGCTGGTCGATGTTCACTTCGGGAGCGGCAAACTTGACGCCTGCCACCTCCAGGTGCTTGACCTCGTCCATCACGGCCGCCACGTGCAGCAGTGCCTTCGATGGGATGCAACCCACATTCAGGCAGACGCCGCCCAGCGTCTTGTAACGCTCGACCAGCACGACCTTGAGGCCCAGATCGGCAGCGCGGAAGGCTGCGGAGTAGCCGCCAGGGCCACCGCCCAGCACGACCACATCACAGTCCATGTCCACGGTGCCAGCAAAGTTGCTGGCGATGGGAGCAGGAGCAGCAGCGACAGGCGCGGCCACGGGTGCAGTAACAGGAGCAGGAGCCGCTGCGGCGGGGGCTGGAGCAGCAGAAGCGCCCGCATCAGCAGCCACTTCCAGCGACAGCACGATGGAGCCTTCGGCAACCTTGTCGCCGACCTTGACCTTGATTTCCTTCACGACGCCAGCGTGGCTGCTGGGGATTTCCATAGAGGCCTTGTCAGACTCCACGGTGATGAGGGACTGGTCCACGGACACGGTGTCGCCAGCGTTGACCAGCAGTTCAATCACGCCCACTTCGGCGAAGTCGCCAATGTTAGGCACCTTGATATCGATGAGGCTCATATGCGCTCCTATCTTGGTTTTTGTCTCTGCGCCGCCTGAAGCATCAGGCAGCAAAAACGGTTTTTCTCGGTTTGAAGCCGGGCGGTGTCGCCTTGGCTCCAATCAAAGGTCTGCAGCACGGTGCGGCTCTCGGGCTCGTAGAACAGCAGGGTTTCAGTCCCTGTCGAAGTAAAAGCATCAGCATTGGCACTGCAGATGAACTCGAAGTGCGCGCCGGTCTCGGGGTGGATGGGGTGAACACCATCTTCCGTGCCCGTGTCGCTCAGCAGTTCATTGGTCAGATTGCTCCAGTTGCCGCCCCAGGAGGGACCGCCCAGCACACCCAGCAGATAGCGCCCGGAGGTGGTTTCATAGCAATCAGTGCCTGCCTCAAACAAAGGCAGCTTGGCGACTTCGGCGGGGTCATCCCATGCGTTCGCAGCATTCCAGCCATGGGCCAGAAAGTCCCGCTTGGCCTGGTCGTACACGGCGTGCTGGGTTGCATAGTGCAGCTCCATCACATCGCGCCATGAGTATTTGGACTCGTGGTGCAGCTCAAACGGTGGCTTTACGCCCAGCTTGACCAGCTCACGATGCTGGGTGCGAACCTCGCGCCAGTCGAGTGACTTTTCCAGCCAGTCGGCACGGTCGTCCTGCTCCAGCATGAAGTAGCGCCAGTCGCCCAGCAGCTCGTACTTGCCTGCTTCGCTCAGCTTGAAAGCCAGCCAGTCGGGCTTGAGCAGTGCATTCCCAAACTCATGCCCGCCCCACTCCCCGACTTGCCCTTCATAGGGCTCGCAAGGTGCCAGGAGATGAATCGGCCCGCTCCAGGCGTCATCCAGCAGCGCAAGATCGATGGTGACGAGCGGCAGCAGGTGCCGCGCGTATTTCTCGACGGGCTCGGCAAAGACGTCAGCGGCTTCCGGAAAAGGCCGGATGCCGGGGATGACGCCACGCAGATGCTCGATGGGGTGCTGTCTCAGGTTCTTCATCTCACTCACAGGGCAGTAAGGTGAAGCGCAAGCTCATCAGTTTTGATAGCTGCTTGCGCACAATGGGTAAGCGCTACAGGCCGATTTCTTTCAAAACCAGCCTGCCCGTTGGCTGCTTACAGCAGGATGCGGCGGTAGTCGGCCAGCACAGCGCCCAGATAGGCGTTGAAGCGGGCTGCGGCAGCGCCGTCGATGACACGGTGGTCGTACGACAGGCTCAGCGGCAGCATCAGGCGGGGCACGAACTGCTTGCCGTCCCACACCGGCGTCATCTGGCCCTTGGACAGACCTAAAATTGCCACTTCAGGTGCGTTGACGATAGGCGTGAAGTGGGTGCCGCCAATACCGCCCAGCGACGAGATGGACATGCAGCCGCCTTGCATGTCGGCAGCGCCCAGCTTGCCGTCACGCGCCTTCTTGGCCAGCTCACCCATTTCCTGGCTGATCTGCATGATGCCCTTCTTGTCGGCATCCTTGAGCACGGGAACGACCAGGCCGTTCGGTGTGTCAGCGGCAAAACCGATGTTGAAGTACTGCTTGTAGACCAGAGTGTCGCCGTCCAGCGAGGCATTGAACTCGGGGAACTTCTTGAGTGCAGCCACCAGCGCCTTGATGACGAAAGCCAGCATGGTCACCTTGACATCGCTCTTGGCCTTGGCGTTTTCAGCATTGGTGCTGACGCGGAAGGCTTCGAGGTCGGTGATGTCGGCCAGGTCATTATTGGTGACGTGGGGGATCATCACCCAGTTGCGGTGCAGGTTGGCGCCCGAGATCTTCTTGATGCGCGACAGGTCCTTGCGCTCGACAGGGCCAAACTTGGCAAAGTCGACCTTGGGCCATGCCAGCACTTCCAGACCACCGACGTTGCCGCCAGAAGACTTGGGAGCGGCGGCTTGCTGCGCCAGCGTCTGCACGGCACCAGCCATCACCGATTTGGTGAAGGCTTGCACGTCGTCCTGAGTGATACGGCCCTTGCTGCCCGAACCCTTGACTTCTGCCAGAGGCACGCCCAGTTCACGAGCGAACTTGCGCACGGAAGGGGATGCATGGGGCAGTTGACCCGAAGGAGCCACGGTGGGGTTGTGCGCAGCAGGTGCGGCAACCGGTGCAGCCACAGGTGCCGAAGCCACAGGCGCTGCGACAGGACCGGCGGCCACAGGAGCAGCCACGGGGGCGGCAACGGGTGCAGCAGCAGCGACTGGAGCCGCAGCCTGTGCGGGGGCCGCAGCACCCTGCACTGTCATCTGGCCGACGACGTCGCCCACGTTGACGGTGTCGCCCAGCTTGATGGTCAGCGCCGTGATGGTGCCAGCCGATGGCGATGGAATTTCCATCGAAGCCTTGTCGGACTCCACGGTGAACAGCGATTGCTCAACAGCCACGGTGTCACCCACCTTGACCAGCATCTCGATCACGGCCACGTTCTTGAAGTCGCCGATATCGGGAATCTTGATGTCCACGGTGGACGATGCAGCAGGTGCAGCAGCGACCGGAGCAGCAGCTACAGGAGCGGCGGCCACGGGGGCAGCCACAGGTGCGGGTGCTGCTGCCACGGGAGCAGGGGCAGCAGCCTGAGCGGGCGCGGCAGCCGCGTCAGCGGTTTCCAGCACCACGATCAGGGAGCCTTCCTTGACCTTGTCGCCCAGAGCAACCTTGATTTCCTTCACAACGCCAGCGTGGCTGGAAGGAATCTCCATGGAAGCCTTGTCGGATTCCACGGTCAGCAGGGACTGTTCCACCTTGATGGTGTCGCCCACGTTGACCAGCACTTCGATCACGCCGACTTCGGAGAAGTCGCCGATATCGGGGACCTTGATTTCTGTCAATGCCATGTTATCTGTCTCCCCTTTTTAGGCGTGCAGCGGGTTGATCTTGTCGACGTTGATGCCGTACTTCTTGATCGCTTCGGCCACGGTGGTGGCGTTGATCTTGCCTTCATCGGCCAGACCGCGCAGAGCCGCAACCACGATGTAGTGGCGGTTGACTTCGAAGTGTTCACGCAGCTTGGCGCGGAAGTCCGAACGACCGAAGCCGTCAGTGCCCAGCACCTTGTAGGTACGGCCCTTGGGCATGTAGGGGCGGATCTGCTCGGCGTAGGCCTTCATGTAGTCGGTCGAAGCGACGACGGGGCCTGGGTGGGCAGCCAGTTGCTGGGCCACGAATGGAACCTTGGCGGTTTCCATGGGGTGCAGCATGTTGAAGCGGTCCACTTCCTGGCCTTCGCGGGTCAGTTCGTTGAACGATGGGCAGCTCCAGACGTCGGCAGCAACGCCCCAGTCCTTTTCCAGCAGTTCCTGTGCGAAGAAGGATTCGCGCAGGATGGTGCCCGAGCCCATCAGCTGAACGCGCAGGCCGCTCTCAGGCACCTTCTGGCCAGGCTTGACCATGTACATGCCCTTGATGATCTGCTCTTCCGTGCCTTCGGTCAGACCAGGCATGGGGTAGTTTTCATTCAGCAGCGTGATGTAGTAGAAGACGTTTTCCTGGTTCTGCACCATGCGGCGCAGACCGTCTTGCATGATGACGGCCACTTCGTGAGCGAAGGTGGGGTCATAGGTAATGCAGTTAGGAATGGTGTTGGCCAGAATGTGGCTGTGACCGTCTTCGTGTTGCAGGCCTTCGCCGTTCAGTGTGGTGCGGCCCGAAGTGCCGCCCAGCAGGAAGCCGCGCGCTTGCAGGTCACCCGCTGCCCAGGCCAGATCGCCAATGCGCTGGAAGCCGAACATCGAGTAGTACACATAGAACGGGATCATGACCCGGTTGCTATGGCTGTAGCTGGTGGCCGCAGCGATCCAGCTGGACATGCCGCCAGCTTCGTTGATGCCTTCCTGCAGAATCTGACCGGCCTTGTCTTCGCGGTAGTACATCACCTGGTCCTTGTCGACCGGGGTGTATTGCTGACCGTGAGGGTTGTAGATACCAACTTGACGGAACAGACCTTCCATACCAAAGGTACGGGCTTCGTCCACCAGGATGGGCACCACGCGGGGGCCGATGTTCTTGTCACGCAGCAGCTGCGTCAGGAAACGCACATAAGCCTGAGTGGTGGAGATTTCACGACCTTCTGGAGTGGGCTCCAGGATGGCCTTGAAGGTGTCCAGCGTAGGCGCTGTGAACTGCTCGTCAGCCTGCTGGCGACGGTGTGGCAGGTAGCCGCCCAGCGCCTTGCGACGCTCGTGCAGGTAACGCATTTCGGGCGTGTCGTCTGCAGGCTTGTAGAAAGGAATGTCCGCGATCTGGCTGTCGGGGATTGGGATGTTGAAACGGTCGCGGAAGGCCTTAATGTCCTCGTCGCTCAGCTTCTTGGTCTGGTGAACGTTGTTCTTGCCTTCACCGACCTTGCCCATGCCAAAGCCCTTGACGGTCTTGACCAGCAGCACAGTGGGCTGACCCTTGTGGCCGTTGGCAGCGGCGAAAGCTGCATAGACCTTCTGGGAGTCGTGGCCACCACGGCGCAGGTTCCAGATTTCGTCGTCGGACATGTGTTCGACCATCTTCAGGGCGCGAGGATCGCGGCCGAAGAAGTTCTTGCGCACGAAAGCACCATCGTTGGCCTTCATGGCCTGATAGTCGCCGTCGTTGCACTCCATCATGATCTTCTTGAGGACGCCGTCCTTGTCCTTGGCCAGCAGCTCGTCCCAGCCCTTGCCCCACAGCAGCTTGATGACGTTCCAGCCAGCGCCGCGGAATTCGCCTTCCAGCTCCTGAATGATCTTGCCGTTGCCGCGCACAGGGCCGTCCAGGCGCTGCAGGTTGCAGTTGATGACGAAGACCAGGTTGTCCAGGTTTTCGCGGGAAGCCAGACCGATAGCGCCCAGAGATTCCACTTCGTCCATTTCACCGTCGCCGCAGAACACCCAGACCTTGCGGTTTTCGGTGTTGGCAATGCCGCGTGCGTGCAGGTACTTCAGGAAGCGTGCCTGGTAGATGGCCATCAGCGGGCCCAGGCCCATGGACACCGTGGGGAACTGCCAGAAGTCAGGCATCAGCTTGGGGTGGGGGTAGCTGGACAGACCCTTGCCGTCCACTTCCTGGCGGAAGTTCAGCAGTTGCTCTTCAGAGATACGGCCTTCCAGGTAGGCGCGGGCGTAGATGCCAGGCGAGACGTGACCCTGGATGTACAGGCAGTCACCACCGTGGTTTTCGTTTTCAGCGTGCCAGAAGTGGTTGAAGCCGGCGGCAAACATATTGGCCAGCGAAGCGAAGGAGCCGATGTGGCCGCCCAGGTCACCACCTTCTGGGGGGTGAATGCGGTTGGCCTTGACCACCATGGCCATGGCGTTCCAGCGCATGTAGGCACGCAGACGGCCTTCAATTTCGAGGTTGCCAGGACACTTTTCTTCCTGGTCAGCTTCGATGGTGTTCACATAGCCGGTGTTGGCGGAGAAAGGCATGTCCACGCTGCTCTGGCGAGCGTGTTCCAGCAGTTCCTCAATCAGCTTGTGTGCGTAATCTGCGCCTTCGCGGTCGATCACCGCGGAAAGAGCATCCATCCACTCACGGGATTCTTGTTGGTCCAGGCCGGCGGGCATGCCAGCGCCTTGTGGGTCAGTCTGAGCTGTCATTGTGTGTGTCTCCTTCGAGAGAGGGGTCGCTATCAGAACTACTCACACATTTTCTGCACACTGCGCTGTACACAGAAGCAAAAAAGGTAAGTTCATTCTCAAAACCGAATCAGTGAGTGCGGCAATCACGCGATGGTGGCAAGTGCCACACCACGCATTGCGCGGCACAGCCCCGGTCAGGCGCTCCCCGGATTAAACCGATTCACTGTCTCGATGCCAGCGGAGTTTCGCACATTTTTTTTGAATTTCAAATGGTGCCGCGTGATTTCACTATTTAAAAAAATGCTGCAAATGCACATACTCTGAAGCACCCAAAAACAGTCGCCCTCGCGACAAAAATACTCGGCTAAAGCAGTGGGTCTCTCCCCTACACTGACAACATGCAACCAAGCACTTTCGAACCAGAAAAAACAAACGCCGAAAACGCGCAATCCGTTGCCTCGCCTGTGCGCTGGTGGCGAAGCTGGTGGCGCAGCCTGTCACCTACCCGTCAGGATCGCTACGCCGCGCTGGCGCCGCTGGCGTCGGTGCTGATGTTCATGGCTGCAATCATTGCGTCTTTCTGGTACTTGCGCACGGAGGAAGTCGACCGCGAGCAGGAAGCTCTGCGCCGTGACGTGGAATATGCGCAGCAGCGGGTACGCCTGCGTTTGCTGGAGCGCCAGGAGCAGCTGATGCGCATGGCCCGCGACGTGGGCACCCGCGATATGCGCAAGACCGACTTTGACAACCGCGCCGAAGCCCTGATCAGCCAATACCCCGAGCTGCAGTCCATCACCTGGGTGGACGACAAGCGCCAGATTCTGCAAAGCCAGTCTGCCCCCACCGTTAGCACCGACCAGCTACGCGTAACCGGTGAAGTGCTGCACAAGGGCGAGACCCTGCACGCCTTCCAGCAGGCCAAGGAAATGCTGCAGCCTATCTATGTGCAGGAAAAAGCAACGCCCAGCGATCCACCCCCTCTGCTGCAGCTGCACGTCCCCATCAGCAACAACAGCCGCTACAGCGGCGAGCTGCTGGCCGAATTCTCGGTGGACAGCATCCTGCGCTATGGCACACCCACCGAGGTGATGGCCCGCTATGCCATCACCATGCTGGACAGCCAGGGCCAGGTCCTGGCAGGCACACCGCTGGCGCCGCGCAAAACCCCCAGCGAGCTGCTGCACTGGCGCGCCATTGCCAATGAATACGAGGTGCCGGTATCGCCCGTGGGCATTTCCTTGATGCTGCGGGCGCAGGCTTACAGAACCTCTCTGGGCGTGGTGGGCAGCGGGCTGTTCTGGCTGGTGGGCACCTTGTCTGCCATGACCGCCTGGCTGCTGCTGGCCACCTGGCGCCACACGCGCCGCCGCCAGCGTGCGCAAGAGGCCCTGGTGGCCGAGACTAATTTCCGCCGCGCCATGGAAAACTCCGTGCTGACCGGCATGCGCGCCCTTGACCTGAATGGCCGCATTACCTATGTGAACGCGGCTTTCTGCCAGATGACGGGCTGGAGCGAGAAAGAGCTGGTGGGTCAGGTGCCGCCCTACTCTTACTGGCCCGATAACGATTACGACAATCTGCAGTCGCAACTGCGCGAAGAGCTGTCGGGCAAAACCATCGTCGGCGGCTTTCAGGTGCGCGTAAAGCGCAAGAACGGTTCGCTCTTTGATGCGCGCCTGTATGTCTCGCCGCTGATTGACGCCCACGGCCAGCACACGGGCTGGATGTCTTCCATGACAGACATTACCGAGCCCAATCGCATCCGCGAGCAGCTTTCCGCATCATATGAGCGCTTTACCATTGTGCTGGAAGCGCTGGATGCTTCGGTTTCTGTAGCACCTCTGGGCAGTGCTGAGCTGCTTTTTGCCAACAAGCTCTATCGCCAGTGGTTTGGCTCACACACCGAAGGGCATCTGCAACTGGTGGCCCAGGCGGGCAAGCTGCCCATTCGCCACCAGCCCGAGGCCGAAGACGAAGATGGCCTGATGGGCCTGCCCACGGACACCCTGACCGCCGCCCGCAGCGAAAACGCCGAAATCTTCGTGCCCAGTCTGGGCAAGTGGCTGGAAGTGCGCTCGCGCTATCTGAGCTGGGTGGACGGGCGCCTGGCCCAGATGGTGATTGCCACCGACATTACCCAGCGCCGTCTGGCTGAAGACCAGGCCGCCGCACAGGCCGAAAAGGCCCAGACCGCCAGCCGTCTCATCACCATGGGTGAAATGGCTTCCAGCGTCGCGCACGAGTTGAACCAGCCGCTCACGGCCATCAGCAACTACAGCTCCGGCATGCTCACGCGCCTGGAAAACGGCACGCTGACGCCTGAACAGATGAAGTTCGCACTGGAAAAGACAGCGCATCAGGCCCTGCGTGCCGGGCAGATCATTCAGCGCATTCGCTCGTTCGTGAAAAAGAGCGAGCCCAACCGCACGCTGGCTCAGGTCTCGGACATGGTGGACGAAGCCGTCGAGCTGGCAGGCATTGAGCTGCGCCGCCGCAATGTCCAACTGGCTTCCCATGTGGCCGAACGCATGCCCCCGGTGATGGCCGACACGATCCTGATTGAGCAGGTTCTCATCAATTTGATGAAAAACAGTGCTGAGTCCATCGACATGTCTGAGCGCCCCACCGGCCAGCGCAGCGTGGAGCTACGCGTGCGCCCCGAGCCGTTTGAAGGCCGCCAGGGCGTTGAATTTATAGTCGAAGACACCGGCAAGGGCCTGCCGCCCGAGGTGCTGGAGCACCTGTTTGAAGCTTTCTTCTCCACCAAAAGTGAAGGCATGGGCATTGGCCTGAACCTTTGCCGATCCATTGTTGAGTCCCATCATGGTCGAATGCACGCCGAGAACCTCTACAATGGTTCCGAGGTCACTGGCTGCCGGTTTTCATTCTGGCTACCGTTGGCAACGGGTGTGGAGACGACAACACTCAACACGACAAGCGAACCCATAAAGAGGACGATTGCATGAGTTTGATACCCAAAAAAGGCACGGTTTACGTAGTTGATGACGATGAGGCAGTGCGCGATTCGCTTCAATGGCTGCTGGAAGGCAAGGACTACCGCGTTCGCTGTTTTGATTCCGCCGAGACTTTTCTCTCACGTTACGACCCCCGCGAAGTTGCCTGCCTGATCGTTGACATCCGCATGGGCGGCATGACGGGGCTGGAGCTGCAGGATCGCCTGATCGAGCGCAAATCTCCCCTGCCTATCGTCTTCATTACCGGCCACGGCGATGTGCCCATGGCAGTGAACACCATGAAGAAGGGCGCGCTGGACTTCATCCAGAAGCCTTTCAATGAAGAAGAGCTGCTGGGTCTGGTCGAGCGCATGCTGGACCACGCCCGCGAAGCCTTCGCAGGCCACCAGCAAGCTGCCAGCCGCGATGCGCTGCTGGCCAAGCTCACCGGCCGCGAAGCCCAGGTGCTGGAGCGCATCGTCGCCGGCCGCCTGAACAAGCAGATCGCTGACGATCTGGGCATTTCCATCAAGACCGTGGAAGCGCACCGCGCCAACATCATGGAAAAGCTCAACGCCAACACCGTGGCCGATCTGCTCAAGATCGCCCTGGGCCAAGGCCAGACAGCAGCAGCCGCCAAGGCCGCTGCCGCAATGAACTAAGAGATGCACACGTGATTGGAGGCCTCTTCAATCGCGAGATAATTGAAGGAGCACTGCTCAGGCGAACGCCTTAGTGAACTCCTATTCTGATAGCTGCTAGTGCTTGTAAATCAAGGGCTAGCAGCATTTTTTATTGGTAATCCAGCAATGACAGCCCAAATCATCGACGGCAAAGCCCTCTCCGAACAACTGCGCAAGGAAGTCGCCACGCGTGCAGCAGCCCTCAAGACCAAGGGCGTCACGCCCGGTCTGGCCGTAATTCTGGTGGGCGACAACCAGGCCTCTCAGGTCTACGTGCGCAACAAGGTCAAGGCCTGCGAAGACGTGGGCTTCCACTCCGTGCTGGAAAAGTACGATGCCACCATGACCGAGGCCGAACTGCTGGCCCGCGTGGAAGCGCTCAACAACGACCCCAGCATCCACGGCATCCTGGTGCAACTGCCGCTGCCTAAGCACATCGACGACCACAAGGTCATCGAAACCATCTCCCCCGCCAAGGATGTGGACGGTTTCCACGTCGCCAGCGCCGGCGCACTGATGGTGGGTGAAGTCGGCTTCAAGGCCTGCACGCCCTACGGCTGCATGAAGATGCTGGAATCCATCGGCATGAAGGATCTGCGCGGCAAGCACGCCGTGGTGATCGGCCGCTCCAACATCGTGGGCAAGCCCATGGCCATGATGCTGCTGGCCGCCAACGCCACCGTCACCGTCACTCACAGCGGTACCGCCGATCTGGCCGCCATGACGCGCCAGGCCGACATCATCGTCGCCGCCGTGGGCAAGGTCGATGTGCTGACGGCCGACATGGTCAAGCCCGGTGCCGTGGTGATCGACGTGGGCATGAACCGCAATGCCGAAGGCAAGCTGTGCGGCGATGTGGATTTCAACGGCGTCAAGGAAGTCGCTGGCTACATCACCCCTGTGCCCGGTGGTGTTGGCCCCATGACGATTACCATGCTGCTGGTCAACACTATGGAGTCTGCTGAAAGAACGGTGGGGTAACACCCCCTGAGGCGCTCTCGCGCCTTCCCCCTCTCTGGTGCTACGCGCCGGAGGGGGACGATGCCTTCGCTGCGGGGCGGCCCTTGCTTGGCATCCCTGATTTGGCACAGTACCAGTACTGACCAATGGCTGACGCTATCACTGCCATAGCAAAACATTGCGATGGCAGTGCTTGATTTTCTCGACCTTGCCGGCACCTAATACAGCATGAGCAATCCACTCCTCGAATCCTCCTCCCTGCCCCTGTTTGACCGCATTCAGCCTGCGGATGTGGGCCCGGCCATTGATGTGCTGCTGGCACGCGCCAGCGAGGCGCTGGAGACCGTGGTCACACCCGACTTCCCGGCGAAGTGGGAAGCCATTTCGGCCGTGCTCGATGTGGCCACCGAGAAGCTGGGCACCGCATGGTCTGCCGTCAACCACCTCAACAGCGTGGCCGATACGCCCGAGCTGCGCGCCGCCTACAACGAAGCCCTGCCCCGCGTCACAGAGTTCTGGACCAACCTGGGTGCCGATGAACGCCTGTACGCCAAGTACAAGGCCATTGACCCCGCCAGCCTGAACAATGAGCAACGCGCCGCCTGGGACCACGCCATGCGCGGCTTTGTGCTGTCGGGCGCGGAATTGCAAGGCGCCGCCAAAGAACGCTTTGCTGCCATTCAGGCCCGCTCTGCCGAACTGGCCCAAAAATTCAGCGAAAACGCGCTGGACGCCACCGACGCCTTTGCCTACTACGCCAAGCTCGAAGAACTCGACGGCGTGCCCAGCGATGTGATCGCCTCGGCCAGGGCTGCCGCAGAAGCCGATGGCAAGGAAGGCTACAAGCTCACGCTCAAGATGCCTTGCTATCTGCCCGTGATGCAGTTTGCCCAAAGCAGCGCGCTGCGCGAGAAGCTCTATCACGCCTATGTGACCCGCGCTTCCGATCAGGCCGAAGGCGATGCCGCCAAATTCGACAACACGGCCGTGATGAAGGAAATCCTGGCACTGCGCCAGGAAGAATCCAGGCTGCTGGGCTATCAAAGCTTTGGCGAAGTCTCGGTCGTCACCAAGATGGCCGACTCACCCAAACAGGTCATCGACTTTCTGCGCGACTTAGGCCAGCGTGCCCGCCCCTATGCCGAAAAAGACGTGACCGACCTGCGCGCCTTTGCCAAGGCCGAACTCGCTATTGCCGAGCCTCAACCCTGGGACTGGGCCTTTATTGGCGAAAAGCTCAAGGAAGCGCGCTACTCCTTCAGCGAGCAGGAACTCAAGCAATACTTCCCCGCCCCCAAGGTGCTGGCCGGTCTGTTCAAGATTGTCGAGACGCTGTTTGAAGTCTCCATCCGCCGCGATGAGGCACCGGTGTGGAACCCCTGCGTGGAGTTCTACCGCATCGAGCGCGCTACTGCTCAGGGTCCGCAACTGGTCGGCCAGTTCTATCTGGACCCCCAGGCCCGCAAAGGCAAGCGTGGCGGCGCCTGGATGGACGATGTGCGCACCCGCTGGCTGCGCCCCGATACGCACCAGCTGCAAACGCCTGTAGCCCATCTGGTCTGCAATTTCGCGGCCGGTGTGGATGGCAAGCCCGCGCTGCTCACGCACGATGACGTCATCACCCTGTTCCACGAAACCGGTCACGGCCTGCACCACATGCTCACCCAGGTGAACGAGCGTGATGTCTCGGGCATTGCAGGCGTGGAATGGGACGCGGTGGAGCTGCCCAGCCAGTTCATGGAAAATTTCTGCTGGGAATGGGATGTGCTCAAGCACATGACCGCCCATGTCGATACCGGCGAGGCCCTGCCCCGCGCGCTGTACGACAAGATGATTGCGGCCAAGAACTTCCAGTCGGGCATGCAGACCCTGCGCCAGATCGAGTTTGCGCTGTTCGACATGCTGCTGCACACCGAGCACAACCCCGCCGAAGACTTCATGCCCCTGCTCAAAAAGGTGCGCAGTGAAGTGGCCGTGCTGCCCTCGCCGGCCTACAACCGCATGGCCCACACCTTCAGCCATATTTTTGCGGGCGGCTATGCAGCGGGTTACTACAGCTACAAGTGGGCCGAGGTGCTGAGCGCTGACGCCTATGCAGCTTTTGAAGAAACCACGCTGGCCGACGGCACGCCCAACCCAGAAACGGGCCGCAAGTACCGCGAATCAATTCTGGAAGCTGGTGGCAGCCGCCCCGCCATGGAGTCGTTCAAGGCCTTCCGTGGCCGCGAGCCACAGATCGACGCTCTGCTGCGCCACCAGGGCATGGCCCAGACCCACTGAATGCGCTGACGCAGCCAGCCTGCGCACCAGTCGTTCAGACGCCCGCCTAGCGGGCGTTTTTCATTCCTGCGCCAACCTGTTTCTCAGCAAACCCAAGGTTGGCCAGCCCCGACAGCACACAGCGGCCACAAGGCCCAGCGCTCAACCAGGCAACGGTGTACCAAGGCTTGTGTGCGCAGCAAGGGGCAAAATCTATACATAAGGCCGTGCAATCACGCTATGCTTTGCCGCATTGCTAGAACCTGATGATTGCGCCGATGCATTGCTCCTTTTTTGATACCACTTCATCTCGCAGCCTTCTGGGCGTGCTGACGGCTGTCATGCTGGGCTCGGGCGCATTGGTCGCAGGCCCTGTGGCTGCCCAGGGCGTGTACCGCGTGGTCGGGCCAGATGGCCGTGTAACCTTCTCTGACCGCCCTCCGCAAGCCAATAGCCAGAGCGCTGTTTCCGGCTCTGTCAGCTCGGAAGGCAGTGCATCTGGTAATACCGTACCGCTGGCGCAACTGCCTTATGAGCTGCGCCAGACTGCCACGCGCTATCCCGTCACACTTTATTCGGCCAAGGAATGCCAGCCCTGTGATGAGGCACGCAACTACCTCAAAGGCCGTGGCGTACCGTTCAGCGAACGCACGGTAGAAACCAACACAGACCTTGAGGCCCTGAAAAAGCTCAGCGGTCAGGACAACCTGCCTTTTGCCACCATTGGCAGCCAGCACCTCAAAGGGTTTGGCGAAGACAGCTGGGCACAATATCTGAAAGCTGCAGGCTATCCGGCGCAGTCCGCCCTGCCCGCCAATTACCGCGCTCCTACCGCGCGGCCGCTGACAACGCCTGCCCCAGCGGAAAAAGCCAAACCTGCAGAGAACAACGCGACACGCAGCGCTGCTCCCGCCAGCCCACAGGCCGCACCGCGCCCCGGCACCCCCACGCCTAATAATCCTGCGGGCCTGCGCTTCTAAAGCTCCGCCTGATCAATATGCCCCAGACCCACCAGCTTCTGAAGTCTTCACTGCTGCTGCTCGGGCCTGTACTGATTACCGCCTGGTTTGTGGCAGATGGTGGTCTGCAAAATGGCTTGAACCGCTTCGGCTACGAGGTGGTGATGGGCCTGTTTTTCATCGGTCACGGCATCTTCTGGTCTGCCGCAGAAATCATCAACCGCTGGCGCAAGCAGGCCTGCGCGTTCAACATACGGCTGATCGGCTGGAGCTTTGCGCTGTTTCTCATCTGGCTGGTTTTTGCCAACCTTTATGAGAATTTTTTCTAGCGCTCAAATTTCAATGAAACAAGCCCTTAGTGCTTATATATAAAGCACCATCAGCTATCAAATTCATAACAAAAAAGCCACTTACATAACGCAAGTGGCTTTTTCTTGGAGTCTGAAGCGTTCAGTACGTCAGCGTCTTCACACCGGTTGCGGTACCCAGCAGGCAAACTGCGGCTTTCTGATGGGCAAACACGCCCACAGTCACCACGCCAGGCCATTGGTTGACCTGAGACTCGAAAGCCAGAGGCTCTGCAATCTTCAGGCCACGCACATCAAGAATGTGCTGGCCGTTGTCCGTCACCAGCGGCGCGCCATCTTTCATGCGAATCTGGGCAGTCACACCAGCGCCCATGGCTTCAAAACGGCGGGCAATCTGGCCTGCTGCCATGGGAATCACTTCCACGGGCAAGGGAAAGTTGCCCAGCGCGTCCACTAGTTTGGACTCATCGGCAATGCAGACAAAGCGGTCAGCCAGCGCCGCCACAATCTTCTCGCGCGTCAGGGCCGCACCGCCGCCCTTGACCATATAGCCCTGGCCGTCGATCTCGTCTGCACCATCGATATACACCGCCAGGCGCTGCACTTCATTGGCATCAAATACCTTGATGCCCAGAGCCTTCAGGCGCTCGGTACTGGCGACGGAGCTGGAGACTGCGCCGGGAATCTGGTCCTTGATGGTGGCCAGTGCATCAATGAATTTGTTGACCGTGGAGCCGGTGCCCACGCCCACGATTTCGCCAGCTACCACATATTGCAGGGCAGCTTGTCCGACCAAAGTTTTCAGTTCATCTTGAGAGAGAGGTGCAGCAGATGTCGTCATGAGGGAAAATCCAGATAATCCTGCGATTATCTCCATGTCTCTTATTCCTTACTCACTGACCCGTCCACTTCTTTTCGGCATGGACCCCGAAGCCGCCCACGACTTCACCATGAATCTCATGGCAAAGGGCCAGAACACCTTGCTGCAAAAGGCCTGGGCACGCCCGCTGGTCAGCGACCCCATTGAGCTGGCTGGCCTGAAGTTTCCGAACCGCGTGGGCATGGCTGCAGGCCTGGACAAGAATGCGCGCTGCATTGATGCGCTGGCCGCCATGGGCTTTGGCTTTGTGGAAGTGGGCACCGTCACGCCCCGCCCTCAGCCTGGCAACCCCAAGCCTCGCATGTTCCGCATTCCTGAAAAAAATGCGCTGATCAATCGGCTAGGTTTCAACAACGAAGGGCTGGACGCCTTCCTGGCCAATGTGCGCCGCTCGCAAGTACGTGCCAACGGAGCACCCATGCTCCTAGGCTTGAACATCGGCAAGAACGCCACCACGCCTATCGAAGAAGCCACCAGCGACTACATCAAGGCGCTGGATGGCGTCTATCCTCACGCAGACTATGTGACGGTGAACATCAGCTCACCCAACACCAAGAACCTGCGGGCGCTGCAAAGCGATGAAGCGCTGGATGCCTTGCTGGGCGCCATTGCCAATCGCCGCGAGCAACTGGCCACCGAGCACGGCAAGCGCACACCCGTGTTTGTGAAAATCGCCCCCGATCTGGACGAAGAGCAAGTGGGCGTGATCGCCGCCACACTGCAGCGCCACGGCATGGACGGTGTGATTGCCACCAACACCACCATCAGCCGTGAAGCCGTCAAAGGCCTGCAGCACGCCGAAGAAACTGGCGGCCTGTCGGGCGCGCCCGTGCTGGAAGCCAGCAACCAGATCATTCGCCAATTGCGCTCTGCGCTGGGCAGCCGCTACCCCATCATCGGCGTTGGCGGCATTTTGAGCGGTGCGGATGCTGTCAGCAAGATTCGTGCAGGTGCAGACGTGGTGCAAATCTACAGCGGCCTGATCTATCGCGGCCCTGACTTGGTGACTGAAGCCGCCCAAGCCATTGCGCACATGCACTGATTCACTTCATTGCAATACACATAAAAACAGCCCGTGCAAGCCTTGAGCTTCACGGGCTGTTTTATTTGACGCAAATTTCACAGCGATCGCTGAAAAATCTGCAGAAATCAGCTTCGGCTGCGCTGCTGTTGCAGCTTCATGACCCAGGGCCATGCAATCGTGCCCCAGCGCATCAGCTTGCGCGGGCCAAGCGCCATCAGAGCCACGCCCGCAACAGCCGTGGCAATCGGGTGCAGGCGCACAAACGCAATAGCCCGATCTGCCAGCGGCGCGTCAGGCGAAACCTGCTCTGCACCCTTGGCCTGCTGCTGCAGCGTCAAGGCCTGCGCCCGGGCCGCAGAACGCGCTTGAAGGCGTGCACGCTGCTTGGCAATACGCTTGAGCACCAGTTGCTGCTCTTGCGTGGCACCTTCCCACAGCTGCGCATCAAAGCCCACTGGCTTGGTGACTTCGGTTTCCGGCTGACGAAGAGCATTCATGCTAGAGCTTCTCCTTCAGAGTTTTCCAATCCACCTTGAGTTCGCTGCGGGTGAGCTTGAATGGCTCAGACAGTTGCTTGACCGCGGCCAGCAAGCGCCAGAGTGCCAGCACCCAGATCAACAGCCAGCCACCCGCCAGGCACCATGCCACCGTGTTGCGATGCGCGGTATCCCAAAACTGCACCATCAGTGCGATGGACAGCACGGTCAACACCACCACTGTCAGGCCACCCAGCGCGACCACCAGTATCAGCAAAGTCTGAAGGCTGCGCTTGTGCACCTGCCACTCCAGCTGCGCAAGATCAACACGATCCTCCGCAGCCAGCGCAACTTCATTCAGGCTGGCGCGCCAGCGCGCCAGCAATGCGTCAAGACCGAGTAGTGAAATCCAGTTCACAGGCAATAGTCCTGGCGTTGAGCCGCTTGCATCAACGACGGCCCAGCATGAAGCCCACCAGCGCGCCCACAGCCAGGGCTGCACCAGCAACGCGCCATGGCTCATCATGAGCATAGCGGTCTGCCTTGTCAGCAGCGTCGCGTGCTTGGCGAGCGGCATCCTGAGCTGCACGCACAGCAGAGTCGCGCACCACGTTCATGCTGTCATCAATGCGTTGGCGCAGTGCGCTGATTTCAGGCACTTTGTCCAGCTCGCGAGCAGACAGCAGACCGCGCAGATCGCCAACCAGCTTTTCCAGATCTTCTTGGGCGTTGGAGACGGTATCAGAAATAGAACGGGACATATCAAACCTTTCAAGATGACGATTGATAGGAATCAAGCGCAAAGCAACGTTGCAGTACTGCGCTGACGACTGAGCCCGAGCAACGAAGACAAACAACGCCACTCTCACAGCATGTAACCATCTTACCCAAAAGAAATGCGCTCCAAGCGTCTCGTGCTCTCAGTCTGCTGTCAGACATTCCCCCAGCGCCGCAGCTCAAAAACAGGAGCATGCTTCGCAAGATGCTCTATTGCTAGCGCTCATTCTGGCATCGCAGATGGCGCACGAATTTCAGTCATCACTGCCATGAAGGGCGCACGCCAGCTCGCATCAATCTCTTGAGTCAAATCAAGAAACCAAGATGCTATTACTTGGGTCTGCCCCGCAAGCGCCTGCAGCGTGCAGCTTGCATTGGCACTTGATCGAGCCCGCTACATATCGCAGCCGCAATAAAAAACGCCCAGCGCATTACCGCCGGGCGTTTGATTGAAGCAATGAGCTCCGTTATTGGCCGCTGACCTTCAGGCATTGCGCTGGCAAGGAATGAATGCTGCCGACCTGCATCTGCTTGTTGTAGATCAGCTTGAGCTGACAGACCACATCGCTGCTGGGCATGTGCAGCAGGTAATCCCACTCGCGGGCGCCAAAGCCCTCCTTGTAGTGAGGCGTGCCAATCAGTTGCTGCACCTGGGTCTTGGTCAGGCCAACCCGCAATTTGCTCAGACTCTCGCTATTGGGGTAGCTGCCCTCGGGCTGGGTGGCATCCTTGGTCGGGTCAGGGAAGATCACTTCCTGCGCCCGCCCCTGCTCATCCACTCCTTTGCTGATGGTGCTGGCGCAACCGCCAAGCATCATCAACAGCGATACCGCCACGGCACCTGCCAGCAGGCTGGGAACATGTTTGCGTTTCATTTGAAATTCCTCCCTCTTACCACTGATAGCCAGCACCGACCGACACACCGACCTGACCACGCGAGTTGGCAGAGCCTGTGAACTTGGTCACCCAGCGGCCATTGTCCGAAATACGGGACATGCCGACCGCCAGCGCTGTTTCGCCACGGTAGGTAGCCGCACCGGCTGCCACCATGTTCTTGCCGGGCTGGTAGGCCTGAGGCATGCCAGCCATGGCCATCGCGCCAGCAGTGCCCGCATTCGCTTCACGGCGGTTGACATCGATCTGGTGCTGCAGATTGCCAAACTGGTTGTTGATCTGCGCGCCCATCTGGTTGAGCTGGTTCAGATTCACGGCATCTGTCCCTTCTGTACCCGCTGCAACATTCGTGATCTGACGCTCAGCACCGGTGGACCCCATAGACACTACATTGGCGCGCCCAGCATCGTTGGAGTTATTGCCGATGGCCACA
The DNA here is from genome assembly GCF_019186805.1 of Comamonas fluminis. Classification (NCBI taxonomy): domain Bacteria; kingdom Pseudomonadati; phylum Pseudomonadota; class Betaproteobacteria; order Burkholderiales; family Comamonadaceae; genus Comamonas; species Comamonas fluminis. The sequence goes on along the minus strand of NZ_CP066783.1, from coordinate 2,345,068 downwards.
GAGTTGCTGCCGGTTGCCATCGCGCCCTGACCCAGAGCCGTTGCACCATTGCCCGAAGCAGTAGAACCCTGACCCATAGCCACTGAGTTGCTGCCCGTAGCAATAGCCCCGTTGCCGATGGCGGTGGAGTTACTGCCAGTTGCCTGCGAGCCGCTACCGGCTGCCAAGGACTCAGAGCCTGTGACACTCGGTGCAGTGAAGTTGGCCACATTGCCATCAATCCACTGGCTGCCCGAACCAGTGCCAGTTCCTGGCTTGCCTTCTGGGCCCGCTGGACCTGGATCACCCTTGTCCCCCTTAGGACCTTGAGGGCCTGCAGGTCCAACGGTGCCGGAGCCAGCGGGGATGTTATCAATGCGGTCGTTCAAGCCCTTGGCCACCGCAAACAACTGGCTGCCATTGATGGCGTCGGTGCTGGTTGCCGAGATTTGACCTGGTGCCACATTCACGATCTGGCGTGTTCCGCCAGTTGCGCTGCCAACACTCACCACACCCAGCACATTGGTCGCACCCGCAAACGCCAGAGTTGCGCCTGGAACCGTCGTGCTATCGCTAGCGATAGTGCGCGCCGCCTGCGTGGTCGAACCAGCGCCCAGAGCAACGCTGCTCTTGTCCGTCGCCTTGGCGCCCATGCCAATCGCAACAGAGTCTTGCTCTTCGGCCGAGGCATCACCCAGAGCCACAGCGCCATCAGCCTTTGCCGAGGCATTGACACCAGCCGCCAGCGAGCCCTTGGTACCAGCTACCGCGCCTTGGTTGGCATAGTTGCTGCCTCGCTGACCACCATCGCTCGTGCTGTAGTAATGAGTCTCAGCTGCTTTGGTGTCACTTGCCAGTTGAGCCAACTGCTCTTCAGTCGCGGCACGACCTGCTGTTGCAAACCCTGCACCTGTCAGCGTCTTGTTGGTCAGGCCTGTCACTTCGCCGGTATTGGCGTTGATGGTGACAGGCGCTGCACCGCCCTGACCCACCACGACAGAGCCGGGGTTGATCACGGTGGTTTGCGTGCCGTTGGTAACGCTGGCGGTGCCCGCACCCAGGGTGCTGACGTTGGAGCCATTGGTCACGGTCGTGCCCGCAGCCGTTGTAGCGGTGGTGCTGGTGCCGTCGGTCACGGTGGTGCCAGCGCTGGTGATAGTGCTGACGTTAGCGCCGTTGGTCACGGTCGTACCCGCAGCCGTTGTAGCGGTGGTGCTGGTGCCATCGGTCACGCTGGTGCCAGCGCTTGTGATGGTGCTGACGTTGGTGCCGTTGGCAACCTTGACGCCATTGGTGTCCTGCACGGTATTGCCCGTGGTGACACTGCCAGCAGTTCCCAGATCCAGCGTGTTGGCCAGATCGACCTTGATGTCCGTGCCGTTACGAGCCACGGTCAGGTTGCTGTTGGAGGAGCTGAAGTCCACCTTGGCACCGGGAGCGACGTTGGCACCGGTGGCTTCGCCGTTGGCACCAATGTTCCAGCCCGCGTTTGCCTTCTGGTTGACCAGGCTCAGTTGCTCTTCAGTCGCTGCACGGCCTGCGGTGCCGAAGCCTGTGCCGGTCAGCGTCTTGTTGGTCAGACCCGTCACATCACCCGTGGTGGCGTTGATGGTGACAGGCGCTGCACCGCCCTGACCCACCACGACAGAGCCGGGGTTGATCACGGTGGTTTGCGTGCCGTTGGTGACGCTGGCGGTGCCCGCACCCAGGGTGCTGACGTTGGTGCCATTGGTCACCGTGGTGCCTGCAGCCGTTGTAGCGGTGGTGCTGGTGCCGTCGGTCACGCTGGTGCCAGCGCTGGTGATGCTGCTGACGTTGGTGCCATTGGTCACGGTGGTGCCCGCAGCCGTTGTAGCGGTGGTGCTGGTGCCATCGGTCACGCTGGTGCCAGCGCTGGTGATGGTGCTGACGTTGGTGCCGTTGGTCACCTTGACGCCATTGGTGTCCTGCACGGTGTTGCCCGTGGTGACGCTGCCAGCAGTCCCCAGATCCAGTGCATTGGCCAGATCGACCTTGATGTCCGTGCCAGTGCGCGTCACGGTCAGGTTGCCGTTGGAGGAGCTGAAGTCCACCTTGGCACCGGGAGCAACGTTGGCACCAGTGGCTTCACCGTTGGCACCAATGTTCCAGCCAGCGTTTGCCTTCTGGTTGACCAGGCTCAACTGCTCTTCAGTTGCAGCACGGCCTGCGTTACCAAAGCCTGTGCCGGTCAGCGTCTTGTTGGTCAGACCTGTCACATCACCCGTGGTGGCGCTGATGGTGACAGGCGTTGCACCGCCCTGACCCACCACAACCGAGCCGGGGTTGATCACGGTGGTTTGCGTGCCGTTGGTGACGCTGGCGGTGCCCGCACCCAGGGTGCTGACGTTGGAGCCATTGGTCACCGTGGTGCCCGCAGCCGTCGTTGCGGTGGTGCTGGTGCCATCGGTCACGCTGGTGCCAGCGCTTGTGATGGTGCTGACGTTGGTGCCGTTGGTCACCTTGACGCCATTGGTGTCCTGCACGGTGTTGCCTGTGGTGACGCTGCCAGCAGTCCCCAGATCCAGTGCATTGGCCAGATCGACCTTGATGTCCGTGCCAGTGCGCGTCACGGTCAGGTTGCCGTTGGAGGAGCTGAAGTCCACCTTGGCACCGGGAGCAACGTTGGCACCAGTGGCTTCACCGTTGGCACCAATGTTCCAGCCAGCGTTTGCCTTCTGGTTGACCAGGCTCAACTGCTCTTCAGTTGCAGCACGGCCTGCGGTACCAAAGCCTGTGCCGGTCAGCGTCTTGTTGGTCAGACCTGTCACATCACCCGTGGTAGCGCTGATGGTGACAGGCGTTGCACCGCCCTGACCCACCACAACCGAGCCGGGGTTGATCACGGTGGTTTGCGTGCCGTTGGTGACGCTGGCGGTGCCCGCACCCAGGGTGCTGACGTTGGTGCCATTGGTCACCGTGGTGCCCGCAGCCGTTGTAGCGGTGGTGCTGGTGCCATCGGTCACGCTGGTGCCAGCACTAGTGACAGTGCTCACATTGGAGCCGTTGGTGACCGTGACGCCGTTGTTGTTCTGCACGGTATTGCCCGTGGTGACGCTGCCAGCGGTACCCAGGTTAATGTTATTGGCCAAACCGACCTTGATGTCCGTGCCAGCGCGCGTCACGGTCAGGTTGCCGTTGGAGGAGCTGAAGTCCACCTTGGCACCGGGAGCGACGTTGGCACCGGTAGCTTCACCGTTGGCACCAATGTTCCAGCCGGCGCCGGCCAGATCCGCTACCCTCCTCAACTGAGACACATTGACAGCATCCGTTGGTGTCGAGCCTGCGGCCAAGTTGGTAATGCGACGCTCACCACCGGCCACACCAACCGACACTTCACCGGCTGGTGTCGAGCCCGCAACGCTAGCCCCCCCGTAAGCCGCTTGAAGCAAAGTGCTGCCATCAGCCTTGCTGCCTGCACCAAGCGCTACGCTATTGACAGCAGATGCCTGTGCACCTGCACCCAGGGCGGTTGCACCTGACACATCCGCAATAGCGTTCTTACCCATGGCAGTTCCTGCGACGGTACCTGCCGTTGTAGCGCCATTCAAATAAGTGGCCACCGCACCATCGCCGAAGGCAGAGCCACCATTGCCAGCCAGTGCTCCGCTACCAAAGGCCTGGGAACCTGTTGCAATAGCGCCATTACCAATCGCAATGCTATTCGCACCCAGGGCCTGCGCCTTATTACCTACCGCTACTGCGCCGCTGGCTACCTTGGCATCACCACCTACTGCGACCGCATCAGTAGCATTGGCTGTATTGGCGAACTGAATGCGATCACCCAGCAAGATGCTGTTTGTTGCAGTTGTCGAAGCACTGCCAATAACCTGATTATTACCAAGGGCGAGTACGTTGCTTGCCTTATTAATAGAGGAGTTACTGCCCGCTGCAAAAACATTGCTTGTATTCGATACAGTGTTATCTGCACCCGCCAGGAATGTATTGGTCGCATTGCTCACGTTCAAATTAAAGCCTTGAGCAGACACTTTATCAGCAGTGGTCAGGGTCGAGCGCATACCCACCAAGAAGCTGTTATTTGCGCCATCTACCGTGTTGCCTGCACCAATTACTCCCACTTGCCCCAGCTGAGTATTTGGATTCTTCACCAATGTCGCAATAGAACTGGAGTTTACATCGCCAACTCCTGTCAAGTCGATCTGACCTTTATAGGAGTTCTTGACAGTATTTCCATAGCCATTTACGAAAACACCATTGCTATCTTGAACATCGTTGGCAGAGCCAACAACAGTAACCGCAACACTGTTGTAAGCATTCGTCGAGGTGTTATTTCCAATGGTGTTATAGGCACCTAAAGCGCTGCTGAATGCACCTTGTGCAGCGAACTGACCCAAGCCAAAAATGCCACCACTTTTTGCATACTGATTTGCCAAAAGCTGCGAGTGATTACCAATAATCGTGCTATACAGCGACTGCGAAGCCGCTTCGGTACCAATCAATGTCGTGCCACGACGGAAGGCTCCACGGAATCCCCCCTGTGCACCGACAGAGGATGAGCCAATTTGAACAGCTTCAACCCCGGAGTACGCATTGTTGCCAATTGCAATGGTATTAGCCTGACTTGAATCGGCTGAGTATCCAAGGGAAATACTACCAGCGCCTGCGTTTGAGTATGTACCCATCGAGATCGCATCCGAACCCCATGTACGCGCACCCGAACCAATGGCGATCGATTGAGCAAATGCAGTCGTAGCAGCTACAGAACGTTTGCTACCAATCGCCACGCCTGAATCACCTGCTACAGCCTGATCCCCGATAGCAACACTGCTGGTGCCATACGCATTGGAGCGACTTCCCACTGCTGTTGCAGCATTCCCTGCAGCGATGGAACTCACACCCGCTGCCAGCGAATCAACACCTGTCGCTCCATCATTCAAATAGTTGCTACCTGCTGCCTGGCTGGTGGAATTGACGCTGTAATAATGCCCCTGCACTGCCTTCAGCTGGGCAATATTGACAGCATCAGAGTCAGCGGTACCTGCTGCTACCCCGGTGATCTGGCGGAGCCGATTTCTAGAAGCATCACCAACAGCTACTGCTCCTAAAGTACTGGTTGTGGCAGTAACTGCAGCAGATTGGGCTCCATTGGCATTTGCAGGAACGTAACCTGCCTGGCCTGCAGCAGCAGAAGCATTAGAGCCAAAACCCAATGCCACAGAGTCAGCCACCGTTGCTTTGGTACCAAGTCCCATGGCAACTGCATTCGCACCCGATGCACTTGCTATTGTCCCTATTGCAATTGCGTTGCTGCTTGCGCTAGCCGCTTGCTGACCAATTGCAACCGTGAATTTCAAATTATCGCCAACTGTGATCGAATTACCCAAAGCGACATTTCCAATACCACCATCACCAACAATATTGGATCGACCAACTACTGCAGCATTTCTAGATTTACCAACCCTGTTACCGTAGCCAACCACGCTATTGGCTATTGATGCAGCTGAACCATCCGAATTGACATCTCCATTCAGCGTATTAAACGACCCCATAACTACAGAGCCATCCTGATTGGAAATGGTATTCCAGCCACCATTGACCGAAGTCACACCCGCATTAGTGAGCGTATTGTTAGCGCCCATCACATTGCTATTACCCTTAGTAAGGTCTGAAAGGGTATTTCCAGACCCTACAACATTAGACCCCCCTGCGTTCTTAAGAGTATTAGAGGCACCCAGCACATAAGAAACGGCGCTACCGTCAATGGAGTTAAAATTACCAATTGCTGCAGCATTACCAGAAGTGGCTAAATTATTGCCATTCCCAATAGCAATACCATTGTCATAGGAAAGAAGACCATTACCTGTAACGCTGCTGTTATAGCCAATTGCCAAGGATTTATTGGAATCCTTCACACTGGAGTTACTTCCAATGGCCACAGAATCCTCAGATTTAGCATTGACGCTGGCATTGACACCTGCAGCCAGGGAGTTTAGCCCCTGGGCACCATCATTCAGATAATTGCCAGCATACTGATTCGTGGATTTGACGCTGTAGAAATGTGTTGTCGCAGCAGCCTGCGCAGCCTTCAGTTGCGAAACATTCACCGCATCGGTTGGCGCACCGCCAGCCGCTACGTTGGTAATGCGGCGCTCGTTGCCAGCGCTGCCCACAGAGACTTCGGCTGTGGAAGCACTACCCGCAACTGTTGCCCCAGCAGGCGCATAAGCTGCTGTAGTAAAAGTGGCCCCATCGGCCTTGCTGCCAGCGCCCACTGCTACGCTATTCGCAGCAGTTGCCTGGGCGCCTGTACCCAGCGCTGTTGCCCCGCTGACATCTGCCACAGCATTCTGGCCGACTGCAGTGCCTGCCACGGTGCCAGCCGTGGTCGTGCCATTCATATAGGTGCCAACGGCGCCATCGCCCAGTGCAGTGCCACCATTGCCTGCTAGTGCAGCAGCGCCCAGTGCCACTGAGCCTGTTGCGACTGCATCTCGTCCAATGGCAATGCTGTTGGCACCCAGTGCCTTGGCTGTGTGGCCCAAGGCAACTGCGTCATCACGCGCCGCTACAGCACCTGTACCTGCTGCGAACGAATTGGCGCCTTGAGCCAGCGAAGGGGCTGCCAGGTTTCCGCCAAGGGCCATGGCGCCACTGCCCGTGGCTTGCGCCATGGCACCAATGGCCACGGCATGGTCGCTGCTGGCGATGGAGCCGCCTGCCGTGCCACCCAGTCCACCAACTGCCACTGCACCAGTGCCTGTGGCATTGGCGCCCGAGCCTGCGGCAAACGCGCCAGAGCCTGCCGCTACCGTGGCGGTTTGGTCGGCGTTGCCGCCGATGGCGATTGCATTATTTCCAACCGCAGAAGCGCGGTCACCAATGGCGACGCCGGAGGCCGCGCCTGTCGTGTTTGCACCCCAGCCAATGGCAACTGCACCGTTTTGCGGGGCTTGTGCGTTGCGACCGATGGCCACACCAGAGTGGCGTGCATAGGAGTCATCACCAATGGCAATGGCGGTGTTTGCAATGGGATCAGACATTGCATTGGCGCGATTACCGATGGCAATCGCACCGCCGTTGTTACCAATAGCGTTGGCCTCTGCACCAATGGCAATGGACCAGTAATCTGCGTGAGTTTTATTCCCCAGCGCAATGGCATTTTCGCCCTTCGAAACGGCCGAATTTCCCACGGCCATGCTGTTAGCGCCCAATGCCTGGGTCGATGAGCCTATAGCAACTGCATTGGCACTGGCTGCATAAGAAGCTGTGCCCAAGGCAACCGAGTCTACGCCTTCGCCTTGCGACAGCCTGCCCACGCTAATGGAGCGCTCGCCGCTAGATGAATTTGTCAGGTAATCCTGGAGCTGCTGACCTTGGGCAGCAGTCATGATTACTTTGGAAGTATCTGCAGCATCAACCAACGCTCCATTTAAATAGACATATTCACCTGCAACAATTTTGTTATTGATATCAAGTGCAGACTGCCCAAGCAGTGGCACCACAAAGCGGTCCATACGAGCCAGAATTGCTGCAGGTGCGCCACTGGGATCTGTTGCGTGCATCGCCTGAATACCCAGCACAGATGTACCTGCTGCGGTGCCGATGCGAATCGCGTCATTGACTGTTGCCGTGCTAACACCCGCACCCGCACCAATCGAAACGTTCCCATTACCCGTTGTCTGGCTCCCTGCACCCAGACCCATCAGGATATTTCCGGTGCCGTTTGTGGAGTCACCTGCTGCGTAACCTGCTGCCAGGTTGTAATCACCTTTCGTGCCAGTACCCGCTGAAAAGCCAAGAGCAGAGTTAAAGTTTCCGGTGGTGTAGCTTCCTGCGTCATGGCCCACTGCGGAATTCGAGTTACCAGTGGTATTGAAGGCTGCTTGCGAGCCAACACCTACATTGTAGCTGCCAAACGACTGTGAGGTGGCATTTTTACCGATGCCTACATTCTCATCACCGGTCACATTTTGACCCGAGTAAGAACCAACAGCCACATTATCTAATGCCGGATTTGTACCAATACCCCGCAAAGTCTGGCCGGATTGATAACCTTGTGCAATATTGCGATTACCTTCTACATCATTACCGGCCTGCTGCCCCAAAGCCAAGTTATTTTGGCCAGTGACCCCATAACCCGCTAAACGGCCCATGGATAAGTTTCCAGAACCATTTACCTGTCCGCCCGATCCCGCACCAATGGCAATATTGTCACCTGTGGAGATATTGGGATCTGTAGCACCGCCGACACCGGCATCAGTACCGAGCGCAATACTATCTTCCCCATTCGCGGTTGCATTGCGCCCAACCACAATGGATCTGGCAACACTGTTGATATTTCCTGCAGCAACAGCTTGTGCATTCGTGCCAATAGCAATTGCATCCTCTGCTGTCGAGTAGTATTGCTGGTCCTTATTGATGGCACCAACACTGGCGCCATTGCCAATGGCGATGCTTCTTTGCGCATTGGCCAAAATATCTCCGCCGGCCGAGCCACTTGCAATCGCCTGCACACTGGCTCTAGGGCCCAACGCGAGCGACCCTTCCGCTGTGGCATTTGCATCATGGGCCACAGCAACGACGGCGCCGCCACCCAGTGCTGTGGATTGACCCGCCAGAGCTGAAAAACCAGCACCATCGGCGATCACGCGGCTGCTGACACCCAAGGCTGTTGAGGCCGACGCATCCGCAGTGCCCAACCCTTTAAGGCTGGGGTCGCTGGCAGCCTCTGCATAGACGTAGGCACCAGGGCCAACCGCTGTTGAAGCGTCGCTGTGCGCAATAGATGCATCACCATTGCTGTTAAACCCTGTTGCCTTAGTTGCAACCATCGCTCCAGAACCAATGGCAATCGCTTGTTGCGCATCCACATAGGCGGAATCACCCAAAGCGACACTGCTCGCACCAACAGCCTGCGCGCCAGCGCCAATTGCCACCGCGTTGTCACCCGCTGCAAAAGTGTTCATGTTGCCCAGCGCAATTGCATCTTTGCCCTGATCCACCGCAAACGGAGTAATAGCGGACATGTCAGGGGCGGGAGTTCCCCATTGAGTGGTGACAGTACCAACCCCAGAAATGGTGGAGAAACCGCCCTTCTGGTTAGGCACTTGGCAAACCCAAAGAGCACCAGGCTGATTATCTGGTATGCCGCACACCGTACCGGTCGCTTGGTCATTCCAAACCGCCGCCATCGCCCCTGGACCCCCAAAGACTGCCAGCATGGCCACGCCAAATGGGGCTGCAGCCTTGCTCAGCAGCGCAGAGCTGCTTTTTTTGCCCTTGGCCTTGGTGGTCTCGGAAGCAGCGACCCAGGCGCCTAAAGATTCATTCCAGATGGTGCGATAGCTGCGGTTCATGGTGTTTCCTCCAACCCTAAGGGGTACCCTTTGATGCCACCTCATGGGCAGCTGTTTCCGGGGCTCTTCTATCGCTAGTCAATAGAAGCAGCGTCTTGGGATGGATTCTCCAATCAACTAAAACTATTGCTAGCAGGCAAAGGTGATGAAATCTTGTGCGTCAATACTTACAAATTGATTGAATTTACAGTTGCGATAGCATTTTTCTTACAATGCGCAAAAAATTTTCTCAAAGGCTCACGCGACATTTCTGAAATTCAGACGAGAGCGAGGGAATTTGACCTACAAGAATGCTGATTAAGGGCACCCGATGACTACCCACAAATAGGTATGTTTTTGTCGTAAAAGGCTCTTAACCTATAGTTTTGTCAAGATTAGACAAGCTTTTATTAAGCTTTTCTACGCACAAAACTGCGGTGGTTGACGCCTGTTTGGGCTGTTCTGGAGCGGGAAATGTGGGCTCACGCGACTGCAAGACTGTGGCTGTCAGGCCCTACTGCACAGGCTTTACGACATGGGCACAACTCAGGCTGCCGCTGAAACACCGGGACCAGCCGGAAATAGCGGCTGGGGCCGAACCGATTGCGCCCAGCCTTCATGCATGCACCCGCTACAGCAGTGATGTGACAGAGGGCTTACGGTCAAGCGGATCAGAGCCGCCATGCTCGGCGGTCATTGCCGATCACCCTCTCGCACTGTTGCTGCAGGCCTTTAAGACCCGCTAACGCCACCCTTGATACGTCGTTGCTTCGCCTTGTCGTACTTTTGTACTGCCTGCGGCTTCGCCTGCGCGGCCCGGCGTCTCGTCTCAAACGCAAACCTTCGGTTTGCTGGGTGGCGTTAGGTTCTATGTTTCGCGTCAAGCAGTTTTCGGCAGCAATTGCTCGGGGTTGAACACCGTATTGCCTCGCCAAACAGCAAGGGCCACTCGAAGCAGCTTACGCCCCAAGATCACCATCGACTCTGTCGTTGAGAAGCCCTTAGCGCGAATATGCGCATAAAGCGGCTTGAGCGCTTTGCTGTGGCTGGCAGCGAATGCGGCCAGATACATCTGCCTGCGCAGCAAGGCTGGGCCTCGTTTGCTTAAACGCCTCCTCCCACGCTTTGTGCCAGAGTCATTGGCACGAGGGTCCAGCCCGCTATAGGCAACCAGTGCGTCCGAGTTGGCAAAGTGCAGGCGACTTAAAAGCTCTGTCAGCAGTGCACTGGTTTGTGGGCCAATCCCTGTAATCGACTGCAGTCGCTGGCAGCCTTGGTGCATGGCGTCGTCACTGGAGATCAGGTGCACAACCTGCTCATCAATGGCCTGCAGCAGGGCTTTGAACGATTCCATCAAGTGCACCATCTGCGGCCCGGGTAAGTCAACCGCCTTGAGCGTCTGCTTCAAGGCTGCCTGGTGCGCGCTAAGCTGCGCACGTCGAGTCAGCAAGAGATGGAGCTGCTGCTGAACGGGTGTGCCAGGCTGCCAGGGATACAGGCTTTGAACATGCTCCTGCAGATAGCGCCGAATCACCACGCAGTCCAGAGCATCGCTTTTAGCCCTGGCGCCCAGTGCCTTGGCATAAAAGAACACATCCCGGGCATTGAGCACATACACATTCAGCCCTGCTTGCAAAGCCAGTTGTGCGAGCAGCAAGTGGTAGCGCCCTGTAGATTCCATGGCGACAGAGCAATCTTGGGGTAACGAGGCCAACCAGCGCATGATCGCAGATGTGTCATTGGTCACGCTCACGGCAGCTTGATCGCCAACGCTGATGACCAACTCCGCTTTGGAGACATCCACTCCGATAAAGGTCGTTTGCATAACAGCACCTCCAACAAAGACAATGGCTTGTCGGGGTGCCTGTTCCACCTACGTGCGTTGGCTTGCCTTCAGATCGGCAGTCACGCAGCCTGATGGCTACGTGCTGCTCAGTTCCTTATCGACGCTATGAGGTGGGGTGGGAGGGATCTAACTCAGTCGGTCTGCGCAAACAGCCGATAGCGACTCTTGTCCCTCACCCCGACACCGTAAACATACAAGCGGCTCTAAAGCGCTACATTTTCAAAAACAATAGCAGCTACCGCATGCCCGCTATTGACTGCAGCCATTTTTATGCCGAGCCTGTTGAGATGAGGCGGAGACTGCAGGGCGTTGCATTGGATTGCAGTCGATTGCAGGGGCTGGCAACTGCTGAAATTCAGGCAGCGTTTTTGGGGGTCAGCAGGCTGCGAACTTTGCTGTTGAGTTCCTGCGCCGTAAATGGTTTGAACAGCACGGGGTATTTGTCTTTGATCAGGCCCTGCTGGACGACGATGTCTGCCGAGTAGCCGGTCGCAAAAATGATGGGCATGCCCGGCAGCTTTTGTTCCACACAGGCGATCATGTCGAGCACGGTGTGCTTGCCTGGCATTCTGACGTCGGAGACGATGAGGTCCATCTTGATGCCGCTCTGGATAAAGAGGATGGCGTGCTCGGCGTTGTTGGCGGTCACGATTTTGTAGCCCTGGGCGCACAGCGCGGCGGCCACGGCTTCGCGCACGGCGGGGTCGTCTTCCACCACCATGACGGTTTCTTCGCCGCGCAGCGATTGTGCGGGCAAGTTGTTTTCCTGCGCCTGCTGCGAGCGCGGGAAGTACAGCGAAAACGTGCTGCCCTGCGCTGGCTGAGAGCGCACGTCGATGTAGCCCCCCGAGCTTTCCATGAAGCTCTTGACCATGGGCAGCCCCAGACCGGCACCGCCGCCTGCGGGCTTGGTGGTGTAGAAGGGGTTGAAGATCTGTTCGCGCGCCTGCTCCGCGATGCCGCAGCCGTTGTCTGTGACATGAAAGGCCACGTAGTCTTGCGATTTGCCATCGCGCAGCACGACTTCGTTGCGCACCGAAAGCTGCACACTACCGCGCCCTTCCACCGCGTCGCGGGCGTTGATGATGAGATTGATCAGCGAGTTTTCGAGATAGGCCTTGTCCGCTTCCAGGTTGGCTATTTCGGCATCCACTGCGATGCGAAGATCCACCTCGGCGCCAGCGGCCTTGCGCAGCAGCTCTTGCAGCTCCTTGATCAGCTGCGTGGGGTTGATGACGGAGCGGGCTTGCGGCGTGCGCCCGGAAAAACCGGCCAGCTGGGATGAAAGGCGAGCGGCCTTGCGAATGCTCTCGCGCACGGCCTTGAGGTTGTCGTTCATTCCCTCGTCGTTAATGCGCCGCTGCAGCACTTCGGCATTCAGCCCCATCACAAACAGCAGATTGTTCAGTTCATGGGCCACGCTGCCGGCCAGGTTGCTCAGCAGGTCTTGCTTCTGGTTCTGAGATGCCAGCTTCTGGGCTTCTTCAAGACGCCGCACATAGCCGTTGATTTGCGCATACAGCGCCTGTGTATGCGCCTCAGCGGCCTCTTCCGCACGCTTGAATTTGTCGATATTGATATTGACGCCTACCCAGTGCCTGATCTTCCCGGCCTCGTCGAACATGGGGGCGCCGGTGAACAGATACCACTCAAACTCGCCGTTGTGCTTTTTCAGGCGGACACGGTAGGGCTCTATGCAGCCCACCGCCATACCGGTGGAAAAATTGCGAAACGCCATGTCCTGATCGTCAGGGTGGATCTTGTCTATCCAGGCGGTGCTGGCGAAGTCTGCAATATCGTCTGCCCCAAACTTGAACTGGTTGGAGGTCTTGTTGGTCCAGAAAATCTCGCCCCCGGGGCTGCAGAGAAAGACGTTGTGGGGAAATTCGTCCACCAGTTGTCTGTAAACCGCTTCCTGCTGCTGCACCGCAGCACCGGCCTGCACGCTGGTGCGGGGCAGCTCCATCCAGAAAATCTGAATCTGGGCTGATTGTCCGTCCGGCGCTTTGACGGGCAGCAGTTCTATATGGGCGTGCAGCAGTTCGCTGTCAAAAGCCAGAAAGCTCTGCTGCTGCGCACACTGCTGCAGCCGGGCCAGCATTTCAGGGCAGTCGCGCAGCGGGTTGAGGCCGGACTCCATCTGCTTTTGCTTGATCAGGCGCGTCAGCTCACTGCTGGCGCACAGAAGACTGTGGCTATCCGCATCGATCAAGCCCCAAGCCATGTGGGATTGTTTTATCGCATCCATCAATTCATGGCCGGACATATTCATCAGATCAAATTCCAACGTTAACTAGCGCCAACTACGCAAACAGGAAACCCAGGATTCTGCGCAGCCCAATCTGCAACAAGTTGTAGGACAAGCCTGTGACAGCTTGCGCTCTGCCGAAAAAACAAAAGCTGCCTTGCCCGCCGCTTTCAGATGCAGCCATTTGTAACTGCAATATATGCAATTTTTAATGGTTTATTAATGTATCAACTTCATGCTTAAGGCATTGGATTGATTCAGGTTTTATTGCCCCTCTGAAACGGACAGAAGCACGTAAGACTTGATTCAAATCAACCAGGCGCATACGCCCCATTCATATAGTCAATTACACATAAAAGATATTAATTAAATACTCTTTTATGCATAAAACATCAGAACCCGATCTGATGCCATTGCGACGATGAAAGGAAGGGCGATGCCACTTCACACTCCAGAATCTTCCAGCTGCACTGCCGGCAGTGCCTGCGCTTGCGCCACCGCGTCTTCCGGCCCTCAGAAGGCGGCCTCCAGCCAGGCCGTATCCGCCCCTGTGCAAGCCAAGCGCGGCTTTTTGCAGGATTTGATTGCCGTGGCCGCCAGCTTTGGTCTGGCCGGTTCCGCCCGTGCGGCCCTGCCCGGCGACCCCAGCTTTCAACCCACGCGCCGCCCCGGCATGGAGGGCAAGCGCTTTGGCATGCTGGTGGATATGCGCAAGTGCATTGGCTGCCAGGCCTGCACGGTGAGCTGCTCTGTCGAAAACCAGCCGCCCATTGGCCAGTTCCGCACCAGCGTGCTGCAGTACGAGGTGGATCAGGGCGATGCCGCCCCTGCCATGGTCAGCCTGCCGCGCCTGTGCAACCACTGCGATGAGCCACCCTGCGTGCCCGTGTGCCCCGTGCAAGCCACCTTCCAGCGCACCGACGGCATTGTGCTGGTCGATAACGAGCGTTGCGTGGGCTGCGGCTACTGCGTGCAGGCCTGCCCGTATGACGCCCGCTTTATCAACCACGAGACACAGACCGCCGACAAGTGCACCTTCTGCGAGCACCGCCTGGAAGCCGGCCTCTTGCCCGCCTGCGTGGAGAGCTGTGTGGGCGGCGCACGCGTGATTGGCGATTTGAACGACGCGCACAGCGAGATCAACCAGCGCATCAACGCCCACAAGGACGAGATCAAGGTCCTCAAGCCCGGCATGAAGACCAAGCCGCACGTCTTCTACATCGGCCTGCCTGATGAATTTGTGAACGGCGTGGACGGTCAAGCCACTGTGAGGCTGGTAGCCACCCCCTGAGTCGCTACGCCTACGGCTGCGCGCCTTCCCCCTCTCTCGCTACGCGGGAGGGGGACAACTCCCTCGCTGCGGGACGGCCCTTGCTCGGAGTTGCTGGCTTAGGCCATGCAATGCCAGAAACGGTCACCCAGTCACATGAATAAAAGATCAAAAAGGACTTTCAGATGCAAATCATCGAACTCCTGACCCCCGCCTACGAAGCCGCCTGGCTGCCCTGGGCTGTGCAGTATTTCTTCCTGGTCGGCGTAGCTACCGGCGCTGCGCTGCTCACATCGGCCTGTGTGTTTGGCCCAGCCAATGGCTTGCGCCAGCGCCTGCTGCCCACGGCCGTGCTGGTGCTGGCGATGAGCGCGATTGCCGCCCCCGTCGCCCTGCTGGCTGACTTGCACCAGCCCGCCCGCTTTTGGCACTTCTACGCCCACCTCACCCCCTGGTCGTGGATGAGCCTGGGCGCGATTTTGATGCCTACCTTTGTGGGCCTGTGCGTGCTGATGTGCGCGCTGTGGTGGCTGGGCAAGCCTGCGCTGATGCGGGCGCTGGTGCCTGTGCTGGTGCTGTCCACGCTCTCCATCGTGCTGTATTCGGGTGCCGAAATCATGGTGATCCGCTCGCGTCCGCTGTGGAACACGCTGTGGGTGCCGATCAACCTGGCGCTCAGCGGCTGGCTGGCCACCGTGGGCATGGCTTTTGTACTGTTCCGCTTTCTGCCTGCCAAGCTGCAGCCCGATTTTGAAACCCTGCACGGCCTGCGCAACCTGGGCCTGTGGGTAGCAACTGGTCTGGTGATCTCTGCGCTGACCTGGGCCTTGTACGGCATTGCAGGCCACAGCCCTTCGTTTGATCTGGCCGTGCGCCTGTTCAAGGATTTCCCCGTCTGGCGCATCTCCATGCTGGGCTCGGCCATCTTTGGTGCAGCCGTGGTGATTGCCCTGCTGCGCGGCGAGCGCCGCCTGGGCGCCAAGGGCTACACCCTGGTGCTGGGCACGGGCCTAGCCGCCAGCGCCTGGGCCTTCCGCTGGGCGCTGTTCATGGGCGTGCAAGGCGTGCCCAAGTTTGGCGCGGGCCTGTATCTGTACAGCATGCCACTGGGCGGCGAAGGCCTGATGGGCATGCTGGGCGTGGCGGGCCTGTGCGTGGCACTGCTGGCCATGGCGACCTGGGCGCTGGAGCTGTTCCCCCAACGCCAAGCCACAGCTTAATTAGGCCCTTTAGATCAAATAGGCCTCTACCGCAATACCAGCAAGCGCTAGCAGCTATCAAAAATATAGTATTTGCCAGCGCTTGCACTTCCCCCCTCACAAAGGGACTAAGGGCAAGACCATGACAGACAAAAAAAACGCTCCCCAACTCTCCCCTGAAGATGCCAACATCGCGCGCCGCCGCATGCTGCTGCGCGGCGGTGCCGTGGCAGGTGGCCTGGCCGCTTTTGCCGCAGGCTATGGCGAAACCGTGGCCAAGGGTGCCAAGGGCTTGATTACGGGCACCTCCGGCAAGACGACAAAAAGCGCCACCCGCGGCAACTCGCTCACGCCAGAGTTCCGCATTGACCCCGCCACCGGCAAGCTGAGCACGCAAGTCGGCCAGGTGGTCAGCCCCTCGTCGTGCCTAGGCTGCTGGACGCAGTGCGGCGTGCGCGTGCGCGTCGACACCGACCACAACCAGATCATCCGCATCGCTGGCAACCCCTACCACCCGCTGGCCACTACCAACCCCGCGCCCATGGAAACGCCCGTGCGCGAGGTCTACGCCATGCTGGGCGGCGACAACGGCCTGGAAGGCCGCGCCACCAGTTGCGCGCGCGGCTCGGCCATGCTGGAGCATCAAAACGCCGCACACCGCGTGCTCAAGCCCTTGAAGCGCGTGGGCCCGCGCGGCTCTGGCCAGTGGAAGACGATTTCGCTGGAAGAGCTGGTCAAAGAGATTTGCGAAGGCGGCGATCTGTTTGGCGAAGGCCATGTGGACGGCCTGCGTGCCATCCGCGATGTGAAAACGCTGATCGACGAAGCCAACCCCGAGTACGGCCCCAAATCCAACCAGCTGCTGGTGACCGAGGCCGCCAACGAAGGCCGCACGCCCCTGGTCAACCGCTTTGCCAAGCAGGCGTTTGGCACCATCAACGTCTCCAACCACGGCTCGTACTGCGGCCAAACCTACCGCGTGGGCACGGGCGCGGCGCTGGGCGATATGGCGGGCATGCCCCACGGCAAGCCGGACTGGAAAAACTCGCGCTTTGGCCTCTTTATCGGCACCTCGCCCGCGCAATCGGGCAACCCCTTCCAGCGCGTGGGCCGTGAATTGGCCGAGGCCCGCTCGCGCAATGAGAACACCTACCAATACGTGGTGGTCTCGCCCATGCTGCCCACCTCGTCCAGCTTTGCCGCGGGCGACAACAACCGCTGGCTGCCAGTCAAGCCCGGCTCTGATCTGGCGCTGGCCATGGGCCTGATCCGCTGGATCATCGACAACGAGCGCTACGACAAGCAGTTTCTGACCCAGCCCGGCCCCGCCGCCATGGCCGCCATGGGCGAGGCATCGTGGAGCAACGCCACCCATTTGCTGATTAACGAGCCCAAGCACCCGCGCTTTGGCCAGTTCCTGCGCGGTGCGGACATTGGTCTGCCCATGCCCGAGCCGGTTGATGAAAAGACGCCCGCCGAAGACGTGTACGTGGTGCAACTGGCCGATGGAAAGGGCGGCTTCAAATTAGCCCCGCACACCGTGGCCACGCCTGCCGAGCTGATCGTGGAGCGTGAGTTCACGCCCATCAAGGCTGCAGACGCGATCGAAGAACCCACACCCATCGCAGTCTGCACCTCCTTCGTCAAGCTGCGTGCGGAAGCGCACAAAAAGACGATTGACGAATACGCAGCCCTGTGCGGCGTGCCCGCCAAAGAGATAGCAGACCTGGCGCGCGAGTTCACCAGCCATGGCAAGCAGGCCGTGGCCAACTCGCACGGCGGCACCATGAACGGCTCGGGCTTCTACACCGCCTTTGCCATTGCCATGCTCAACAATTTGATCGGCAACCTCAACGTCAAGGGTGGCTGGGTCATGGATGCAGGCCCCTTCGGCCCCTTTGGCCCCGGCCCGCGCTACAACTTTGCGCAGTTTGAAGGGGCGGTCAAACCCGTGGGCGTGGCGCTGTCGCGCACCAAGTTCCCGTACGAGAAGACCAGCGAGTTCAAGCGCAAAAAGGAAACCGGCCAAAACCCCTACCCCGCCAAAGCGCCCTGGTACCCCGCCCCCGGTGGGCTCAGTAGCGAAATGCTGGCCGCAGGCCTGCTGGGCTACCCCTACGCGGTCAAGGCCTGGATCAACCACATGAGCAACCCGATCTACGCCATCTGCGGTTTCGAGAACACGCTGGCCACGGCCATCAAAGACCCGAAAAAGCTGCCGCTGTTTGTCTCGGTCGATCCGTTCATCAACGAGACCTCGGCCCTGGCCGACTACATCGTGCCCGACACCGTCACCTACGAGAGCTGGGGCATTGGCGCGCCTTGGGCCGACGTGGTGGCCAAAAGCAGCACCGTGCGCTGGCCCACAGTGGATGCCGCCACCGCCAAAACCGCAGACGGCCAGGCCATCAGCTTTGAAAGCTTTGTCTTTGCCGTGGCCAAGCAACTGGGCCTGCCCGGCTTTGGCAAAAACGCGATGAGTACCAAGGAAGGCGAACCGCTTGATCTGAAAAACGCCGAAGACTTCTACCTGCGCGGCATGTGCAACATCGCCTACCAGGCCGGCAAGCCCGTGCCAGAAGCCAGCGACGACGACATCGCCATCACCGGCCTCACCAAGTGGATGCCCTCGGTAGAAAAATCCGTCAAACCCGAAGAAGTGCGCCGCGTCGCCATGGTGATGAGCCGGGGCGGCCGCTTTGACAAGCAAGACGACGCCTGGAAGGGCGACCAGCTCAAGCTGCAAGCCAAGTTCCCCGCCACCTTCTGGCATGAGGGCTTGAGCAAAATGAAGCACTCCATGACCGGCGAACGCTACAGCGGCTGCCCCACCTGGTACCCCACCCGCCTGGCCGACGGCAGCGACATGCGCGCCGTGTTCAACACCGAGGATTGGCCGCTGACCATGACCAGCTACAAATCCAACCTAATGAGCAGCATGTCCATCGCCGCCAGCCGCCTGCGCCAGGTGCACCCGCACAACCCCGTCAGCCTGCACAAAGACGACGCGGCACGCCTGGGCATCGCCAACGGCGACCATATCGAGCTGAGCACCCCTGGCGGCAAACTGCAAGGCGTGGCCCTGGTGCGCGCCGGAATTGCACCCGGTGCTATCGCTATTGAACATGGCTACGGCCACAAGCAGCTGGGCACCGTGGCCCACGTGGTGGACGGCAAGCCCACCCACGCCAACCCGCAGCACGGCAATGGCGTGAATCTGAATATGCTGGGCTTTGCGGACCCTACGCGGCCTGGCAAAGACAATGTTTGGATTGATTGGGTGTCGGGGGCGGTGGTGAGGCAAGGTCTGCCGGTCAAAGTGACTAAGGTTTGATGGCTGGTTGATGCCTGTGTCTGAGGATGCAGGTGTTGAAAACTAAAAAAGCCCATCGCGTGAGCGATGGGCTTTTTTAGTTAACCCCTCTTCGCAGACAGTCACCAACACACGAGAACTGGCACCCCAGCTTCCCAGTGGACAGAAAGGCTATGCGCCACCTGCTGCAACCATCTGGTAATAGCTAAAGTAAATGTTTCCAGTCTGCGCCGCATGTCGCTTCTTCCGAAGTAGCAAGCTGATGAAGTCGATCCGTTCTTCAAAAACGGCCATGAGATCTGCGCCGTCGATTAAAAGTATGGATGCTCCACCGGCTTGATGTGCGGTTACACCGTCTGCTGAAAAGCCGTTGATGGACAAGAAGACCCCCAGTGTGTTCTCTAGCTTGGTGCGAACCTTGTCTGTAAACACCGCTAGGTCGGCTTTGTTGACGAGATCCTTCTGCCACTTAGCTTCAAATAGATATTCAGTCCCCTCCAAAGAGAATGCACCATCTACTTGTTCCCCAAGGTTCTTGAAGGAGGCTTTCGGATCTAGATCGAACAATTCGAAGAGTTCATACATCACACGTTCCAACTCAAAGCCTCGGCTTTGCGCGTTTTCTGATCCCGCCAAAGCCATATACCGATTCTTGATCGTCTCTAGCTTCTGCCGTACGGCAGTATTTTCCCGAAGCTTCTTCGCCGCTAGTGCTTGCCGCTGCTTAATTGCATCCTGCTCTTTTTGAATTTCTTGGTGTGGCTGAACCAATTTCTTCAACTGGTTGACAGCACTCCTTGCTTTTTCGACCTTTTGCGGCCCATCGTCTAACGGTTTTAGATGTGAAAAATCTGTGATTCTGCAAAGTTCGTAGCAAATTTTCGTTAAATCACCAAGATGAATTTCTGACCTTGAAACCAAATAATCAACGACATCCGAAGCAATTTGACGTTTGTAGTTTTCCCAATTGAAATTATTCAAAATTCCTGGCTTATTAAGACAAAGCTGAAGAAATCCCCGAAGTTCTGATTTATACCAATAGACTGAACAGAGGGCTTCCTTGAGAGCCATAATGCCTGCTGGTGAAATCTGTTTCGCCATGAAGTGTGCCTATGTAGTTAATAAAAATCCAAATTCGTGCCTTAAACAGATTCGTTTGAGTGCCTATTTAAGTAAAATATTAAATAAATATAATTATCTCACTTATTTTTACAACAAACTAACATCCTTTAATTACTATAGATTTCGTTATCAATCAGAAATTTTAAGTTTGGCAGTCGGTGATGATTCTATAAGACCAAATGCCGAATGACTGCACAAAGCTAGATCCTGTCATCCTCAGTTGCAGATTCCCACAGCACATTTCAATTTTTGAAGAGTTATCCTCAAGCGCTTATTTAACATGCATTAGAAGTTAAAAAATCAGCATTCGCTTTGTCGTCAACGACAGAGGACGGGTCTCGACCCGTCAGCCGAGGTACTTTCTTTTGCTTCGCCAAAAGATAAGTACCCAAAGAAAAGGCGACCCGACTGTCTGCGTCCCTGCGCTGCGCTCCGGGCAAACCTGCGTCACGCAATTCAGTCTGCGGCGCCGCCCAACTCGCTTCGCGCTTGCGGCGCTCTGCTCAAACAAACGGCGGCATGTCAGAGCACGAAGCAACGCTGTCCTGCGGCAGCGTTGCCCGCAGCCTGAACCGCGAGCCGCAGGCGCTGACACACGGGTGAATGCGGGCACGGAAAACCAGCGAGTACTGTGACGAGGCAAAAACTCGGAGTGTTTTATACCTCTTGAGCCCGAAAATCAGGCTCGAGGCACTATCAAAACATCACTGAGCTATCCCGTGCCCGGCATCGCCCCTTTTGCCCACGCCTGCGACGGCGGCCTCTTGGGGCGCTCGGCTGCACCGCAGAGTGCAGACGCTCGTAATCCGACTTGCGGCCGTTTGTATGAGCGTAGTGGCCATGCCGCGCAGCGAGTTGGGCCGAAGCGCATCAAGAGGTTGACGGCGCAGGTTGCCCCGTAGCGTAGCGAAGGGGTCGGGGGCAGCAGGGGCAGGCTCTTTGCCTACTTTCTGGCCTCAGAAAGTGGGTCGGCAGGCGGGCCGAGACCCGCCCTCTGAACAAAAAGCAGGCGAAACGCTCGCAAAAAACATAAGCATAAATAGGCTTCTGAGCATATAAATCAAGCTCAACCAGCTATCAAAACCGATCTCGCACTTTCGCCAACACCAGAGTTCAGGCCCAATTAGCCCCCGGCACTAGCTCGCAAAACCCATCCGTCAAAAATCCCAAGCTCCATGCCCACTTACATCGCCCTCCTGCGCGCCGTCAATGTCGGTGGCACCGGCAAGCTGCCCATGGCCGAACTCAAGGCCATGTGCGAGGCAGCAGGGTTTGAGCGCGTGCAGACCTATATCGCCAGCGGCAATGTGGTGTTTGCAGCTGCTGGCACTGCGCAGCAAGTGCAGGCCGCGCTGGGCCAGCGCCTGAGCGCCTACGCGGGCAAGCCGATGGGTGTGCTGGTGCGCACGGCGCAGGAGATGGCAGAGGTGCTGGCGGCCAACCCATTCCCCGACACGCCGGGCAACCGGGCTGTGGCCATTTTTCTGGATGCCGCGCCGCCCGCCGATGCGCTGGGCCAGCTCAAAGGCCACAGCGATGAACGGCTGCAGCTGGGCCTGCGCGAAATCTATGTGGCGTATGGCTCAGGCATGGGCAGCTCCAAGCTCAAAATACCGGCCGCCGCCCAGGGCACGGCCCGCAATCTCAACACCATCGCCAAGCTGGCCGCTATGGCGGCGGCGCTGTAGGCTTTAAATCAAAACAGCTGCTGGCGCCCACCAGCCGCGCGCTAGCAGCTATCAATTTAGTAAAGAAGCTATCCCGCACCCGATATTGCCCCTTGTAACCACGCCTGTGACGGCAAGTTCTTGGGGCTGGCAGTTGCACCGCAGAGTGCAACTGCATCGTCAACATATTTGCGGCAACTGTTTGAACGAAGCGCCAACGGCGCGCAGTGAGTTTTGCCGCACAGCCCCAAGAGCTTGACGGCGCAGGTTGCCCGCAGCGAAGCGGAGGGTCGTGGGCATCGGGGCTGGCTCTTTGCCTACTTTCTTGTGTAAGAAAGTAGGTCGGCTGGCGGGCCGAGACCCGCCTCCTGCTAACAAATCAAGCATGTCATTTGCTTTGTTTACTGCGCTGACTGATGGTCCTCTATGAGCCAAATCAGCATCCAGCCCAACCACAGCAAGCGCTGGCAGCTATCAGATTAATGTTGCGTTGTCGCACACGAAAGACGCCGGCTCTCGCTCAGGTCGCAACTCATAAGCCAAGACATTCGCCACGCTGAAAAGGCTGAATGGGCCGGTCTATGATCTCTGTCACCGTCATAGTCAGGAGGCCATCTTGCAAGCACAGGACATCATCGAGGGCGGCAAGCCCTTTTTCTTCGAAGGCAACGAAGTCGGCGTGCTGCTGTCGCACGGCTTTACCGGCACTGCGTCTTGCATGAAGCCGCTGGGCGAGTATTTGAACCGTACCGAGGGCTGGACGGTGCTGGGCGTGCGCCTCAAAGGCCACGGTGAAACGCCTGCCGCCATGGCGCAGACCACGGCGCAGGACTGGATTGATTCGGTAGAGGAAGGCCTGCAACTGCTGGAATCGCGCTGCAAACATGTGTTTATCAGCGGCTTGTCGATGGGCGGCACGCTGACGCTGTATATGGCGGGCCGCTACCCGCAGCGCTTCAAGGCGATTGCGCCCATCAATGCCTGCGTGGAGTTTCAGAACCCAGATCTCGCGCTGCTGGCCTTTGACCACAGCGCGCCCGCCACGGTGCCGGGGGTGGGCAGCGACATCAAAAAGCCGGGTATTGAAGAAATCGTCTATGCCGATGTGCCCGTGCCCGCCATCAAGCAGATTTACGGCCTGATGAGCGTGACCAAGGATTTGCTGCCCCGTGTGACGGCGCCCGCGCTGGTGCTGACCTCGCCCGACGACCATATCGTGCCCGCCGTCAACGGAGCCATGATCT
Organism: Comamonas fluminis; assembly: GCF_019186805.1. Taxonomy (NCBI): domain Bacteria; kingdom Pseudomonadati; phylum Pseudomonadota; class Betaproteobacteria; order Burkholderiales; family Comamonadaceae; genus Comamonas; species Comamonas fluminis. Next base: position 2,321,866 of record NZ_CP066783.1, on the reverse strand, counting down.
TGAACGGCATTCGCAGCCCGCAGCGCCAGCAGGTGCTGCTGCAGGAGTCCTATCACGTCGCCACGCTGGATAACGATGCAGATCTGATTCACACATCGGTGCGCACTTTCTTCAAGCAGGCGCTGTAAGCACTCGGGGCCGAAAATGCCTTCGGCCCTTTTCCACCCCGCCAGTGGCGCTCATCTTTGAGGGTGTTGAAGCACGCACGCGTGGCTTGCGGCTTTGCCTAATGTGGCCGCGCCTCTGCTGAAATCTCAATCGATAGTTTGCTGCGTTCGCTGCTCTTTCTCACCCCAGGTGCAGCGCATCGCCATCGGCCTGATTAGCCGTTACCAGCCATCCGGCAACTGCTCCGCATGCCCCAAATCCACATGCTGCTTTAAAAAGTCCAGCACTGCCCGCGTTCTGGGCGGCAGTTGGTCTGGCTTGCCCAGGTACACGGCGTGGATGGGCTCCAGCACGCCGGTGTTGAACTGCTCTAGCACCACTTGCAGGCGGCCTGCGGCAATGTCGTCCCAGGCATGGTAGAGCGACAGACGCGCCAGGCCTGCGCCCTGGATGGCGAGTTTGCGCATCACGTCGCCGTCGTTCACCCGCAGCACGTCGCCAATCGGCACTTCTACGGCTTTGCCGTCCACCGCAAACGGCCAGTGCGGCACGGTGCGCTGGTAGTTCCAGCCGATGCGGATGTGGGCATCTAAATCGGCCGGGGTGTGCGGCGTGCCGTGGGCGGCCAGGTAGGAGGGAGAGGCCAGAATCACCTGGCGCGTGTAGCCCAATAAGCGCGCCACCATGTCCGATGCAGGCAGCTTGCCCCAGCGGATGGCGATGTCGGCCTGGGCTTCCATCAAGTCGACCACCTGGTCGGTGCAGCTCAAATCCAGCACCAGCTCGGGGTAGGCGCGCATCAGCTGCGGGATGAGCGGGCCCAGCAGCTGGCTGATGGAGGTGCTGGAGTTGATGCGCACCACGCCCTTGGGCACGCTGCGCAGCGATGCGGCGTTTTCCACCTCGTTCAGATCGGCCAGCACGCGCTGGCCGCGTTCATACAACTGACAGCCTTCGGGCGTGAGCTGCACGCGCCGCGTGCTGCGCAACACCAGCTGGGCGCCCAGGCGCGATTCCATACGCGCCACGATTTTGCTGACCGCCGAGGGCGACACACCCAGCTGGCGCGCGGCGGCGGAGAAGCTGCCCTTCTCCGCCACCTTCACAAAAACCTCTAGCTCGCCCGAGCGGTTGACTTCGAACTGCGGGGCGTCTGCGTTGCGGATTGTGGGCATTGGGTTGGCTCCATAGGGCGAATGGTGATTGCTTATTCCATTTCCAAATCATTTCTGTCTAGGCGCGAAGCCGCAGGCAGTGCTGTAGCACGACAAGTTCTAGGCGCCCCCTACCAAGCAACAACGACAAGGATGATTTAGAAGTGGAATTATTTGTGCCACTACAGCACAAATGCAGTTCCATTATTCCACCTACCCAGCAATTGTGCTGCGCCGCACAATTGCTGCACTACGTTCATCCGTGGAATGAACGGCTTTGAAAGGACTACCCACCATGCCCGTATCCCTACTGGCACTTGCCGCCGGCGCCTTTGGCATTGGCACGACGGAATTCATCATCATGGGCCTGCTCACCCAGGTTAGCCAAGACTTGCACATCAGCATCCCCACGGCGGGCACGCTGATTTCTGGCTATGCCTTTGGCGTGGCCGTGGGCGCGCCCGTGCTCACCCTGGCCACGCGCCGCTGGCCGCGCAAGCAGTTGCTGCTGGCGCTGATGCTGATCTTTATCGCGGGTAACATCGCCGCCGTGTTTGCGCCCAACTATGCGGCGCTGATGGCGGCGCGCGTGCTGACATCGCTCACCCACGGCACGTTTTTTGGCGTGGGCGCCGTGGTGGCAACCAGTCTGGTGGCCAAGGACAAACAGGCATCCGCGATTGCGCTGATGTTCTCAGGCCTGACCTTGGCAACCTTGCTGGGCGTGCCTGCGGGCACCTGGATTGGCCAGCACTTTGGCTGGCGCATGGCTTTTGCGGGCGTGGCCGCGGTGGGCGTGGTGGCGCTGGCCATTTTGGCCGCCTTTGTGCCGCGCCAGCTGCCGCAATCGGCACCTGTGGCGCTGCGCGATGAGCTGTCGGTGCTGGCCAGCCGCCCGCTGTGGCTGGGCCTGGGCATGACGGTGTTTGGCTTTGGCGGCGTGTTTGCGCTCTACACCTATGTGGAGCCGCTGCTCTCCCAAATCACCCACATGGGCAACACCGGCGTGGCTGTCACCTTGCTGCTGTTTGGCGCAGGCTCGGCCGTAGGCAATATCGCGGGCGGCAAGCTGGCCGACCGGGGCGTGGTGCGCGCGCTGTGGATCACCTTGGGTGCACTGGTGGCCGTGCTGCTGGCGGGCCGCTGGGCGTTTGGTATCTCAGGCACCGTGGCCATGGCTTACGTCACCGCGCTGGGCATCGTCGCCTTTGCCACCGTGGCCCCCATGCAGATGCGGGTGATGCAGGGCGTGGGCAGCCAGGGCGCTACCTTGGCGTCCAGCCTCAACATTGCGGCGTTTAACCTGGGCAACGCGCTGGGCGCCTGGGTGGGCGGCTGCCTGATTGCGGGCGCCGGTCTGCTGTCGATTGCCTGGGGCGCTGCTGCGCTGACGGCTGTGGGCCTGGTGCTGGTGGGCGCCAGCCTGCGCACTGCCGCCACGTGCACTAAGCCTGCTTGTGCGGCGCTTTAGCCCTATCTCGTCAAACTACAGGAGCCACACCATGGAACAACGCCAACTCGGCCAATCCGGCCTCTACGTACCCGCCCTGGGCCTGGGCACCGGCACCTTTGGCGGGCAAGGGCCGCTGTTTTCCGCCTGGGGCGACAGCGGGGTAGAGCACGCCCGCCGCATGATTGACATCTGCCTGGACGCTGGCCTGAACCTGTTTGACAGCGCCGATGTGTATTCGGACGGCGCATCGGAGACCGTGCTGGGCGCCGCCCTGCAAGGCCGCCGCAGCCGAGCCATCCTCTCTACCAAGATCGGCCTGCGCACCGGCCCCGGCGCGGGCGACTGGGGCAGCTCGCGCCAGCACCTGCACGCGGGTGTGAACGCCGCCCTGGCGCGCCTGCAAACCGACTACATCGACCTGCTGCAACTGCACGCCTTTGACGCCCACACGCCCATCGAAGAGACCCTGCGCGCCCTGCACGACCTGGTGCAAGCGGGCAAGGTGCGCCACATCGGCGTGTCCAACTTCAGCGGCTGGCAGCTGATGAAATCGCTGCAACTGGCCGACCAGCACGGCCTCACGCGCTATGCCGCCAACCAGGCGTACTACTCGCTCGTCGGCCGTGATTTTGAATGGGAGCTGATGCCGCTGGGCCAAGACCAAAGCGTGGGCACCATTGTGTGGAGCCCGCTGGGCTGGGGGCGGCTCACCGGCAAAATCTGCCGTGGCCAGCCCCTGCCCGCGCAAAGCCGTTTGCACCAAACGGAGCAATTTGCCCCGCCGGTAGCCGCCGACAAGCTCTACCAAGTGCTGGACGCGCTAGAGGCCGTGGCCCAAGACACCGGTCAAACCGTGCCCCAAATCGCCATCAACTGGCTGCTGCAACGCCCCACCGTAGCCAGCGTGCTGATTGGCGCCCGCAATGAGGAGCAACTCAAAGCCAACCTGGGCGCCGTAGGCTGGCGGCTGAGCGCCGAACACATGCAACTGCTGGACGACGCCAGCGCCGTGATGCCCCCCTACCCCTACTACCCGTACTGGAACGGCCAGTTCAGCGAACTAGCACCTCCTGCGGTCAGGTCTAGCGTGCAGAAGCTATAAAGGCCTATTACGCCAAACAGCACATCCCCATGCCATCCAGCACCCTCGCCCCACCACCATCTGATGAGCAAGACTTGGAACTCTGGCTGCAGCACGCGGCAGGCAAGCTGCTGCTGGATGCCACCCGCGAGCGGGCGCGCAGCAAGCTGCCCTCCCATTTAAGCGACGAGGCCCGCGCCGCCGCGCTGCAGGCGATTGATGACGCCGTTTATGGCCTGATGCAACTGCTGGACGGCGTGACAGACCCTCTTGCCAACGATGTGCACTATGTGGCGCTGCGCACCACTGCCGAGCTGCGCCGCAGCAGTGACGATAGCGTGCTGCATGCCGTTGACCTGCAACTGGGTGACGGCATGTGCATGGGTTTTCATGGCTGGGTGGAAGGCGATTTTGGGAATCAGCCGCTGACCGAGTAGTTCTCTCGATCCACAAGGAATTCGCCGCCAGCGCTTACCGATCAAGCGCTGGCGTTTCTATTTTGATAGCAGAAAACTCTGCGCAGCAGTACAAATACCCAGTCGATACCGACTACTCAGTCGGTACATTGAGTCATCCCGCCCACGCCTGAAGGAGCCGCGATGACTGCCAGCGTTTTTGACCCTGCCAACCCCGCTGCCTTGTGCAGCCCTTCTGCGCTTTATGAGCGGGCAAAGCAGGCAGTGCAATATGCGCAGGCAGATCGCCAGGGCCAGGGCGGCCAGATTCCCGTGGCGCATTACCGCTGCCCCGAGCGCTTTGCGCAAGAGCGGCAATTGCTGCGCCAGCACCCGCAGGCCGTGGTGGCCAGCAGCGATGTGCCGCAGCCGGGCAGCTGGTTGTCCCTCACCCGCATGGGTACGCCGCTGCTGCTGGTGCGCCAGACGGATGGCAGTCTGCGCGCCTTTCTCAATGTCTGCCGCCACCGGGGCGCACGCGTGGTGGCCGAAGGCGCGGGCGATCAGGCGCGCGGCTTTTCCTGCCCCTATCACGCCTGGACGTACCAGGCCGATGGTGCGCTGCGCGGCGTGCCGCAGGCCGAAGGGTTTGGCGATCTGTGCCAGGAAGATTCAGGCCTGCGCCGCCTAGCCTGCCACGAGGCAGCGGGGCTGGTCTGGGTGGTGCTGGATCCTGAGCAGCAGGCGCAGGACATTGCAAGCACTCTGGGGCCGCTGATGCAGGACCTGTGTGCGCTGGCCGGTCTGCAGTCACCCTTGGGCTATGCGCCGCGCTCGTATGAGGTGGCGGCCAACTGGAAGCTGCTGGTGGACGGCTCTTTCGAGGCCTATCACTTCAAGATTGCGCACCAGAAGACGATTGCCGCCATGTTTGCGGGCAATGTGCAACTGGTGGATGAAGCGGGGCTGAACCGGCGGCTGTACCTGCTCAAAGCCAACTTTGCGCGCGAGCAGCCTGCGCAGCCCGACTTTGAGCCGCGCCAATACGGCAATCTGACGTATTTCTTCTTCCCCGCCAGCACCATGCTGGTGCAGCCTGACCATGCCCAGTTCAGCTGGCTGGAGCCGCTGGCCCCGGACCGCACCCGCGTGCACGAAATCACGCTGCTGCCGCAGGCCCCGTCCACCGAAAAAGCCGAAAAATACTGGCAGGCCAATGTGGACCTGTACCGCCGCACCCTGGCCGAGGATTACGCGCTGGCCGAGTCGATTCAGCAGGGGCTGGCCAGCGGTGCCAATGATGCCTTTCGCTATGCCAGCTTTGAATACGCCATTGGCCGCTTTCATGCGCAGCTGCAGCAGGCGCTGGAAAATTCAAACAAAAAAGCAAAAAAGTGACTCAAGTCCAATATCCATAAGCGCTACCAGCTTCTGATTACATAGCAAAATCCCATGAGCAATTCCCGCAAAGCGCAGATTCTGGAAGTGGCTGAACGGCACTTTGCTCAGCACGGCTTTGCGGGCGCGTCGCTCTCGGCCATTGCGCGTGACTGCGAGCTGGGCAACCCCGGCCTGCTGCACCACTTTGCAAGCAAAGAGCTGCTGTATCGCGCATTGCTCGAGACACTGGCCCAAGACCTGACCCTGCGCCTGGACCAGATGCTGGACCAGACCCCAGCCCCCGCCCAGCGGCTGCAAGGCTTTATTGCGCTGCAACTGGACTGGATGCGCCAGCGCCCCCTGGCCGCCCAGCTCATTACCCGCGAGCTGCTGGACAACAGCGAGCGCATTGCCACCGCCCAGACCCGGCCACTGGAACAGTTTCTGACCACTGCGTTGACGCTGATTGCAGACGCACAAGCCACCGGCCACGCCCGCCGTGATATGCCACCACTTGCGCTGCTGACCGTGACTCTGGGCAGCCTGAACTACGCCCATGTGGCGCGCCCCACGTTTGCGCGGGCCTTCGACCACCCGCCCTTGCACGAGCCAGCGAAATGGATGCAGACCATGGCAGAGCAACTGCTGCAGCTGCTGCAGGCGCCGGTGGGTTCGCCCGTTCGCCCAATCAGGCCGTCGCGGCAAATGCCGGGTGATAGCTCACAGCGCCGCAGGGAACCGCGCCTTTGAAGGCCAGGGCCATGAAGTATTCGGGCGGCACGCCTGGCAGCACCAGCCCCGCATGGCACTCAAACCCAAAGCGGCGGTAGTAAGCAGGGTCGCCCAGCAGCACACAGCCCGCCGCACCCAATTGCGCCAGTTGCTGCAAGGCGGCTTGCATCAGGGCTGCGCCCAGGCCTTGATTTTGAAACGCTGGCAACACGGAAATGGGCCCCAGGCCAAACCAGCCTGTGGCGCCATCAGAGATCGAAACCGGCGACAGGGCCACATGCCCCACGACCTGGCCTGAGACCTCGGCCACCAGCGACACCGTCAGCGCCCCGGCGGCGCGCAGGCCTGCGACGATGAATTCTTCGCTGTGGTCGGTATGCGCCGCGTTCAGAAATGCAGCGCGGGTGACGGCTGCAATGCTTTCGCTGTCGGCGGGCGTTTCTGGGCGAATCTGGAAGGACATGAAATGCTCAGCAAAAGGTCTGCGGAAATATGCGAGTGAGTGAAATGGCCTGAAAAACTGGGACGGCACCCTCAGGAAATTTTCTTCCAGCGCCTGCCATCCGTAGAGCTGTAAGTGCCACCACTGGCGCAGCAGCCACCTGCACCCAACGCTCTGCGGCCCAGTGTGACGGTGAGACTGCCACTATCAAATTTCATGCTCTGGCGCTCGCAGGCAGTCGGGAACGGATAAGGCTCGGGGGCCAGCACGCTTTCCCATTGCACTTCGCCCCCGGGCAGCATTTGCACACTGAAAACCTCGCAATCGTGCAGCAGCAGGTGTGCGGACTGACCGTTCAACTCACCTTTGAACACATCCTCGGGCAAGGCATTGCGGGTGGCGATGGCCTCTTTGCTCAGTTCAGCGCCTGGGGCCTGCTCAGTGCCGGACTGCCAATCGCAGCCCGACAGGCTCAGCAGCCATAGCGCGGCACACATGGGACGCAGGAGAAGCAGGGGAAGCAAGGGAAGCTGGCGGGCAGAACGCGGCTTGATGGGCATGGAGCTAGTATGCCGCCCTCGCCGTCCTGGCCTCCAAAGCAGGCTCTCCGAGGTATGAAGAGTCGGAGACTCGTGCCGAATTTAGTACCCGATTTAGTATTTGAGAGTCACGCCCAGCAGCGGCCCGGACTGGGAAAAGTCCAGCCGCTTGCCGCCGCTGCGGTAGTCCACGCTCAGGTGGCGATAGCCCAGAGACAGATAGATGTTGTCGCGCCACTGGTAGTTGATGGAGGCCAGCGCCTGCCATGTGGCGTCCGAGCCCAGGCCAAAGCCGCCCGCGTCCGCATAAAGCAGCGAGGACCACTGGCTGCCCAGGTCATAGCGCCAGCGCACGGCAACAACGGGGTCCACAAACGAGGTATTGGACTGCGCCGCTGCCACGCCGGGCACCTGCACATGGGCGTGAATGTCCCACAGGCGCACACCGCCCATCAGGTCCACGCTGGACTGCGGGGCCAGTTGCCAGTTGTAGCCGCCGGTCAGCGTCAGCGACGACTGGCGCACCTTGGCGCGGGCCGACAGACCCAGGGGCAGCGATGCACCGTCTGAAGTGGAGGCGTGGCTGAAGTCGCCATGCAGCACCCAGCGGTCCTTGCGCGCCGAGCCGGAGACAAAAAAGGCGGCGTCCAGGTTCTCCAGCACATCCGAGAAGGATTTATCAACATGCACGGTAGGCGCGCCACTGACGGGCTGGATATAGCCTTGCAGGCCCGTCATCCAGACATAGGGTGTGAGCTGCGTGCGCCAGGCCTGGGGTTCAGCAGTCTGAGCCGCCGCTGTCTGATCCACCACCGTCTGAGCCGCTACCCCGGCACTGACAAACAGGGCCGCGCCCAGGGTGGCAAGTGTTTTCAGACGGCTGGAAAAGACGGGGTTCGTAATAGACATGGCTCAGCAAGGTTAGTATCTGTATGTAAAGCGTGATTCACATTATTAATGATTCACGCTGTTCACCATTCAAGATGGAATTGGCGGCGTCAGATTCCCTGTGGCCCGCTTCTGTTTGAGTCGTTATTCGCAAAGGAAGGTTTGATGAAAGCAAAAATGCCACGTATTCGCCCCGCACTGGCCGCCGTGCTGCTGGCCGCATCTGGAATTGCTGCCACCACCAGCGCCTGGGCCTGCACCCGTCTGGTTTTTCTGGGGGCTGAAGGCCAGGTCGTCACTGCGCGGTCCATGGACTGGAAGAGCGATATCGTCAGCAACCTGTGGGTCATGCCGCGCGGTATGGAGCGCACAGGCCAGACGGGCAAGAACACGCTGCGCTGGACTTCCAAATACGGCAGCGTCATCACCTCGGGATATGACATTTCGACAACGGACGGCGTGAACGAAGCAGGCCTGAACGCCAATTTGCTGTGGCTGGTCGAATCTCAATATCCCCAGTTTGACGCCAGCAGCAAGCCGGGCCTGACGATTGCCGCCTGGGCGCAGTACGTGCTGGACAACTTTGCCACCGTCAAGGAAGCCGTGGCCGCGCTCAAGGAGCAGCCCTTCACCATCGTCTCCGACAGCGTTCCCGGTGAAAACCGCCTGGCCACGCTGCACCTGTCCATGTCGGACGCCAGCGGCGACAGCGCCATCGTCGAATACATCAACGGCAAGCAAGTCATTCACCATGGCCGCGAATTTCAGGTGATGACCAACTCGCCCACGTTTGACCAGCAACTGGCGCTGAACAGCTATTGGCAGCAAATCGGCGGCACCACCATGCTGCCCGGCACCAACCGCGCTGCAGACCGCTTTGCCCGCGCGTCCTTTTACGTGAATGCCATTCCCAAGGAGCCCGATGCCAACAAGGCGCTGGCCAGCGTGTTCAGCGTGATTCGCAATGTTTCCGTGCCCTACGGCATCAGCACCCCGGGCGAGCCCAATATTTCATCGACCCGCTGGCGCACCGTGTTCGACCACAAGCGCAAGCTGTACTTCTTTGAGTCGGCCCTGACGCCCAACACTTTCTGGGTGGACCTGAAAAAGATCGACTTCAGCCCCAGCAGCGGCAAGGTGATGAAGCTGGATCTGGGCGCCGATCAGAGCCACACCTTCTCTGGCGATGCCACTGCGGAGTTCAAGCCCGCCAAGCCTTTCCAGTTTCTGGGAATCTAAGGCAACGTAGCCAACGCCCCGCCCTTTGAGAACAGCACAAACTCCGAGGGCGGGCAGCCAAAGTTCTTCTTGAAAGCCACGGTGTAAGCGCTATGGCTTTCATAGCCGCTTTCCAGCGCCACGCTTGTGATGGGCGCCCCTTTCAGCAGCTGCTGAATCGAGGCCATCAGCCGCATCTGCTGGCGCCATTTGCCCAGGTTCATGCCCGTGCTTTTGAGAAAGCGCCGGTGCAGCGTCTTGGTGGTCAGCGCATGCTGGCTGGCTATTTGCTCTGCCGTGGCGGGCTGTGCCGGGTCTTGCACCAGCGCCTGGCAAATCTGGCGCATCAACGCATCTTCCGGCCAGGGCAGGTGCAGCGGCAGCGGCGCCAGCGCTTTCAACTCTTCCAGCAGCAATTGGCCCAGCAGGCGGCTGCGTGGCTGGCTTGCAGCCTCGGCATCCAGGCCCACCAAAGCCGCAATCAGCTCACGCACCAGCGGCGTGACATGCAGCACGCAATCCTGCTGGGGCAACGGCCCGGCCAGATCGGGCTGAATAAAGATGCCACAGGCGCTGACAGCCGTGGTCGCCGTCAGGCTGTGCTGCACATGGGGGCGCAGCCACACGGCCGTGGTGGGCGGCACCAGCCACTGGCCTGAACTGGCCTGCACCAGCAGCAAGCCCTGGGTGGCATAGATCAGATGACCATAGGGGTGGCTGTGCAGCGGCACCCGGTGGCCTGCGGGGTAGTGCTCAACCACGCCAGCCACGGGCTGCGCAAAGCCCTGCAGATTCAGCGACTGCCCGCCGCGCTCAGGCGATGCGTAGGCCATGGCAAGCAGCCGCTTTCGCGGCAATGTCCAAATCGGTAAAGCGAATGGCTATTTTTTGATAGAAGCCCATAAGGCCTGCAGTCTAAAGTGCTCGTACTGACTTCCACAAGCCCTTTCAGCACCGCTTGACCATGACTTGTTTGCACCCGTATTTGCTATGCCTAGTGACTCTGACTTCTGGTCGGGGTCCGCGCATTGCCGTGCGAACGGCCCCACTCTGGTTTCCCCAGACCCCGACCTGAGCAGCCTGCCCCCAGTGGCCAGGCAGGGAAATCAGGACATCTCTTCACTGATTTCAAGGTTTCGTATGCTGGCCAACCCTTCTCACAAATACCGCCCCCACCCCGTCGTCGATCTGCCAGACCGCCAGTGGCCTGCGCGCACGCTGACGCAAGCGCCCATCTGGCTGTCCACCGATTTGCGCGACGGCAATCAAGCGCTGTTCGAGCCTATGAACCGCGAGCGCAAGCTGCGCCTGTTTGATGAGCTGGTGCGCATAGGCTTCAAGGAGATCGAGGTGGGCTTTCCCTCGGCCTCGCAGACGGACTTTGACATCGTGCGCCATCTGATTGATGCACAGCTGATTCCCCGGGACGTCACGCCCATGGTCATCACCCAGCTGCGCGAGGACTTGATAGAGACCACGGTGCGCAGCGCCGTCGGGGCACGCCGCGTGATCGTGCACCTGTACAACGCAATTGCGCCAGCCTTCCGCGAAATCGTCTTTGGCATGGAGGTGCCGCAGATCATTGCCATGGTGGAGCACCATGTGAGTCTGCTCAAGCGCCTGACCGACCAGCACCCCGAAACCGAATGGGTGCTGCAATACTCGCCCGAGACTTTTTGCATGGCCGAGCTGGAGGTGTCGCTGGCCGTGTGCAATGCCGCCATCGCCGCCTGGGATGCAGGCCCGGCACGGCCCATGATTGTCAATCTGCCGACCACGGTGGAGGTGACGACGGCCAATGTCTTTGCCGACCAGATCGAGTGGATGAGCCGCCACCTGGCGCGGCGTGAGCACATCGTGCTGTCCGTACACCCCCACAATGACAGAGGCACGGGCGTGGCCTGTGCCGAGCAGGCCTTGCTGGCTGGCGCCCAGCGCGTGGAAGGCTGTCTGTTCGGCAATGGCGAGCGCAGCGGCAACCTCGATGTGGTGACGCTGGCGCTCAACCTCTACACCCAGGGCATTGCGCCGGGGCTGGATTTTTCCGATATCGCCGCCGTGGCGCGCATTGCCGAGGAATGCACAGCCTTGCCGATTCACCCGCGCCACCCCTATGTGGGTGATCTGGTGTTTACGGCCTTTTCCGGCTCGCACCAGGATGCGATTGCCAAGGGCTTTGCCGCACAGAAAAGCGATGCCCCCTGGCGCGTGCCCTATCTGCCCGTGGACCCGCAGGACCTGGGCCGCACCTATGACAGCATCGTGCGCGTCAACAGCCAGTCGGGCAAAGGCGGCATTGCCTTTTTGCTGCAGCGCGACTGGGGCATCGTCATGCCACGGCGCATGCAAATCGAGTTCAGCGCCATCGTGCAGGGTCTGGCCGACTCCAGCGAGGCCGAACTCAGCAGCCAGCAGATCTGGGATTTGTTTGATGCGACCTATCTGCAAGCGCATGTGAACGCCACCAGCTCGCGCTATGCAGGGCACCGCCTGTTTGAAGGTGAACCTGGTCAAGGCATAGAGATTCAATGGACGGATGCTCAGGGCCAGCATCAGATCAGCCGGGGCACGGGCAATGGGCCTATTTCGGCCACGCTCGCTGCAACCGTCGCCGCGCTGGGCCTGCCGCTGCGCATTGACAGCTATGAAGAGCGCAGTCTGGGCCAGGGCGCCGATGCGCAGGCCATCGCCGTTGTGGAAGCCGCCCTGCCCGGCGTGCCCGGTTCGCGCTTTGGCGTAGGCAAGCATGCCAACATCATCACGGCCTCGGTGCTGGCAGTGGTGAATGCGGCAGCACGCTTTGAATCCGTTTGATTCAATAAAAACAACGGCCAGCGCTTGATGGACAAGCGCTGGCCGCTATGGTTTTAAAACTACTCAGCGGGCCTTGGCCGTGCCGCCGGTACGCTCGCGCAGCGAGGCCAGCAGCTCATCGGGCAGGAACTTGAATGCCAGCTGCAGCAGCAGGTAACCAATCATGCCGTCATCCAGCCAGCCCAGAATGGGAATGGTGTCCGGGATGAAATCAATGGGACTGATGACGTACAGCGCCGCCAGCACGGTGGCGATCTTGGCCGCCTTGGGCGAGCGCGGATCGCGCAGCACAGCCCAGGCCAGTAGCAATTCCTTGCGAAACATCGTCAGCAGACGACCGAGTTTCCACATGGCAAACACTCCTTCAAGTGAGACGCTGACAAGAGATCAGCCAGTCCTTAACGTGGGGCCGCCGCTGGGGATGACAAGACAATGTCAAAATTTTCTGGCTGCAGGATGTATCAGCCCGTACAGCCTTATTTAGCCCTGCTTTGCTCTGGCTTCAGCCATCCACCGGGTTCAGCGGGGTCTCCAGCGTCAGCTGGTAGAAGGCCAGGTCCAGCCAGCGGCCAAACTTGAAGCCAACCTGGGGCATCTGCCCCACATGCACAAAGCCCAGACGCTGGTGCAGCGCAATGCTGCCCTTGTTGGCCGCATCAATGGCGCCGATGATGGCGTGCACATCACCCCGGCGGCGTGCTTCGGCAATCAGCAAATCCATGAGCTGGCGACCCAGGCCACGGCCTCGGTGGTCAGGGTGTACATAGACTGAGTGCTCTACCGTGTATTTGTAGGCGGGATAGGCGCGAAAGCTGCCGTAGCTGCAAAAGCCCAGCAGTTGGCCCTGCGCATCTTCCAGCCCCAGCACGGGCCAGTTGCCTGCACGCTTGGCCTCGAACCAGGCAACCATGTTCTGCGCGGTGCGGGGCTGATAGTCGTAGAGCGCGGTGGAGTTGACGATGGCGTCGTTGAATATCTCCAGAATCGCGGCGGCGTGGCGCTCGTGTGTGCACTGCACAATTTTCAAATCACTCATGGATGTCGTTCCTGCAGGAATGGCCGGTCGTTGCTGTCTGCTGCAACATGGCTGACAGCGATTATCAGCGCCAGCCTGCACCATCCATAAACGCTGCACAGATTACCTGCACTGCGCGGGATGCTATAAATTTATTTTCTTCAGGAGCCATCATGCAAAGCAGCGCACGCAACCAGTTTCCCGGCACCGTCTCCCACATCAGCCATGGTGTGGTGACCGATGAGGTGCAGATTCGCACCGAGCACAACGCCCAGCTGGTTGCCACCATCACACATGGCAGCGCCATCGGTCTGGGCATTCAGGCGGGTAGTCAGGTGATTGCCATGATCAAGGCTCCCTCGGTCATCGTGGTGACAGACGCCGAAGGCATGCGTTTTTCAGCGCGCAACCAGCTCACAGGCAAGGTCACACAGGTCAAGACAGGCAGCGTCAATACCGAAGTCTGCATCGACGCCCAGGGCTTGCAGGTAGTCGCTATCGTGACCAATGACAGCGCAACCCATCTGGGGCTTGAGCCCGGCAAGACAGCAACGGCCTTGTTCAAGGCTTCACAGGTAGTGCTGGCGGTGCGGGCCTGAGGTCAAGCCCATGAACAGCACAGGCCAGGACGGCTCAACCATCACCATGCGCCCGATTGGCCGCGTGCACAGCCCTTTCAAAAGCACTGTGGGCATGCCCATACAGACCGTGGCAGCTGCTGAGCACTGCGGGCATATTGAAATCTTCGAATCTTTCGCGGCGGGCCTGCGCGATGTGCAGGAATTTCAATACCTGATCGTGCTCACCCATCTGCACGAGGCCGTGGAAAAGCTGGAGGTCACACCCTTTATGGACACGGCCAGCCACGGTGTGTTTGCCACACGCGCCCCGGCACGGCCCAATCGCATCGGCCTGTCCATCATCGAGCTGCTACGCCTGGATGGCTGCAGACTGGAATTTCGCGGCAACGACATGCTGGACGGAACGCCCGTACTCGACATCAAGCCGTATATTCCCCGCCTGGATGTACGCTCGACTGAACGCATTGGCTGGTTTGCCAAAGGCCTGATGCAATTGCCAGGCAAGCTCTCGGATGACCGTATGCGGTAAGCGCTCTCAGCTCGACAGCTGATCGAACTCTGCCTCACTCAACGCCAGATGATCGATGGCAAATTCGCTGTCTACCGCAAAGAGCGCACCAATGTCTGCATGCTCTGCCCCCGCACAGCGCAACATGGCTGCCGCCAGTTGCAGATAGCCTGCGCGATTGGCGTATAGCGCCACTTCTCCAAAGGCACGCAAACTGGCCGTGGGCTGCTGCCCTGCCGCCAGTGCTTCGATCTGCCGGGCCAGGCTGCGCAGTTGTTCGTCTGTCATGAGGTTTTCAAAAATAAGCCTTGCAGCGCTTATATCTCAAGCGTTTAGAGCTACCCAATAAATAGCAATCAGAAAAAGCTATTCCTCGTACTTGCCGGTAACGCGTCCTTCGCTGTCGGTGATGATGCTGGTCTTGACCTGCCAGACCAAGGCGTCCAGCCCCGGCACGTGGTATTCCCCATCACGGCCTTTGACGGTGTTGACCCAGGCTTGTAGCTGGGTCTGGCTGAGGCTGAGTCGGGCCTCGTGTTCGCCAGGAAATTCCAGCACACCCGCTGCTGAATCCTCTGCGGCAACGAACTCCAGACTGGCACCATCGCCCGCCAGAATCAGGCTGCGGCCATGCGGCAGACGTGCGGGCAGCATGGCCTTGAGGTCACGCACGGCAAGGCTGCCCAGGCGAATGACGGTCTGGTTGCTGCGCAGCAGGCGCTTGCGAGGCTCAAACGCCAGCACATCGTTGTAGAGCACTCCGGTTTTAGAGCCATCGCGGGCAGCGCCCGCATCAATGGCGGCCTGCACATCGGGCAGCGCATGCAAGCTGGGGCGCGACAGATCGGCCACCCACAGCGGCATATGGGGCTGCATGGCCTGCAGTGCACCGGCAACATTCCAGCGGCGCACTTCGCGCAGCTCATCAGCGGTCAGGCCCACCAGTTGCAGAAACATCAGGTCACCAAATGGTGTGTGGATGGGCGGCAGCTCCGGGTCCTGCACAAAGCCCATTTCGGTCAGCAAGGTGTCTGTGCCTGCGGCAATGGGGCCGTTGGCCGTCATCCAGTGGCCGGGCGCGAAGACGTTGCCGGTGCGAAACACATAGCGGGCGATGTTCTGCAGAAAGTTCAGCGGCCAGCGCGGTGGCTCCTGCTCATCGGCGGCACGCGCCAGCCGAAAGGTCAGCTCAAAGCCATAGCCACTGGGCTTGTCCGGCTCGATGTCGCGGCTGTCGTCCAGATCACCGTAGAGGTCGCTGAAGCCATAAGTCACATAGTGCCAGTGGGGCTGGCCATGTTCGCTGCGATAGACGCTGATGCCGTCCAGCGGATCGTCGCCCCCCAGCCTGAATTTGATCAAGGTGCCGTAATGCGCGGCTTGCTGGTCACCGTAGAGATTTTCCAGTGCGGCATCCATGGCATCCCAGCCTTCTGCGGCGTCTTCCGCCGCAAGATGGCCCTGCGCTGTGCTGTTCTGAATGTCGTGGGTGTTCATGGGGACTCTCCTTTGAGCACGAGTATCCGGGCAGCGCGCAGCGCGATTCGTCAGAATCCAACACAAAATGTGAGCGAGCGTTTCCCAGCCCTCACATGCCTGCTGCCATGCCCCAGTGCTGCACAGCTACTGGCCCGAAACCTGCCACCAGACTGGCAGCAGCGCCCTGACCTGCGCCCGCGCAAAGCGGTCATCCATCAGCACCACCACGCCGCGATCATGTTCGGTGCGAATCACCCGGCCTGCCGCCTGCACCACTTTACGCAGCCCCGGGTAGAGGTAGGTGTAGTCATGGCCCAGGCCTTCGCCCATCACATCGTTCATGACGCGCAGCATGGCCTCATTGACCGGATTGACCTGCGGCAGCCCCAGCGTGGCAATGAATGCGCCGATCAGACGCGAGCCAGGCAAATCCACCCCCTCAGAAAAAGCCCCGCCCAGCACGGCTAGCCCCACACCCTGCCCGTCTGCTGCAAAGCGCGCCAGAAATGCGCTGCGCGCTGCGTCGTCCATGCTGCGTTCCTGCTGCCACAGCGGCAGCTGCGGGTGCAGGCGCTGCAAGGTGGCGGCCACGCGCTGCAGATAGTCAAAGCTGCTGACAAAGCACAGATAGTTGCCCGGCTGGCGCGCAAACTGGGCCGCAATCAGGTTTGCCATGGGCACCAGAGAAGCCTCCCGGTCGCGCCACCGCGTGGAGATATGGCGGGCAATCTGCAGCTGCAGCTGATGGGCGGCAAACGGCGCGTCCACCTCCAGCCAGGCCGTCTCGGGCGGCAGACCCAGCAGGTCGCGGTAGAACTGTGGAGGGCTGAGGGTTCCCGAAAACAGCACCGTGGCCTGCGCCGCCGCATGGCGCTCAGCCAGGTGCGGCGCCGGAATGACATTGCGTATGCACAGCGTGGACAGCGCTGGCAATGGCTTGCGTGCGGTGCTGTGCCTTGGCGATGCAAGGCTTTGAATATCGAACAGCGCATGCGGGCCAAAAGATTCGGCCAGCGCCTGAAAGTGCAGCAGCTCCCAGTAAAAGCTCAGCACCGCATCGCCGGGCGGCAGGGGCTGGTCGGCCTGCACATCGGCAATCGCAGCAATCGCACGCTGAACAGCGGCCAGCAGCGCTGGCGGGATGGCTTCGCAGCTTTGATAGGCCTTGGCCTGAGATGGCCGCGAGGCCAGCTTCGCCACTCGCGGGGTCTGCGCAAAAAGTGGCAGCTCCGCCTCTTGTGTGTCTTCTGCCGCACCACCTTCGTCAGAGATCTGGCCGTTTTGCGTCTTGTTTAGCGCATTCCACTGGCGCTGCAAGGCATCCAGCGCTTTTTTGACCGCCCCTTCAGCCGCCTGCCGCGCGGCCATCAAGTCAAACTGCGACAGCGGCGCCGTGTACATGCTGCGGGCGCGTTCCAGCAGGTTGTGCGCCTCGTCCACCAGCAGACCCACGCGCCAGCCTTGCTGCTGGGTCAGCGCATAGAGCATGGCAGAGCTGTCATAGAAGTAGTGATAGTCGGCCACCACCACATCGGCCCAGCGGGCCAGCTCTTGCGACAGGTAATAGGGGCAGATGCCATGCTGCAGCGCCAGCGCTCTGACCGCCGGGCCATCCCAGACCGTGCGGTCAGCAGACGATGCCGCGGCAGAGCGCCGCGCTGCGGGAAGCCGGTCAAAAAAGCCGCGTGCCAGCGGGCAGGAATCGCCGTGGCAGGCTTTGTCCGGGTGCTCGCAAGCCTTGTCTCTGCCGCGCATCTGCAGCACACGCAATGGGGCGCCCTTGCTTTCAGGCGACAGCGCCAGCGCCCCTTGAATCTGGGCCAGCGCATGCAGTGCCAGGCCATGGCCTGTACCTTTAGCTGTGAGGAAAAACAGCTTATCCAGCGCCTGTAGCTTGCGTGAGGCGCTCTCTTTTTCAGAGTCCCGAGCCTGCTTCTCGTCGGGCGGCACCATGGCTTTGAGCATGGGAAAGATCGTGCCCAGCGTCTTGCCAATTCCCGTGGGCGCCTGCGCCATCAGGCAAGCTCCGGGCTCAGCAGCCCTGGCCGTGCGGTACACCGCCACTGCCAGCTGCCGCTGGCCCGTGCGAAAGGCGGGCATGGGAAAGGCCAGCCCCGCCAGTGCCGCACTGCGTTGCTGAATATGCGCGGCCTCGCTGCGCGCCCAGTCCAGATAGCGCTGGCATTGGTCCTCGAAAAATTGCTGCAGTTCGGCCGCGCTGCAATCTTCGGTCAGCACGGTTTCCTGCTGGGTGCCGATCTGAAAATAGACCAGCGCCACTTTGATCTGCGCCAGCCCCCGCGCCTGGCACAGCAGGTGGCCATAAACCCTGGCCTGCGCCCAGTGCAGCGCACGGTGATGGGGGCGAACGCCCTCCAGCGGGCCACGGTAGGTTTTGATTTCTTCCAGTTGCTGCAACCGCGCATCAAAACCATCGGCGCGGCCGCGCACCTGCAGGTCCTGATAGCTGCCGCTCAGTGCCATTTCAGCCTCGTACTTCTCGCCCCGGCGTTTTTGCACCACGGCGTGGCCTTCCATGCCTTCCAGCGCACTGGGCGCGGGGGTAAAGCGCAGGTCCAGATCACCGCTGCGCGCAGTGAATTCGCACAGTGCGCGTACGGCCACCGTCAGCGGCGCTTTCATGGCTGATCTGTCTGCTGCCCGCGCCACTGCACATGGCACACGCGCACCGGCATGCCCAGCTCGGTGCAATACGTCAGCCAGCGAATCTGGTTGTCCTGCAGCTTATCGCCCGGGGCTTTGACTTCCACCAGCTCATAGCGGCCCTGCGCCTCGGTGCGCTGCGGCCAGAAGCGCACCAGATCGGGAAAGCCGGTGCGGTTGGCTTTCACATCGCGCAGCAGCCGTGCAAACAGTTGTTGCAGATGCTGGGCGGGAATGCATTCCAGCGCCAGATCCAGCAGTTCCTGCGTCAACGTGCCCCAGAAGACAAAAGGCGACTGCGTGCCCTCTTTCTGCACAAAGCGCGCCCGGATGGTGGCGCGGTAGCGTCCGTCCTCCAGCTCTGCCAGGCAAGCATCGAACAGCGGCTGACGGCGCGCCGCAAAATCCGGGGCGCTCAAGTCTGCCGGGCCACTCTGAAAGGGGTGAAAAAATGCCCCGGGCAGTGGCGCAAAAATCGCCGGCCAGCACAGCAGGCCAAACAGCGAGTTGATGAGGGCGTTTTCCACGTAGAACACGGGCGCCTCATTGCGATGCCAGTGGTCTCGCAGCGCGTATTCCACCGCCGTGGCTTCCTGGGGAAGGTCCAGCTCCACATCACAGCGCAGCGCCGCCACAGCCGGGGCCAGTGCACTCTGGCGGCTGCTGCTGTGCCCCAGACTGCGCCGCAAGCGCGGCAGCATGCGGGCCACGCGCTGGCGCTCTTCTTCACTTTCAGGAGCAGCCTGCGCTTGCTCAGCAAGGGCTAGCGCCTGATCGAAACATTGCATGCGCTCCAGCACACGAATATGCCGGTGGCGCGCACCGTGGTAGCCGCTGGCGGTGTAGGCCTGCGCTGCCAGCGGCCAGTTCTGAGCACGCTCGCTGGCCTGGCCTATGCGCAGCAAAACCTTGGCCCGGCGCTGATCCAGCCATGGGTTGGCGCTCTTATTTTCGATAAGCGACTGCAGCAGCTGCACTGCATCAGCCCCCTCATCCAGCGCCTGACGGCTGGCGGAAATCGACAGGTAAAAGTCCACATCAGCACGGCTTTGAAAAGCGCGTGAGGCCGCGTCCAGCGGCACAGCCTCATAGCGGAAAATGCCCAGATCGGCCAGCACGAACTCCGACCAGTCCTGGTAGAGATTGCCAAAGAACATCAGCCGCAGGCGCTCGCACAACTCACCCACCATCACGCGCCAGACGGGTTCCTGCGGCTGCGCGTTCCAGCGGGCATAGGGCCTGCTCTGCGCATCCAGTGCCGAAAGTAGCTGCACTTGGTCCTGCTTCTGATCCTCCTGCATACGCTCTTGCACCCACGCCAGCATTTCGGGCTTGCGCAGCGTGGCACTCAGCCCCGCTTGCTTGAAAATCTGCAGCAGCTCGGGCTTGGTGTGCAGGCCAAACAGCTCGGAAAGCGGCATGGGCGCATCAGCGCTGATCCAGCCCGCCTCAAGCAGCGGCGCCGCTGCCTGCACAGTGTCCGCAATCTCTTCATAGGCCAGCTTGCTGGCCCTGAACCACGGCCCTTTGCGCATGACCATGCGTACCAGCAAGGCCTGCGCACTTTGCGGCAACCGGGGAAACTGCTGCAGAAACTGCCATTCTTCAGCGCTGAGCAGATCGCCATAACGCTGGCCCAACCAGTCCAGCGCCTGCTGGAAGTTGTGCAGATAGTAAAAACGGTGGGGAGCTATCAAGACGCCTGACATTGGCTGTATTTTTATACAGTTTAAAGTTCACGCTGCCTGCTCAGGCTTTGAGGGCTTGGAAATTTACGGGCTTTGCTGGGCATTTCGGCCACTGCCTGCCCTCGCAGCCATTTCTGCCTCCACACGCGCATCAACCCTGCGGATATCGAACAGTGCCTCCCCCTTGGCAGAGACGGCCAGCACTGCCGGGTTGCCCTGCAGGCAGACCACCGCAGGGTCTGCCGACGGCCTGGCGCACCACAGCATGCGCTGATCCACCACGCCAGAGGGCACCCCGTATCGCGCTCGTGCCCCCTCAAAAACCTGCTCTTTGCTGCGCGAGCCCTGCGGCCAGTGGCGCACGACCTGGGTGCTGGCAAAGGTTGTCGCCTTGGCGTTGATGGGCAGCCTGGGCTCCAGATTTACCAACACTTCCTCGCCCTCTTTTTCATAGCGCAGGCGCATGGGCAGCTCGGTTCCCGTCAATGGGCTGGGCTGTGCCTGATATTCGAGCTCTACGGCTGAAGGCGGTATGCCGAAATAGGCGGCCATGGCGCTTCTGGCCTGAGCAAGCTCCATGCCCAGCTTCACGCCAGCGATGTCAAAGCCCAGCACATCCACGGCGCGGGGCTGGGCCGCGTGCAGCGTTGCGCTCAGCCCCAGGCTCGCCCCCAGCGCAGCAGGAAAAAACATCCATTTCTTCATGCGATGACTATAAGGGTCAGCTGGCGGTCTCTGCTCAGGCAGCGCAAATTCGAAAAACACCTACGCCGGGCGGCATATTGCTGCGCCACACAATAGCTGCATCAACACAAGGAGCATGCAATGCTGGACTGGAACGAATACCGCAAGGAACTGGCTGGACGTCTGGGTGAGTTCTCGCAACTCTCTCCGGGCACCATGGAAGGCTACAAGGCGCTGTCCACCGCTGGCAGCAAGACTGGCCATCTGGATGCCAAGACCCGCGAGCTGATTGCCATTGCCGTGGGCGTGACCACACGCTGCGACGGCTGCATTGCCGTGCACACCAAGGCTGCCAAAGCCGCTGGCGCTACCAGGGAAGAAATTGCCGAAGCGCTGGGCGTGGCAGTGGCGCTGAATGCAGGCGCGTCCATGGTGTATTCCGCCCGCGCGCTGGATGCGCTGGGCGAATAAGCCGCAAAACACCCCTCCAAAAAAGAGAGCAGCCTGCGCATGCCCATCAAGGGCTGCAGGCTGATTTTTCTTTCAGTCGTTGATTACAGGACGACCTGGGTTCCCAGCTCCACCACCTGGTTGGCGGGCAGCTTGTAATAACTGGCTGCGCTGGCGGACTGGCGGGTCATCCAGCCAAACAGGGCGCAGCGCCAGGCAGACAGCCCGCCCGGCCCGTCCACCACCTGGGCGCGCGCCACAAAAAAGCTGGTGCGCATGGGGTCCAGATCCGGGGTCTCGCCCTCTTCATCGGGCCGAATGAGCTTGAGGGCCGCCGGAATATTGGGCTGCTCGCGAAAGCCGAAATGCATGTCCAGCATCCAGACGCCGTTGCAAAGCCGGTGCAGCTGCGAGCGCATGGCGTCATGCACATAGGGCGTGTTTTCATTGATCACATGCAGAAACACGGTCTGCTCATGCATGACTTTGAAATGCTTGAGATTGTGAAACAGCGCATTGGGCACGACTTTGGGGTCGGAGGTCAGATACACCGCCGTGCCAGACACCACGGGCACCCCGGTCATGGGCGAGGCCATGAAATCCTCCATGGGAATGTCCATCTTGCGGCGGTGCTCGGCCACTAGTTGCGTGCCGTCTCTCCAGGTGGTCAGCGCAATGAAAATCAGCGCGCCCAGACTCAGGGGCAGCCAGCCGCCCTGCTCCAGCTTGGTCAGGTTAGAAGCAAAAAAGCCTATTTCCAGCAGCGCAAAACAGCCCAGCGCCGCCAGCGTCAACCAGCGATAGGTGCTGCGGCCCAGATACACCACAAAGCCCACCAGCATGGTGGTGATGAGCATGGTGCCCGACACCGCAATGCCATAAGCCGCTGCCAGCGCGCCAGAGGATTTGAAGGCCAGCACCAGCGCTATCACCGACAGCAGCATTAGCCAGTTCACGCTGGGGATGTAGATCTGGCCCTGCTCACGGTCAGAGGTGTGCAGCACGCGCACGCGGGGCAAATAGCCAAGGCGGCTGGCCTGCAGCGTCATGGAATAAGCGCCAGAGATAGTGGCCTGCGAGGCAATCACCGTGGCCGCGGTTGCCAGCACCACCAGCACCAGCAGCCATGAGCTGGAAGCCAGCAGGAAGAAGGGGTTGCTGGCGGCATCGGCATTGCGCAGCAGCAGCGCGCCCTGGCCAAAATAATTGACCATCAGCGCCGGAAACACCAGCCCGTACCAGCCCAGGCGCACGGCGCGGCTGCCGAAATGCCCCATGTCGGCATACAGCGCTTCGGCGCCAGTCATGGCCAGAAACACGGCAGACAGCAGGAAGAAGGCCTTGTCCGTGTGCTGCACGGCAAAACGCAGCGCATGCATGGGGTTGACGGCCTGCAGCACCATGGGCGCCTGAACAATGCTGCTGACGCCCAGCCAGGCCAGGCAGACAAACCAGATGATGGTGACGGGGCCGAACAGTTTGCCCACCACGCTGGTGCCCTTCATCTGGATGGAAAACAGCCCGATCAGAATGCCAATGGTGATGGGAACGATGAAGTGCTCGAAATTCGGCGTGGCAATGCTCATGCCTTCAACGGCCGAGAGCACGGAAATGGCTGGGGTGATGATGGCATCGCCATAAAACAGGGCTGCTGCAAAGACGCCTGCGCCCACCACAATGCGCGAACGTCTTGAACGATCGCCCATTACGCGGTGCACCAGCGCCGTCAGCGCCAGCACGCCGCCCTCGCCATCGTTGTCGTAGCTCAGAACAATCCAGACATATTTGATGGCCACCACGATGATGACGGCCCAGAGCAAGGCCGACAGTGCGGCCAGCACGTTCTCGGGCGAGACCGCCAGGCCATGCGCTCCCGAGAACGCCTCCTTGAACGCATAAAGCGGGCTGGTGCCGATATCGCCAAACACCACGCCCAGTGCCGCCAGGGTCAATGCGGACTGACTGCTACCGTGACCAGATTTGCTTTCGTGGCTTTGCTGCATGAGGCTGTCTTTTCTTTGTAATGCCCGTCCATTCTGGCATGACGGCTTCGCTCCTGATCATCAGCATGCACCCAACAGGCTTGATATCAGCTTGATGCCAGTCGCCCCAATCCCTACGCCGTTTTGAGGGGGCAAAACCTAGAGTCAGGGCTTCCCCATCACAGGCTTGCACGCACAAGCCAGATCTATGAAACCTGTCGCCATCCTCCAGCACGAAGCATCGCAAGGCCCCGGCATTTTGCTGGACCATCTGTGCCAGCAAAGCATTCCCTATGTGCTGCTGGCCCCCTGCGCGCAAGGCTCGGCCCCGGCCAATGCCCGCGACTACCGCGGCATCATCGTGCTGGGCAGCAACCACTGCGCCAATGAGCAGCTGCGCTGGATTGAGCAAGAGCGTTGCCTGCTGCAAAGCGCAGTGCAGCATGATGTGCCCGTGCTAGGCCACTGCTTTGGCGCCCAGATGCTGGCCCGCGCCATGGGCGCACGCGTGTGGCGCAACCCCTGCGCCCATATTGGCTGGAGCCCGGTCTGGGTCAGCCGCTGTGCCCAGTCGCTGATGCAGCTGCCCGCGCAGGCCATGCTGTTCAACTGGCATTACGACACGTTTGAGATTCCGCAAGGCGCCAGCCGCACCATGTATGCCCAGCACTGCCTGAACAAAGGCTTTGTGCGCGGCCGCCACTGGGCGTTTCAGGGGCACCTGGAAGTGACCGAAGCCAGCGTGCGCCAGTGGTGCCGCGATGGCCATGAGGAGCTGCTGCAAGCCAGCGGCCCAGCCGTGCAGACCGAGGCGCAAATCCTGGCCCAGCTGCCCCAGCACATCGCCCCCTTGCACGCCATGGCGCTGCATACCTACCGCGCCTGGACGGATCAGCTGGAGCGGCCTGTATCAGTTCCGGTATCTGTGCCGGCATCAAGGCCTGACCCCGTGTCAGCATCACAGTTCACCACCGCAGGAACTCTGAACCGTTTTCACCTCAAATCCAATGCCTATCTGCGCATGCGGCTATGACTTCAGTAGTCTCAAGACATGGATGGTGATGACTGCTGGCTGACGATTTGTTGCACCTCGCAGGCGGCTCACAGCCGGACTGGGCCGCAGTCTGGGCCAGAATGGTCTGCACCGCCACCGCCCAAAGTCTCATGGATCTCAAGACGCTTGAACAACGCCTGGATGCCTCGCCTCTGCTGCGAGAGCACAAATCATATTTCCTGAATCTGGCCCAGCCAGCGGTCGCTATCCGGCTGGACAAAGCCCGTGGCAAGCCGCTGCAAAGCCGCTTTGGCGGCCAGCCCATGGTGCCCGCCGGTTTTGCGTGGCCCCAGCACCCGGATGGCCACTATCTGTTTGTCGGGCAGATCAACTTTGCTGAACTACCCGATGGCCCGGGCCGCCCGGCCGAGCTGCCCGGCAGCGGCCTGCTATCGCTGTTCTAGGGCTTAAGCCAGGATGACAGCATCTTCTGGCGCGATGCGGACTACCTCAAGGCTTTTTACTGGCCGGATACCAGCGATATGCATGAGATTCAGGCACCCCACAAATGGACCACGGCCAGTCGTGCGCTGCAGTTTGAAAACAGCATCGACATTCCACGCCACGAAGAGCTGCGCAGCGACTGGCCTGTGGATTTTGACGATCTGTACGACTGGTTTGACGCACTGGAAGAAAGCGGCGAGTTGCCGCGCGACTATCTGCTGGGCCGCCCAAGCTGGGACAGCCTGGGATACGACCCCACGCCCGATCCGCAGGAATATCCCAGCAGCTCGCACTGGCGCTCGCTGCTGACGCTGCAGTCGCATGACGATTTCCACTGGTGCTGGCAAGACGGCGCGCGGCTGATGGCCTTCATCGAGGACGATAAACTGCGCGCCCAGGATTTCAGCCGCCTTCAGGTCGATTGCGGCTAAGCCCATATCCCAAAAACAAGGAGGCCCGCCATGCGCCAACAGATTCCTGCCGCCGTGCTCAGCCTCTGGCAAAGCGGCCAGAAGATTGAAGCCATCAAGCAGTTGCGCGAGCAAAACGGCCTGGGCCTCAAGGAAGCCAAGGATTTGCTGGAAACCGTGGACGAGGCCCTGCTCGCTGCCCCCGGCACGCAGGGTGCAGAACTGAGCCAGACCGAAGCCATGACCCAGTTGCAGGAGCAGCTCAAACGTCTGGGCATGCAAGACGCCGCGCAGTTGATCAAGCAGCTCAATAGTGCCAACCCCCATGGCAGTGGCGGCAGCTCCTACACCTCAATCAAGCGCGTCACCACCACAGTCAACGGCAAGACCACAACCACCATCACTGCCAGCGGCGATCATGCGCAGGCGGTGCAAGCGCTGCTCTCTGGCGCAGGCGCTGTGCCTGATGAGGTTCAGGCGCGCATCGAGGAGGCCGTGGCGGGCGGCAACAAGCTTGAAGCCATCACCCTGCTGCGCGAAGCCACGGGTCTGGGACTGGGGCAGGCCAAAGACCATATCGACGCCGCCATGGATGGCATTGCCCTGGACTGGCAAACCCTGCAGCGGCAATCCGTCAGGGCAACCGCTACCAGCAGCATGCCGCCCGGTATTCCCGCCGGGGCCACGTCTCCGGGTGAAGTGCCGCGCAGCCAGGGCTGGCTCTGGTGGCTGCTGCTGGCGGCAGCCCTGTGTCTGGGCGCATGGTTTTACTTCAAAATGCCATGAACCCCTTGATCTGAAAGCGCCTGCAGCTACTTTTTCAGGAGTTCTGCAGGCTCTGGGGTCAGAAGCTGCTGCAACTGGGCAAAGCTTTGCTGGGCCAGTGCAAACAGCGACTGCTGCGGGCTGTCACGCCAGGTATCCACCGCCAGACGAAACGCACCAATGGCCGCCATGGCGGCCATGCGCAGCTCCCATTGCCGCTGCGCTTGAGGCCACACCTGGGCCAGCGCCTGCGCCACGCTCAGCTCGCGCTCCACAAAAACCGTCTGCCCGCGTGAGCGCAATGTGGCGCTGAGCAGCATGAGCTGGCGCAGCGCCAGCAGGTCTTCATTCGTGCGCGCGCCCACGCGCTGCAGCAGGCAGTTGCAGACCACCTGCAAAGGCGTGGACTCGGGCGAGGCCGCCCGAATGTCTCCCAGAATGTCTTCCCAGCCTGTGTCTGAGCTGGCCACCAGGATGTCTTCCTTGCTGGCGAAGTAGGAAAAAATCGTGCGCCGGGAAACCCCGGCCTCGGCCGCAATCTGGTCCAGCGTGGTTTCGCCATAGCCCTGCTCCAGAAACAGGCGCATGCCCGTCTGCGTCAGCAGCTTCTGGGTCTCACGCTTTTTTTGCTCGCGCACGCCAGGTGCTCGCTCATCCTTGGCTACAGCCATGCCATCCTTTCATTGACTTTTTTGCACTCAGTGCAATATTATTTGAGACTGCATAAGAAATCACAACAGAGCTTCCATGTCATCCAGTCAGTCTGCGGATACTAACGCCGCACCAGTCACACCTTCGGCCACCCCAAAACCTCCCAAAAACCAGCGCCTGCGCACCATTGGCAGCGGTTTGCTGATTGCCGTGCTGATCGCCGGGGGCTGGTGGTTTTATCAGTACAAAACCCACGGCCAGTATGTGCAGAGCACGGACGACGCCTATGTGCAGGCCGATGCGGTGACGGTTGCGCCCAAGATTTCGGGCTATGTCGAGGAAGTGCTGGTCAAGGACAACCAGGACGTCAAGGCCGGCCAGCCGCTGGTGCGCATTGATGCCCGCGACTACCGCGCCCAGGTGGCGCAGGCCAAGGCCAGCATTGATGTGGCCCAGGCCAATGCCGAAGCCAGCCGTGCCCAGGGGCACGAGCAGGATGCCGCCATTGCCCAGGCCAAGGCACAGCTCAGCGCTGCACAGTCGCAGGCCGAGTTTGCCTCTGCAGAAATGCGCCGTTTTGCGGCCCTGGTGCAGACGGGCGCCGAGCCCGCAGAGCAACTGGCCATCAAGCGCAATCAGGAGCAACAGGCCGCCAGCCAGCTGGCCGCGCAGCGCGCCAATCTGCAGGCGGTGGAGCGCCGTGTCAGCGCCATCAACGCCCAGGTCAAGCAGGCACTGGCACAGGCCGAATCGGCCCAGGCACAGCGCGATGCGGCGCAGGTCAACGCCGATGCCGCCGTCATCACCGCCAGCACCGATGGCCGTGTGGGCGACAGAACCGTGCGCGTGGGCCAGTTTGTGCAGCAAGGCACAAGGCTGATGAGCGTGGTGCCCATGGACAAGCTCTATATCTCGGCCAATTTCAAGGAAACGCAGATTGGCCCCATGCGCGCAGGCCAGAGCGTCGATATTCGCATTGACGCCCTGCCCGGCACCCGGCTCAAAGGCCATGTGGAAAGCATTGCACCCGGCACCGGCGCACAGTTCTCGCTGATTCCGCCGCAAAACGCCACAGGCAACTTCACCAAGATCGTGCAGCGCGTGCCCGTGCGCATTGCGCTGGATGTGGATGCCGCCACTCGCCAGGTGCTGGTGCCTGGCCTGTCGGTCGTTGTGGAAGTCAACACCCGAGAGGCTGCGGGAAACCGCCCCGAAACAGTTAGCGCCAAGGGTGCGCAGTGAGCAGCGCCGCTTTGCCTGTGCCTGCCGCCGGGCAAGCCCAGCCAGTGCAAAAAGCCGATGCCGCCGCCTGGCTGGCCGTGGCCGCGGGCACCATGGGCGCGCTGATGGCGACGCTGGATGTGTCCATCGTCAACTCGGCCCTGCCACGTATTCAGGGTGAAATTGGCGCCAGCGGCACCGAAGGCACCTGGATTGCCACTGGCTATCTGGTCGCCGAGATCATCATGATTCCGCTTGCTGGATGGCTGGAGCGCTTGCTGGGCCTGCGTACCCTGCTATTAATGGTTGCATCGCTGTTCACGCTTTTCTCTGTGGTCTGCGGCATGTCCACCAGTCTGGGCATGATGATTGCGGGCCGCGTCGGTCAGGGGCTGACCGGGGGCGCCATGATTCCCACGGCCCACACCATCATTGCCACGCGGCTGCCGCGCTCGCAGCAGCCCATTGGCACCGCCATGTTCGGCGCCACCGCCATTCTCGGCCCCGTGGTCGGCCCCTATGTGGGCGGCTGGCTGACCGAGAACATGAGCTGGCACTATGCGTTTTTCCTGAACATTCCTATCTGCATGGCCTTGATGGCGCTGCTGTTCATCGGCCTGCCGCATCAGAAAGCCAAGCTCAATTTGATTGGCGAGGCCGACTGGCTGGGCATTGTGGGCCTGACCGCCTTTCTGGGCGGCCTCACCATTGCACTGGAAGAAGGGCAGCGCGATCAATGGCTGTCCTCGCCCTTTATCTGCTGGATGTTTGCCATCTCGGCCATAGGCCTGGTGCTGTTGCTGATTGGCCAGCGCACCAGTGTGCGCCCCGTCATCCGGCTCTCCATCTTGCTCAACCGCCAGTTTGGCAGCGTGGTGGTCATGGGCATGGTGGTGGGCATGGTGGTCTATGGCACCTCCTACATGATTCCGCAGTTTCTGGCCAATATCTCCAACTACAACTCCATGCAGGCTGGCGCCATCGTGGCACTGTCAGGCATTCCGTCGCTAATGATGATGCCGCTGGTGCCGCTGATGATTCGGCGCTTCGACATTCGCCTTGCCGTGGGCCTGGGCCTGTTTATCCTGGCATTCAGCGCCTGGCATGAAACCAGCCTGACCGCCGTGGCTGATGGCTCGGCCTTTATCGAATCACAGCTCATGCGCGGCGTGGGTTCGGTGCTGGCCATGCTGTTTCTGAATCAGGCAGCCATTCAGTCTGTGCCCGTGGCCAATGCCAGCGATGCCGCCGGCCTGTTCAACGCAGCGCGCAATCTGGGCGGCTCATTCGCACTGGCGGCCATTGCAATCCTGCAGGATCAGCGCCTGTGGTTCCACGGTCGCCGCCTAGAAGAGAGCCTGCAGGCCAACAGCGAGCGCGTGCAGGAATATGTGCAGCACAACGGCGCGCTGAGCTATATGAAGCTGGAATCCATCATCCAGACACAGGCGCTGACCATGACCTATATCGACCTGTTCTGGATCATGAGCGTAGCCATTGCCTGCGTGATTCCGCTGGTGCTGTTTCTGCGCCCGCTCAACCGCAATGCGCCCATGGCGTCCGGGCATTGAGCCGTTCATCGCAGACCCAATCAAGAGTTTTCCATGCCCCGTCTTCCTCTGTTTTCCATCACCTTGCTGTGCGCGGCAGCACTTTCAGCCTGCACAGCACTGGGCCCCGACTATGCAGGCCCAGGCCATGCAGCGGCCTCCAGCCAGTTTGCCCGCGCTGCGACTGACCCCGCTTTTCAAACCGCTGCCCCGCTGGCCCACTGGTGGCAAAGCCTGAACGACACCACGCTCAACCAGCTCATGGAACAGGCGCTGGCCGCCAACCCTGATCTGGACGCTGCCCGCGCACGCCTGCGCAATGCCCGCGTGGCGGTCGATCTGGAGCAAGCCAACCGCATGCCCTCGGCCAGCCTCAGCGCCATGGCGGCCAAGGTGCGCGTGCCCGAAATCAATATGGGCGAGCAAACCATTAACTCCCAGTGGCTGAGCATGTACAACCTGGGCGCCAATGCCTCCTGGGAAGTGGATCTGTTTGGCTCTCACACCCGCAGCGTGCAGGCCAGCCACGCCAGCGCTGAAGCCACCGAAGCGAATCTGGCCGATGTGCAACTGAGCCTCACCGCAGAAGTGGCGCAGAACTACGTGGCGCTGCGCGCCGCGCAAAAGCGGCTGCAGCTGAGCCAGAACGCCATTGCCCGCCAGGAAAAAATGCTGGCCCTGCAGCGCCAGCGCTACCAGGGCGGAACGGCCTCCAGACTCGATGTCAGCAAGCTCAGCACCCAGCTGGAAGTCACCCGGGCCGAGCTGCCTGCCCAGCAAACCGATATTGACACCTACAGCAACGCCCTGGCCGCGCTGCTGGGACAGGCTCCGGGCAGTCTGGATGCACAGCTTGCCGGCGCCAAGGCCTCTGAGCTGCCACTGCCCCCTGCCCAAGTCGCCATTGGCGACCCCGCCAGCCTGCTGCAGCGCAGGCCCGATGTGCGTGCCGCCGAACGCACGCTGGCTGCGCGCAGTGCGCAAATCGGTGTGGCCGAAGCCGCCAGATTCCCCCAGCTCAAATTCACCGGTATGCTGGGTCTGGGCGGCAGCGATATCTCTGACCTCACCCACCTGGGCAATGCCACCATTGCCCTGCTGCCGCAGATCAGCTGGAGCTTTCTGGACTTTGGCCGCAACGCCGCCCGCGTCTCGCAAGCCGAAGCCAGCCGCGACGAAGCCGCTGCCCAGTACCGCGCCAAGGTGCTTGCCGCGCTCAAGGATGCAGAAAACGCACTCTCGCGCTTTGGCCACCGCCGCATGGCCGTTGCCAGCTACGCCCGTGCCAAAACCAGTGCCGACGAAGCCACGACCCTCACCGCCCAGCGCCAGCGCGGCGGCACGGCCAGTACGCTGGACCTGCTGGACGCCGAGCGCCAGCAGATTCAGGCCGAGCAAAACCTGCTCAGCGCGCTGGCCGGACTGTCCAGCGACTACATCACGCTGCAAAAAGCACTGGGGCTGGGCTGGGGAGAAGTGCAGCCCGCACAAAGCTCGTAAGTCAAATCCTGTACGGTCACGACCTGCACAGCCGTGGCCACCTGACTGACAGCCATGCGGCGCAACCGCCTGCCTCGCAAGCAAGCCACTCGCGCCGCCTCGGCTACCATGCAGACTGCATTTACTTGAAATGACAGGGAAGACATGATCACCACCATCACGACCTTCAATCTGCCTGAAGCCATATCGCTGGACGAGGCCCGCGCCATTTTTGAGAGCACCGCCCCAAAATATCAGACATTCCCCGGCCTGGTGCGCAAGCAATACATGCTGACCGAAGACGGCAAAACCGTCGGCGGAGTCTATCTATGGAAGAACCGCGCAGATGCCGAAGCCCTGTACACAGAGGCCTGGCGAGAGTTTGTTCGCGGGAAATACCAGACCGAACCCAGCGTGACCTATTTCAACACCCCCGTCATCGTAGATAACGTCGCAGGCGTCATTCAACGAAGCTGAAAGCTACAAATGCCCGCAACACGCGGGCATTTTTTATGGGTAATGAGCCATTGGTAGCGTGAAGCCATGGAGCCACTGGGCCATAGCAGCCCGCATCACCGCTTGGCCATCAGAAAATCCATGAGCGCCCGCACCTTGCTGGACATCTGCTCACGCGTTGGAATGTAGAGGTAAAAGCCTGCCATGGCCGGGCACCATTTCTCCAGCACCCTCACCAAAGTGCCATCGGCAAGATGCTGCTGCACGGCCAAATCCAGATGCTGCACCAGCCCAACGCCATTGAGCGCCGCATTCACCATGGCCAGATCATCATTAGTGATGTAGTTGCCTGTCTGCTCCACCGAAAACTCGCGCCTGGTTCGGGGGTCGGTAAATGACCAGTTGAGCAGCGCTGCACTGGAAGCCAGGCGGTAGCGCACGCAGTGGTGCTGGGTGAGGTTTTCCGGGTGCAATGGTGCAGGGTGCTTTTCAAAATAGGCGGGCGAGCCCACCACGGCATAGCGGATGGGGGGCGAAATGGGAACAGCCACCATATGCTCTGCCACACTTTCCCCACGCCGTATCCCGGCATCCACGCCATCGGCAATGATGTTGGAGAGGCCATCGTCCAGCACCAGCTCCACCGAGAGCTTGGGGTACAGCGCCAGAAACTCCTGCAGGTGCGGCTCTATCAGCGTGCGTGCTGCTACGCGCGAGGTGTTGATCCGGATCACGCCAGCGGGCTCATCACGCGCTTCATGAACTTGCACCACCGCCTGCTCAATGGCACTCAAGGCAGGCTGAATGCTTTCCCACAAGCGCATGCCGTCGTCGGTCAGCGACATATCTCGGGTGGTGCGATGCAGCAGGCGCACATGAAGCTTTTCTTCCAGCGTTTTGATTTGCAGCGAGACGGCTACGCGCGAGACATCAAACTCTGCCGCAGCCTTGGTAAAGCTGCGGTGACGCACCACGCGGGCGAACCAGACGAGAGAGGGAAGCAGGCTGGGGTCCAGTGACATATTGATAAGCTTAACTTACTGCTGATGTAGGTGTTGGGCTATTTATCGGATGCAATTGCGCTTCTAAACTTTGCTCCATCAAATCACTTCACCGGAGCCAGCCATGAAATCCGTCAGCATCAAAAACACCTATTGGGACATTGCAGCAGACCTGTATTTCCCACCCGATTTCGACGAAAGCAAGCAGTACCCCGCCATCATCAGCGCCCACCCCATTGGCAGCTGCAAGGAGCAAACCTCGGGCAATGTGTATGGCAAGGCCCTGGCCGCTGCGGGCTTTGTGGTCATCGCGTTTGATGCCAGCTTTCAAGGAGCCAGCGGCGGCGAGCCGCGCTTTATCGAAGACCCCACCCTGCGCGTTGAGGACTTCCGTGTGGTGTGCGACTACCTGGTCACCCTGCCCTACATTGATGAAGATCGCATCGGCGTGCTGGGCATCTGCGGCGGCGGTGGCTACTCCATCAACGCAGCCATGACCGAGCGCCGCATCAAGGCCGTAGGCACCATCACCGGCGCCAACTATGGCCGTCTGATGCGCGAAGGTTTCAGCGGCTTTGACCCGCTGGCCGCACTGGAAGCCATGGCCCAACAACGCACAGCCGAAGCACGCGGCGCCGCTCTGCGGGTGGATGACCTGCTGCCCGCATCGCCAGAAGCGGCCAAGGCCGCTGGCATCAAGGAAATTGATGTGCTGGGCGCCACCGACTATTACCGCACCGACCGTGGCCGCGCCCCCCACGGCCTGAACCGCGCCCTGTATTCGCACCAGGCCGCAGCCATTGGCTGGGATGCTTTTCACCTGTGCGAAACCCTGCTCACCCAGCCTTTGATGGTGGTGGTGGGCGACCAGGTAGGCGCGTTCGGCGCTTACCGCGATGGCTGCGAAATCATCGGGCGTGCCGCCTCGAAGAAAAAAGAGCTGGTAGTGCTGGAAGGCTGGTCGCATTACGAGCTGTACGACAAGCCAGAGCCCGTGGGCATGGCGCTGGCCAAGCTGATCCCTTTTTACCAGGACAACCTGTAATCAACGCTGTACCCGGCGCAGTGACACTGCGCCGGAATGCTGAAATCGAATCATGACCAAAGTATTGATACTAGGTGCCTCCGGCCAGATTGCGCGCTGGGCCGTGCAGATGTTTGGCGAGCATCCGGATGTGGAGCAAACCTTGCTGGTGCGGGATGCCCAAAAGCTCAACGGCGATGCACCCGCCAACGCCAGGGTGGTGGTGGGCGATGTGCTGGATGCCGAACTGCTGGCCACCAGCATGCAGGGCCAGGACGTGGTGTATGCCAACCTGGCGGGCGATGTGGATACGCAAACCGAGCACATCCTGCAAGCCATGAAAAAGACGGGTCTCAAACGCCTGATTTTTGTGAACTCGCTGGGCATTTATGACGAAGTGCCGGGCCAGTTTGGTGAATGGAATCGCCGCGAAATCGGTTCTTACCTGCCGCCCTACCGACGCTCAGCCGATCTGATCGAGGCCTCTGACACGAACTACACCATATTGCGCGCCGCATGGCTGCAAGATGAGGACGAGGTCAGCTACGAGACCACCAGCCGCAGCCAGCCCTTCAAGGGCACGGAAGTCTCGCGCAAAAGTGTGGCAGCGCTGGCAGTGGATGCAGCGCTGCACCCGCAGAAATGGACCAGAGCCAATGTCGGTGTCAGCAAACCGGGCACCGAGGGCGATAAACCTTCGTTTGCCTGATTGGCAGCGGCCGCAGTGGGAAGTGCGTCAAGGCGCATAGCGCCCTGGCGCAGGCTTTTCTGCCCCGCCAGTGCTACAGAGAGCGATATTCAGGGCTGCGGATCGGCCTTGCCATCAGCGGCCCGCTGCCAGCCGCCACCCAGTGCCTGATAAAGGGCCACGGCATTTTCCAACTGGGTCTGGCGCAGGCGCACCACTTCCTGCTGCACGGTGAACAGGTTGCGCTGGGCATCGAGCTCTTCCAGATAGCTGGCATAGCCAGCGTCATAGCGGTCCTTGGCAAAGCCCAGAGTCGCGCTCAGAATTTTCTCGCGCTCCTTGGCGTGCTGCCATTGCGACTGCAGCTGCTGGCTGCTGACCAGCGCGGTTTCCACATCACCAAAGGCTTTGATGACCACGCCGCGATAGGCATAGGCTGCCTGATCGCGCTGGGCACTGGCCGCATCAAACTGCCCTTGCAGGCGCCCCCCCGTGAACAGCGGCGCCAGAATGCTGCCGCCCAGCGACCACACGCGTGCAGGGTTGTAATCGAGTGCGTTGATGAACAGGCTGCCGAAATTGGCGCTCAGGCTGACTTGCGGCAAAAACGCGGCCCGCTGCGCTGCCAGATTGCTGTCGGTAGCGGCCAGTTGCAACTGTGCGCGTGCAATGTCAGGGCGTCGCTCCAGCAAGGCCGAAGGCAATCCGGTCGCGGGCATTTCCGGCAGTCGAATGCGGTCAAGCACCTTGGTACCCAGTTGTTCGGGCGTGACCGATGACATGCCATGGAGCGTGCGCTGCATTAGAGCCTGCGCCTGCTCATCCCCCGCCCCACCCACCAGTTGCATGAGGGCAATGCGCTGGCGTTCTGTCGCCAGCGACAGTTGCTGCACCGACTGCCTGACGCTCTCCAGCTCTGCCAATGCCTGGCTCAGCTGCAGCTGCGAGATATAGCCCACGCGCACCTGATCGCCCAGCAGGCGTACAGCGTTTTCACGCGATTTGACCGTGGACTGCGCCACCGCCTGCTGGGCCTGCAAAGATCGCAGGCCGATATAGGTCTGCGCCGTGGTGGCTGACACCGTCAGGCGCACAGCATCCTGATCGGCCTGACTGGCTTGCAAACGCTGCTGCGCGGCCTGGCTCAGCGAGCCCAGACGATTCCATAAATCCAGCTCCCAGCTGGCCTGCAGCACGGGCTGTGCCGAGCGCACATGCACCATCTGCCCGGTGCGGGCACTCATGCTGCGATTGGCCGATCCCGGTGCGCTGAGCGAAACTTGCGGCGCCGAGGCTGAGCCTGCGATGTCCAGATTGGCTCTGGCCTCATCCACACGCGCCATGGCCGTGAGCACATCGTTGTTGCGCAGCAAGGCCAGTTCTACCCAGTCGCTGAGCGCGCTGTCGCCAAACGCCTTCCACCAGTCCGCCTGCACCGCAGGGGCTGCGCTGCCCCCGGACTGGCTCCAGGCCTGGGGTACGGCGGGCTGCGCAAGGTCTGGCGCATGACTCAGACTGGGCACACTGCAGGCACTGAGCAGGCAAGCTGCCGCCAGCGCAGACAGGCTGGCCCTGGGTGCCATGCAAAGCATACGGACTGGTGTCCGTGATCGCATCTGGCTCTTGATGGCAGTCTTCATCATGGCTTTGCCTGTTCTGCCGGGTTTGCAGCCACATCAGGCTTGACCCCCTGCTGCGCTTGCGCGGGGCGCTCTACTTTTTGCGCGGTATCCAAGCGCACAATCACCGACATGCCGGGGCGCAGGCGTGCAGCTTCAGGCTGGCCTTCATCAATCGAAATCTTGATGGGCAGGCGCTGCACCACCTTGGTGAAGTTGCCCGTGGCGTTGTCGGCCTTGAGCACGCTGAACTCCGAACCCGTGGCGGGCGCAATCTCCAGCACATGGCCCTTGAGGTGCACACCGCCCAGCGCATCCACGCTGAAGCTGACCTGCTGACCGATCTGCACATGGGCAGTCTGGGTTTCCTTGTAATTGGCCACTACCCAGAATGTGGGCGGCACCACATACAGCAGTTGCGTGCCAGCGGCCACGTACTGGCCCTTGCGCACCGAAACCTCACTCACCTGACCGTCGCTGGGCGCATAAACCACCGTGTTGTCCAGATTGATCTGGGCCTGGTGCAACTGGGCCTCTGCCATCTGCACCTGCGCCTTGAGCGAATCACGGCCCACCGTTGTGGCCTTGATCTTTTCCTGATTGATCTCAATATCAGCCTGTGCCTTGGCCACATTGGTAGCGGCCAGTCGGGACGTTGCCTTGACCTTGTCGCGCTCGTTCAAAGAGACCGAGCCGCGTTCGGCCAGCTCCTGCACGCGCTTGAGTTCAGCCTGAGAGCGCTCGGCCTCGGCCTGCACGGCTGCCAGACCGGCGCGGCTGGCACCCAGCGTGGCGCGGTTTTGCGCCTGGGTCTGGTCGGCATTGCTGAGCTGCGCCTGCGCATTGGCCAGTTGTGCCTGCGCCTGCGCCAGAGACGCCTCATAAGTGCGGCGGTCAATGCGCACCAGCGGCTGGCCGGCCTTGACCTGTTCATAGTCCTTGACCAGCACTTCCGTCACATAACCATTGACCTGCGGCGCCAGCACCGTGACAGCGCCGCGCACATAGGCGTTATCGGTCGCCACCACAGAACTGCTGAAGGGCCACTGATTCCAGGCGCGCAACACCAGCAAAATGCCCGCCAGCGCCACCACCACCATGATGAGGACGCTGGGCAGCGAGGGCTTGATCTTCTTGGGCGTGGGCGGCAGGGCCGCTGGCGCCGGTGCCGGAGCCGCCGGAGCTGCGGGGGCGGCAGCGGGTGCTGGCGACGGTGGCGGGGTGGAGGTACTGGTGTTCTGGCTATTGCTCATACTCAATCTCTTGCTGTTATCTGTTTGAGTTCATTGCTTGCCGTCACGGTCCTGTGCAGACACTTGTGGCGGCACCACGGGCCGATCGTTATCGGCGCTGGGTGCATGGTTGGCATCCTGATGGGATGCTTCTTGGGATGGGTTCTGCAGCCCGCCTTGCAGCGGCTGCTCAGGATGTTCGGCCAGCTGCCTTGCGAGCTGTTCGGCCAGTTGTTCCGCCTGTGGGTTGTCCTGCAGCGGGTCTTTGCTGGCCAGCACCGCCTGCTCGCTGGCTTCTGCAGCCCAGGCGGCTTCGCTGATGCGGCGCATGGCCTCGCCAGCCAGCAGCAGCGTGCGCGTCTGCGCTGCATCGGCGCTCTGGCGGCCCACGGGCTCATCGCCATAGGCATCGGTGGCGCTGGTTTCCACAATGATTCTGGCCCTGGGTTCGGCCTGTTCCTGGGCCTGCTCGTTGGCCTGCTCATTTTCCGCCGCATCACCGGCACTGGCCTTCACAGTCGCTGCGCCTTGGGGTGTGCCGTCGGTGGCGGCCGCCGCCGTGGCCTGATTGCCGCTTTGCCGCGTCATGGCACGCACCATGGCCGCAGCTTCACGCACGCGGGCCGATGCGCCCAGACACCACAGCAAATACAGCAGGGCAATGCCCGCCGTCAGCGCAAACACATCGTTGTACGCGCGCACACTGGCCTCGCGTCGCACGATCTGCGACAGCTGCACCGTGCCCTGACTGGCGCGCATGACGGGGTCCACAGTGACCTTGCCGTACATCTGGTTCTGAATCTTGAGCCGCTCGGCCACCACAGGGTCGGTGGGGTTCATCTGTGCCACCAGCGCTACGGAATAGACCTGCTGACGGTGCGTCTGATAGGTGCTCAGCAGCGCCGAGCCCAGCAGCCCGCCCATGGCCTGCGTCATGGAGATGGTGACCACCGCCGTCAGCATATGGTTGGCGCCGTACTTCAGCCCCTGAATCACGCCGGTCAGCATCAGCGGCCCCATGAAAATACCCGCGCCTACCGACAGCAGAAACTGGCTGAAGAAGAAGTCAGAAGGCCGGTCGATGCTGGTGCGGTGGTGGTCCAGAAATGCGGCCACGGCAAACAATGCAATCGACGCCAGAATCTGCTTGCCCATATGAGGCACACCAAAAGTGATAGCAGACAGCACAACGCCAATTAGCGTTCCGACCAGAATCACCATAAACAGCGGCTGCATCTGGTCTGATGTCATGCCCAAGGTGCGCAACAGGCCCACCACGCCATAGCTTTGCTCAGACGTGAGAAAACGCAGCAGGATGGCCCCGATCACAAAGCGAATGGTGGGCATCTGCACAAACCAGCGCGTGTGAAACATGGGGTTGGCACGGTGATGCTCGATATAAAGCGACACACTCAGCAGCGAGATCGCGCCCACCAGCATCCAGGCCAGACTGGGCGAATCCGTCCACCAGCGCGTGTAGCCCTGCACCAGCACTGCAATCAGCAGGCCCAGGCCCGGCACCATCAGGCAGAAGGTCACGAAGTCCAGCTTCTCGAAGGTCTTGATATACAGGCCGGGCGGCAGCTTGAGCACCACCACGGCCGCAAAGGACAGCAGCGCCAGCCCGGCTTCAAACAGGTAAAGGTTGTGCCACTCGCTGTTGTACAGAAGGCTGGGCGACAGCACCCAGGCCAGCGGCGTGGCCAGTTGGGCAATGCCCACGCCAATGACCAGCATCTTGAGCACATAGGTGCGCGGCGCGGCCTGCAGCATGTACAAAGTGCCCAGCGAAGAGCAGGTAGCCGCCGCCAGACCACTGGCTGCGCGCAGCAAGATCAGGCTTTCGTAGCTGCCCAGCAGCAGGTGCAGCACGCTGAGCATGGCGTAAAAGCCCAGCCCTATCTCGGCAAACAGACGCATGCCAAACTGCTGGCGAAATTTGTACACCAGCAAATTGGCCGTCATATTGAACATGACGTAGGCGCCCGTCAGCCAGGCCGCTTCAACGGAAGTCAGCCCCATCTGCCCTTGAATCGTGGGCAGGTTGGCGGTGAACAAGGCATTGCCCAGACCGCCCGTCAGCCCCACCAGCGCCGCAATCAACCCATAACACACACGCACCCAGTTTTCGTGGTGCACCATGGCGGGCGAGCCCGGCAGGGCGGGCTTTTCATGCTCGGCCCAGTCTGGCGGGCGGCGCAGCAAAATGACAGGGCCCATGGGAATGGCCGGGGCTGCTGGTGGTGGGGGCGCCGCGCTCTGGCTTGCTTGATTTGTTGCGCCTCCCGGGGCCTGTGCAGCAGCTTGACTCATAAATTTCAGGCCTTGATTCCATCCAGAATAATTTGCAGGGCACGACGTGCCAGCTGCTTGCGCTGCGCCGGTGTTTCTCCGCGCAGCGCACCGCCCAGCATGCCAAACACCAGCGACAACTCCTTGGAACTGAGCACCTGCTTGCACAAGCCCTTGTCCACGGCACGCTTCATGGGTTCTTCAAACACCTGCCACATACGGTGGCGCGCATGGCGAATTTCGTCGTCACCCTGATCCACCGTGCGCCAGTAATCCACCAGCGTAGCCGAATACGCGATGCGCTCGGCCACCAGATTGAGCAGCTTGAAAAAAGCCTCGTCGTCTTCGCGCCAGTGCACGGCAGCAGCGGTGGTTTTTTCCAGCGATCGCTCCAGCAAGGCCAGCATGATGGCTCTGCGATCCGGAAACTGGCGATACAGCGTGGCGCGGCCCACCTGGGCGCGCTCGACGATCAAGTCCAGCGGGGCCGTCACCCCGTGCTCGGCAAAAATGGCATCCGCCGCATCCAGTAACTGGGCGCGGCGCTCTGCTGACGATGGGCGTGGTGAAGACATGGGCGCAATTATCGGACAAATTTGTCCGATATGCAGCAAACTCATCGCTGCTGCCCTGCTTTCAGCCAAGGAATTTCAGCGCTAAAACGTCAGATCAAGGCAAGGGCAGCAGGCTGCGGCGACTGAAGAACTCTCGTGTCTGCCCGGTCAGCGGATCTTCAAAGGCCAGGCTGCGCGCCAGCAGTTGCAGCGGGTTGGAGTAGTCACCCGGCTCAGGGTCGTTGACTTCCGGGTAAAAAGCATCGCCCTTCAGCGACAAGCCCAGCGCTGCCATGTGCACGCGCAGTTGGTGGCGCTTGCCGGAAACCGGCGTCAGGCGGTAGCGGGCCCAGCGTTCGTTGTGCTCCATGATTTCCATGGCCGTGCGGCTATTGGGCTCGCCCGCCACTTCATGCATGCGAAAGAAATGCCCGCTTTCTTCCATGCGACTGGCATGCTCGCGAGGGAACACCAGATCGGCGCGGTATGGCGCCACGGCCTCATAGACTTTGTGAATGGCGCGATCTCTGAACAAGCCCTGATAAATACCGCGTGTGGCGCGCTGAACGGAGAAAACCACCAGCCCGGCGGTATCGCGGTCTATGCGGTGAATGGGAGACAGCTCGGGCAGATCAAACTCACGCTTGAGGCGCACCAGCAGCGTGTTCTGCAAATACTGCCCCGCAGGCACCACAGGCAGGAAATGCGGCTTGTCCGCCACCAGCAGATGCGCATCACGGTGAATGACTTGCGCCTCGAACGGAATGAGTGGCTCAGCCGCCAGTTCACGATAGTAGTAATAGCGCATGCCCGGCATGAACGCCGTGGCCTGCCCGGCTTTGTCCCCCGCTTCGCTGACCACCTCCCCAGCCTGCATGCGCCTGAGCCAGTCAAAACGGCTGACCGACGACAAACGCTCGCAGAGAAAGTCGATCAGCAAGCCCTGCCCCTGACTCGGCAGCACCACACAGCTGGGGCTGACACCCTCGCGGACAGGCAAAACTTTGGGATCGTGTGCGTTATGCATGGCCCGAAATTTTAGTGGCTGACAGTGCTCACTATCCGCAAAACGACCATGTGCATGAGACGCCCCCAGCCAACTTCGCTTGCACGACAAGCTCATAAGCAAATGCAAATTGCTAGCTTGGCACTCTGATCATCTGCGCATAAAAACGGCGCATATCCAATTATTCAATGGGTATGCAGCTATCACTTTAAGAGTAGCCCCTCAAGCGCTCACCCTGTTTCAGATACATGCCAACACAACAACCATTTCGCAAAAGCCTTTTAGCCCTACTCACCCCGTTCACTCTGCTCTCGGGATGCGGCGACGGAGACAATGCCCATAGTGCAGCACAGGCCCAGACTGTCTATCAGAACGGCAACATCATCACCGTGGACGATGCAGGCTCTGTGGCGCAAAGTCTGGCTGTCAAAGACGGAAAAATTCTGGATATTGGCAGCAATGCAGCAACCAGACGCTATATAGGTAGCCAGACACAAGTCATCGACCTCGCTGGCAAGACCATGATTCCCGGCATCTACGATGCACACAGCCACTTCACGATGGCTGGTACCAATGAACTGTATGACGCCAACCTGAACAGCAAGCCCATTGGCGACATCACCACCATGGATGAACTGCTCAACCGCCTGCGAGAGCAAAAAGCCAAGGTTGGAGCCAGTGACTGGGTGGTCGGCTGGGGCTATGACGATACACAGATCAAGGAACAGCGCCACCCCACGCGAGACGATCTGGACCAGATTTCAACGACCCAGCCCATTTTCATCAACCATATCTCTGCCCACTTTGCCGTGGCCAATAGCGCTGCATTGGCGCTGGCTGGTATCACCAGAGATACGCCAGACCCATCAGGGGGAGCCATACGCCGCGATGCATCTGGCGAGCCCACGGGGGTTCTCGATGAGACCGCAGTACAACTGGTAAGCGCCTATAAGCCCGGCTACACCACAGCCCAGGTGCAAGCCGGTATTGCAGCCGCCGCCAGGCAATATGCCTCGCAAGGCGTTACGACAGCCAGCGAGGGTGCCTCTTATGCGCCAGCCATCGCCGCACTGGAAACGGCCGCTCAGTCAGGGGCTTTGCCCATCCGCGTAATGGCCCTGCCCACGTTTGGCTATCGCCAGGGTGTTGACCAGCTTTCACTCAAAAGCGGCAAGGTCAAGATCACAGGCATCAAGGATTTCTCTGACGGCTCCATTCAAGGCTACACCGGCTATCTGTCGCACCCTTATCACACACCATTTCACGGCGATGCCAACTATGCTGGTACTGCGCGCACAGATAGAACAGCGCTGAGCCAGCATGTGCTGCAAGTGCACCAGGAAGGCAAACAAA
Source organism: Comamonas fluminis (assembly GCF_019186805.1). NCBI lineage: Bacteria > Pseudomonadati > Pseudomonadota > Betaproteobacteria > Burkholderiales > Comamonadaceae > Comamonas > Comamonas fluminis. Next base: position 2,279,812 of record NZ_CP066783.1, on the reverse strand, counting down.
TGCTGGTGCACGGCAACGGCGACCAGGCGATAGAAGACATACTTTTCGCCTACAGCAATGCGCAGGCCACCTTGCCCAGACCCAATGCCAGACACACCATCATCCATTCTCAGATGGGTACCGAGTCGCAGCTGGATGATATGAAAAAACTGGGTGTCATTCCTTCCTTCTTTGTGCTGCACACCTACTACTGGGGCGATCGCCATCGCGATATTTTTCTGGGCAAGGAGCGCGCGTCGCGTATCAGCCCAGCCCGTTCAGCCCTGCAGCGTGGTATGAAGTTCACCATTCATACCGACACCCCCGTGGTTCCCATGGAGCCCATGAAGCTGATCTGGTCGGCAGTCAACCGGCTCACTACCAGCGGTCAGGTTCTCGGTGCAGACCAGACCATCTCCCCGCTGGAAGCCTTGCGCGCAACCACCATCAATGCGGCCTATCAGAACTTTGAAGAAAAAGAGCGCGGCTCTCTCGAAAAAGGCAAATATGCCGACTTGGCCATTCTCTCCGCCGACCTGCTCAGCGTGGATAAATCCACGATCAAGGACATTCAGGTGCTGGAGACGATAGTCGAGGGAAAGACCGTGTTCAAACGCTGAGAGACAAGCAGGTGGCCACCAGAAAGCCCGACCGCCACCTGCAAAGGCCCTGCAAGCTGCGTTAGGCTATGAGCTATTTCCCCGGACTTTTCATGCTCTCACTGCGAAGCCCTCAAGCCATAGCCTTGGAATTGTTTGAATCCAGCGATATTACGCACGTGCAGCCGCGCCACCGCTGGCCCGCGCGGGAGATTTCCGGCGATTGCGTATTTCTCAATGCTCAGCAGGCGTCCAGCGAAACGCAGGGGCGCTATGCGCCACGGGCGCAGCTCGGGCAAGAGTGGTGGGTGTTCGCCGTATCTGGCACTGGTGATGCCTGGCTGATGTCTCTGGATGGCCAGCAGCACATCGGCTTTCTCGATCATGATGACGGCCCTGACGCAGTGGCTACCCCCATGGACCTGGACTTTGGCCAATGGCTGCAACTGGCCGACCTGCTGAGGCAATGGGAAGCACTGGACGACGAAGCCTTCAGCGCACTGCTGACCAGCCTGATGGAGCAGATCAGCCCCGGGCTGGGCCTGCGCTATCCCTACAGCCTCTGAGACTTCAGATCATTCATGCTGCAAGCGCTTTTACATCAAACGCTTACAGCTATCCAAACAATAGCAAACAGCGCATCATTCATCATCGGCCTTGGATGACGCAGCCCGCTGCCTGGCCCGCGCTAGCATGTAGCCACAAGGACTCATGCTCATGGTTGAAACTGCCGCCACGCCAATTGATACCCCCAGCACCACACCTACAGCGGCCCCGCGCCGCCGCTGGCTGCGCTGGCTGTTGATCGCTCTGGGCATCTGGCTGGCTGTGGTGCTGGCGGTCATTGCCATCATTGCGCTGATGGACTGGAACCGCCTCAAGCCTTGGGTCAATGAAAAAGTCAGCACTGCAACCGGGCGCGAGTTTGCCATCAACGGTGATCTGCGAGTGCACTGGACCTGGCCTCAGCCGCTCGATAACGGGTGGAGGCACTGGATTCCTGGCGTCATTATTCAGGCTTCTGACCTGTCGCTGAGTCAGCCTGCAGGCTGGAGCATTGCGCAGCAGCCCGACAAAGGCAGTGCAGACCACCCTGCCCTGCCTGCCGTGCCCAAGGAACTCAACACCGGTCGTATCACCGGCCACACCACCGAGCAGCGCCACCCGCCCAAAGATGCCAAGCCTGCCGTCCCTTCTGAAGATGAAGACGAGGACAGCATTGCCCAGGCTTCGCTGCCCCCGCCCGAGCGCGGCCCGGGCACCATGGCAACCGTGGCGCGGGCCAGCGCCAGCCTGCGCCTGTGGCCTTTGCTGGCCCGCCATGTGCAACTGGATAGCCTGCGACTGCAAGGCCCTGATATTGTGCTGGCCCGCAGCAAAAGTGGCGACAACAACTGGACGTTTACGCCCTCGCAAAACGATGGGCCACGCTGGAGTTTCGACATTGGCCAACTGCGCATTGATGATGGCGCGCTGGGCTGGTCCGATGGCGTCAAAAACATGGCTTTGCGCGCCCGGGTGGACAGCCTGCGCAAACCTGTTTCAGCCACACAGCCCTACGGCACACGCATAGGCCTCAGCGGCTATATGAACCAGGGCAAGGCCCATGCGCAGATTCAGGCACAGGGGCTAATGGGCCCCACGCTGGACCTGCGCCAGGAAAAGCTGCACTTTCCACTGCGCCTGGTTGCCAAGGCGGGCAATCTGCAAGCCTTCGCCGAAGGTTTTCTGGACAACCCCAGAACCCTGGATGGCCTGGACTTTCAGGTGCGGCTGCGCGGCCGGAGCATGGCCGATCTGTTTGACCTGACAGGGCTGCTGCTGCCCGCCACGCCACCGTTTGAAACCAGCGGCCATCTGGTTGGCAGTCTGCAACCGGGCAAGGCCATCTGGAGCTACGAAAAATTTCAGGGCAAGGTGGGCGAAAGCGATCTGAGCGGCGACATTCAGTACAGCTCAGGCAAGCCGCGCCCCAAACTGACTGGAAAAATGCACTCTAGGCAGCTGCGTCTGGTCGATCTGGGGCCGCTTGTCGGTGCAGCGCCCTCGGGCAGCACGGCGGCCCCAAAGACCAGCAATGGCAAAGTCCTACCGCAGATCCAGTTCGAAACCGCCCATTGGGACAAGATGGACATGGACCTGCAATACGACAGCGCCCACATCATTCGCCCTCAGGCTCTGCCCGTGCAAAACCTCAGCGTTCATGCCCTGCTAAACAATGGAAAACTGGTGCTGGCACCGCTTAAATTTGGTCTGGCCGAAGGCGCACTCAGCCTGGACGCCAGCATTGACAGTCACGCCAAACCCGTGGCCGCGCAAATCAAAGGACAGGTTCAGGCACTCAAACTCTCGGCACTGTTCCCCAAGGTTGAAGAGATGAAAAAAAGCCTGGGGCGGTTGGATGGGGCCATCTCTCTCAACGGCCATGGTGAATCTCTGGCCCAGTGGCTGGGCACAGGCAATGGTTCCGTCAAGCTCTTTGTGCGAGACGGAACCTTCAGCAAACAACTGCTCGACATGGCGGGCCTCAACGTAGGATCGATTCTGGTATCCAAGCTGTTTGGCAACGACAAGGAAGTGCAGTTGCGCTGCGCAGTGGCCGACTTCAATGTGCAAAACGGTCTGGCAAAACCCCGTATTGCCAAGCTCGCAACCACGGAAGCCATTGTGGAAGCCACGGGTCAGATCAGCCTGGCGCAGGAGAGCATGAATTTGCGCATCGTCCCAGAGTCGCTGAAGTGGAAATTCTTCTCGCTGCGCACCCCGCTGTATGTGCGCGGTAGCTTTGCCAAGCCCGATGTGGGCCTGGAACCCGGGCCGCTGGCAGCCCGCGCCGGTGCTGCGGTAGCTGCTGCAGTTTTTGCACCGGTTGCGCTGGCCCTGGTGCCACTGACCGTGCCCGCCGCCGATGACGATGTGAACTGCAAGCAGTTGCTGGCAGCCGTTCACGCAAAAAAATAGCCGTTGCGGCTGTCGCGCAGCCTCAGCCTGTCGGTCAGGTCAGCCATTCGCCCAAACCGGATTGCGACGACTGCTGCGCGATACAAGTCTCAGAGCATGCCCATGCTCTGAGACCCCCGCACCCTCAGCCGCGCTTGAGCCTGAACACGCTGACCATTTGCGACAAGTCGCTGGTCTGCTGCTGCATGGATTGAGCGGCAGCCGTTGACTCTTCCACCAGTGCGGCATTTTGCTGAGTGACAAGATCCATTTCCGCCACTGCGCGGTTGATCTGCTCGATACCGCTGGTCTGCTCATGGCTGGCGGAGGTAATCTCGCCCATGATGTCCGTCACGCGCTGCACGCTGGAGACGATTTCATCCATGGTCTGGCCCGCCTGGCTGACCTGCGCGCTGCCCTCTTCCACCTTGGTGACCGAGGCCTGAATCAGCTGCTTGATCTCCTTGGCCGCCTCTGCGCTGCGCCCAGCCAGAGAGCGCACCTCTGAGGCCACCACGGCAAAGCCACGACCCTGCTCACCCGCACGTGCTGCTTCCACGGCGGCATTCAGCGCCAGGATATTGGTCTGAAAAGCGATACCGTCAATCACGCCAATGATGTCGGCAATCTTGCGTGAAGACTGGCTGATGGCATCCATGGTCTCCACCACCTGCGAGACCACCATGCCGCCTTTGACCGCCACCTCAGATGCCGACATGGCCAGCTGGTTGGCCTGACTGGCGTTGTCAGCGTTTTGCTTGACGGTGGAAGTCAGCTGCTCCATCGAGGCGGCAGTCTGCTGCAAAGAGCTGGCCTGCTCTTCGGTGCGTGCAGAAAGGTCATGATTGCCCGAGGCAATCTGGCTGGACGCCGTGGCAATGCTGTCCGTGCCCTGGCGCACCTGGCCCACCAGACGATCGAGGCTGGTGTTCATATCGTGCAACGCCTGCATCAGCTGGGCTGTTTCGTCACTGCCAGTCACGCGAATATTGGTACTCAGATCGCCATCGGCCACACGGCGGGCCACACCGACTGCGTGCTTGAGCGGCTCGGTAATGCCCACCGTCAGGCGCCATGCGCTGATGGCGCCAATGGCCACCGCCAGCACCGCCAGAATCAGGAAATAGTGCTTGCTACTGCTTTCAATGCTTTCCACCTCTGCCGCCTTGGCATCAAGACTGGCGCGCTGCAGGCTCAGCAACTCGCCCAGCAGCTTCAGATAGCCCTGAGCCGCTGGCACAAAACTATTGACCAGGGTCGCTTCGGCTTCTTCTGCCCGGCCTTCGGCCTTGAGCTGGCTGACCTGATCGCGGCTGGCAATATAGGTTTTGCGCACCAGCATGATCTTGGCCATGATCTCGCGCTCCGCAGGCTGAGAAATCAAAGGCTCGATCTGCTTGAGTACATCTGCCGTGCCCTTGGCCGTGGCAGCAGCATCCGCTGCCAGGAATGGGACAAGGCTTGCATCGCTGCTCTTGGCAATGGCCGTGGTGCGCGCCACAGCCACACTGACGTTGCTATTCCAGTCACTGATCAGGCGCTCCTTGCTCAGGGGCTCCTCCATCATCTGCTGCGTGGCGTTACCCACGGAATGCAGCTGCCACATGCCAATTGCCGTGATAACCACGGCAAAAGCCAGCACCACGGCGAACCCCAGGCCCAGGCGGGCACCAATGTTCAGCTTGGTCAATCTCATCGCTCTCATCCATTCACAAAAAACCACTCGGCGCAGTCTTTGTGATGCGCCGCCTATCGCAGAACGAAACAGAATGTAATTAGTATTATCGAGTGCTTAAGCCACCTCATCAGACTGAAGTGGCCAGAAACTGGGAGTTTCTGCACAGAACCGTGAGGCAGCCTGGCTTTTCAGAGCGCATTCACTCTTGCGCCCTTCAAACCTGGCCCCTCACAGGCTATTTCTAGTGAGCCAGAGTGATCGTCAGGCGGAACTGCGCCACGCCCATGCCAGCCATCAATGAAAGTCCCGGCTGCTCAGCCCCACTGCGGCAAAACGCCCCAGCCAGTGCGTCATGTTCTTTGCCCGCATCACTACCAAATGATGAGCTGCTGGCGCTTGATACTCTTGGGCTGAAGGCTGATTTGATGAGGATTCCTCCCCTTCCTTCAGCTGCGGGGCGGTGCTGCGCTGCCACACGCCTTCTACGGCCAGCAGGCGTGACTGCAGCAGCGCGGGCTGCCAGCGCGCAAAGGTCTGGCTCCACACCACCAGGTTGATGGTGCCGGTTTCATCTTCCAGCGTGATGAACAGCGTGCCATTGGCCGTGGGCGGGCGCTGGCGCACGGTGACGATGCCGCAGGCGCGCACCTTCTGGCCCGGCAGCATCTGGCGCAGTTCTGCCGCCGTCTTCAAGCCATGGCGCGCCAGCTTGTCGCGCAGCAGGGCCAGCGGGTGGCGGCGCAGGCTCAGGCCCGTGGCGGCGTAGTCAAACATGATCTCTTCGCCCTCTTTCGCCTCGGGCAGCACCAGCCGGGGCTCATGAATCGCGCTCTGGGCAAAGATGGGCGGCAGGCTGGTTTGCGCCGCCGCATCCCACATCTGCTGGCGCCGGTGCCCGGCCAGGCTGCGCAGCGCATCGGCAGCGGCCAGCGCTTCCATTGTCTGCTTGTCCAGCTGCGCCCTGATGGCCAAATCGGCCACATCCCTCCAGGGGGATTGCGCTGCCTGCTCCTGAATGCGTAGCGCAGCGGCCTTGCCCAGATGCGCCACGCAGTTCAGCCCCAGTCGCACCGCAGGCTGGGGATGGGCCACACCGCGCAGGGGCTGCAAGGGCGCCTCCAGCGTGCATTGCCAGTGGCTGTGGCACACATCGACAGGCAGCACGCGCACCCCGTGGCGGCGCGCATCCTGCACCAGTTGCGAAGGCGTGTAAAAGCCCATAGGCTGGGCGTTGAGCAAGGCCTGCAGAAAAATCGCGGGCTCGTGCCGCTTGAGCCAGGCGCTGGCATAGGCCAGCAGCGCAAAGCTGGTGGCGTGGCTTTCAGGAAAGCCGTATTCGCCAAAACCCAGCATCTGCTGAAAGATGGCGTTGGCAAATTCACTGCTGTAGCCGCGCGCAATCATGGTGTCCACCAGCGGGCGCTCAAATTTGTGCACGCCGCCCTTGCGCTTCCAGGCCGCCATGGATCGGCGCAGCTCATCGGCCATGCCGGCCGAGAATTTGGCCGCATCCATGGCAATTTGCATGACTTGCTCCTGAAAAATCGGCACACCCAGCGTGCGCGCCAGCGCGTTTTTCAGCTCGGCGTTTTCCAGCTTGAGCGGCAGGCCGCGCCTTTGCCGCTCTCGCGCCAGCAGATAGGGGTGGACCATGCCGCCCTGAATCGGCCCGGGCCGCACGATGGCGACTTCCACCACCAGGTCATAAAACGTGCGCGGCTGCAGGCGCGGCAACATGCTCATCTGGGCACGGCTTTCGATCTGGAACGTGCCCACGGTGTCAGCCTTGCAGATCATGGCGTAGGTGGCCGGGTCTTCCTGCGGAATCTGGTAGAGCTCCATGCCCTCGCCGCGCCAGCGGGTGCGCTCGTCCAGGGCCTTGCGCAGCATGGTGAGCATGCCCAGCGCCAGCACATCGACCTTGAGCAGGCCCACGATGTCCAGATCATCCTTGTCCCACTGAATGACAGAGCGGTTTTCCATGCTGGCAGGCTCTACCGGCACCAGCCGCGTGAGCTTGCCCTCGGTCAGCACAAAGCCCCCCACATGCTGGCTGAGGTGGCGCGGGCTGTCCTTGAGCTGCCAGGCCAGCTCTACCCACAGCCGCAACAGGTGGGCGCTGATGGCGCTGCCCATCTCCCCGGCCAGCACCTGGGCTTCCTTGAATTTGCGTTCTACCCAGTCTTCGGGCAATGCCTCAGGGCCTTCCTCATCCGCAGTTTCTGCCCCAAACGCAGCGCCAGCCTGCGCTGAATGCTCTGCTTTTTCAGCCTGCGCCTTGGCGTGCTCGCTGAACCAGTACTGCCCCTTGGCCAGTGCGTCGATCAAATCGGCAGGCAGGCCCAGCGCCTTGCCCACATCGCGCAGCGCACCGCGGCTGCGCCAGCAGCTCACCACCGCCGTGATGGCAGCCCGCTCGCGCCCGTATTTGCTGTAGATGTACTGAATGACCTCTTCGCGCCGCGCGTGCTCGAAGTCCACATCGATATCGGGCGGCTCGCTGCGCTCTTTGCTGATAAAGCGCTCAAACAGCAGATGGTTGCCGTCGGGGTTCACGGCCGTAATGCCCAAGCAGTAGCACACCGCAGAGTTGGCCGCCGAGCCACGGCCCTGGCAGAGAATGCCAACGCTGCGCGCATAGCGCACGATGTCGTGCACGGTCAGAAAGTACATCTCGTACTGCTGCTCGGCAATCAGCGCCAGTTCTTTCCTAAGCTGCCTGGCCACATCTTCAGGAATGCCCTGGGGATAGCGGCCCGCCGCGCCCTCCCAGGTCAGCCAGGCCAGCGTCTGCGTGGCCGTCATGCCGGGCTGCACGCTTTCCTGCGGGTAGTGATAGCGAATTTCGCTCAGGCTGAACTGGCAGCGCCGGGCCAGGCGCAGCGTGGCATCCAGCATGGCTTGGGGATAGAGCGCCGCCAGCCGCAGGCGCGAGCGCAGATGCCGCTCAGCATTGGGCTGCAGCGCAAAACCGCATTCGGCCACGGTGCGGCCCAGGCGGATGGCGGTCACCACATCCTGCAGCGGCTTGCGCGAGCGGGCATGCATATGCACATCGCCGCAAGCCAGCAGCGGCAGGGCCAAATCGGCACCCACTTGCTGCAAGGTCTGCAGCCACAGGCTATCGTCGGGCGCGAGGTGCAGTTCCACGCCCAGCCATAGAGAATTAGCATCAAAACAGCCTGAAGCCTTTGATATACAAGCGTTGATAGCTACCAAATCAGAAGCATCCAGTTCACTGCGCTGGGGCAGCAGCAGGCATTCGCAGCCCCGCTGCAGCAGTTGCCAGGGGCTGGCTTCATCGACCACATAAGCGCCTTTTTCTGCACGGCTGCGGGCCGCGGTGATGAATTCGCAAAGGTTGCCCCAGCCCTGCAAATCGCGGGCCAGCGCCACGACTTTGAGCGGCCCCCAGACAAATTCACTGCCGTAAATCAGGTGCAGCCCGCAGTCCCGCGCGGCTTCATAGGCGCGCACGGCACCGGCCACCGAGCATTCATCCGTCAGCGCCAGCGCGGCATAGCCCAGACTTTTGGCACGGTGCACCAGCTCTGCCGGTGACGAGGCCCCGCGCAGAAAGCTGAAGCTCGACAGACAATGCAGCTCCGCATAAGCCAGTGGCCCCTTGCCCGCCCCACTGGCCACGGGCACGGCAGGCGTGGCCGCTGGCGGCGGCGCGGCCAGCCGGGTCTGAGTGATCTCTTGCACATCAACCTCAGCCATAGACACCTTGCGCAAACCAGCAGGGCGAATGTGCTTCAGCCACCAGCCAGGCACGGGTCTGCGCACGCTCGCGGTAAATCCAGACATGGCCGACCACTTCATTGAAGGCCACAAAATAATCGCGCACCGCCAGGCCCGCCTGGGTCTGCCCGCCTTCCCACCAGCCAGACTCCAGCCGGTAAGGCCCGGCACGCAGCTGCAGCGGCCCGTGCCAGTGGGGGCGGTTGTTTTGCACTGTCAGCGCCAGCGGCTGGGGCAGCAGCCAGGGCGGCCACAGCGCCTGCCAGGGGTCTGCACATTCGCTGCGGGCCGCCGGCTTTTTGCGGGGCGCGGGGCTGGCGGCTGCGGTCGGCGCCTGATCTGCTGCACCGGCAGCCACGTTGCGCCAGCGCTGCATGGCTTCAGGCCGGTGATCTGCGCAAGCCTCGGGCTGCTGCACAGCACTCTCGCCCCAGCGGGCGCTCAGGCACTCTACCCATTCATGCCATGCCAGGCTGCGGCTGTCGCTTTGCTGTGCGGCCAGATCTGGCAGACAGCTGAGCGAGGCCGCAGCCCAGGCCTGAGTGTCTGGCGCCTTCAGCTCCAGCATGTCCACCGGTGCCCGCCAGCGCCTTTGATGCAGATGCTCACGCAGCAAGCGCTGCAAATGCGCCATGCCCTGCGTGGGCTGGGCCGTGCGTATGAGCAGGCTTTCCCAGGCGGGCAGCGCCTGCCCATCGATTCGCCGCAGGTCATGGTGCCAGCGCAGCTCCAGCGCCAGCACCGCGTGGTGGCGGGCCTGCAGCCAAAATTGCAGCGCACGCAGCAGGGGCTGGGCCGCATGCAGCACCACATCGGCGTTGTGGGCGGGATAGCCCAGATCGTGGCGCAGCACGAACTGCTCGGGCAGTTGCAGCCAGTTCAGGGTCTGGGGCTGCAGGCCGTAAGCCTCATCCAGCGCCCGCAAAGCCCTGGCCCCGATGCGCCGCGAAAGCCCGGCACGCGGCAAGGCGCGCACCTGCCCCCAAGTCTGGCAGCCCAGTCGCATCAGCATGGCACTGTGGGGCTGCAACGCGGTCAGCGTCCACAGCGGCAGCGCATCCGCAGGCATGGCCTCAGGCTCTGGCACGCCCTGTGCCCGGCTGTGTTGCAGCAGCCTGAGCCGCGCCAGCGCCAGCCATGCGGTATTCGCCTGTGCGCGCACAGGTGGTGCTGCCGTGCAGGCCATGCAGGCCATGTTCAAAGCCTCATCCAGCCGCTCCAGCATGGGCTGCAGCCCACCCCAGAGGCGCTGCACCATGCTAGTTTCAATGAGCAAAGCCTCTTCCAGCACGGCCACGCGTGGAGAAAACTCCAGCGCCCACCAGTAAAGGCTGTCATGGCGGGATGACAAGGCCGCCCCCTGATTCAGCCGCTCCAGAGGCCAGGCCAGCCAGTGCTCGCGCCCTTGCATCTTCAGCCCGCCATGCTCTGTGCCACGATTGCCGACGTGGCTGCTGATGTGCTCGCAGACGATATGGCCCGCCCCTGCATGAGCAAGGCGGCCTCCTCGCTCTGGCGCGCATGGCGGCTGGCCTGAGCCTGCAGTACTGGCGCCCAGGCCCACTGCGAAAGTGATAGCTGCAATGGCTTATCCAGGGCTGGCCCACGGCGCTTGAGTATCTGAACCTGCAGGCTGGCTGCATCCTGCGGCGTTCTTTGCAGGCGCAAACGCAGGGCTGCGGGCGAGTTGTGCTGCTCCTGCTGCAGGCCCTGCCACAGCCACAGCGGCCGCCCCTGTGATGCGGCGGCCAGCTGCAAACGCCGCAGGGCCGCCATAGGCAAGTCTGGCAACCAGGCCAGCACAGCCAGTACATCGCGGCAATGCAGGGCTTGCTCGCAGGCCCAGGCCAGATCCTGAGGTGACTGCCCCGGCAACTGCGGCACGCAGCACAGGCGCTGGGCCGCAATGCCCACAGCCTGCAGCGCCGGAGTAAATGGCAGATACGGCGGGGCTATCAGCACCAGCTTTCCCGGCTGCAGCCCGGCCTGGCGCGCCAGCGCGGGCAGCAGCAGCGGCCATTCCGCATGGGTGTGCTGCGGCTGCTGAATCTGCACCAGCGCATTGCCCGGCCAGCCACCGCCGGGCAACTCGGCATCCAGCGCCACATGGCCGCTGGGCCAGACTTTCTGCATCTGCACCCCATGCCAGTCGCTGCCTCGCCACACGCCGTCCAGCTGCAGCGCTTGTAACGCATGCAGACGCGCAGCACCGAGCAAAGCCGATGGGTCGGCCCTGTGGGTGGTGTCGCAGTTGGTGCTGCGAGTGATGCGATGTGGCTGCACGGTGATGGCATTTCCAAAATACTGTACAAATATACAGCATCGAGAAAACAAACGCAGCCGCATTCAGCCTGACCCGGACCGGGTATCAGGCATCAAAAAGCCTTGTAGCGCTTCACTGCAAAGCGCTATCCGCTACAAAATTGAAAGCATTCAATCTGCTAATCTTGCCCTCATGAAGAAGCGCACTTCGCATCTGGAGCAGGACACACAGGCCTTGATCAATCGCATGGCGACGCTGATTCGCAGCGAGGTGTTTCTCAGCGGCCAACACCCGCCTACGCTGCATGAGCAAGTCGTGACGGATCCGCAACTGGCCCAGCTATTGGCCACGCAGCAGGATTTCGAGTTTCTCAATGACGAGCGCTGCCTGGGCTTTTATGCCTGGACCGAGATTCTGGAAGACATGAGCCATTTGACGCTGCCAGGCAAGGCCCGCCACCCACAGTTTCGCAAGCCGCTGTATCAACGCCAGTGCGAGCAGTTCAACGCCGATGTGGCCATGCCTTTGCTGCACCACATCGGCCCGCAGCGGGGCCTGACTCCTGCGCTGGCCGCCCCCCTGGAGGTCTTGATGGATGTGATCTTCAGCTATTACGCCCATGCCGGGCTGCTGCTGCCCATGCATGTCTGGTGGCTGCAGGTGCTGGAGAGCGGCGGCGCGCCCGTGGGCTGGCAAGGCGCTTACGTCTATCCACCCAAGGGCTGGCTGAAGTCAGGCACGCTGCCCCTGGGCAAGCTGGCGGTCTATTTGCATGGTCCATCAAGCGCCAGCACCTGACTGCGCCGACCTCAGTCCTTGGGCGCCGCAGGCGCGATGCGCGCACAGGCGTCGCACCACTGGGCTACAGCGCCCTCCAGCGGCGTACCTTTGGCCGTGCTCAGCGGCCAGCGGCGCAGGCAGTCGTTGATGATGGACTGCAGTTTCCATAGCGCTTCGCGGTTGACCAGCGTCAACTCGCCCATGCCCTGCGCGTCGTCCTTGAGGTAGCTGAGCACATGCAGCTGCTGACTGGGGTGAGAGCCAGATTCCGCCAGCTGCTTTTGTAGCAATTGCAGGCTTTGCTCCACAAAATTCGCGCTGGATGCCTCGGGCAGCTGGCTCCAGCCTGCGGGAAAGTTTGCGCGCAGCTGGGACCACATGGTCAGCGCAGCTTCCAGCGCGGCGGTGCTGTGCGCCACTTCGGCCTGCATGGGCGCCAGCGGCAGGCCGGGCAGCATCTCGTCATACAGCAGCGGCAGAATATGGTGCACCAGATCAGCGGGATAGCTTTTGTGGTTCATGCGCAGCATCAACGAAAGTCGCTGGCCCGGCATGTCGCTGAACTTCTCGAAAAAGGCCGACACCACTTCGGCCAGCAGCAGCACCTGCCCCATGGGCGAGATCACCGCGCCCTGCACGCCACGCGGATAGCCGCTGCCATCCATGCGCTCATGGTGCTCCAGCACCGCCATTTCCACGGCCTGCGAATAAACCTTGGCATCGCGCACCACCAGCATGGCTGTGACGGAGTGCGCAACCAGATGCTTGCGCTGCGTGGTGGATAAACGGTGGTCCGGGTCCGTCCAGGCTGGGTCCATATAGAGCATGCCCACATCGTGCAGCAGCGCAGCCGTGGCCAGAGACACGCATTCGCGCTCGTTCCAGCCGTTTTTCAGCGCCAGAAAGATGGATACCAGCGCCATTTGCACGCTGTGCTCAAACAGCTCGCTGCGCTGCTCGCGCATCACCGTCAGCTTGAACGCAATGGAGCGCGGCAGCAGCAGCCCCTGCAGCGGGGCCAGCAGACGTTCAACATCGCCCAGGTCAGCCACCAGCCTGCGCAGCAGATCCATGCCCTCGCACTGGCTTCTGGCCAGCGCCAGCAGTGCCGGGGCATCGACCAGATTGTCTGCCACCAGACTTTCATCAATCGGGTCACGCAGCTTGTGGCTGACCAGCCTGTCGTACAGACGCTGATCCACCCGCGCGCCCTTGTCCACGAGCTTGATGCCTTTATCGGTATAGATGGCATCGCCCGTCACCACCGGCAGGCGCTCGGCCATATCCGTGACAGCACGCAAAAAATGCATGTCATTCGTGCTGCCCGACGCTCCCTCGTTCTCGCTCATCAAAGTGCTCTTTACCTTCTGCTCAACAACACCTGATTGTTGCAGATAGAAACACCAGTGCAGCATTGAAACATGCAGCAAAGCCGTGAATTCCCGCGAATGAAAACCCCAACACTTTCAGATAATGCCGACACTCCACCAATCTATTGGGTTCCGCCATGATTCTTGAAGGCTACTACATCAATCTGGATAGAAGTCTTGAGCGCCGCGCGCATATGGAGCAACAAATCCAGAATCTGCAGCTTGATACCTGGATTCAGCGGTTTGATGCCATTGATGGACGCAAGCAGGCTCCTGAAACCAACCGCGAAATCGCCAGTATTCAGGGCTGCTTCCTCTCACACCGCATGCTCATTGAGCAAAGCAATCCCGAAAGCCTGCTGCTTGTGCTGGAAGACGATGTCGATTTCAGCCCCAGCCTGCCCGCCATCCTGACAGCCGATGTTCTGACTCATTTTGTGAACAGCCAGCCAGAAGTTGACATCATTTTTCTGGATTGCCTAGCTGTCAGGTCCCGGATGATTACGCACGTTCTTGACGAATAAATCAGGTGCTTTCATCTTCCATTTTTTGAGTGCTTGGACTGGGGCTTCATGCCCCAGTGCCTTTTGTGGCAAGTGGTGGTTGTACAGCCAGACAAACCTGTGCAGTGTCTTCTCCAAATCCTCTGCGCTGTTGAAGTGATGCGAGCGCAGCACCTGGCTCAGGCGGCCATTGAAGCGCTCAACCATGCCGTTGGTTTGCGGCGTCTTTGGCTTGGTCAGCCGATGCTCTATCCCCAATGCTTGGCATAACTGGTCGAATTCGTGCTCGCCTGAGGGCTGACGTGTGCGGCTTCCAAACAATCGGTCTGTGAACTCTTTGCCGTTGTCGGTGAGGATGGTGTGGATCTTGAACGCTGCAGCTTTGCGTACGGCAGCCAAGAAGGCTTTGGCGGATGCTGCCGTCTTGTGCTGCTTGATATCAATGAACACCCAGCGTGTAGCTCGATCGATGGCAACAAAAACATAGCGGCGCTTGTCCTCATCGTGCATCTGGGGCAGGTACTTCACATCTACATGTACATAGCCAGGCTCATACGCCTTGAAGGGTTTGTGCTCGCCCTCAGGCTTGGGCTGTATGGGCAATCTGGAGTGGCCTCGTCTGCGCAGCAAGCGATCCAGCGCAGAACGGCTCATGGCAGGCTCAATAAACTCCCGCACCACTGCCAGCAAATCATCGAGCGGCAGCAGCAGTTGGGTGCGCAGATAGACCACCAATTCTTCCTGTGCCGCATTGAGCGTGGTCTGCAATCGGTGCGGCGTATGACTGGCATCGTGCACCGTAGTGCGATGACGCCACTTGCGCACCGTGTCCAGGCCAATGCCGTATTGCTGGGCCAACTCCCGGTCCGTGCCACTGGCTTGCTGCAATGCACGTCGTGTAGCAGGCGTGGTCGTTGCGTTCTTGTGTAGAGCAATCAACATAGCGGCTCCTTGAAAGACGATTGCCATGTTGCCACAACAGCCTGCAGCACTTGTCTGCTATGGAGCAACGGGCGCTTGGTTGTAAGCAGCCAATCATCCGGGACCTGACACCTAGCCTATCTGAATAGCATGCAGCTTCTGCAGGATGCCGCGCAAGCCTATATGCCTTATGGCAAGGCAGCCCTGGAAAAAAGTACGACAGAAAGAAGACGCGTCCCCACCGTCAACATTATCGATGCCCATCAGAACTACGCTGTCGCAGCCGCTGCCTACATCGTCACGCCGCACGGCAAGCAACGGTTAAAAACAGCATTCGCGCAACTGCCGTCCACGCACGCAGTTGCCATTGATCATTTCTATGCAGGCCTCATTCAAAGCGGTCAGTTGCATGCGCGAATCTTTCTGCCCTATCTGGCCACTCCCTCGGTCAGTCTCTCCCAGGTCTCGACGCTTACCGATGATGCAAGACATCACTGGAGTGAACCACCCGAAATCGTGGCGGGACATCTTGCCCTGAGGCGTTTGTTGTTCGCAGGAGACTGCCATGCGCAAGAGCTGCGGGCCATGGTCACCCCCCTGCTTGAGCAATATGGGCCGCCCCCGGAGCGACTTCTGGCGCTGGAAGTTATCGATGCCGTCAATAACTGGCGCAAGACTCGCCAGTCCTGACAAAAACACCCAGGCTCCATAAAAACCGAAGTCATCCCATTTCAGAGGGTGCGAAAGGCATTTACCTGCAGCCCTCAAAGGCCCGACGTCATAGAGAGGCGGGAGATTCCACACTCATTTCAAATTGATTTCAGCCATCCACTTATTCAATGAGCGAGCGCACACTATTTAAATATTCAAAAATTCATTTTGAATTTATGTAAACTTTTGTTACTATCAGATATTTTCCTGATTGATATTGGCTTTGACTTATTGCGGCCATAAATCCTCATTTTCACGACGACTTATCGCTGCCATAAATTTCTCCGCTGATTTACCCAGCCATCTCCATTCCATTCCCCGCCCCATTCCATCTGCGATGAATCTCGTTGATTCAAGCGCACGACTGACGTATCGCTCTTAACCCATATCCAAAGAAAAAATGACAGGGAAACCTCAGACCTTCCATCGATTGACATGTTTGGCAATGGCTCTTTCATTGGCAGGATGCGCCACCACCACAGGCGGTGGCAGCAGTGGTATTCAGAAAACACTGACGGACACTTTTGCCAGCGATGACCCCTGCGCCAATAACGCACGCAATATCGGGATAGCAGTGGGCGCGGTGGGCGGCCTTGTTCTGGCCAAGGTACTGGATGCCAAAATTGGCCCCGCCATTGCAGGCGCAGCAGCTGGTGCACTGGTGGGCGGGCTGATTGGCGCGAATATTGACCAAAAGCGCTGCGAACTCTCCAAAATCGCCAAGCAATATCAGCTGGATATGGAGTTCACGCCTGTTGCGGTGTCAGCCCAATCGCAAAAAGATGAAGCAGCTCAGGCCTTTTCCATGACGCTGCGCGATGCGCAAGGGGATTCTGCGCAATTCCTGCCCAACTCCGAACAGCTGACACCCCGCGCCCGTGAGTATTTTCTGCAGATTGCCAAGCAATATGCGCAGACAAAACCGCCAGAAGGCGCAAAACCTGAACAGGCCAAGGCCTGGCAGGATGCCATGCGTAACCGCCGCCTCTTGCTGATTGGTCATACGGACGATACCGGCAGCTCTGCCCACAATGCCGATTTGTCAGAGCGCCGTGCAAAAACCGTGGCGCAGTTGCTGCGCCAAAATGGGGTTCCTCAGGAACAACTGTATTTTCAAGGTGCGGGCGAAGGTTACCCCATTGCCGACAATGCAACCGAGCAAGGCCGAGGACAAAACCGCCGCGTAGAGTTTGTGGAGGTTTTCAGCGACGAAGCGCTGGCTTACTACATTGAAAATCGCCGTGCCAATTACGCACTGTACCGCTCTGTACCATCGGGCACTGCATTTTCAGAGCCAAGCGCATCCTCACCTTCAACTGCGCCTGCTGCGCGCAGCAGCAAAGTGGCCAAGGCCCGCCCCAGCAAACAGAGCGCGCCTGTGGTTGCGCAGGCAACCACCCCTGCAGCGCCAGTTGCTGCCGCCCCCACGGCCCCAGGCACAACTTCGGCGACAACTTCAACAACAGCGCCATCCCCTGCAATCACCACTGCAAGCAAGTCAGCGCCTGCAGCAGCCGCCGCTGCCGTGGTGTCGGCTGCAGAGCCTGCACCGGCCGCCGCCAAAGCCGCAGCCACCGCCTTACCCTCTGGCGCGCTGGATTTTGGTGGCTCGCCACTGAACGCACAGACTCGCATGGTGAGCCTGGGCGCCCAGACGCCTCAGAAAAGCGCGTTTGGCCTGATCTCCACCGCGCACGCCAGCAACGACGCCCCCTTTATCGCTCGTTGCGACCAGGACCGTCCCCGCAAGATTGGCGATGTGAAGTCGCTGGCAGGCAAAACCTATCGCACCAGCGAGCACATCAAGGGCCTGTATGGCACCACCTGGGCGCAGCAGATCAATGGGCACTTGGTGGTACTCAACAAGGTGGCCGTGCTGCGCGACGGCACTTCGCCCCAGTCGCCTGAGTTGAATTTCTACGCCAACTACGACTCCAGCAAAGCCGCCAGCGCCAAGCCTGTCTGGAGCGGCCGCCCCGCCGTCAACGTCTACCAGGGCAACAACGGCTTGCTGTACCGCGTGTTCGCCAACAGCCCGCAGGGCGCGCGCTGCATGGACATTCTTTTTCCATCGGGTGGCGGCACCACTGCCAGCGACGGCAAGCTCATCTACGGCAATGTCGGGCAACTGCTCGCCACCGACTTCAAACCTCGTCAACAGCTCTAAAAAACACAACTCAATCACTGCAACATGAAAGAAATTCTGAGCACTTACCCGGTCGCCGTGTGGAGCATTGTCAGCGTCCTCCTCGCCGCCATCGTCATCTCGGCCCTCTGGGACAAAGTCAAATGGTGGTGGATGAACACCTGGTACAGCTTTCCGCTGATCGGCCATGTGGCACGCCTGTCCAAGGATGTGAGCATCGACCAGCAGTCTGGCGCTTTTCAGGGTGACCTGAAACTGTGCCGCGACTACAAGAAGTTCATTCAGCTGCGCAATGAGCATGACTTCAATGAAAAAATCAGCTACCTGACCAAGGCTGGCGACCTGGGCCGCAGCGGCACACCCGTCTTCATATGGCTGCTGACCACCTTGCTGGTGTTTGTGGAAGCCATGGGTTTCAGCTATGTGCTGGCGGGCTACACCATCCCCGGCGCCAGCGAAAACACACAGCAAATGGGCGCGCTGGGCATTGCCTTTCTGATCTCGGTGCTGCTGGTGGCGCTGACCCATTTCTCCGGCCATGAACTGTACCGCTCCGGCAAGATCAAGCAGGCGCGCCGCAGCTGGCTGGATGCGGGCCGTAAAAGCGATCTGTTCACCAAGGAAGTCGCGCTGGCTGAACCCCAGAACGTGGATGACCCGCTGCCCGTCTATACACAGCTAATCAACCGCGTGGGCGCACACCCCCAGTACGCCATCACCATTGCCACCGTGATCTTTGTGGCCGTTGTGGCCGTGGGTGCAACCTTTGTTCGCGGCAAGGTGCTGGAGAAGATGCTGACCCAGGAAGTCGCAAGCATGAGCCTGAGCATTGACGCAGGTGCAGGCAGCGGCGAACTCAAACTCGACGGACTGGTACTGCCCACGCACGACCAGGCCCAGGTGCAGGACACCAAGGACAAGGTGGTGAAGGACGCCCAGGATCTGGACCGCAGCGGCGGCTGGGGCACCTTCATCGTGCTGGCCGTGATCTTTGTGTTCCTGCAGTTCCTGGGGGTGCTGTTTGGCTACAAATGGGGCTTCGCAGGTAAGCAAAGTGCTGATGCCTTCCGCGCCATTGGCAAAGGCCGCTTCACCAGCTATGAAGATGTGCGCGCCCATTACCGCAATGTGGCCGATGCCGCTCAGGCACAGCTGAGCAGTCTGGACCAGCGCCGCCAGGAAAAGGGCGGCAGCGGCACCAGCAGCGCTGCGCAAGCCAGGAAGACCAATTTCAAGGAATTCATGGACAACGAGCGCAACGAAGACGCCCGCGATCTGCACAGCCAGCGCAACCACACACAGGTGTACCGTGAAGCACCGCAGGCCGCTCCTGTCGCCCCCCCTGCTGTGTATGCCGCACCCATTGCACCCGTTGCACCCGTTGCACCCGTTGCACCCGTTGCACCCGTTGCACCCGTTGCACCCGTTGCACCCCAGGTTATCGCCCCTGCGGCTCCTGTCGCAATGGCTCCCGCGCCCGCAGTCACTTCACCCATGGCCGCACCACTGTCTGAAGACGATGAACTGGCACGCCTTGAGCGCGAACTCGCTCAGCGCAAGGAGGCTCAGCGCCTGGCCAAGATCGAACAAGTCAAACGCGAGCTGGCCAACCTGGAAGGAAACCAGCCATGATGCAACGCCTGCACCCATGGCTTGCAGGCGTGGGCATGGCCTTGTGCGCAGCCCACGCGCAGGCCGAGCCTGCGACCAACGCTTTGCCAGACTGCTATCAGTACGCTCAGCTCAAGCGCCAGGCCCCGGCCACTGTGCAGACCGAGCTGTTTGTGGTCATTGACCAGACTACGCCGTTCAACAGCGATTTGCGTCAGTCTCTGGCGCAGCAGATCTCCCCCCTGCTCAGCCCCGGCAATGCACTGACAGTGTTTGCCTTCTCAGCCTATACACAGGGCTACTACACACGTCGCATGCTGCATGCGCGCATGGATGCGCCCATGCCCGCCAGCGCACGCGATGACTCCGGCAAGGCCTTGCTGCAAAAGTTTGACCAATGCCTGACCTTTCAGAAGCAAGGCATTCAGAAGCTGACGCAGGAAGCGCTGGTCAAGGCGCTGAGCCAGGGCAGCTCCAGCATCGCCAAATCCGATGTGCTGGGCAGCCTCAAAGACATCGCCACACAGGTGCAGGCCTCGCCCGCACAGCGCAAGGTGGTGCTGCTTGCGTCTGACATGCTGGAAAACTCTTCCATCAGTAGCTTCTACAGCAACAAGGCTGTGCGCAAGATTGATGCCGCTGCCGAGTGGAAAAAGGTAGAAGCCAACCAGTTGCAAGCCAACTTTGGCGGCGCACAGATTTATGTGCTGGGCGCAGGTCTGATCGACACCGACACCCAGAAAAATGGCGTGTACCGCGACCCGCAGACCATGAATGCCCTGCGCGGCTTCTGGGAGCAGTACTTCACAGCATCACAGGCCAAGCTGGTGGACTTCGGCATGCCTGACCTGCTGGGCAGAATCCAGTAAACCCAGGCTTGCTTGCAAGCGCCCACAAAAAAGCCGCTGTTTCAGCGGCTTTTTTCATCATTGCCTGATGTGATGTTCGTGAAGTCGCCAGGGCCAAAGCGGCCCCAGCTGCTTACTTCATCAGCGTCACACCCGTCTTGGACTGGATTTCGTCAAAGCTCACGCCATCTGCCAGTTCCACCAGCTTCAGGCCTTCGGGCGTCACATCCATCACACCCAGGTCGGTAATGATGCGGTCCACCACGCCAAGGCCTGTCAGCGGCAAGGTGCAGCTGGGCAAAATCTTCAGGTCGGTGGTGCCGTCCTTCTTTTTGGCCACATGCTCCATCAGCACGATCACACGCTTGACACCAGCCACCAAGTCCATGGCGCCGCCCATGCCCTTGACCATCTTGCCGGGAATCATCCAGTTGGCCAGATCGCCCTTCTCGGACACCTGCATGGCGCCCAGAATGGATAGATTGATCTTGCCGCCACGAATCATGGCGAATGACTGGTCCGAGCCAAAAATGGCCGAGCCAGGGATGGTCGTCACGGTCTGCTTGCCCGCGTTGATCAGGTCGGCATCCACCTGGTCTTCGGTCGGGAAGGGGCCAATGCCCAGCATGCCGTTTTCCGACTGCAGCCACACTTCCTTGTCGCCCGTGTGATTGGCCACCAGCGTGGGAATGCCGATACCGAGGTTGACGTAGAAGCCGTCTTCGAGTTCTTGGGCCGCGCGTGCGGCCATCTGGTCTTGGGTCCAAGGCATGGTCAGGCTCCTGCTTTCTCAGTGATCGTGCGCTTTTCGATGCGCTTTTCAGGCGTGGCGTTGTGAACAATGCGGCTCACATAGATGCCAGGCAGATGGATATCGTCAGGAGCGATCTCGCCAATCTCCACCAGCTCTTCCACTTCCACAATGCAGACCTTGCCGCAAGTGGCTGCAGCTGGGTTGAAGTTACGCGCCGTCAGGCGGAACTGCAGATTGCCGCTCTTGTCAGCGCGCCAGGCCTTGACCAGTGACACGTCTGCCACGATGGAGCGCTCCATCACATAGGTCTCGCCGTCAAACTCGCGCAGTTCCTTGCCTTCTGCCACCAGTGTGCCCACGCCGGTCTTGGTGAAGAAAGCGGGAATGCCAGCGCCGCCAGCGCGCATCTTCTCGGCCAGAGTGCCTTGGGGGGTGAATTCCAGCTCCAGCTCGCCGGCCAGATACTGACGCTCAAACTCCTTGTTCTCGCCCACATAGCTGGCGATCATCTTCTTGATCTGGCGGGTTTCGAGCAGCTTGCCCAGACCGAAGCCGTCCACGCCCGCATTGTTCGATGCCACCGTCAGGTTCTTGACGCCGCTGTCACGCAGAGCCTCGATCAGCGCTTCGGGAATGCCGCAGAGGCCAAAGCCGCCCACAGCCAGCAATTGCCCGTCAGCCACAACGCCCTTGAGCGCCGCTTCTGCGGATGGATAGAGCTTTTTCACACATGTCTCCTTTAGATGGGATGCGCTACGATACTACGTACTCAAGTAGGTAGTTTTTCGTAAAGAGCATCACTATGGTTGTCGATTACCGGCTGGCGTTTGACGCAGCCCCTGTAGGTCTTGTCATCTCGCGCAACCGCATCATGATCGACTGTAATCGCCAACTGTGTGAAATGTTCCATGCCTCGCGGGAAGTACTCATAGGCCAGTCGTTCCAGGTGCTTTACCCCAGCGTGGATGAATACGAGCGTCTGGGTGCGCGCATCGCGCCGATTCTCAACACCAAGGGCTATTACAGCGACAACCGCATCATGAAGCGCGCCAATGGCGACACCTTCTGGTGTCATGTGTCAGGCCGCACACTGGACCGCGATGACCCCCATGCCTCGGGCATCTGGAGCTTTGAAGACCTCAGTGCCCAGCGTACCGTCAAGGCCGAGCTGACCGGGCGCGAGCGCGAAGTCGCCGCCCGCCTGCTCGAAGGCCTGACCTCCAAGGAAATTGGCCGTGCGCTGGACATCAGCCATCGCACTGTTGAAATCTATCGCGCACGGCTGATGCGCAAATATGGTGCATCCACCGCTGCCGACCTGGTGCACAAACTGGTCGCAGGTTAAATACGGCAAAAGCGGCTCCCGAAAGCGCAAAACCTCGGTAGGTCAAACCCGACTTTTGATCTGGCTGTCTTGTGCACGCCGCCAGCCTGACCTACGCTTGGATTCTGAACTGGCAACACCCCATTGCACATTTCTCTCTATGGCGCTGCTTAATCATTTCAATAGCAAAAAACGCCCTTTGCACAAAGGCTGCGGCCATAATTCATCTCACGCCATTGCTGATGACTATTGATTTCTATTGATTGATATCGGCAGGTATCAAGCACCATCCCACCGACTTGTCGGAAACGTTGAAACGGAGAACCCATGACCGAATCCAAGTGCCCCTTCCATCAAGGCAAAAACAGCGAAACTGCGGCCGAAGGCAATGGCACCACCAACAAGGACTGGTGGCCCAACCAGCTGCGCGTTGACCTGCTGAGCCAGCACTCCGAAAAATCCAACCCGCTGGGTGCCGACTTCAACTACGCCGAAGCCTTCGGCAAGCTCGACTACGAAGCCGTCAAGCGCGACCTGCGCGCACTGATGACCGACTCGCAAGACTGGTGGCCTGCCGACTTTGGCCACTACGGCCCCCAGTTCATCCGCATGGCCTGGCACGCAGCCGGCACCTACCGCGTGCAAGACGGCCGTGGCGGCGCAGGCCGTGGTCAGCAGCGCTTTGCGCCGCTCAACAGCTGGCCCGACAACGTCAACATCGACAAATCGCGCCGCCTGCTGTGGCCCATCAAGCAAAAGTACGGCAAGGCCCTGTCCTGGGGTGACCTGATGGTGCTGTGCGGCAACGTGGCGCTGGAAACCATGGGTTTTCGCACCTTCGGCTTTGCCGGTGGCCGCGTGGACAGCTGGGAACCCGATCAGGACGTGTACTGGGGTGCCGAGAAAGAATGGCTGGCCACCAGCGACAAGCCCAACAGCCGCTACAGCGGTGAACGCGATCTGGAAAACCCGTTGGCCGCCGTGCAGATGGGCCTGATCTATGTGAACCCCGAAGGCCCGGACGGCAATGGCGACCCCATCAGCGCCGCCCATGACATCCGCGACACCTTCGCCCGCATGGCCATGGACGACGAAGAAACCGTGGCCCTGATCGCTGGCGGCCACACCTTCGGCAAGACCCACGGTGCAGGCCCAGCCACCAACGTGGGTGCCGACCCCGAAGCCGCTGGCCTGGAAGCCCAGGGCCTGGGCTGGGCCAGCAGCTACAAGTCCGGCAAGGGTGGCGACGCCATTACCTCCGGCCTGGAAGTGACCTGGACGCAGACCCCCGCGCAGTGGAGCAACTTCTTCTTTGAAAACCTGTTCAAGTTTGAATGGGTGCAAGAGAAGAGCCCGGCCGGCGCCATCCAGTGGGTAGCCAAGGACGCAGGCGATGTCATCCCCGACGCACACGGTGGCCCCAACAAAAAGCCCACCATGCTGACGACCGACATCTCGCTCATCAAAGACCCGGCTTACGAAAAAATCTCGCGCCGCTTCCTGGAGAACCCACAAGCCTTTGCCGACGCTTTTGCCCGCGCCTGGTTCAAGCTGACCCACCGCGACATGGGGCCGCGTGCCCGCTACCTGGGCCCGGAAGTGCCCAAGGAAGAGCTGCTGTGGCAAGACGTGATCCCTGCCGTCAAACACCCGCTGGTCGACGCGGCTGACGTGGCTGCCCTAAAAGCCAAGGTGCTGGCATCGGGCCTCTCCGTGCAAGAGCTGGTGGGAACGGCCTGGGCCTCGGCCTCGACCTTCCGCGGCTCGGACAAGCGCGGCGGTGCCAACGGTGCCCGCATTCGCCTGGCTCCGCAAAAGGACTGGGCTGCCAACAAGCCAGCGCAACTGGCCAAGGTGCTGGCCGCGCTGGAAGGCATTCAGCGCGAGTTCAACAAGGCTGCCGACGGCGACAAGCGCATTTCGCTGGCCGATTTGATCGTGTTGGCGGGTAATGCCGGTGTCGAAAAAGCCGCTGCAGACGCTGGCGTGCAAATCACCGTGCCGTTCAACGCAGGCCGTGGCGATGCATCGCAAGAGCAGACCGATGTGGAATCCTTCAAGTACCTGGAGCCCAAGGCCGACGGCTTCCGCAACCACCTGCAAGGCAAGTTTGCCGCGCCTGCCGAGGCCCTGCTGATCGACAAAGCCCAGCTGATGACGCTGACTGCGCCCGAGATGACGGTGCTGATCGGTGGCCTGCGCGCCATCAACATCAACAGCGATGGCAGCAACACCGGTGTGTTGACCCAGGCACCCGGCAAGCTGACGACCGACTTCTTCGTCAACCTGCTGGACATGGGCACGCAGTGGAAGGCCGTGGAAGGCGGCAACTACGAAGGCGTGGACCGCAAGACCGGCGCCAAGAAGTGGACCGGCAGCCGCGTGGACCTGGTCTTCGGCAGCAACGCCGTGCTGCGCGCCGTGGCCGAGGTCTATGCCGAAAAGGGCAACGAGCAGAAGTTCTACCAAGACTTCGTTGCCGCCTGGGCCAAGGTGATGGATCTGGATCGTTTTGATCTGAAGAAGTAATCTGCAAATCGGGGCAAGGAAAGCCTTGCCCCCTTTCTCTAAAGCGCTCTACGGAGCGCTTTTTTCATGCCCAAAACCTGCAGTTTTACCAACCCATCTTTGCTCTTATCGCAGATGCGCAAGCACCCTCTTATTGAGCAAAGACACCAGCTCTGGCTGCATGAACTGGTAATTATCTGGAATATCCAGACACACTACTTTCTTACCCGACAGATAAGGCTTGAAGCGCTGCGCCAACTGGCTGCGATGGCGTTTTTCCATCACGCAGATCAAGTCTGCCCACTCCAGTTGATCGGGGCTGAGCGGGCAATCCGCATCGGGTGCCAGCCCGGCAGAATCGGTTTCCACGCCCGCCAGTTCCGCAAACAGCACCTCGGCAGTGGGGCTGCGCAAACGGTTGCGGCTACAGATAAAAAGAACGTTTGGCATGGCTCAATCCAGCACCGCAATACCGCGCTCTCGCAATAGCTGCTGCGCCGCTTCAGACAGCCAATGTGTGCCGACCACTTCACGCAGCATCGGAAACTGCGCCAATTCCTGTGGCGAGAGCGCCGTGATATTGAACTGTTCGTCCTCGCCGTCCCACTGCGGAATCAGCTGCAGATAAATGTCGTTGCCGCCGTCGAAATAAAGGCGCTGCACATGCGCGGCCAGCGATTTGGCAATCGGCAAGGCCGTGAACCATGCCTCAACCTCGGGAATCATCTCGTCGTAGTAATCATCGGGGTCGATCTCACGCGCGGCGAAGTCCCGCGCAAAGTCATGCACGTCGAACTCGGGCTTGAGCAAGCCCTGCCCATACATCAGCTCCTGCACCACGGCCAGTTTGAAGGGCAAATGCTCAAACACCAGTTGCTCACCCACGGGCTGCGGCAGCTTCCACTTATCTGAAGAGGCTTTGGCGGCTTTGGCTTTTCTGGCGGGCTTGCGGCTGATTTCAACATCCCGAAACGGCGCGGGCGACGAGCGCAGCAAACGCGCAACCTTCTCGCGCCCGGCACTCTGGCTGCGTTCCCCAAACGACAGCGCCGCAATCTGCGCCTGTACCGACTCGCACAGACTCAAATCAATTTGCCAGTTACCGCGCTTGAGTTCTACAAACAGATAAGCCTCGCCAAGCTCATCGTCGGAAATCAACGCCATCAAGGGCTGGCCAGCCACGGTGAACTGCCCGGGGAAGATGGCATGCGGGCGCATCTGCTGAAAATCAAACTTCACACTCGATTGCCATTTGGGGTCATCGGCCAGGCGCAAAGCCAGCTCGGATATCTGCTGGCCATCAGCGCTGAAACCGTAAATGCCCGCCTCATCCCATATCACCAGCGTCTTGCTGTCGTCGGGCTTGCCTTTCTTGGGCGGGATGATGCGCGGCTCGCCCAGCAAGCCTGCCAGCGCATCGCGTGTGATCTCGGGCAGCAACTGCCCGTTGATGCGCAGCCCTTCATCGCCAAGATCAATATCCAGCGGGCGTGCTGGTACTGGTATAGGGATGGGTGCGGATTCCGTTGCCTGAGCGCGGGGCTTGAACCAGTTCAGAATACCCATGACAAGCAGCTCCTGCAAAACTCCAAAGTGCAGACATGCTAACCGTCTGCGCCGCGCAAGCATCCTCCTGCACAATGGCGCTTTGTCATTTGCTGCTTTTCCCGTGCTGCTTAGCCATCGTTTTATTGCTCTTTGCGCCCTGGTGCTGCTCACTGGTTGTGCGGGCGTCAAGGTCAGCTCCATCGAGCCCTCCGAGTATCTGACTCAGCGCCGCGCTGACGTGCTCACCAACGGCACGCTCAGCGCTGCAACGCGTGAGTCTTTGCGCGTCATCGGCAGCGAAACCAAGCCCTGTCTTGCCGACGCAGCACGCTGCCGCAGCAGTCTGCGCGATGCATCAGGCCTCAGCGACGAGCAGCGCCTGGCTGCGCTGGCGGAGTTGTGGACACATCAGGGCATGCTGCTGGACAAGCAGGAATCGGACGAAGCCATTGCCGCCTGGCTGGAAGCAGCACGCCACGCCTGGGCCTATCTGTTTTTTACGGCAAAAGACCCCGTCAAGCGCGCATTTGAAGACCGCCAAACCCAGGTGCGTGACTACTACAACTTTGCCACCCAGCAGGCCATCACTGAAATGTTCCGCCTGCGCCGGGGCGTGAGCGAGCGCGCTGAGCTGGCACAAGTCGATGGGGACCGCGTTCAGTGGCGTAACTGGCAGATGTCGATTGACCTGTCCGACATCAACCAGCTCTCCACCCGGGCGCTTCCGCAGGAATTGATTGCCGCCAGTTCGCTGAGTTTTTCCGGGCTGCGAAACATCTATCGCCGCGATGGCTTTGGCGCTGAACTGGTTGCCGTGTTTGATAAAAGCCAGATGCCTGCAGAGACGGCCACGCCTTCTGACGTCTTTGAAGAAGCCCGTATCCCTGCCGTCACGGCAATGCTGGAGTTTGATGGCGACACGCTGGCACAGGTGCTGAACACCCAGCAACTGACAGTGCGTCTGCACGACCCTTATCGCCGCAGCGAAGTCAAGCTGGGCGGCTTTGTCGTTCCTCTGGCGGGCAATTTCACCTCTGGCTACGGGCTGTGGCTGGCGCGCTCCAATTTTTCCACCCAGGCGCTGCGAACCCTGCTGGGCAAACGCGATGGCATTGGCAAGCCTCAGATCCACCTGATGCAGCCCTATGACCCCAATCGCCGCCTGATCGTCATGCTGCACGGCCTGGCCAGCAGCCCGGAAGCCTGGATCAATGTGGCCAATGAAGTGCTGGGGGACGAGCAGCTTCGCCGTAACTACCAAGTCTGGCAGGTGTACTACCCCACCAATGCGCCCATCATGCTCAACAACTACACGATACGTGAGGCGCTGCAGCAAACCCTGTCGCATTTTGACCCGCAAGGCAAGGCCGTCGCCAGCCGGAACATCACCCTTGTTGGGCACAGCATGGGCGGAGTTCTGGCGCGCCTGATGGTCAGCGGAACGAATGGCAAGGTGATGGATGCTGTCGCCATGGAGCTGGAGCTGCCCTCTAGTGCCCGCAAACAGCTGCAGGGCGAGATGGCCCCGCTGCTGGAATTCGCGCCGCTGCCTCAGGTGCGGCACGCGATCTTTATCGCTGCACCGCATCGCGGCACAGACTTTGCCAACCATCGCATCGTGCGCTGGGCATCGAACCTGATCACCCTGCCTTTTTCGATGATTGGAAAATTTACCGACACGGCACTGGCCGTGGCCAATGCATCGCCGCGCATCAATACCCGGGAGCTGCACATTCCCAACAGCATCGACAACCTCAGCGATAAAGACCTGTTTCTGCGCGCCACGGCAGACCTGCCTGTGGCGGCCAATGTGCGCTACCACTCCATCATCGGCAACAACACACCCGATGTGCCGCTGGCGCAAAGCAGCGACGGCATCGTGCCCTATAGCAGCGCACACCTGGACGCAGCCGCTTCAGAGCTGGTGATTGCCTCAGGCCACAGCGTGCAGGAAACGCCGCAGGCCATCATTGAACTGCGCCGCATTCTGCGCGCCGGGCTCAGCGGCGCAAACTGAGCAGCGCCCACTAAGCACCCACTGAGCACCAATTGAGCAGCTTAGCCAGCACTGCAGCCCATCAATTCGGCAAGGCGTCGTCCATGGACGCCAGCCGCGCATGCAGCAAGGTGAAGTACAGCGTCACATCGCCCTGCTTGTCGATAAACGTGCCCATGGCGCGCTGCAGGCGGGCGGCGATGCACAGGCACTCGGTCGCCTCCGGGCGGCCGCCCTGAATACGGGCTGTAGTCAACAGGGCCAGATGGTTTTCGCGGCCAAAGTCGTGCACCACCTCCAGCGCTTCGCCATGCTGTCTGGGAATGGCTTCATTGGCCCAGCTCCAGACAAAGCTGCCTTCGGCCTCGCTGGTCGTGCCCACCAGGCACACCGTGGCCACCACCTCATGCAGCGCCCCTTGCAACACCAGCGTGGCGCTATCCAGATCCCAGCGATAGGCAGGAGAGCCTTCCAGCCCGAACTGGCGCGGCCACTCAGCGTTCTTGGCTACCATCATTTCCACGGCCTCGCGGCTCCAGGCGGCCCAGTCGGTGGCTTGCTTTTCTTCGCTCATAGCGCTTCCTTGTTCTTCAATGGCCGCCATTGTCTGCCAAGACGTGAGAGTGCCGAGCGAAAGGCTCTGCCTGAAACTGCTATGCAAACACCTGCAGCAGCCAGACCGCGCCCCACATTCCCAGGCCAAAGACCGCATGCGTAGCCAGGCTGATGCCACGGCTTTGCCAGGGCCTTGCCGTTCTGGATGCCGCCAGCCCCGCTCCCAGCGCGGGCTGCATGACCAACCAGGGCAGCAATACCGTCGCAACGCCAAAGACCAAGGCTGAGACAACGCTGGGCCAAGGCCCGCACCGCGCCAGCCAGAGTGCGGCAAACACCACGCCCGTCAGGTAATGCAGCAGCCAGCCCAGCCATTTTTCAGCCCGGATGGCAGGAGACTTCTGAATCGGCGCATGAAACCAGCGCCCTTTCAGCCAGTGGCCACACCAGCGCCCCAGCATGGCGTAGTCCAGCGTGGCAATGCCTCGCCGCCGCAGCCACCAGCACCATGCATCCATCAGCACCGTCGCCCCAGCGCCCACAGCCGTTGCCACCACCATGGGCTGCATCACCCCATTCAGCTCCATCATTTCCGCACCTCTTTCAGTTCTGCCACTACAGTTCAAGCAGACTGTAGAAGTTCAAGTGCACTTGAACGCAAGAGGTAAGCCATGGACATTACAGAAGTCGCCAGACGCAGCGGGCTCAGCGCCTCCGCCATTCGTTTTTATGAAGAAAAAGGACTGATCCAGTCCCTAGGCCGCCAGGGGCAGCGGCGCATTTTCGCCCCCCAGGTTCTCGATCAACTGGCCGTCATCGCGCTGGGGCGCACGGCTGGGTTTTCACTGCAGGAGATCGCCACCATGCTGCCGCCGGGGCAAACGCCGCAGATAGATCGCCAGATGCTGACCGCCAAGGCCGATGCGCTGGAGCAGCAGATTCGCCGCCTCAAAGCCGTGCGCGATGGCCTGCGCCACGCAGCTGTCTGCCCAGAAACCAGCCACCTGAACTGCGATACTTTCAGGCGACTGATGCGCGCCGCCAGCGCGAATGTGGGGGCAGGCAAAATTCAAACACTGGCACCATCCGTCAGCCCGCAGCGCAAGCCGCGTAAAACTTCGCCATAAGCGGCGGGGCCTTCACCGCCCTTCACCGCCCTTCACCGCCCTTTCGTAGCAGCTTAGCCCCCCTCTTGTGCCATCTGCTGCAGCAGCCAGTCGCACAATTTTTGCTGCGCGCTGCCTGCGCCCCAGGCGTACGGGGCCAGCAAACAGTATTGAGAGCCATCGGCCACAAAGCCCAGCGGCGCCGCCAGCCGCCCGGCGGCCATCTCGTCCTGCACCAGCAATTGCGGCCCCACGGCCACGCCCAGCCCGGCACTGGCGGCCTGCAGGCTCAGATAGAAGTGCTCGAATACCAAATTGATAGCTGCTGGCACTTGCTGCACATAGGCTTTGGGGCTGTTTGATGTGTATTTCTGCCAGTCCTGCCAGGCATGCGGACGGGTCTTGCTGTGCAGCAAAGTGGCATCTGCACGCAGCTGATAACGGCCGTCTGCAGCCTGCGCAAAAAGCTGCACCAGCTTTTGCGGCTGGCAGACGGGGCCAATCCGCTCTTCGCGCAAAGGCACGGAGTGGGTGCTGCGGCCCCAGTCAAAGTCATTGCGGCGCAAAGCCAGATCAATTCCGCTGCCCCAGTCCACGGCGCCGCCGCCTGCCACCAGGTGCACGGTGATGTCCGGGTGTTGCACCTGAAAGTCGCCCCAGCGCGGAATCAGCCAGCGCATCAGCAGCGTGGGCTCGCAAGACAGCAGCAGCGCATGTCTGGCCACGCGCTGGCGCACGGCATCGGCGGCCTGCGCCATCTGCGCCAGCCCGGCGTGCACGCCGTCGAACAGCACACGACCATGGTCGTTGAGGAAAACACGGCGATTGCGCCGCTCAAACAGCGGCGTGCCCAATTCTTCCTCCACGGCCCGCACCGCACGGCTGACGGCGCCATGGGTCAGGTGCAGCTCATCAGCAGCGCGGCTAAAGCTCTCCAGCCGGGCCGCCGCTTCAAAGCAGCGCAGCGCCATCAGCGAAGGCATGCGGCGCGATGGACTCAGGCTACTCAGTCCGTCTATCTGTGAATCTGAATCACCAGTTTCTTGAGAAATCATCGTTATTCAAATGCCTTTGAATTTTCTAAAGTGTATGTATTCAAAGCGCTCCTGGTCATTTTTTGTTGACGCACGACTGCGCAGAAACATGATTTCCATTCAACTTTTAATTTTATGAATGCCTGGCCTACTGTGATTCTCATCACCACACTTGCCGTCATCAGCCCCGGTGCGGATTTCGCCATGGTCACGCGCACCAGCCTGATGCAATCACGCCGCGCAGGCCTGTGGGTGGCGCTGGGCATTGGCTGCGGCGTGCTGGTGCATGTCGGCTACACCTTGCTGGGGCTGGGCGTGCTGCTGCAAAGCCTGCCCTGGCTGTTCACCTTGCTGAAATGGGCCGGTGCCGCCTATCTCGTCTGGCTGGGCATATCGCTGTGGCGCGAGGCAGGCAGCCACACCGCCGCGAATGCCCCAACAGCAAATGCCCCAGCCGCACAGACTACTACTGTGCAAGAGCAGCCTGCGCAAAGCCTCTGGTCCTTCTGGCGGCTGGGCTTTCTGACCAATGCACTCAACCCCAAAACGGCCCTGTTCATCATCAGCCTGTTCACGCAGGTTGCCGGGCCTTCGGTGCCCATGCTCACGCAACTGGCCTATGGCCTCTTCATCGCCGCAGCCCATGTTCTGTGGTTTACGCTGGTGGCTTGGTTTTTCTCGGCCCCGGTGCTGCAGCCTAAAGTCCAGGCCATTCGCCCCTGGGTGGATCGCAGCCTGGGCTGCGTGCTGCTGGGCCTGGGCCTGCTGCTGATAGGCACCAACGCGCCACAAACGCTTTTAAATTAATAGCTTACAGCGCTTATCAAACATAGGCTGCAGGCCAAATACCCTTCAAACGGCATGATCTGCAACACAAACGACAGCTTGCGAGCCGTGCGCCATGCCATGCTTGGCCACTACCGCCCAAGGAGACTGTCGCCATGAAAAACCGCTACCCCTTCCCCGACCTGAACAGCCTGCCCGAAGACATCAAGCAGCGCATTGCCGAGGTACAGGAAAAGTCCGGCTTCATTCCCAATGTGTTTCTGGCCTTTGCGCGCCGCCCGGCGGAATGGCGGGCCTTCTTTGCCTATCACGATGCGCTGATGGCCAAGGAAGAAGGCTCGCTGACCAAGGGCGAGCGCGAGATGATCGTCACCACCACCAGCGCGGCCAATCAGTGCCTGTATTGCGTGGTGGCCCACGGCGCCATCCTGCGCATCTACGAGAAAAAGCCGCTGATTGCCGATCAGGTCGCCGTCAACTACCGCAAGGCCGACATCAGCCCGCGCGAGAGCGCCATGCTGGACTTTGCGATGAAGGTCTGCCAGCGCAGCCACGAAATTGACGACGCCGACTACGAAGCCCTCTACCCCCACGGCTTTGACGATGAAGACATCTGGGACATTGCGGCCATCACCGCCTTTTTTGGACTGTCCAACCGCATGGCCAGCTTTGCCGGCATGCAGCCCAACCCCGAGTTCTATCTGATGGGCCGCGTGCCACGCGAGAAAAAAGCCTGATGCCCACCCCAGCCCCGGCCATTGACCACCGCTTTCTGCTGCTGTCGCTGCAGCGCGCACTGCTGGGCGCAGTGCACCCGCAGCTGCGCCAGGCCTGCGTCGAAGCGGATACGGCAGCCCTGCACCTGCGCTTGCTCTTTGAATACGATGGAGCACCAGACGAAGAAGCCCGCGAAGCCGCATCCATTGCTGCCGCCGAAGTGCTGGCTGACCTGCAAGGCCCATGGACGCTGGATGAAGAGCATCGCGCCGCGCCCCTGCCTCAGCGATTGACGGGCCTGGCGCATATTGGCTACCGCCGCTGGGAAGGTGGGTGACCCCAGCCCTGCTGCAGCGACAATCGAGCGATGGGCATCGAATACAAAATCCACTTCCCCGTCCCTCAAGGCTTTGACACCCAAGCGGTGCAGCGCAGGCTGCCTGTGGTTCAAACCGCCCCGGGCCAGATGCCCGACTATGACTTCGCGCTGGAGGCCGATGGTTTTTACTTTATCGACCATATGGGCGATGCCGCCGTCGTCGCCCGGGCGCTGCGGGTTTTGATAGACGAAGGACTGCGCCATGGCGCAGCGGTGCAGATTAGCGAGCTATAGAACCGTTCAGCGCACAAAAACACCCTGCAGCAAGGAATCACGCGCTCCCAATTTGCCGCTTGGCTGCCTCTCTCCGCCAACAACTATGATGGGCACATCACGCAACCAAAGCCAGCGCTACCCAACTATTGGCAACTGGCTCAACCCGGGCTTTATATGAATCGCCTCGGCTGGAAGTTTTTTCTCAGGCTCGCTCTGCCAGTCGCAGCGATGCTTGTCTTCTATGGCTTTGCCAGCCTTTCGACCTCGGCCAATGCGGGCAGAGAGCACCGTGGCGATACCGGGTTGGGCGTCGCCATCGTGCTGGGCTTTCTATGTTTTGCTTTGCTTGTCGGCTATCTGGTGGACCTGGTGGTTCAGCTAGTCAAGCACCAGCCTGCTCTGGTCGTGGCAGATCTGCTGGTACTGGCCGCCCTGTGCATGCCATTTGGCTGGGTCAGTTGCCACTGGTATGGAATGGTCGATAGCACCATCTGCTGGCTGCCTCTTCATGCGTTTGGTGCACTGCTGAATCTGCTGCAGATTTGATAACTGTCAGCGCTTTTGGCTAAAGCGCTGGCAACCATTCAATCCAAAGCTCAGGCCTTGAAGGTTAGCCAAGGCTTGAGCCGCACACTGGCGCGAATCAGCCCCGCTTCTTCCTGCGCTTGCAGCACCGGGCCCACCGGCTTGTAAGCGCTGGGAGCTTCCTCGATCAAACGCTCCTCACGCAAGGTGATGCATTGCCAGACGGATTCCACCAGCGGCTGCTTCATGCGGCGCGTGTCCTGCCTGCGCACCTGACGGCCCGAGCCGTGGCTGCAGGACTGCAGCCAGTCCTCATTGCCCAGGCCCTTGACCAGAAACGAGTAGTCGCCCATGGAGCCGGGAATCAAGGCCCACTGCCCATCATGCGCAGGGGTCGAGCCTTTGCGGTGCACGTTGAACTCGCCCTCGCGCATCACCACGTTGTGCGGCACATCGACAATCAGCTGCGACGCATCAAGCGCAGCCATATCGGTCAACTCCTTGCGCACCAGCTCGGCCAGCGCCATGCGGTTGAACCAGGCGTAGCGCGCCGCCACACCCATGGCGTGCAGATAGTCCTGCGCCAGCGCTCCGCTCAGGCCATACAGGCCGTGCTGCGGGTGCTTCATGCCCTGCGGCCATTGCTGTTTGGCCAGATCCATCCAGCGGCGGCCCACATAAAAGCCCACATCACGCGAGCCGGTGTGAATCATCACCGTCACATCACCTTTTTTCAGCCCTGCGGCATAGGCGGCGTGACGGTCGTAGATTTCATCGACCACGCAGAACTCCAGAAAGTGGTTGCCGCTGCCTAAATCCGCTGCCGACGGCGGGCGCACGACTTCGCGCTCTTGCAGCAATGCCTCGGGCGCGTAGCGGCTTTGGCCCGCAAAGCCTTGCAGGCCCACGCAGGCAGCCAGCTCGCGCTGCAGGCGGTCACGGTTCACGCCCTGCCACAGGCCCAGCGCGGGCAGCTCGTCGATAAAGGCCGATGGGCCATCGTCAAACAGCGCCTTGAAACCCTTTGTCCTCACCGGCACATCGCGCCCGTTTTTCAGAATGGCCTGGGTGAGCCGACTCACGATGGTGCTCTTGTGCAGCTCGGCCTGCGTCTGGTTCAAGCCAGTCGTCATCAGGCGTATGCCGCAGTTGATATCCGTGCCAATGGCGGCGGGAATCACAAAGTCTGGCGAAGTGGCCACCACCGAGCCCACGGGCGCAATGCTGCCCGGGTGAAAGTCCGGTGTGGCACAGGCTTTGCAGACCGCGCCGTGGCCGTCGGGATCGGCCACCGAGGCAAAGTCCAGCAACTGGCTGACGGCCTTGTGCTCCAGCGGTAAGCTGTCGGGCAGCAAGATGGTGGCAGCCGCCTGCTCGTTATGGATTTGGTAAATGCTGTCTCGGTACGAGACCTGGATGCCATCGCGTGCGAGGGCTTTTTGCAGTCGGGAAAGCTTCCCGGAAACAGTAGACATGATGCTGAAATGCTGAGGTACGCCAATGCAGCCTCCCGTTGTGTGGGGAAGCCAGGTACCTTCGAGCAGCAGCTTCAAGAAGGAGATAAGCGGCGAATTCTAATCAAATGGCCGACAAGCCGCCAAATGCCGCGTTGCTAAGATGCTGCAATGCAAAACGACGCCCCCATTCCCGCCCCGCTGCAGGCGCTGTATGACGCAGCCGAAGCCATTGGCCCGCAGTTCAATCTGTCTGCCGACGCAGTGCTGGACTATTGCGGCTTGCTGCTGGAAATTCCGCCGCAGCGCGACTACATCGACTGGGCTACGCCGCGCAATGTGCTGACCTTTGCCACCACGGGCGGCGACAGCGTGCACTACAGCTTTTTGGTGGATGAGCGCCTGCCTGCAGATGTCTGCCCCATCGTCATGACGCTGCCCTGCGCCGATGCACAGAGCTTTGTGATTGCCGAGAATTTTCAGGAATTCTTTGACTACGGCTACTACGTGGGCTGGTTCAGCCTGGAGCAGCTGTACTACGAAGAGGAAGAAGGCGAGGCCTATTTTCGCCAGCCCAGCCCCACGTTTGGTGACATTGGCACAGAGCAGCTGCCACTGCTGCGCAAGGCGCTGAATATCCAGCCCGTGCCACCTACGCTGGCGCGTTTTGCCGAGTTGCAGCAAAAGTACGGTGCACTGCTGGATATTCCGCCCATGCCTGCGGATGAATAAAAACTCTCAGATTGATAGCATCAAGCCTATGTATTTAATGGGCTAAAGGCTTGTTTGGTTCAAAAATCTCTAAAATTCAATCCAGAACCCGTCAATCCAGAAAGCGCGCCGCGACTGCCGGGTCGGGCATCAGGCATTGCTCGCTTTTGCCAAACCACTGGTAGCGGTTGCGGGCAATCACTCGGTACAGCGCATCGCGCAGTGCTGCGGGTATCAGCCTAGCGACCCCAGCCAGCCGCCACGGCCAGCCCAGTGCATGCAGCACGCGCAAGATCGCGTCCGTGTGCTGCCAGCTCTGCGGGCCATCCACCAGCAGCAAGGTCTGCAGGCCTTCAATCTTCAGTCCCGCCTCAGCCAGCAACTGGCTGCCAACTTGGCCCTGTATGGCCGCAAACTGAAAAATGCCCTGCTTGTCGTGCTTGAGCAGAAACTGCACCCAGCTGTTGCACAGCAGGCATTGCGCGTCGAACACCACAATCATGCGCTCTCCTTGGGCAGCAGCAGATAGCCGCGATAACTGGCAACCACGCCAATCAGGGGTACAGCGGCCTCGATATGAAACTGCAGCCTGTCACCCGCACCTGTTTCCTCTGCCACAAGGCGTGGCGCAAGCCAGCCTGGGCAAGGGATGCCCAGAAAAAACAGGCGCTGCAGCCGCATGCGAAACCGCCCATCCACCGCCAGCAACTCAAAGCGCAACCATGCTGCGCCTAGCTTTTCGATCAGATAGCCCTTGTGCACCTGCATGGTGGAGCGCATGACTTGCGTGGGGAAAATGCGCGTCCAGGTTTCGACCTGTGGACTGGCCTGCAGCTCAAAATGAATCGCCCCTTCGGTCGCAGTGCGCGGCGTGCCGATGGTCAGCGCCAGCTGTCTGGCCGCCCAGGTCTGAGGCGCATTGGTCTGTACCCTGCCCTCCAGTTCATGCTGGCCTTGAAGACTGTGAAAGCGCTGCAGCACAGGGTCGAGTTTGCGAAACTCATCACCCATGACTTGCTGAAACAAGGAAGCGTTTTGCGTCATCCAGCCAGCTCCTTCATCTGAATATCGAGCCCCTGCGCCTCTGCCGCAAAGTCCTGCAGCGTCAGCAGCCCCATGCAGGGCCGCGCGCCGGGTGGAAGCTGTGCACCTGCGGCCAGCTTGCGCACCAGTGCACTTGCGGCCAGCGTGGGCACATAAGGGCCGTCGCCCGAACCCGCAATCAGCACCCAG
This sequence comes from Comamonas fluminis, assembly GCF_019186805.1. NCBI lineage: Bacteria > Pseudomonadati > Pseudomonadota > Betaproteobacteria > Burkholderiales > Comamonadaceae > Comamonas > Comamonas fluminis. The sequence goes on along the minus strand of NZ_CP066783.1, from coordinate 2,242,873 downwards.
CTGCGCTGACTGGGCTGGCCCTGCGCATCCAGACCGCTGATGGTGACATGCATGGCCCCGACATCGCTGCCCCAGTTTTTGAACCCGTCTGCCATGCGCTTGAGCCAGCGGGCATGGGCTGACCAGTTCTGCACCAAGCCCTTATGCGCCAGCCAGGCCATGATGCTCATGCCTCTCTGCAAAAACGATAGCTCAAGCCCTGCACCGAATCTGACCACAGGGCGGTTTTCATAACGCAGCGGCAGCAGCGCCAGATCAGGCACATCACAGGCCGACAGCAGCCTGCGCCCCACCGGCTGCGGGTAGTGATGCGCATAGCTGCGCAGCCAGCCGATCACAGGCTCAAACCTAGAACCCGGCAAGGGTTGACCGCAATAACTGAGGATGGCAGCAACGGTGGACAGCCCGCGATCCGTGCGGTTGCCGGGGCTGATACCGATATCGATGCTCTGGACGCGGGTCATGCCCTGGGCCAGCGTATCGACCACAGCGGTGGACAGTGCAGGCACCGAGCTGACACCGCTGGCCAGCAGCACACCTGCGGCCCTGGCCTGTGCATCAAGCGCTTGAATGCCGCAGACAAAATCACGTCCATCGGCCAGATCCACATAGTGCACACCGGCCTGCGCACAAGCCTGGGCCACGCGATAGTCCTGCCCCTGAAACGGGCCACTGGTGTGAATCAGAGCGTCTACAGCCAGCGCCTTGAGGCGATCTGCCAAGCCCGGTGCCATCACATCGAGCGCCTCATGGCTCAGGCTGGAACGGGCTTCGGGGGTAAGGCGCTCGACCAATTCGCGGGCTGCGGCTGCAGAGCGACCCGCAAGCACGATATGCAAACCGCTTTGCCGCGCCAGTCGGGTGACCAGACGGCTGCCGAAAAAGCCATAAGCACCAACAACCAGAACTCTGAATTCGCGCATGCCCCAGTGTAGCGGGGCAGCCGTTCAGCGCTGTTTCATAAGCCGTATTTGCGCATCTTGTCGTGCAGCGTGGTCTTGGGCGTACCCAGGGCCTGTGCGGCGCGGGTCAGGCTGCCGTCGTGGCTGCGCAGCGCGTCCACAATCAATGCCCGCTCAATGGCTTCCACGGTCGCCGCCAGCGATGGCTCTGCCGTCTGGGCCTGCGCACTTTGCAGGCCCATGTCTATGCCCAGCGTCATGCGTTCTGCCATATTGCGCAGCTCACGCACATTGCCGGGCCAGTCGTGGGCCATCAGGGTTTGCAGACGCTGCGGTGTGAGTTCTGGCACGGACCGCTGGTGGCGCGCCGCTGCCTGCAGGGCAAAGTGCTCGAACAGCAGCGGAATGTCTTCCCGGCGTTCGCGCAGCGGCGGCAGGTTCACGGTGATGACGTTGAGGCGGTAGTACAGGTCGGCACGAAACAGACCTTGCTGACTGAGGGCCAGCAAATCAACTTTGGTAGCAGCAATCACACGGCAGTCCACGGGAATCAAGGTGTTTGACCCCAGACGCTCCAGCACGCGCTCCTGCAGCACGCGCAGCAGCTTGATCTGCATGGCCATGGGCATGCTCTCGATTTCGTCCAGAAACAGTGTGCCGCCGCTGGCGTGCTCGATCTTGCCAATGCGCTTTTTGCCAGCGCCGGTGAAGGCCCCGGCTTCGCTGCCAAAGATTTCGCTGTCAAACAAAGTTTCCGGCAAGCCGCCACAGTTGATGGCCACGAAATTGCCATCCTTGCGACGGCTGGCTTCGTGCAGGCTGCGCGCCACTTTTTCCTTGCCGGTGCCGGTTTCGCCCCAGATCAGCACATCGGCCTCACTGCTGGCCAGACTCTGCACGGTGCGGCGCAGCTGCTGCATGGCGGGCGACTGGCCCAGCAGCTGCTGCTGCATCAGGTCACGGCTTTGCAGTTGCTCGCGCAGGGCGCGCACTTCCAGCACCAGCCGCCTGCGCTCCAGCGCGCGGCGCACGGCTTCGGTCAGGCGCTCGGGGGCAAACGGCTTTTCCAGAAAGTCCTGCGCACCATCCTTCATGGCCTGCACGGCCATGGAAATATCACCATGGCCGGTGATGAGGATGACGGGCAGTTCCGCATCCATGGCGTGCACCGCGGCAAGCAAATCCAGCCCGCTCATGCGCGGCAGGCGAATATCGCTGACCACCACGCCAGCGAAGTCGGCCGACAGGTGTTTCTGCGCCATCTCCGCACTGCTCATGCACCCGCACTCATAGCCTTCCAGCTGCAAGGCCTGTTCGCAGGCCATGGCGACGTCGGCGTCGTCTTCAACAATCAGAACATGGAGCTGGGAATTCATGGGCACAGACTTTTCAGAGAAGCGGCTGAGTATCCGCCAAGGGAAGGCTTAGCGTGAAGACGGCCCCTCCCTCGGGGTGATTGCGCCCTTGCAGGCAGCCGCCGCTGGCTTTGGCAATATCAGAAGACAGCGACAGGCCCAGGCCCAGACCTTCGCCTTTGAGCTTGGTGGTAAAAAAGGGCTGAAACAGGTGGGCCAGAGCCTGCTCGCTCAAGCCCGGTCCATGGTCTCGCACGCTGATATGGGCCTGCCCGTCTTTCACTTCACCGCCAATTTCAATGCGCGGCGTGCTTTGCTGCAGCATGGCATCCAGGGCATTGCCCAGCAGATTGATCAGCACCTGCTGCACGCGGTTGGTATCACACAGAACCCTGAGCTGCGCGGGAATATCGCACACCACTTCAGCGCCGCAACGGTCCATGCGCGGCTGCATCAGCGCCAGCGCTGGCTCCATGACATCGGCAAGCGGCACGGCCTGTGGCATGTCCAGCGATCTGCGCGCAAAGTTGCGCAGCTGCCCGGTGATGCGTCCCATGCGGTCCGACAGATCGGCCATGCGCTGCAGATTGCTTTGCACCATATCGGTCTGGCTGCGCTCCAGAAAGCGCTGGCTGTTGCCTGCCAGGGCGCGCAGGGCCGCCAGCGGCTGGTTGAGCTCATGGGCCACTTCGGTCGAGAGCTTTCCAATCACGGCCAGCTTGCCCGCCTGCACCAGCTCATCCTGCGCGGCACGCAGCGTGACCTCGGCTTGCATGCGTTCGGCCACCTCTTGCTGCAGCGCAGTATTGGCACTTTGCAGCTGGGCGGTGCGCTGCTGCACCTGACGCTCCAGCGCATCATGGGCCTGCTGCAGCGCTTGCCGGGCGGCCAGTTGCTCGCGCAGGTGGCTGCGCCGCTGCAGCAGCAGCGCCAGCAGCATCAGCCCCAGCGCCACCATGACGGCTGTCAGCCATGCCCGGCTTTGCGCCAGTGGCAAGGCGGATGCCAGTGGCAGCAGCACCGTCATCTTCCAGGGCGAGCCCGCCAGCGTGCGCGAAAGTGCCAGGAACTGGCCGGAGCTATAGCCCGGTGAAGCATCCACACCGCCAGGAAGCTCTACCAGCTGAACCGCGCTATTCCCTTGCAGCGAAGAGTCCAGTATTTTCCAGTTCAGCGGCTGCAGGGCCTGCTGGTTGTATTTGAGAGAGCTTTTCAGTCTGGCGCGCTGCGCGTCGTCCAGCACATCCAGCGTTGTAAACCGCCATTGCGGCACGTTGCTGAGCATGAGCACGGTGTTCTCGTCACTCACGAAGACGGGGGACTCTGCCGCAGCCCAGGAATGCTCCAGCAGCGACAGACCAACCTTGACCACGGCAATGCCACGCTGCTCGCCCTGCCCCAGCGGGGTGGTGAGGTAGTAGCCCGGCTCACCCCGTGTGGTGCCAATGCCAAAGTAGCGCCCGTAGCCCTGCCTCAGAGCCTGCTGCACATAGGGGCGAAAGCTCAGGTCTTCGCCCACAAAGCTGTCGGCACGCTGCCAGTTGCTGGCGGCCAGCACGCGGCCGGAGTGGTCCAGCAAATAGACGCTGAGGGTGCCTGCGCTCTGGCTCAGCGCTTCCAGATAGCGATTGACGTACAGGGTCAGGCCCGCATCATCGGGCACCTGCAGCAGGCTTTGCACCTGGGGCTGCAGGGCCATCACCCCGGGCAGAAATGCGTATTTGTCGATTTCTCGCTGCAGGCTGGCCGTGTAGAGGTCCAGCCTGTGATTGCCATCGACCTGAAGGCTGTCCAGCGCGTAATCGCGTGCGACGTGATAACTGCCCCAGCCTGCCAGCGCACTCAGGCCCAGCCACAGCAAAATCAGCAGGCTGGTGCGCAGACGGTTCTTGGGCGGGGCTGGCATGGTGCAGCCCATGGTATCAGCGCCCAGCCGCACTATGCGTTTCAGGCCTGGCCTGTCTGACCAGAGGCGGCAGGCAGGTGTGCACCACCAGCGCCAGCGGGCTCCATGCCCTCTTCACCTTCCCACTTGGCCACCACGGCAGTGGCAATGGCGTTACCCAGCACATTGGTCAGGGTGCGGCCCATATCGAGGAAGTGGTCGATGCCCAGAATCAGCATGATGCCGGCCTCAGGCAGGCCGAACATGGGCAGCACTGCGGCCACGACCACGAGTGCAGCACGCGGCACGCCCGCAATGCCTTTGCTGGAGATCATGAGCACCAGCAGCATGGTGATCTGCGCCGCCAGCGACATCTCAATGCCGTAGGCCTGTGCAATAAAGATGGCCAGGAACGTGGTGTAGATCATGGAGCCATCCAGGTTAAACGAGTAACCCAGAGGCAGCACAAAACCTGTGATGCGCGACTTGACGCCGAATTTTTCCAGCTGCTCCATCAGCTTGGGCAGCGTCGATTCGCTGCTGGCCGTGAAAAAGCCCACCAGCAAAGGGCCGCGGATCAGCGACAGCAGGCGGAACACGTCCTTGCCCAGCACCAGATAGCCCGCAATCGTCAGCAGCACCCACAGCGTGGCCAGTGCGATGTAAAAGCCCAGCAGGAATTTGCCAAACACCAGCAGCATGCCCAGGCCGTGGGTGGTAATCGTGGCCGCCACGGAACCAAACACCCCCAGAGGCGCAAAGCGCATCACATACTCAGTCACGCGCAGCATGACATGCGAGGTCTCTTCCATCAGGCCCACCAGCATGTGCTTTTTCTGGTGGTTCAGATAGCCCAGCGCAATGCCAAAGAAGAGCGCAAACACCAGGATCTGCAGCACCTCGTTGGTGGCCATGGCTTCAAAGATGTTCTTGGGGAAGACATGGGTGATGAAATCCTTGAAGTTCAAGGCCGATGTCTTGAGCTCCAGCCCATCGGCACTGGTGGGCAGTTCCACATTCAGGCCATGACCGGGCCTCAGCACATTGGCGTAGAAAAGGCCCAGAAACAGCGAGCAGAACGAGGCCGCAATAAACCAGCCCAGCGCACGCGTGCCCACGCGGCCTACGGACTTGGCATCGCCCATATTGGCCAGACCCGCCACCAGCGTGGCAAACACCAGCGGCGCGATGATCATCTTGATCATGCGCAGGAACACATCCGTAAGAATGCTCAGATAAGCGGCGATGGATTTGGCTTGCTCTGGCGAGGCAGCGTAGATGTGGACCAGATAGCCCACAACCACGCCCAGAACCATGGCTGCAAGGACCATGATGGTCAAGCGATTGGATTTCATTGTTTCAGTCTTGGTTTGCAGTTTCTGTGCCGCTGCGCGCCTGTGAGCACGCAACTCACAAGCAGCACAGGCAGCAACAAAAACCGGGGAGGACGATCTGAGCGAATCACCATTCACCTAGTCGCCCTGCCCCGGTTCCGGACCGGTGCGCGGGCCAGAGAAACCTCCAGCCCACGCACCCGTCCTTCAGCAACCGCGCGTACGCGGCCTGCCTCTGTTAAAGCACAGACCGTGCCAGCCCATTCGCAAACCCTAAACCCATGATTTGTTTATGCGCACCATACTTTTGCGCATAACCTGCAACGAAATTTCGAACAGGCTCAGCGCATCCAGTTCGGATTTCCGAACACTCAATCAGCGCTAACCATGGCGCGCACGTCCTCTGGCAGCTCTGTCGCCTTCTGGCGCGGGAAGTCCACCCAGATCACCGTCCCGCCACCCGCTGCGCAGATCACGCCCGGCTGGTTCACGCGCTCCATCGTTGCCCAGGTCTCAAAGGTGGTGCGCGCCGGGTTGCTGACAAACATGCGCAGCAACACCTCGTCCGGATAGCTGAGCTGCTGATAGAAATTGCAGAAGGCATTGACGATGACCGGCCCCTGCGCGCCGGGATCGGGGTTGACGCCGATGCTGCTCATCCAGTCAATACGCGCCGTCTCCATATAGCGAAAATACTGAGTGTTGTTGACATGCCCCATGGCATCCATATCGCCCCAGCGCACCACAAACCGCGTTTCATAGACCAGTTTTTTGTGCTCAGGAATCTCAATTTTCATAGCAGCCTGCCTCCTTATTCATTGAGCTTGAGCAGTTTTGCATACTCCGCCCGTTCTAGTTGCTTTGAGGGATGGCGCCGCTTTGCCGCGCCACTAGCCTAGAGACTTTGCCGCAATTGCGAGTCAGAGACTGTCCCCTGTTCTGCACGTGCGTGCGGGTGTCACAGCATAGAATCGCCCGCATTGCGGTTTTTGCAACATCTTTGCAACCTGACCGCGCAGCCAGCTTTCCCAATTCATTATTCAAGCGAGACTCTCCCGATGACAAACGAAGAAATCCTGGCCCAGTTCGGCCCGCGCGAAGCCATGGAATATGACGTGGTGGTAGTGGGCGGCGGCCCCGGTGGCCTGGCCACCGCCATCCGCCTCAAGCAGCTGGCGGCAGAAAAAGGCCAGGATGTCTCCGTTGTCGTGCTGGAAAAAGGCTCCGAGCCTGGCGCCCATACGCTGTCCGGCGCCATCATGGACCCTCGCGCCCTGACTGAGCTGATCCCTGACTGGAAGGAAAAAGGCGCGCCGCTGAACCAGCCCGTGACCGAAGACGCCATGGTCTTCCTGGGCGAGAAAGCATCGCTGCGCACGCCTAACTGGCTGCTGCCCAAGTGCTTCCACAACGAAGGCAACTACATCGTGCGCCTGGGCTATGTCACCAAGTGGCTGGCCGAGCAGGCTGAAGCCCTGGGCGTGGAAATCTTCCCCGGCTTTGCGGCTGCCGAAGTGCTCTACAACGAAGACGGCTCCGTCAAGGGCGTGGCCACCGGCAATATGGGGGTGGGCAAGGATGGCGAGCCTACCGGCGACTTCCAGCTGGGCATGGAACTGCACGCCAAGTACACCGTGTTTGCCGAAGGCGCACGCGGCCACCTGGGCAAGCAAGTCATTGCCAAGTACTCGCTGGACGCCAACCGCGACCCGCAGACTTACGGCATTGGCATCAAGGAACTGTGGGAAATCGACCCCGCCCGTCACAAGCCTGGCATGGTGGTGCACACCGCTGGCTGGCCCATGAAGAGCGACACCTACGGCGGCGCTTTCCTCTACCACCTGGAAGACAACCTGGTCACGCTGGGCTTCATCACCGGTCTGGACTATTCCAACCCCTACCTGTCTCCTTTCGAGGAAATGCAGCGCTGGAAGACCCACCCCAACATCCGCTACTACCTGGAAGGCGACGAAGCCAAGGGCATCAAGCCCGGCAAGCGCATCAGCTACGGCGCCCGTGCCATCACGGCGGGCGGCATCTCCAGCCTGCCACGCTTTGTCTTCCCCGGCGGCGCGCTGGTGGGCTGCGAAGCCGGTTTCCTGAACGTCAGCCGCATCAAGGGCAGCCACGCAGCCATCAAGACCGGCATGCTGGCCGCCGAAGCCGCCTATGACGCCCTGGTGGCTGGCCGCCAGCACGATGAGCTGAACGCCTATACCCACGCCTTTGAAAACAGCTGGCTGTATGAAGAGCTGTGGAAGGCGCGCAACTTCAAGGCCTGGTTCAAGAAGGGCCTGACTACCGCTTCCATCATGAACGGCCTGGAGCAGTTCGTGCTGCGCGGCAACATCCCTTGGACGCTGCACCGCAACAAGCCCGACCACGCCTACCTGAAGCCTGCGGCCGAGTGCACTCCTATCGAGTACCCCAAGCCCGATGGCAAGCTGACCTTTGACCGCCTCTCCAGCGTGTTCATCAGCAGCACCAACCATGCGGAAAACCAGCCTGCGCACCTGACGCTCAAGGACGCAAGCGTTCCCGTCAACGTCAACCTGGCCAAGTTCGCCGGCCCCGAGCAGCGCTACTGCCCCGCTGGTGTGTACGAGTTTGTGGAAGACGAAGCCACCGCTGGCAAACAACGCCTGCAGATCAACGCCCAGAACTGCGTGCACTGCAAGACCTGCGACATCAAGGACCCCACCCAGAACATCGTCTGGGTGACGCCTGAAGGCGGCGGTGGCCCGAACTACTCGGGCATGTAAACGCCTGGCTATTTGGCCTCTGCCCTCCCTCAAAAAGCCTGTGCTGCTGTTGCCGCACAGGCTTTTTTCATGCGCGGCCATTTTGTGCAGAGCTGGGCATGACCGAGATGCCGGAATCCGTCACCCCAATCTGGCACTGAGTGAATTTTTGTTACCGCAAGCATCCGGCCTCTCAAGCCGGGTTGCAGCGTCAGGCGCCAACGCCCAGCTTAGCCTTGCATGTTCAAAAAATAAGCAACCCGTATGAAATTCAGCCATCCAGCGCACCGACGCGCAGGAAAAATGCACACCACAACGCCATAAATGCCTTTGACGACGCAAAATTGCATTCACATTCCACGCATTGCCGCACTCTTAAACCATAAAAAACCTGTTTTCTGCAGCTTTCATGCCATTTTTTGGCAAATTCTGTATAGGGATAAACCGGGTTATGTGCGGGCGCAAGACAGGCGAAGCGGTGCAGTAGACTTTGCCGCAAGGCGCTGTGTATCCAATCGCAGCGGTCTTAATTCATCTGGAATACACAACAAACGCTGGAGATACACATGAAGCAGCAGTCTTGGGCCCGTCTGGGTGCAGTGGCCTTGGCAATTTCCGCCATCACCGGCGCTTATGCAGCCGACACCAAATCGGTGGCCGTGACCGCCATCGTTGAGCACCCCGCGCTGGACGCCGTGCGCGATGGCGTGAAAGATGCCCTCAAGGCCGCCGGCTACGAAGACGGCAAGAGCCTGAAGTGGCAGTACCAGAGCGCCCAGGGCAACACCGGCACCGCCGCTCAGATCGCCCGCAAGTTCGTGGGCGACAAGCCTGACGCCATCGTTGCCATCGCCACACCTTCCGCACAGGCCGTGATCGCTTCGACCAAGTCCGTGCCCGTGGTGTTCTCCGCCGTGACCGACCCCGTGGCCGCCAAGCTGGTGCCCAGCTGGGAGCCCTCCAAGAACAATGTGACTGGCGTGTCCGACCTGCTGGCGCTGGACAAGCAGATGGATCTGGTCAAGCAAGTGGCCCCCAACGCCAAGCGCATTGGCATGGTTTACAACCCCGGCGAAGCCAACTCCGCTGTGGTCGTGAAGGAACTGCAAGCCCTGCTGCCCAAGATGGGCTGGACACTGGTGACCGCTGCAGCTCCCCGCTCGGTGGACGTCTCCAGCGCCGCTCGCTCGCTGGTGGGCAAGGTGGATGTGATCTATACCAACACCGACAACAACGTGGTCTCGGCCTACGAGTCGCTGGTCAAGGTGGGTCAGGATGCCAAGATTCCTCTGGTGGCTTCTGACACCGACTCCGTCAAGCGCGGCGCCGTGGCTGCCTACGGTATCAACTACCGTGATCTGGGCGAGCAGACCGGCCGCATGGTGGTGCGCATTCTGAAGGGCGAAAAGCCCGGCGACATCAAGCCCGAAGTCTCCACCAAGATGGAACTGTTCGTGAACCCCGGCGCTGCTGAAAAGCAAGGCGTGAAACTGTCCGACGCCCTGGTCAAGGCCGCTGCTACGGTGGTCAAGTAAACCCCCAACCTGTCGCTAGCGTTGCCCCGTGCAGCGCCAGCACAGCGGCAGGTGCCGTGGCAACATGGCCCTGCCGATTTTTTTAGACGTCTGCCGCGCCTGTCGCTCTCTCTATGTCTTTATTTTCCGTACTCGGTGCCATTGAAATTGGCCTGATCTTCAGCCTGGTGGCGCTGGGCGTCTTCATCTCGTTTCGCTTGCTGCGCTTTCCCGACCTCACGGTCGATGGCAGCTTCCCGCTGGGCGGCGCTGTCTGCGCCATTCTGATTTCCACGGGCACCAACCCCTGGCTTGCCACGCTGGCTGGCACGGCGGCGGGTGCTGTTGCAGGCCTGATTACCGGCTGGCTCAACGTCAAGCTCAAGATCATGGACCTGCTGGCCTCCATCCTGATGATGATTGGCCTGTACTCCGTCAACCTGCGCATCATGGGCGGCCCCAATGTGCCGCTGATCAATGAACCCACGCTGTTCACCATGCTGCAGCCCGAGAGCGTTCCTGACTATGTGATGCGCCCCATCATCATGCTGGGCTTTGTCATCGTGGCCAAGCTGGCACTGGACTGGTTCTTTGCCACCGAACGCGGTCTGGCCATTCGCTCCACCGGCTCCAACGCCCGCATGGCCCGCGCCCAGGGCGTGAACACCGGCGCCATGATCTTGCTGGGCATGGCCATCTCCAACGGTCTGGTTGGCCTGGCAGGCGCACTGTTTGTGCAGACCCAGGGCGGCTCTGATATTTCCATGGGCATCGGCACCATCGTCATCGGCCTGGCCGCCGTGATCGTGGGCGAAACCATTTTGCCTTCGCGCAAGATCATCTGGGCCACGCTGGCCGTGGTGCTGGGCGCGGTGGTCTATCGCTTCTTCATCGCCGCAGCGCTCAATATCGACGCCATTGGCCTGAAGGCACAGGATTTGAACCTGGTAACTGCCGTGCTGGTGACCATTGCGCTGATCATTCCGCAAATCAAGAAAAAAATGGGCAAGCGCAAGTAAAGAAGGAATGCGGAGAACACCATGCTGAACGCACAAAACCTGGAACTGACCTTCAACCCCGGCACGCCCATTGAGACGCGTGCCCTGCGCGGCCTGTCGCTGTCCATCCCTGACGGGCAGTTCGTCACCGTCATCGGCTCCAATGGCGCGGGCAAATCAACGTTTCTGAACTGCGTCTCTGGCGACCAGAGCGTGGACAAGGGCAAGATCGAAATCGCCGGTATCGACATGACACGCATGCCCGTCTGGAACCGCTCCAAACAAGTGGCCCGCGTGTTTCAGGACCCCATGGCGGGCACCTGCGAAGACCTGTCCATCGAAGAAAACATGGCTCTGGCGCATGAGCGCGGCAATTTCCGTGGCCTGTCCAAGGCAGTCAAAGCCTCCAACCGCGAGCTGTACCGCGAGCGTCTGGCCACGCTGGGCCTAGGCCTGGAAAACCGTTTGACCGACCGTATCGGCCTACTCTCGGGCGGCCAGCGTCAGGCCGTGAGCCTGCTGATGGCGGCGCTGCAGCCCTCGCGCATTCTGCTGCTGGACGAGCACACCGCCGCGCTGGACCCGCGCACCGCAGACTTTGTGCTGCAGCTCACAGACCGTATCGTCAAGGAAGCCAAGCTGACCACCATGATGGTGACGCACAGCATGCGCCAGGCGCTGGACGTGGGCACGCGTACTGTCATGCTGCACCAGGGCAATGTGGTGCTGGACGTCAGCGGTGAAGAGCGCGCCAAGATGGATGTGCCCGACCTGCTGCATATGTTCGAGAAGGTGCGCGGTGAAAAGCTGGCGGATGACGCCCTGCTGCTGAGCTAAACCCAAGCCCGGCCATTACTATCAAAACAAGAGCTTCCAGCGCTTATCCAACAAGCGCTGGAAGCTCTTTTCACATCAAACGGGTTCTCAGCAAGTTTGCGGTTTCAGAGCCTTAAGCTGCGGCTTGCGCCCCATAGCGGCGCAGACCAGCAGCGCCACCAGCGCAATCACCGCCGTGCCCCATTCCGCATGCTGCAGGCCCAGCGCATTGGCTTGACCCAAGGCCTGTGCGCTGACTTCGCCTGCCGCCCGCAACTGCGCCACCGGCCGCGCCGCCACCATGACCAGCACTGCCAGCCCCAGCGCCGCACCCACCTGCTGGGCCGTAGCCGCCACGCCAGAAGCCACGCCCTGCTGCTGGGGCGCAATGCCCTCGCCCACCAGCACCCACATGCCTGTCCAGCTGGCGCCCTGACCAATGCTCATCACGATAAAGCCCGGCACCAGCCACCAGTAGTTGCCTGCCAGCGGCAGCACAGCAGCCGTCCAGACCAAGCCCAGCAGACCCGCAGCCCAGCCCGCCATCAGCACGGTGCGGGCGCTGCGGCGCGCCAGGCCACGTTCCGCCCAGCGAATACCTGCGGTGCAGACAATGGTGGGCAGCACAAAGGCCAGCCCCGCCTGCAGCGGGCTCCAGCCCAGTACCTGCTGAAAATACAAGCCCAGAAAGTAGTACTGCACGCCATAGCAACTCATGAACAGCAGCGTCAGCAGCATGGCCTGCTGCAGCCCGCGCACTTTCAGCATGGCCAGCGGCATCAGTGGGGCAGCCACCCGTTTTTCAATGGCAAAGAAGGCGGCCAGCGCCAGCCCTGCCACCAACAGCACGGCCAGCGTGCGCGCATCCAGCCAGCCCCACTCAGGCCCTTGCACCAGCCCCGTCACCAGCAGGCTGCTGCCCAGCGTGACGCTGATACAGCCTGCCACATCAAAGCGGCGCTGCTGGCGCAGCACACTGGGCATGGCGGGCAGATAGCGCAGCGCCGCCAGCGCGCAAGGCCAGGCCACCGGCACCAGCACCCACAGCACCCAGTTCCAGCCCAGCCATTGCGTCAGCACACCACCCAGCAAAGCGCCTGCTGCCAGACCTGCCGCGCTGGCCATGCTCCACACCGCAAGCGCCCGGTTGCGCTCGGCGCCAGGGCGGTACAGCGTGTTAATCATGGCCAGGGTTGCCGGAAACAATAGCGCTGCCCCCACGCCCTGGGCGGCCCGGGCCGCAATCAGCAGCCATGCCTCCGTGGCAAAACCGCCCGCCAAAGATGCCAGGCCGAACAGCGCCATGGCCAGCACATACATGCGGCGCTGGCCCAGCAGATCGGCGCAGCGCCCGCCCAGCAGCAGGCAGCCGCCAAAGGCCACGCTGTAGCCGCTGATCACCCATTGCAGATGGTGCGGCGCCAGTTGCAGGTGATGCCCCATGGCGTCCAGCGCCACAAAAACAATCGTTGCGTCCAGCGCAATCATGAGCTGGGCCAGTGACAGCAGCGCCAGCGCGGCGCGCGGATAGTTCAGCCGGGGCGGCGCAGTGGCTGCTGCGCCAGTCTGCTGGCGGGGTGGGAGGTTGTTTGCGTGATCCATCACATCGGTCCTTCTTCTCGAAAAGGAGCAGCTACGGGCCCAGCCGCCGTGCGGCGCGAGATCCGTGAAAACAGCTCCAGAGCGTGCTGCATTGCAGGTGCAGCAGAAATGACCGGTCAGGCAGGCATCGTATTTAATTCAAATTCAAAGATAAATATAAAAATCATGTTTAACTAATGCATATACGCATCAATAAGAGCCGCTAACACCACCCAGCAAACCGAAGGTTTGCGGTTGAGACGAGGTGCGAAGCCGCAGGCAGTACAAAAGTACGACAAGGCTTCGTTACGACGTATCAAGGGTTGTGTTAGCGGGCCAAAAGCGCCATAGCCATGGATCTGAACGCCGTACACATGCTGGTCAAGGTGGCCGAGTGCAAAAGCTTTACCCAGGCTGCGCACAGTCTGGGCACCACGCAGTCCCGCATCTCGCGCACGATTGCGCAGCTGGAGGCCGAACTGGGCACGCGGCTGCTGCATCGCAACACGCGCAATGTCTCACTCACACCCGACGGCTGCACCCTTGTGGACCGCAGTGCGGCGCTGATTGCCGGACTGCAGGAGGCCCGCGAATTGCTGCTGGAGCGCCGCTGCGAACCCAGCGGCGTGCTGCGCATGAGCGCGCCATCCGTGCTGGGGCGCGTGGTGCTGACGCCACTGCTGGGGGCGCTGATGGACCGCTATCCCGAACTGCAGATTGACGCCAGCTTTACCGACCGCGTGGTGGACATGGTGGACGAAGGCTATGACGCCGCCGTGCGCATCGGCCCGCTGGCCGACAGCCGCATGATTGCGCGCAGTCTGCCGCCGCTGCGCTGGGTGACCGTGGCCTCCCCCGCCTATCTGCTAGCCCATGGCACGCCGTACACGCTGCAGGAGCTGGCCCAGCACCGCTGCCTGTCGGTCTATAACCATTACCGGGGCTTTCTGGTGCCTTGGCAGTTCCAGGCCGAGGGCGAGCAACCGCTGGACTGGGTGCCACCGCACTCCATCCGCTTTGACAGCGGTGACCCCTTGATTGAAGGCTCTCTGGCCGGGCTGGGTGTGGCACAGGTCATGGAGTTTGCTGTGCGCGAGCACATAGCCAGCGGCAAGCTGACCCCCGTGCTGACCCAGCTCGAAGGCCGCAGCCGCGAGCTATCGCTGGTCTACCCCCGCACCCGCCATGCATCGCCCAAGATCAAGGCGCTGGCAGAAGTGCTGCTGGCGCGCGAGCAGTGGTAGTGCTCTGCGGGCAGCGCCATGCATGCCCTTGCCTGCCTTCTTACCTTGGCCCCAAAGTCCTGCGTACAAGCAGCTCCGCTCACTGCTATCAAAAATCATAGCTGCCAGCGCTTTATTTAAAACGGATACAGGCCTTTTCCCTATTCAAACATCATCAAACGCCATTCGCATTCATCGTTTCAGCGAATGAATACATTCAATATGACGAATAAATAGTTCATATCGACAAAATATGAAACCCCAGACACCTGCTGGTTTATGTCTGAAATCTGACGATTTGACGATGGTTTAAACAAGATTTGCATCGTCAGAAATTTCCATAAAGCAGCAATAAATCAATCACTTAGGTATTTCCACAGATCAAGCCCAGCCCTCGCAGACGCCGCCAGCGCACAGGCTTTCAGCAAATCGCTCACAATCTGCACCCATTCGGTAGCCGCTGAAAGCGATGCTTGTCATCGCCGATTGCGCGTACAGCGTTGAACTCTGATCGGCGGACTTCTTCTGACCGGCACTTCGCACGGCTTGAAGTTCCGCCCACAACCAACATCCTTCATGAGCGATAGCCAATCAACAACTGCCAGCGGTGGGCTTCACCGCAGCCTCAAGGCCCGCCATATGTCGATGATCGCCATTGGCGGCTCCATCGGCACGGGCCTGTTCGTGGCCTCTGGCGCAACCATTTCGCAGGCTGGCCCCGGTGGCGCCCTGCTGGCCTACATGATCGTGGGCCTGATGGTTTACTTTCTGATGACCAGCCTGGGCGAAATGGCCGCGCACATGCCCGTGTCCGGCTCGTTTGCCACCTATGGCGCCAAATATGTGGACGAAGGCTTTGGCTTCGCCCTGGGCTGGAACTACTGGTACAACTGGGCTGTGACCATCGCGGTGGACTTGGTGGCCGCGCAACTGGTCATGGCCTACTGGTTCCCAGATATCAATGGCGTGCTGTGGAGTGCGCTGTTTCTGGCGCTGATGTTTGGGCTGAACGCCTTGTCCGCACGCGGCTTTGGTGAGTCGGAATTCTGGTTTGCCGCCATCAAGGTGACCACGGTGCTGATCTTCATCGCCATTGGCGTGATGATGATCTTCGGCATTTTGCAAGGCGGTGCACCCGATGGCATCTGGGGCAATATTGCCAACTTCACTGCGGGCGATGCCCCCTTTGTCGGCGGCTTTGCAGCGCTGATTGGCGTGGCTATGGTGGTGGGTTTCTCCTTCCAGGGCACCGAGCTGATCGGTATTGCCGCTGGGGAATCCGAAGACCCCGCCAAAAACGTGCCACGCGCTGTGCGCAAGGTGTTCTGGCGCATTTTGCTGTTCTACGTCTTTGCCATTCTCATCATCGGCCTGCTGATTCCTTACACCGATCCCAAGCTGCTCAAGAATGACCTGGGCGACATCGCCGTCAGCCCATTCACACTGGTCTTCGAGCGTGCCGGCCTGCTGGGTGCAGCGGCGGTGATGAATGCCGTGGTGCTGACCTCGGTGCTGTCCGCCGGTAACTCGGGCATGTATGCCTCTACCCGCATGCTGTATGCGCTGGCGCAGCAGGGCATGGCGCCCAAGATCTTCGCCAAGGTCAATTCCCGCGGCGTGCCCGTGCTGGCACTGATTGCCACCACGGTGATTGCTGCCCTGTGCTTCCTGACCAATATCTTCAGCCCAGAGGTGGTGTACGTCTGGCTGCTGAACCTGTCGGGCATGTGCGGTTTTGTGGCCTGGCTGGGCATTGCCATCAGCCACTATCGCTTCCGCAAGGGCTGCGAGGTGCAGAACTACGATATGAACAAGCTGCCCTACAAGGCCGCAGCCTTCCCCTTCGGCCCCCTCTTTGCGTTTGTGCTGTGTCTGGTCATCACGCTGGGCCAGAACTACGAGAACCTGGTCAAGGACCAGATCGACTGGGTGGGTGCCATTGCCACCTATATCGGCCTGCCTCTGTTCCTGATCATCTGGTTTGGCTACAAGTGGCGCAAGGGCACAAAGATCGTGGCCTACAAGGATATGGATCTGCGGGGCAGCCGCTGAGCACGCCTCTTACCCCTTCCTTCTCTCACAAGGCAGCACTGGCAAACGGTGCTGCCTTTTTTGTTGACCTGACTCAAGCCATATAGCTATACATGCAGGCTATGTAGTCTTGTCAGACGATTCGGAAATAAGCAAATAACCAAAGAATCAGATCGTCGCTACTTCACACAACAAGAGACATGAAGCAAAAGAAACTGAGTGCTGTATTGGCTGTGAGCCTGGGTCTGCTGGCTGCAGGAGCCGCCTTCGCCAAAGTACCTGCCGCCGAAGCCGACAAGCTGGGCAAAGAGCTGACCTGCACCGGCGCCACCAAAGCTGGCAATGCCGATGGCAGCATCCCCGCCTTCACCGGCAAGATTCTGGGCGTGCCACCCGGCGTGAAGTTCACCAAATCGGTGGGCCAGTTCCAGCCCGATATCTACGCCAATGAAAAGCCGCTGTTCGAGATCACCGCAGCCAATATGGCGCAGTACGGCGACAAGCTGAGCGATGGCCAGAAGGCGCTGCTCAAGAAATTCCCCACCACCATGCGCATTCCGGTTTACCCCGGACACCGCGACTTCCGCTATGACGACGAGATCTGCGCCGTCGTCAAGCACAACGCGCTGGAGGCTGAAGTCGTCAACGACGGCAACGGCGTCAAGGGCTTCATGGGCGCTCTGCCCTTCCCCATCCCCAAAACCGGGCTGGAGCTGTTCTGGAACAACATGATTCCCAGTCGTGCCAGTACGGAAGACGTGGAACGTGATTTGGCGCTGGTCGGCGCAGGTGGCGATGTGGCCTGGGGTCGCACAAACTATGTGCAGCTGAGCCGCTACGACTCCAAAGAAAGCCTGGGCAAGCCCAACGAAGGTAAATACGCCTGGGTGACCAACTTCACCATCCTGCCCGAGCGTGAAAAGGGCAGTGTGATTCTGTCCATCGAGCCCATGAACTTTGGCACCGACAAGCGTCTGGCCTGGAACTACGACCCCGGCACCCGCCGCGTACGCCAGTTGCCCGAGTTTGGCTATGACCAGCCCTCTCCCGGCTCCAGTGGCAAAGTGACCATCGATTCGGACCGTCTATTCAATGGTGCACCCGACCGCTATGAATGGAGCATGCAAGGCAAGCGCGAAATGTTCGTGCCCGCCAATGCTTTCCGCATCCACCAGCAGATCAAGTACGCCGACCTGATCAAGCCCGGCCACCCCAACCCCGCCTACACCCGCTACGAACTGCGCCGCGTGCTGGTACTGGAAGGCAAGCTCAAGCCCAACTACCGTCACCTTTACTCCAAGCGCGTGATGTTCATTGACGAAGACACCGGCCACGCCGTCTCGGGTGACTTCTACGATGCACGCGGCCAGCTGTGGCAGCACGGCGAGATCAACTACTACTACGCCTACGACATCAAGAAGTGGCACGCCGGCACCTCGTTCTACTACGACCTGAGTTCTGGCTCCTACGTGGCATACAACCTGTTCCAGGAACGCCCCAAGGCGCCAATTCTGGGCAAGGACAACCTCAAGCCCAGCCAGTACACACCAGAAGCCATCCGCAATCTGGGCAACTGATGCAGACATAAAAAGCCGGTGGACCACCACTGCGCGCACGACACCGGGCTTTACCGCCCCGGTGGGAAGAGAGGCCACTGGCCTCTCTTTTTTTATGTCTCCCCATCCCGGAAACGAGGTCGAAAGCGACGTCTAACGCCCATTTAGGCCAATGGCGATGCTAGGATAGAAGCACATAAATGCTTTCAAATTCATAGCATTCGGCGCATACCCAATATACGATCAAGCGGATTTCAACGTGAGCATCATTCTCAAGCAGCCTTTGACCGGCCCTGCCGCCTGGCGCGGTGCAGACCTGGCGGGCGACCACTCCTGGATTCATCCGCTTTGCGCAGAAACCATTGCCGCCATTGATGCAGCGCTGGCCCAGGTCAAGCAGCGCGGTCTGAGTTTTCCGCAGTTCACACGGGAAGACTTTCCTCTGCCCGAAGCGGTTCAACAGCAGTTAAGAGCGCATTCTGAAGAACTGGAAAACGGCAAAGGCTTTCTGGTACTGCGTGGCCTGCCCGTAGAGCGTTATACGGACGAAGACATCCACATCGTCTATTACGGCCTCGGCCTGCACATGGGCCAGCCCGTGCGTCAGAACCCACGCGGCGATCTGCTGGGTCTGGTCATGCATGTGGGTGACGCCAGCAAGAAAACCACCCGCGTGTATGAGACCAACCTCTACCTGCCCTACCACTCGGATCCTTCGGACGTCGTAGGCCTGCTGTGCGTGCGCAAGGCCAAGAGTGGTGGCCTGTCCAGCCTCATCAGCGTGGCCGCCATCTATAACGAAATTCTGCGCACCCACCCTGAGTATCTGGGCCTGTACTACCGCCAGTGGTATTTCGAGCATCTGTGCGAGCCCCAGCCCAGCCTCTCGCCCATCTTCAGCTTTCACCAGGGCAAGCTCAGCTGCCGCTATCTGCGCCAGTACATCGAGCTGGGCCACGAGATTCGCCAGCTGCCACTGTCGCAGGTTGAGGTTGAAGCTCTGGATCTGTTCGACAGCCTGATTCACGACCCGGCCCTGAAGCTGGACATGATGCTGGAGCCCGGCGATCTGCAGTTTGCCAACAACTATGCCGTGCTGCACTCGCGCAATGGCTTTGAAGACTACGAGGCCCAGGAACAGCGCCGCAAAATGCTGCGCCTGTGGCTGAAGATGCCCAATGCGCGCCCGCTGGCGCCAGAGTTTCCGGGCCGCAATGGGTTTCCTCAAGCAGAGCAGCAGACCGCCTGAACCTGTTGCTACCCGTCCCTCTAAACGCCGAGCGGAAGCTCGGCTTTTTTGAGGGTACGCAGCACAAAGCAAGACTGGCTGTGCCTGATGCCCTTGATCTTGTAGAGTTTCTCACGCAGCAGCCGCTCGTAGTCCCGCGTGTCCTTGACCACCACGCGCAGCAGATAGTCATATTCACCAGAGACCAGATGCGCCTCCACCACTTCGGGAATGGTGGCCAGCACCTCGCCAAACTTCTCCAGCGTGTTGTCTGAGTGGCTGTCCAGCGTCACCATCACCAGCACGGAATCGGCCAGCCCCAGCGCCTGTGGGTTCAGGCGCACGGTGTAGCCCTCGATCACACCCAGCTCTTCCATCTTCTTGATTCGTGTCCAGCACGGCGATGCACTCAGGCCAACGGCTGCACCGATTTCTTGCAGGCTGGCACGTGCATTGGCCTGCAAAACAGAAAGAATCTTTTTATCCAAGCTATCCATATCCGTGAATTTACCGCCATTTCTTCATGGACAGAATATTTTTCTGTAGCAAGCCAATATTTGCAGAATTTAAAGCAACATTTTCTGCACTGCAACATGCACACTTGAGTCCATGGAAGCACGTTTACCGACGCAGCAACCCCATTCAACATGCCCCGCTGTTTATCGTCAGCATCTGGTTGGTTGATCTGCAGCCCGCACACGCAACAGGCCGCACCACTTAAGCACAGTGGTGCGGCCTGTTGCTTTGGGGACGATGATCCACAGCAGCGAAGCCCTGGCGCGCCGATGTGCGGCCTGCAGCTTCACGCGCCCAGCCAGAGGTTTACTGCGGGGTCAGCACCACGTTCACCACCTTGTAGTTGTAGCTGTAGACATCGCCTTTCTTCACGCGCTCTTCATAGGCGGCTTTGGCTTTTTCGTAGTTCTGTCGCTGAATCTCCAGCACCATCTTTCCGCTGGGCGGCTGTGGCGGCGCAATTTTTTCGGTGGAGTCATAGACCACGGTGCCTGTGACCTTGAACTGGGTGTCAACGCTGTGGACCTTGGCGCTGGCGTCCCGCAGCTCGATCTCGGAGCTCTTGTAGCGCTCTGGCATGAAGATCGAATTGGCGTTCTTGCCAAACGGCAGCATGATGTTTTCCAGCGTGGCATTGACAGGATCACTCATCGAGCTGGGCACCAGCACCAGCGGGGCCACGCCATTCGAGACCAGCGTGAAGCGGGTGGGCTTCAGATAGCCCACCATTTCCACCTGCTTTCCATTGAAGTCGTAGCTCGTCTTGATTTGCTCTGCCACCTTGGAGGTTGCCGAGTCTCCGCATCCCGAAAGCGCCACCACAGCGCCCACCATCGCAGGAGCCAGCCACAACTTCAATGTCTTCATTTCGTCATCCTTATGTATAGAACGTAATGCCTGCCCTTTCATCCGCTGTGCACGACGGAAAGAGACGGGGAAAGCCCAAGTCTCCATTATTCAAATAACAAATCAATATAAAAATTCGATAGTTTTTGAAATAACTTGTTTACGCGACCCCAGAACGAAAAAATCCTCCAGAACCCATGTTCCTGGAGGATTTCACTGCGAGGACCGATTTCTTCAACCCGGACTTCGCCAAATTCAGTAAAAAAGGCCTGAAGCCATTACCCAATCAGGGAGCCACGCTCTCACTTTCGAACTTTTTCCAGGCCACTTTGCCGCCGCTGGACTTGTCCATCTGCTTGAGTACATCGTCGTGTGCTTCCAGCTCCTGCGCATTGGCCCGCAGCACTGGCAGCTTGATGCTCTTCAAATCCAGCGAAGGCATGGCAATCGCACCGGCGCCAGCAGCCTGCTCAGGCTCCTCGGCCATCAGAAGCGCATCCTGCCCGCGTGTCAGATTGATATAGACATCGGCCAGCAGCTCCGCATCCAGCAAAGCGCCGTGCAAGGTGCGGCTGGTGTTATCAACGCCCAGACGGTCGCACAAGGAATCCAGCGAGTTGCGCTTGCCGGGGTACATCTCCTTGGCCATGACCAGGGTGTCAATGATGTTGCCCACGCATTGCTTGAGCAATGGGCGCTTGGCCAGCTTGAGTTCGCTGTTCAGAAAGCCCACGTCAAACGGCGCATTGTGAATGATGAGCTCCGCGCCCTGCAGATACTCCCAGATCTCGTCGATCTTCTCTTCAAAACGCGGCTTGTCGGCCAGGAACTCGGTGGTGATACCGTGCACACGCAGCGCATCCGGGTGGCTGTCACGGCCGGCATTGAAGTACAGGTGCAGGTTGTTGCCTGTCAACTTTCGGTTGACCAGCTCCACACAGCCCAGCTCAATCAGGCGATCGCCATCTATGTGCGACAGGCCCGTTGTTTCCGTATCCAGAACAATTTGGCGCGACATTCAATTTCTTTCCGTTGAGGCTACAACACGCCAAAACTGGCACAACCCAAACCAGGACACCGCGCAAGGGCCGCCCCGCCGCGCTGGTGTCGTCCCCCTCCCGTAGCGCAAAGCGCGTAGAGAGAGGGGGAAGCGGCGCAGCCGCTCAGGGGGTCAGTGATTTTCCTTCGCGTGGTTAATGGAGTACTTAGGAATCTCCACCGTCACATTCTCGCGCGCCAGAATGGCCTGGCAGGACAGGCGCGACTGAGGCTGCAGGCCCCAGGCCTTGTCCAGCAGGTCTTCTTCCTCTTCTTCTGCCTCGTTCAGAGAGTTGAAGCCTTCCTTGACGATGACGTGGCAAGTCGTGCAGGCACAGCTCATGTCGCAGGCGTGCTCGATGTTGACACCGTTATCCAGCATGGCTTCGCAGATCGATGTGCCAACAGGGACTTCGATTTCCTTGCCTTCGGGGCAATATTCAGCGTGGGGAAGAATTTTGATGATGGGCATATTGTTCTGCTTATGAATTAAATGGAGTTCAGGTCTTTACCGGCCAGCGCCTTTTGAATGCTGCGGTTCATGCGTTCGGCCGCAAACGACTCTGTTCCCTTGGCCAGATCCTGCGTGGCAGCTTCCACCACAGCGGGGTCGTCGCTGCTGACTGCAGCGCGCAGCGCGGCCATCAGGGCGTCGATGCTGGCTTGCTGCTCGGCGCTGAGCACATCGCCATCGACATCCAGCGCGCTCTGGGTGGCCAGCAGCATGCGGTCAGCGTCCACACGGGCTTCTACCAGTGCGCGGGCCTTCATGTCTTCCTGCGCCGTGGCAAAACCGTCTTGCAGCATGGCGGCAATCTGATCGTCCGACAGGCCGTACGATGGCTTGACGTTGATATGCGCTTCCACGCCGCTGATCTGCTCCTTGGCGCTGACGGCCAGCAGGCCGTCGGCATCTACGGTGAAGGTTACACGAATGCGCGCTGCACCAGCCGCCATGGGCGGAATACCGCGCAGCTCAAAGCGCGCCAGCGAGCGGCAATCGGCCACCAGATCACGCTCACCCTGCACCACATGAATGGCCAAGGCGGTCTGGCCGTCCTTGTAGGTGGTGAAATCCTGCGCACGCGCCGTAGGAATGGTTTCGTTGCGCGTGATGATGCGCTCGGCCAGACCACCCATGGTCTCCACACCCAGCGACAGCGGAATCACATCCAGCAGCAGCAAATCGCCAGCGGTGTTGTTGCCTGCCAGCTGATTGGCCTGAATGGAAGCGCCCAGCGCCACCACTTCGTCAGGATTGAGGTTGGTCAATGGCTCGCTGCCAAAGAAGTCGGCTACGGCCTGACGAATCTGCGGCATGCGGGTGGATCCACCCACCATGACCACGCCCTGCACCTCATCGCGGCCCAGGTCCGCATCCTTGAGTGCGCGGCGCACGGCAGACAGGCTCTTTGCAGTTAAGTGCGCCGTCAGCGCAATGAATTCCTCGCGCTTGACATCAAATGTCACCGAACCCGAAGACAGATCAGCGCTGAACGCTACAGTTTCTGAATCTGTCAAAGCCTGCTTGCACTGGCGAGCGGCCAGACGCCAGGTGGTCTTGTCGGCTGCGCTTTGCAGCTGGGTGCCGGTCTTCTCAGCCACCCAGGCCGCCAGCGCATCGTCGTAATCGTCACCGCCCAGAGCCGAGTCACCGCCGGTAGCGATCACTTCAAACACGCCTTGCGACAGGCGCAGCACCGAGATGTCGAAAGTGCCACCGCCCAGGTCATACACGGCATAAACACCCTCTGCCGCGTTGTCCAGACCATAGGCAATCGCCGCCGCCGTGGGCTCGTTGATCAGGCGCAGCAGATTGATGCCAGCGAGCTTGGCCGCATCCTTGGTGGCCTGACGCTGTGCATCATCAAAATATGCAGGCACGGTGATGACGGCGCCGTACAGCTCATCGTCAAACGTGTCTTCCGCACGAAAGCGCAGCGTGGCCAGAATTTCGGCGCTGATTTCCACGGGCGTCTTGACGCCATCCACCGTCTCGATCGCGATCACACTGGTGTCGCCATCGGCCTTGAAGTGGTAGGGCAACTTTTCGGGCGACTCGATATCACCGAGGCTGCGCCCCATGAAGCGCTTGGCAGAGCTGATGGTGTTGGCCGCATCCGCTGCCTGCGAAGCCTTGGCATCAAAGCCAATCTGGCGACGGCCCATTTCCATATAGCGCACCACCGAAGGCAGCAGCACACGGCCCTGATCATCGGGCAGGCATTCCGCCACGCCACTGCGCACGGCCGCCACCAGAGAGTGCGTTGTACCCAGGTCGATACCGACGGCGATGCGTCGCTGATGGGGGTCGGGAGATTGACCGGGCTCGGAAATCTGCAAAAGCGCCATGAAATTCTTCTTTTGAAATATCAGAGGCCAGTGCGACTGGCCTGCTCAAGATGGGTACGCATCCGCAGACGATGAATCCGGGATGCTCTGGTTCTATTGTCCCAGTTGATCGCGGCGACGCTCCACATCCTGCGCAAATCGCGCAACAAACATGAGGGCTCTCACCTGCTGCACAGCGGCCGCGGCATCGCCTGCTTCATCCAGCAGACGCGCACATTCAGCCAGCATGCGCTTTTTGGCAGCCATCACCTCATCGTCAAGCGCGTCCAGTTCACCCTCGCTGCGGGCGTCTTCCAGAGACTCACGCCACTCCATCTGCTGCATCAAAAATGCAGTCGGCATAGCAGTGTTGTCCTCGGCACGGACTGGCGCGCCATTGAGTTCACACAGATACGCTGCGCGCTTGAGCGGGTCTTTAAGGCGCTGATAGGCCTCATTGATGCGCACCGACCATTGCATGGCCACACGCTGCGCAGCCGCGCCCTGCGCCGCAAAGCGATCAGGATGCGCCTCGCGCTGAAGCTCTTTCCAGCGTGCATCGATCTGGCTGCGCTCCTGCGCAAACTTGCGCGGCAGGCCAAACAATTCAAAGTCGTCAGATTGCAGATTCATGGCATTAAAAAACCGCCTGCAGCATGGCTGAGGCGGTTACTGTTATCACTACTCAAATGAGCGCTGGACTGTGCCAGAGATGCCGAGCAAGAGCCGCCTCGCAGCGATGGCATCGTCCCCCTCAGGGGGAAGCCGCAAAGCGGCTCAGGGGGAGCTTCAAATCCGAAAACTCTCACCACATCCACAACGATCACGCTCGTTAGGGTTGTGGAACTTGAAACCTTCGTTGAGGCCTTCACGGACAAAGTCCAGCTCTGTACCGTCGATATAAGCCAGGCTCTTGGGATCAATCAGCACCTTGACGCCGTGGCTTTCAAACACGATGTCTTCGGGTTCTGCGTCATCCACGTACTCCAGCTTGTAAGCCAGACCGGAGCAGCCGGTGGTCTTGACGCCCAGACGGACGCCAATCCCCTTGCCACGACGCGAGAGATAGCGATTCACATGCCGGGCTGCCGCCTCGGTCATAGAGATGGCCATGCTCAGGCTTCCGTCGTGGTGCGCTTGGCGCGGTAGTCGTTCACAGCGGCCTTGATGGCGTCTTCAGCCAGGATGGAGCAGTGAACCTTGACGGGAGGCAGAGCCAGCTCTTCAGCGATCTGGCTGTTCTTCAGTGCTGCTGCTTCATCCAGCGTCTTGCCCTTGACCCATTCGGTCACCAGCGAAGACGAGGCGATGGCAGAGCCACAGCCATAAGTCTTGAAACGTGCATCTTCAATCACGCCAGTAGCGGGGTTGACCTTGATCTGCAGCTTCATCACGTCGCCGCAGGCAGGCGCGCCCACCATGCCCGTGCCCACGGAGTCATCGCTCTTGTCGAACGAGCCCACGTTGCGGGGGTTTTCATAGTGGTCAACAACTTTTTCAGAATAAGCCATGGTGTCTACCTCTTGAACTCTTTGTAATCTGTGCTTAGTGTGCAGCCCATTGAATGGAACTGATGTCAATGCCGTCTTTGTACATTTCCCACAGAGGGCTCAGTTCACGCAGCTTGAGCACGTTCTCGCGAATCGTCTTGATCGCGTAGTCAATTTCTTCTTCGGTGGTGAAGCGGCCAAACGTCATGCGCAGCGAGCTGTGTGCCAGCTCATCGCTGCGGCCCAGAGCGCGCAGCACATAGCTGGGCTCCAGGCTGGCGGATGTGCAGGCAGAGCCCGAGGACACAGCCAAGCCCTTGATACCCATGATCAGCGACTCGCCTTCGACGAAGTTGAAGCTCATGTTCAGGTAATGGGGCACGCCGTGCTCCATGTCACCGTTCACGAACACCTGTTCCAGATCCTTCAGACCATCGAGCAGACGCTGACGCAGAACACGTGCGTGCTCCAGATCCTTGGCCATTTCTTCATGGGCAATGCGGAAAGCCTCGCCCATGCCCACGATCTGGTGAGTTGCCAGCGTGCCCGAACGCATGCCGCGCTCGTGACCACCACCGTGCATCTGGGCTTCCAGACGCACGCGGGGCTTGCGGCGCACATACAGAGCACCGATGCCCTTGGGGCCATAAGTCTTGTGCGAAGCCAGACTCATCAGGTCGATGGGCATGGTTTGCATATCCAGCTCGATCTTGCCGGTGGCCTGCGCTGCATCCACGTGGAAGATGATGCCCTTTTCACGGCAGATGGCGCCGATGGTGTTCAGGTCCTGAACCACACCGATTTCGTTGTTCACCGCCATGACGCTGGCCAAAATGGTGTCGGGGCGAATCGCAGCCTTGAACACTTCAATGTCCAGCAGACCGTTTTCATTGACATCCAGATAGCTGACTTCAAAGCCTTGGCGCTCCAGCTCACGCATGGTGTCCAGCACAGCCTTGTGCTCAGTCTTCACGGTGATCAGGTGCTTGCCCTTGCCCTGGTAGAAGTGCGCTGCGCCCTTGATAGCCAGGTTGTCAGACTCGGTGGCACCGCTGGTCCAGACGATTTCGCGGGGGTCAGCACCGATCAGATCGGCCACTTGCTTGCGGGCTTTTTCGACAGCTTCTTCAGCTTCCCAGCCCCAGGCATGGCTGCGCGATGCAGCGTTGCCGAAATGTTCACGCAGCCAGGGAATCATGGCGTCCGCCACGCGGGGATCCACAGGAGTGGTTGCGCCGTAGTCGAGATAAATGGGAAAGTGCGGGGTCATGTCCATGACTGGCTCGTCTTGTTTTTGGCTGACAAATCGTGAGGAAATCGATGCGCCTGTCAGGCGCCATCCGGGCGAAGAAACATGCCGCACAGCCATGCATGCTCCCAGCCCTGAATCGGTATCGGGTGTATCCGGCCAGAGGCCGATCCAAATGCTGCTTCAGACAGAAGCAGCACCCAAATCAGGACTTGGCGAAGGCGTTGCCCAGCGCAAACACCGAGTTAGGTGCATTGACGCGAATAGGCTTGACCACAGGGGCTGTGGAGATGGCACGACGCACCACGGGCTTATCCTCAATCTGGATGCCCTTGGCCAGCTGTTCGTCCACCAGCTTTTGCAGGGTCACAGAGTCCAGAAACTCCACCATGCGCTGGTTCAGTGCGGCCCACAGTTCGTGGGTCATGCAGCGACCTGCTTCGCCCAGACAGTTTTCCTTGCCGCCGCATTGCGTGGCATCAATAGGCTCATCCACGGACACGATGATGTCGGCCACGGTGATGTCCGTCGCCTTGCGTGCCAGGGTGTAGCCGCCGCCAGGACCACGGGTGGATTCCACCAGTTCGTGGCGACGCAGCTTGCCAAACAGCTGTTCCAGATAGGACAGCGAAATCTGTTGACGCTGGCTGATAGCAGCCAGAGTCACAGGGCCATTGTTCTGGCGCAGTGCCAGGTCGATCATCGCGGTGACCGCAAAGCGGCCTTTGGTCGTAAGACGCATACGAGCTCCTTCAGTCAGGATTGTTCGTTACAGAAACACTCGTCTGGTCTTCATCCCTGACGAGCACAGTCTCCGCCCTTACTCCGTCCTGTGATTAGGTTCAGAGCCCTTCTGTGAGGGAAGTTTGTTGTTGAGTGTTTGAACCGAGTATATCACATTCCCCATTAAATTTGTCGGGTAACAGCGTGTGCGCTCGTAATAACCCCGACAAAACCGGTGAATCTTTCCTACGCGCCGCCTCCAAACAACTGTTGTTTGAGCAGTGACAGTTGGTCGCGCACGCGGGCGGCCTGCTCGAACTCCAGATTCTTGGCGTGCTCCAGCATTTGCTTTTCCAGACGCTTGATCTCTTTGGCAATGTCTTTTTCGGACATGTCTTCGACACGCGCCTGCTGAAGCGCCTGCGCCTGCAGACGATCCGCTTCCTTACCGCTTTTTTCGCTGTAAACGCCATCAATCAGGTCTTTCACCCTCTTGACAATCTGTTTTGGAACAATGCCATTCGCTTCGTTATGCGCAATTTGCTTGGAACGACGACGCTCTGTTTCACCAATGGCCTTTTTCATGGAGTCTGTCATGCGGTCCGCATACAGAATCGCCTTGCCGTGCACATTACGCGCCGCACGGCCTATGGTCTGAATCAGGCTGCGTTCGGCGCGCAAAAAGCCTTCCTTGTCGGCATCCAGAATCGCCACCAGTGACACTTCGGGAATATCCAGCCCCTCGCGCAGCAGGTTGATGCCCACCAGCACATCGAAAGCACCCAGGCGCAGGTCGCGGATGATTTCCACGCGCTCTACGGTGTCCACATCAGAGTGCAGATAGCGCACCTTCACGCCGTTGTCGGTCAGGTATTCGGTCAGCTGCTCAGCCATGCGCTTGGTCAGCGTGGTAATGAGCACGCGCTCTTCCAGATCGACGCGCAAACGAATTTCCTGCAGCACATCGTCCACCTGGTGGATGGCAGGCCGCACTTCGATCTCTGGGTCCACCAGACCTGTGGGGCGCACCACCTGCTCCACCACCTGTCCGGCATGTGTCTTTTCATATTCAGCAGGCGTGGCCGAGACAAAGACCACCTGGCGCATGCGCTGCTCGAATTCTTCAAATTTGAGCGGGCGGTTATCCAGTGCCGACGGCAGGCGAAAGCCATATTCCACCAGCGTGGTCTTGCGCGCCCGGTCGCCGTTGTACATGGCGTTGAGCTGGCCGATCATCTGGTGGCTCTCATCCAGAAACATGATGGCGTCGCGCGGCAGATAGTCGGTCAGTGTGCTGGGTGGGTCGCCCGGTTTGGAGGCCGACAGGTGCCGCGTGTAGTTCTCAATACCCTTGCAGTGCCCCACCTCGCTGAGCATTTCCAGGTCAAACCGCGTGCGCTGCTCCAGCCGCTGGGCCTCCACCAATTTGCCCATGCCCACCAGTTGCTTGAGGCGCTCGGCCAGCTCCTCCTTGATGGTTTCCACGGCTGCCAGCACCTTGTCACGCGGGGTGACGTAATGACTGCGGGGGTAGATAGTGAAGCGCGGGATGCTTTGCTTGACACGGCCCGTGAGCGGGTCGAACAACTGCAGGCTCTCAACCTCGTCGTCAAACAGCTCGATGCGCACGGCCAGCTCTGAGTGTTCGGCCGGGAAAACGTCAATCGTGTCGCCACGCACGCGAAAGGTACCGCGCGAGAAATCCTGGTCGTTGCGCTGGTACTGCATGCGAATCAGCTGCGCAATCGCATCGCGCTGGTTCAGCGTATCGCCTGCGCGCAGCGTCATCACCATGCGGTGATAGCTTTCGGGCTCGCCAATGCCGTAGATGGCCGAGACCGTAGCCACAATCACCACA
Organism: Comamonas fluminis; assembly: GCF_019186805.1. Taxonomy (NCBI): domain Bacteria; kingdom Pseudomonadati; phylum Pseudomonadota; class Betaproteobacteria; order Burkholderiales; family Comamonadaceae; genus Comamonas; species Comamonas fluminis. The sequence continues at coordinate 2,213,658 of NZ_CP066783.1, read as the reverse complement.
TCGCGCCGCTCCATGATGCTTTTGGTGCAGGACAGGCGCATCTGCTCGATGTGCTCATTGATGGCGCTGTCCTTTTCAATGAACAGATCGCGCTGAGGCACATAGGCTTCGGGCTGGTAGTAGTCGTAATAGCTGACGAAGTATTCAACCGCGTTATTGGGAAAGAACTCGCGAAACTCTGAATACAGCTGCGCAGCCAGTGTTTTATTGGGCGCGAAAACAATGGCCGGCTTGCCCAGGCGCGCAATCACATTGGCCATGGTGAAGGTCTTGCCAGAGCCCGTCACACCCAGCAGGGTCTGAAAGGACTCACCGTCGTTGACGCCCTCCACCAGCTTCTCGATGGCCACAGGCTGATCCCCCGCCGGTGGGTAGGGCTGAAACAGCTCAAACGGCGAGTCTGGATATTGCACAAAACGGCCTTGCGGCTCAGCAGTCATATTTTGTTCTTGCATGATGTCATGTCCATGACGCATAGGGTTAGCGCGGAGTAGAATGGCAACCCAACCCTCAAGCCTAACCTAGGCTGATGCGTTTTTTCGAGCACTGGCCCATGCCCTGCCCGTCAACACGCTCCCGGAAACAGTAGCTGGGGGTGACCTGACTTATTTCTATCCCTCAAGGATTTTTTCATGTCTCTGTTTACCGCCGTCGAAATGGCCCCCCGCGACCCCATCCTGGGTCTGAACGAGCAATTCAATGCCGACACCAACCCCAACAAAGTGAATCTGGGCGTGGGCGTGTACTTCGATGACAACGGCAAGCTGCCTCTGCTGCAGTGCGTGCAGGCCGCTGAAAAAGCCATGATGGACAAGCCCACAGCCCGTGGCTACCTGCCTATCGACGGTATCGCTGCCTACGACAACGGCGTCAAGGCTCTGGTGTTCGGCGCTGAGTCCGACGTGGTCAAGTCTGGCCGCGTGTCCACCGTGCAAGCCATTGGCGGCACCGGCGGCCTGAAGATTGGCGCTGACTTCTTGAAGAAGCTCAACCCCAACGCCAAGGTTCTGATCTCCAACCCCAGCTGGGAAAACCACAAGGCCATCTTCACCAACGCTGGTTTTGAAGTCGGCACCTACGCTTACTACGATGCAGCCACCCGCTCCATCGACTTCGCCGGCATGCTGGCCGACCTGAACGCTGCCGCTGCAGGCACCGTGGTTGTGCTGCACGCCTGCTGCCACAACCCCACCGGCTATGACATCACCGCTGCCCAGTGGGATGAAGTGATTGCTGTCGTCAAGGCCAAGGGCCTGGTGGCCTTCCTGGACATGGCCTACCAGGGCTTTGGCCACGGCATTGCCGAAGACGGCGCTGTGATTGGCAAGTTCGTGGCTGCTGGCCTGAACATCTTTGTGTCCACTTCGTTCTCCAAGAGCTTCAGCCTGTACGGCGAGCGCGTGGGTGCCCTGTCCGTGGTGGCCTCCGACAAGGACGAAGCCGCTCGCGTGCTGTCGCAGCTGAAGATCGTCATTCGCACCAACTACTCCAACCCTCCTACACACGGTGGTGCCGTGGTGGCCGCTGTTCTGAACAACGCAGAACTGCACGCCCTGTGGGAAAAGGAACTGGGTGAGATGCGCGTGCGTATCAAGGCCATGCGCCAAAAGCTGGTGGACGGCCTGAAGGCTGCTGGTGTGCAGCAAGACATGAGCTTCATCACCACCCAGATCGGCATGTTCTCGTACTCCGGCCTGTCCAAGGACCAGATGATTCGCCTGCGCTCCGAATTTGGCGTGTACGGTACAGACACCGGCCGTATGTGCGTGGCTGCTCTCAACAGCAAGAACATCGACTATGTCTGCAAGGCCATCGCCGCTGTGATCTAAAGTCAGGGTTCAGGGCTTCGGCCCTGAATGCCAAAAGAGCAACGGACTTTTCATCCGTTGCTCTTTTTTTATGCGCATTCAATTTTTTGATAGCTGTTAGCGCTTGTTCAATAATGGTTTCAGAAAACTATCTAGCTGAAACCCATCAGAATCAAGCGCAAGCAGCTATCAATTTCAATCAAGCCTGCAAAAACCCCAGATGGCTGAGCGCATGGACAGGGCCGCGTACTGGTAGGCCGTGTTGAACACACGCGGCGCCTCGCCATCCTGCACTGCGCCTGCGGCATAAAGCAGGGGCAAATAGTGGTCATGCGTGGGATGCGCCATTCGCGCCTGCGGGCCCCACTCCAGAAAAGTGCTCAGGTCTGCCAGATTGCCGCTGTCAAAACGTTGCTGCACTTCGGAGTCAAACTGAATCGTCCAGTCGTAGGCCTGATTGTCTGCCGCACCACGCTGCATGGCGCGCAGGTTGTGCACGATGTTGCCGCTACCCACAATCAGCACGCCGCGATCACGCAAGGCGCGCAGCTGGCGCCCCATCTCGAAGTGCTTCTCAGGTGCCATGCCATAGGGCATGCTCAGCTGCATGACGGGAATCTGCGCCTCGGGAAACATGGGCAGCAGCACCGACCAGGTGCCGTGGTCAAAACCCCATTTCTGATCCACCAGCAAGGGCGAGGCATCAAAAGGCGAATGCAGCTCTGCCGCCAGCTGTTTGGCCACCTCGGGCGCACCGGGCGCCGGGTATTGCTGATCGAAAAGCTCTTGCGGGAAGCCGCCAAAGTCATGAATCGTGCGCGGCTGCGCCATGCCAGTCAGCGCCCAGTCGGATTCGGTCAGCCAGTGGGCCGAGATACACAGAATCAGCTGCGGCGCAATGCCCTTGGCCGTCAGCTCCTGACCCAGCGCCTTCCAGCTCTGGCGCCAGTGCGTGTCCTCGATCACATTCATGGGACTACCGTGGCCAATGAACATCACCGGCATGCGGGGCGAGGGTTTGAGTTGCTGCAGCAGATGCTCTGGCAACAGGGAAGAGGAAGCAGAGGTCATGGAATAAGCCATCCAGCCCCCGGCGGCCGCCAGACCAGCGCCAGCCAGGGATAAAAGCGTTCGTCGACGCATGACGATTGTGGTATCGCCCGGCGAACGGATTCACGTTCTGCACAGGCGCTTTTTGAAGATGGAGCAAGCTTGCCACATCGCAAGAGCCCTTGCTGTGCTTGTCAGCGCAACAGACTGTCCTGAAAGTGCCAGTGTTTGCCGGGCTCATCCGCTACAAAGAAACACAAAGCCCTTCAAGGAGACACAGACGCATGACCGACCACACCGCCATTGAGCCCCTGCAGGGCGTTCGCATTCTGAGTCTGGCGCTCAACCTGCCCGGCCCCGCAGCCCTGTGGCGCTGCGTCAATATGGGCGCCCAGTGTGCCAAGCTGGAGCCTTTGGCCCCGGGCGGCGGTGGTGCCGACCCCATGGGCCTGTACTGCCCCGGCGCATATGCGCAAATGCACGAGGGCGTGCACCTCATGCAGGCGGACCTCAAGACCGAAGCCGGTCAGACCCTGCTGCACGAACAGTTGGCCCAAACCGATGTGCTGCTGACTTCGTTTCGCCCCTCGGCCCTGACCAAGCTGGGTCTGGGCTGGGATGCCCTGCAGCAGCGCTATCCGCGCCTGAGTCTGGTGCGCGTGGTAGGCAGCGAAGGGGCGCTGGCCGATGTGCCCGGCCATGACCTCACCTATCAGGCCGAAGCAGGCCTTGTGCAAAGCACAGCCCTGCCGCCCAGCCTGTTTGCCGATATGGCGGGTGCGCTGATGACTAGCGAAGCCGTTTTGCAAGCCGTTCTGCTCAGCAGCCGCAGCGGGCGCGGAGTTCTGCGCGAAATCGGGCTGGCCCAGGCCGCACAGTGGCTTTCTCTGCCCTGGCACTGGGGCCTGACCCAGCCCACAGGCGATGTGGGCGGCGCGCATGCGGGCTATCGCATCTACCCCTGCGCGGACGGCATTGTGGCCGTGGCTGCACTGGAGCCGCATTTTGCAAAACGGCTGTGTGAGGCAGCAGGCGTGCCCATGACGGCACCAGCAGATATGCGCAAGCCCGAAACACATGCGGCGATTGAACAATTTCTCTCTAAATCAACAAAAGCCGAGCTGACTCGGCTTTCTTCAGAGAAAGATATTCCGCTGCTCGTTATTTCTTGATTATTTGGAATAACTGCTCAGAGCATTCCAAATATCGATGCGTGGTTGACGGCCTGCGCCCTCGATCTGACCTGCAGCTTGCGGTAAATATTTTTCACGTGCGTATTTACCGTCAGCCCACTGATTTCAAGGCGCTTGCCAATTTCGGCACTGGTATAGCCCGCAGCAACCATGCGCAAAATATCTTTTTCCCGGTCCGACAGGCGCTCAGAGAGCTTGGGTCGCTCCCCCAAATGCCCCCGCAGCGAAGATATTCGCGCATCGAAATTCCGAATCAGTCTTTTGGCCACATGCGGCGCAATGGCCGCCCCACCATTGGCAACCTGCAAAATCGCTTGCGCCGCGTTGCCAAACCAGGAGTGCTTAACGAGATAGCCCGCCGCCCCCATTTCCAGGGCTTTGATCACATTCTCGTCTTCATCCATTGCCGTAATCACAATGCTCTGGCTGGTCGGCCTGTGCAGCTGCAAATAGCTCAAAAGCTGAAACCCTGAGCCATCGGCCAGATTCACATCCAGCAGCAGCACATCAAACTCCAGGCTGCGGCACAGCCGCTTGCCGTCTTTCAGGCCCTGGGCTTTACCCACCACCTGAATTCGCTCGTCCTGCGACAGATCCTGCTGCAGCACATTTAAAAAATGAAGATCCGCATCCACCATCGCGACACGCACCGGGCTGCCACGCTGTCCGACCAAGAAGGAAGGCCAGATGGTGGGAGGGCTGTGAAAGACATCAAAAATGCCGCCTTTTGCCCCTTCCGGTTCAACACTTTTACTTGCATCTGCAACAGACTTTGCTCCCAATTTAAAGAAGTTCATAGTCCGCGCTCCTGAAAAATCAAATGTAAACAATACTTATCCACGGCTGAACAGTAAGAGATCAGGCGCAGAAATGAATATCAAATTACAAATCTTGCTTAGGTTACAAATACTCACTACCTCCTATAAAAATTCCTTATGTTTCAGTTTTAAACATGCTGTCAAAGGCAATCTGCAAAAAGCCGGGGGTTAGTGCGTGCTGAAGGAAAGGTAGTAACTGGAGGTGATTTCGGAGATGGAACTTCGCTAAGAAACTGGAATTGAGCGAAACCCAAGAGGCCGACATATCAGGGAGGCAAGCAAGGAGACGCTCTGTCTTTAGCCATAGTGGCCAAAGGTAATTTCAACTTCGGCGGGGAGATTCATCATGAAATCGATTGCATTTTTTGCTCTGTCTTTGGTAGCAACAGCGGCTATGGCGGCCAGCCCCTCGGGCGTGGGCAGCATCAGCATCACCGGCAACTCCAACCAGACGGCCTCCGTCAACGGCGGCAGCCTGACCAACACGGCCCAGACCCGGGCCTATGCCAATCAGAACGTTGCGTCCAACAAGGGCAGCATCACGATTCGTGGCAACTCCACGCAAGGATCCATTCTGGAGCAGGCCAAGGTTTCCAACGAAGCCAAATCCGCCGGTGACGCCGCCGTACAGAACCTGGCCTCCAACGTCGGCAATGTCGGCGTGGATGCCAGCGCCAACATCATCGGGACATCCAAGCAGACAGCCAACATTGTTCAGGCTAGCCTGAAGAACCTGGCCGACAGTTCTGGCAGCGGCTGTACCGGCCCGGATTGCGCCGATGCAGCTCTGGCCTATCAGAACGGCGCCAGCAATATGGGTGATGTGACCATTTCTGGCCACAGCGAGCAGACTCTGGGTATCTCGGGCAGCACCACCTCGGTGTCCAACGCAGCCCAGGGCACTCGTGCTGTCGCCGTGCAGAACATGTCCTCCAACTACGGCAAGGTGACGGTCGCGGGTAACTCCACCCAGATCACCAGCATTGCCGGTGGCGCTACCGTGGCCAACCTGGCCAAGGGCACTCTGGCCCACGCCTACCAGAACCTGGCCTCCAACGACTCCTGCGATCCACCACCCGTGGTCTGCGTAGGTCCTGCCTGCGGTCCTTACGCTTCGCGCTAAGCCCGCCTGCCCAGCCAGCCCCGAAAGGGGCTGGTTCGCAGCACGGGGGCATGTTTCCCGGTGCCGCTCACCCATCAATACGCGTCAGGAGGACTGTCATGACTTGCCTAACTCGCAGCTTCTGGGTCTTTGCAGTGCTGGCAACGATCGCCGCGCTACCGGCCCAGGCGGCTCCAGGCGAAGATCCTGTTGTCATCAACGGCCGCGTGAGCTATCTGCAGCTGCCCACCGCAGCGGCCACTCGCTCGACCAGCATCCAGTACCAGCAGCAAATGCCGGATGACGCAGCAGCCAAAGTCAGCCGCTACACCGCAAAAGCCTACAGCGCCAATCTCGGCCAGATCAAGACCGAAAAAGACGTGGTGCAGACCGTGCAGACCAAAGGCACGCAAACGACTTGCTATCAATCCATCGGCAGCACATCGGGCCCCACCACTGCAGGCAATAACGAACAAGTCGTGGTTCTGCGCGGTGACGTCATCAATATCTGCAACTGAAGTCTGCGCTGCAGAGGGCAGCAGTGGCTGCATCGAGTGATCCGCCACCAGAACAACACGCGCATTCGCCGGTAAGACAGGGAGAGGTCATCATGAAGCAAGCCATATTGGAGCTGCAGGCGCTCAAGAATGGAGTGCGCGCGCATTGCGGCCGCCTGTTCAGCGCATGGGCCGTGATCGGTGTCACGGCTTCGTTGCTGAGCACCGGCTGCGGACAGCTTGATGCGCGCAAGCACATCGAAGCCCACGAAGCCGCCTATGCCATGAACCGGCCTGTGGTGCGCCCTGTGCGCTCCATCTCCAGCTTTTCCGAATCACTGAGCTGCATGGACTACATGCTGCGTGCGGCAGAGCTTCCAACCACCCTCATCAGCAGCAAGCAATTTCCCGACTTCTCAGGCAAGGTTCCTGTGGCCGTCAAAGACATGGTGGTGACCTCCCTGTCCCAGATGTCCCACCTGAGCAATGCCTTTCGCTATGTGGACTACGAAGTCGACATCGCCCGTCAGGACACCGTGCAGAACCTGACCACCATTTTGCTCAACAACAATCAGATGCAGCTGCAGCGCCCTGCCCTCTATGTCTCGGGTGCCATTGCATTTGTCGATCAGAACGTATCCAACGTGCGCAATACCGCCGGTGTCTCTGGTGATCGCCTGGACGCGGGCTACAGCAAAAGCAGCTCCGCCACCGTGGTCGCACTGGAAGCCCACCTGGGCGACTTCCGCACGCGCACCATCATTCCCGGACTGGATTCGGCCAACGAAGTCGTCATTGGCGGCGCAGGCGATGGCCTGGACCTGGCGGGACGCATCGGCACCTACGGCGTGCGCTTCAATGTGGGACGCGACTACGCCATGGGAACTGGCGGCGCATTGCGCACCCTGGTGGACCTGGCCATGATTGAACTGGTGGGCAAATGGGCACGCGTGCCCTACTGGCAATGCCTGATGCTGGACCAGACCAACCCCAGCTTCCAACGCCAGATGCGCGACTGGTTCAACGCCAGCGGCCCTGCAGGACAGTTGCAGCTGATTCGCTCCTCACTCATCAGCCGCGGCTATCTGAGTGCCGATCAAGGCCATCTGAGCGCCACCGACCCTGCGCTGCGCAACGCCATTGCACGCTTTCAGGCGGATAAGGGCGTCGTCGTCAGCGGCGTGGTGAATTTTTCAACCTACGAAGCCGCTTTGCGCAACTTTGTGGGCCTTGGTGAAGATGGCAATCTGACGCGTATTGGCTGGAACAAGGAAGAGCTTGCGCCCCAAACCATGACCGCGAGCCTGAACCAGGGCGCACCGCCCGGCTGGTATATCAATCTGCAGCTGGAAAACCCACAGCCCGCAGGCACCCGCCCTGCTTTCAGCGAAGGGGAACAGGTCTTTCTTTCGGCCACGGTTTCCAGAACATCGCATCTCTATTGCTACTACGCGGATAGCGCGGGTGCCGTGACCCGGCTGCTGCCCAATGCGCTGCAAACAAACACGCTGGTCACGGCAGATCAGGCCATACGCATACCCGACTGGATGAATGCCAACCCTGGCTTCATTCTGGATGCAGGCAAGCCGGGTACCGAGGGCGTTCTCTGCATTGCCACCGCCGAAAACGTCATGCCCAGACTTGGCGCAGATATGCAAGGCCCTGCTTTGACCGTCATGAAGGACATCCATGGCATTCAAGGCGTGCAGCAGCGCTTCCAGCAAGCACTGGGCACTGAGGCGCACACCAGCCAAGCCATCCAGTGGAGTGTGACGGCACGCAAGGAGCAAACCGCCGCAACTGGCGAAGCGGGGGGCAAATAAGATGCCCAGGCCACAGCGCAGGCATGCACGTTCAACAGGGTCCGTCATGCTGCTGGCGCTGGTGGCCGCCTGCTGCTCTCTGGCACTTGCCGATACCCAGTCCACTCAAACAGCGCCGATGGAGATATCGCAACCCAGCCTAGCCCCTATCGAGAGCAATCCTGTCAACAGCGCGGCCATCCCTCAGCTCACCCCCACTGTGCCGCGCATAGAAGTCGCGCCTGCACAGCGCAGCAAGGCAGCAGGCTCGCCATCTTCAATGCCGCTGCAGCCAACCCCTGACATCAAATCCATTCAGGACGAGCTTCAGCGCCTGCAGCGCACAGCCACCCCAAGCAGTGGCTATGGCAGCACTGCAGCTGCTGCACAGGCCGCCTGGCAGCTGGGGCTGATCTACCTGCATGGTGCGGGTGTGCGCATAGACAGGCCGCTGGCACAACAATGGTTTGAACGCGCAGCCAGTCAGGGTCGTGAACCCTGGGCCTTTGCGGGACTAGCCTGGTGCGCAATTGATGGCTGCACCGGCCCACCCAACCCAGCAGCGGCCACCCAGGCCATCAACCGTTTGCGGAGCGAGCATGCGGCAAGGGCCGACTATCTCGCCTGGCTACAGGCCACCAGACTCAAGCCCCTGCAAATTACCGTGCCCGGGCAATCGAGTCCAGCCGACACTGCGGAGCGCCAACTTCTGAACAGAGCTGCTGATCGTGGTGATGTGCAAGCCAATATTGAACTGGGCATCATGGCCTTCGCCCGCCAGCAAAACGCTCAGGCAGAGGGATTTTTCAGCCGCGTAGCCTCGCGCTCGTCCATTGCGGCAGACAATCTGCAGCGCCTGCGCACCATCAAAGCACCTGCAACCAGCGCAACCCGGGGATCGTCCACTGACGACTCTGCCGAGTCCGCGCTGAATATGGCGCGCATGTACCACCGCGGTGAGGGGGTGCCTGCCAATTACGCCGAAGCACTGCGCTTTTACCGGCTGGCCGAGCAGCGCGGCAGCGCAGAGGCCCACCGCATGATTGAGCTGATTTTCTCAAGTCCCAGAGGGGTGCTGGACCCCGTCTGGATGCAGCAGCTTGCGAAAGCAGATTTGACGCGCCCCGCCTCCATGATTGCGGCAGGCATTACCTCCCAGCAGTTGCAGCGAGAGGTCAGCCCTTTGTCTGACCTGCTCGCTGCGCGCTGGAAGGCGCGACTGCAAAAAGTCACGCCATAAGGGCGTGAGCGCCTCAGGCTCGGCCAGATTCAAAGCTGAATTTCTCGGTATCCACCTCGCCCTGGCCTTGCAGCGCATAGCGGTCACCCGCAATGGATTCTGGCCTGAAGATATCATCGAGTTCCGCCAGCAGCTCGGCGCTGAGCTTGACACTGCCGCCGCGAATGTCTTCGTGCAGGTGGTCCACGCTGGTCGTTCCGGGCAAGGCAATCACATGCTCGCCCTGGTGCAGCACCCAGGCGATGGCCAGCTCAGCCAGCGTGCAGTCGGCCTTTTCAGCCACGGCCTGCATGGGGGCCAGCAGGCGCAGGTTCTGCGCATAGGCGTCCGCCGCAAAACGCGGCATGGTGGCGCGGATATCGCCTTTGACCCAGCTGTCCACCTGCTTCAGCTTGCCGCTGAAAAAGGCGCGGCCCATGGGGCTGAAGGCAACATAGGCAATGCCCAGTTCCTTGCAGACCTGCAGCGTGCCCAGCTCGGCATTGCGCGACCACAGCGAATATTCGCTTTGTAGTGCAGCAATCGGGTGTTCCTTGTGAGCGCGGCGCAGCGCATCGACACCGACTTCCGACAGGCCCAGCGCGCGCACCTTGCCCTCTTCCTTCAGGCGCGCCATCTCGCCCACGGATTCTTCGATGGGTACGTTCTTGTCCCAGCGGTGCAGGTAGTAAAGGTCGATCACGTCCGTGCCCAGGCGCTTCAAGCTGTCTTCGCAGTTCTGACGCAGGGTTTTGGGGCGACCGTCAATGACGCGGCGCATCACACCATCGTCGCCGCGCACACCCGCCATGCCGCATTTGCTGGCCAGCGTGATGTGGTTGCGATGCGGCTTGAGCACGGGACCAATCAGCGATTCGCTGGCGCCAAAGCCATACAGAGCGGCGGTATCAAACAGCGTCACGCCCGCATCCAGCGCGGCATGCAACACAGCGTGAGATTGTTCGGTGGACACAGGACTGCCGTAAGCGTGGCAGAAATTCATGCAGCCCAGCGCAACATTGGCAACGCTGAAAGGGCCTAGTGGTCGGTTTTGCACGGGTATTCCTTGAAGAGAGAAGTTAAAGCATTTATAGCCGATAGCCCAATAACGTCATGCGCTTACAGCTATTGTTTTAGAAGCAATAAACAACAAAGGCCGGGGCAAGCCCCAGCCTTTTGTCTGCCTCAATAAATCACCAGGATTTATTCAGCGTTCAGTTGCTGCTCCAGGTCATGCAGAACCTTGTAGCAGTTGAACACTTGCTGCACGCTGGAGTTAGGCTCGCGGCCTTCGCGGATGGCGGCGAAGAATTCGCGGTCTTGCAGCTCGATGCCGTTCATGGACACATCGACCTTGGACACATCGATCTTTTCATCCTTGCCGGTAAACAGATCGTCGTAACGGGCCAGATAGGTGCCGGTGTCGCCGATGTAGCGGAAGAACGTGCCCAGAGGGCCATCGTTGTTGAACGACAGGCTCAAGGTGCAGATCGCGCCGTTGGCGGCCTTGAGCTGGATGCTCATGTCCATGGCAATGCCCAGTTCCTTGTGGATGGGACCCTGCACAGCGTTGGCCTTCACGATGGGGCTGCCAGCCTGGTAGGCGAACAGATCCACGGTGTGGGCAGCGTGGTGCCACAGCAGGTGGTCGGTCCAGCTGCGGGCCTGGCCCAGCGCGTTCATGTTGGTGCGGCGGAAGAAATAGGTCTGCACATCCATTTGCTGAATGTTGAACTCGCCCGCTTCAATCTTCTTGTGCACCCACTGGTGGCTGGGGTTGAAACGGCGGGTGTGGCCCACCATGGCCACCAGACCGGTCTGCTTTTGCAGCTCGGCCACTTCCTGCGCATCCTTCAAGGCATCTGCCAGAGGAATTTCCACCTGCACATGCTTGCCGGCCTTCAGGCACTGAATGCTTTGTGCGGCGTGCATTTGCGTGGGGGTGCACAGAATCACGGCATCGACTTCGGGCAGCGCCAGAGACTCGGCCAGATCGGTGCAGACATGCTTGATGCCGTACTTGTCGGCCACTTCCTTGGTCTGGTCAAAGCGGCGACCGACCAGGGAAACGACTTCCACGCCGTCGATGTTCTTGATGCCGTCCAGGTGCTTGATGCCAAAGGCACCAGCGCCAGCCAAAGCGACTTTGATGGTCTTGCTCATTATTGATTCTCCAAGATCAGATGGCCTACAGCGGTATTCGATGCAGGCACATGGTAGAAGCGGTGTGCCACTTTAGGCAGAGGCGCAGGGCCGTCCACGTCAGACATGGCGCCGCGGGCAATCAGCCACATGACCAGCTCAATGCCTTCAGAGCCGGCTTCGCGCACATAGTCGATATGCGGCATCTTGGCCAGGCCATGTGGGTTCTCGATCAGCAGATCCAGGAACTGGTTGTCCCATTCCTTGTTGATCAGGCCAGCGCGTGCACCCTGCAGCTGGTGGCTCATGCCACCTGTGCCCCAGATGTGGACGTTGATGTCCTCGTCGTAGCTCTCGATGGCCTTGCGAATGGCGCGACCCAGGTTGAAGCAGCGCTGACCCGAGGGCACAGGGTACTGCACCACGTTGACGGCAAAGGGAATCACCGGGCAAGGCCAGGAGCCGGTCTTGGGGTCCTGCTCGCCGCACATCAGCGACAGCGGCACGGTCAGGCCGTGGTCCACGTCCATCTTGTTGACGATGGTCAGGTCAAAGTCCTGCTGAATGACGGACTGGGCAATGTGCGATGCCAGGTCGGGGTGGCCCTGCACCTTGGGCACGGGGCGTGGGCCCCAGCCTTCGTCAGCGGGCTGATATTCGCCTGCGGTGCCGATGGCGAACGTGGGAATGCAGTCCAGACTGAAAGCCGTGGCGTGGTCGTTGTAGACCAGAAAGATCACATCGGGCTTGTTGTCCTTCATCCACTGGCGGGAGAAGTCGTAGCCCTGGAATACAGGTTGCCAGTAGGCTTCCTGGGTCTTGCCCATGTCCATGGCCGCGCCGATGGCGGGAACGTGCGAAGTGAAGACGGATGCGGTAATGCGAGCCATGACTTAGTTGCCTTCCTTATTCTGGTTACCTGCGGCGCCAGCTGCGCCCTGTGGCTGGCGGTGTGCCTGCGCATCGCCGTCTTCGCCCACATAGCGATTACCCTCGGCCGAGCGGCCACCGGCAACCATCATGGCGCGGTACTCGTCCTCGGTCATGCCGGTCATGGAGCCCGCCATTTGCTGAAAGCTCTTGCCGTCCGTCGAGCCGATCTTGGCCAGGAAGTAAATATTGCCGCCAGTGCGCATGCACCAGTTCAGATCGCGGGCCAGCACGGCCTGCTTCTGCTCTTCCGTCATTGCCCACTCGTCCAGATAGGCACGTTCGTCAGCGCGGAAACGGTCGCGGTTCTCGGCCTTCATCAGGCTCATGCAGAACTGGTTGAGCCAGTAGCCTTTGCGGGACTGCTCGGCATCAAAAATGATGGTGCCGGGCACATCCAGATAGGGTTTTTCCAAAGCCATAAGTTTCTCCTCAATTACGAAAACCAGAGCCTGCGCGAGCAAGCTCCAGTCTGTTTCCGGGTGTATGTCTTGCCGGAAATCCGTCAGACCTCTTCGGGCCAGTACAGACGCATCGGGTTGTCCACCAACAGCTTTTGCTGCAGCTCAGCCGTGGGCGCGATATGCGGAATGAAGTCCACCAGCAGACCGTCGTCGGGCATGTGGTTTTTCAGGTTGGGGTGTGGCCAGTCGGTGCCCCACAGCACGCGGTCGGGGAATTCCTCGACCACGCGACGCGCAAACGGCACCACGTCCTGATAGGCGTTTTGCTCACCATCGAGCGCATTGGGGCCGGTGACGGACAGGCGCTCAGGGCAGGAAACCTTGCTCCACACATTCTTGTGCTCGCGCATGAACTTCAGGAACAGAGCGAACTCTTCGCTGTCCACGCCTTTTTCCACATTGGGGCGGCCCATGTGGTCCACCACCACCGTCGTGGGCAGCGCGGTGAAGAAGTCCCACAGTTCTGGCAGGTCCACGGCTTCAAAGTAGATCACCACATGCCAGCCCAGTTTGGCAATACGGCCAGCGATTTCCATCAGCTCGTCCTTGGGCGTGAAGTCCACCAGACGCTTGACGAAATTGAAACGCACGCCGCGCACGCCTGCGTCATGCAGCTCTTGCAGCTCGGCATCGCTGATGGAACGCTTGACAGTGGCCACGCCACGCGCCTTGCCGCCCGAGGCCTTGCAGGCATCGACCATGGCGCGGTTGTCCGCACCGTGGCAAGTGGCCTGCACCACCACATTGCGTGCAAAACCCAGGTGGTCACGCAGCGCAAACAGCTGGGCCTTGCTGGCGTCGCAAGGGGTGTACTTGCGCTCGGGCGCAAAGGGGAATTCACTGCCGGGGCCGAATACGTGGCAGTGCGCATCGACAGCGCCCGCAGGCAGCTTGAACTGGGGCTTGCTGGGGTTGGCGTACCAATCCATCCAGCCTGGAGTCTTTTCAAATTGGCTCATGTTTGAATCCTTTTGGCTGGATGCCCGCACGCAGCAAGGGCACCCTGCTCCTGATTTATTAGTCGATGTACTTGAGACCGGCGGCGGCCAAAGGCTCGCGCATCTTGTACATGTCCAGGCCCAGAATGCCGCTGGCCAGCTTGGCGCGCTTTTCGCCTTCAAAGCTTTCGCGCTTTTGCGCGGCAGCCAGAGTTTCAGCAGCACGGGCGGCGGGCACGCAGACCACACCGTCGTCGTCGGCCACGATCACGTCGCCGGGCGTGACCAGCATGCCAGCGCAGACGATGGGAATATTGACCGAGCCCAAGGTTGCCTTGATCGTGCCCTTGGAGGAGATAGCTTTGCTCCACACGGGGAAGTCCATTTCCTGCAGCGTCTTCACATCGCGCACACCGGCGTCGATGATGAGGGCGCGGGCACCACGGGCCTGGAAGCTGGTGGCCAGCAGGTCGCCAAAGTAGCCATCGGTGCATTCGGCGGTGACAGCAGCGACCACGATGTCGCCGGGCTGAATCTGCTCGGCAGCCACGTGCATCATCCAGTTGTCGCCAGGCTGCAGCAGCACGGTGACTGCCGTGCCGGAAACTTGCTTGCCCGCGTAGATGGGGCGCATATAGGGCTTGAGCAGACCGACGCGGCCCATGGCCTCGTGCACGGTGGCAGAGCCCAGGGCAGCCAGGCCGTCAGCAGCAGCGCGATCGGCGCGCTGGATATTGCGGTAAACAACTCCCAGTTCGTACATGGAAATACCTCTTTGCTTAGACGTTGTTGAATCTAAAAAGTGAGCTGGTAGCGCTTTTATTTCTTGGGCTCTGATGTGTTTTTTTCTTTAAAAACAAGGCAGATCAAGCGCCAGCAGCTCTTCTTTTCTTCAATGAATTACAGACCCTTGGCCTTCAAGGCCTTGTCCAGGCGCGTGAACACGCGGCGGGCATTGCCTTCATAGACAGCATGCTTTTCGTCGGCCGTCAGGTTCTGCGTGGCTTCGATGTAGCGCTTGGTGTCGTCGTAGTAATGGCCGGTCTGCGGGTCGATACCGCGCACGGCACCAATCATTTCGCTGGCGAACAAAATGTTCTTGGTGGGGATCACTTCCGTCAGCAGGTTGATGCCGGGCTGGTGGTACACGCAGGTGTCGAAGTAGATGTTGTTGAGCAGATGCTCTTCCAGCAGCGGCTTCTTCATCTCTTGCGCCAGACCGCGGAAACGGCCCCAGTGGTAAGGCACAGCGCCGCCGCCATGGGGAATCAGGAACTTCAGGGTCGGGAAGTCCTTGAATAGATCCGAAGTCAGGCACTGCATGAAAGCGGTGGTGTCCGCATTCAGATAGTGGCTGCCCGTGGTGTGAAAGCAGCTGTTGCAGCTGGTGGAGACGTGGATCATCGCGGGGATGTCGTACTCCACCATCTTTTCGTAGATGGGGTACCAGCTCTTGTCAGACAGCGGGGGCGAAGTCCAGTGGCCGCCCGAAGGATCGGGGTTCAGATTGATACCGACGTTGCCGTACTGCTCCACGCACTTGACCAGCTCAGGGATGCAAGTCGCGGGGTCCACGCCAGGCGACTGGGGCAGCATGGCAGCGGGAATAAAGTGCTCGGGGAACAGCTCACTGACGCGGAAGCACAGCTCATTGCAGATCGCGGCCCAGGTGCTCGATGTCTGGAAGTCACCAATGTGGTGGGCCATGAACGAGGCACGGGGGCTGAAGATGGTCAGGTCCGAGCCGCGTTCCTTCATCAGGCGCAGCTGGTTGGTTTCAATGGTCTCGCGGATCTCGTCGTCGCTGATCTTCAGGTCAGCCGCCGAAGGCGTCTTGCTCGGATCCTTGAGGCCGGCGATCTGCAGATCGCGCCATGCGCCAAGTGCAGCAGGTGCCGTGGTGTAGTGACCGTGTACGTCAATAATCATGAAGAAACCCCTCTTGAAACTTGGAAATCAACAGTTGACTGGATGGTCGGCCACTGCGGGCCGACCGCTATTTGAAAAACTCCGCTAAGGACTTGGAGACTTAGCGTTCAGACTTGGGGCTGGCCATCTGCTTGATGACCAGCGCCGCTGCGGCGATCAGGCCGGGAATGGCAACCACGGTAAAGATCTGGCTGAAACCCAGGTTGCGCACCGTCAGCTCAGCCACCAGGAAGGAGCCAGCAATACCGCCAAAGCGGCCAATGCCCAGCATCCAGGCCACACCGGTGGCGCGGCCACTGGTGGGGTAGTAAGCAGCAGCCAGTGCAGGCATGGACGACTGGGCGGTGTTCATGATGGTGCCGGCCACAAAAACCGAAACCACCAGCCAGCCCAGGTTGCCAGCCTCCTGGCCAATCCACCAGATCGAAACCGCTGTCAACGCATAGCCCACGGCAATGATGCGGTTGGCGTTGAAGCGATCCATCAGCCAGCCGAAGAACACGGCACCCACGCCGCCCAGCGGGAAGAGCGCAGCCACCAGCGTGGCGGTCTTTGGGTCCAGGCCGCCTTCCTTGAACAGCACAGGCATCCAGTTCATCAGCGCATAGAAGATGACCAGACCCATGAAGTACGCAATCCACAGCATGATGGTGCCCACGGCGTATTGCTTGGACAGCACCACGCCCATGCCGCTCTTGCCTTCAACCGTGGCTTTGTTCTCGGTCATGACGAACTTCTGCACGCTTGCCACGGCATTGCCCGCAATGCGCGCCAGCGGCTTGCGAATGCGGTCTGCCGAGTAGCCCTTGGCCACCATATAGCGAACAGACTCAGGCAGCAGCAGCACCAGCAAGACCAGCAGCAGCATCGGAGCAATACCGCCCAGATGCAGCACACTGCGCCAGCCAAAGTGGGGAATCATCCACGCGGCCAGAAAGCCACCGAAAGCGGCGCCTAGCGGGAAGCCACAGAACATGGCGTTGGTAATGGTGGCGCGGCGGTTTTCCGGGCAGTACTCGCTCATCAGCGTCACGGCATTGGGCATGGCAGCGCCCAGGCCCAGGCCGGTCACAAAGCGCCAGGCCGTCATGCTGGTCAGGTCATGCGTGTAGCCGGAAGCCATGCAGGCCACGGCAAACACCGCCACCGAGCCCACCAGCACGGCCTTCCGGCCAAATTTGTCGGCCAGGGGGCCGGAGCACATGGCACCACCGGCCAGGCCAAACAGCGCGGCACTCAGCACCGGGGCCAGATCAGGCTTGGCCACGCCCCACTCGGCAATCAGCGAGGGAGCGATATAGCCGATGGCAGCGGTATCGAAGCCATCGAGCAAAACGATGAAAAAACACAGGGCGAAGATCACCCACTGGTAACCGGAGAACGGATGATCGTTCAACACGGTCTGCACATTGGCGACCGTCTTGTCGGTTGATTGTTTGCTAGCTTGCGAAGTCATATTTGGTATCTCAGTTGCCTCTCTTTGTCGCCTCTTCACTCCTGTCTCGCGGCTGGCGCCAAAGCCTTGTGGCTCCTGTACGTCTGTCACGAAGGGCTATGACTGCCCTTTTCATGGATATGCTGTCAGCAGTGCCCGGCCCCCGCCTTGCACTGCAAAAAAATCATGCGGGCTCCATGCCCTGGCGGCGCTTGGCCTCGGCCGCTTCGGGCGAAGCCATGAAAGCCAGCAAACGCTGGGCCGCTGCAGCATCCCCCGCGCCGTTCACCACCGCCGCAGAAAAAACCGTATCAATGGCAATCGCCTCAGGCAGCGCGCCCACAATCTGAATGCCTTGCACGTGAATCAGCTCGCTCAGTTGCTGAAAGCCCAGTGCCACCTCGCCCGAAGCCACCATGGAGCCCACAGGCACGCCGGGGCGGGCCTGCACTAGGCGGGGCTTGATCTCTTCGGCAATGCCCCAGCGCTCAAACAGCTTTTGCAGCGCCACGCCGCTAGGCCCTGTCGAAAAGCCCACGCTGGGTGCAGCCAGCACAGCAGCGCGCACGGCGTCTTCTGTGCTGATATCAGGTTGTACTGCCCCTGCAGGCACCGCCACGGCGGTGCTGGAGAGCATCAGGTCCACCTTGCTGCCGGGCAGCACACGGTCTGCCGCCTGCAGTTTGTCAATGGCATTGGAGGCCAGAAAGACCAGATCAAAAGCCTCACCAGCCTGCACTCGCTGGGCTGCGTCCACGCCGCCCACGGATTCGATGTCCACCGCCTCGCCGCCCTGTGCCTGCCAGGCCGCTGCGAGTTCTGCCAGAACCTGGCGGGTTGCCATGGACGAAATGCCCTTCATGCCTGAATCTCCTAGCTGTGCTGAACCCCTGGCGCTGTGCTTCCCAGTTTGAGAGATGCAAGCTGCAGAAATGACATATCTGCAGGCATCCACTCAACATGGCGAAGGGCGCAAAGTCCAAACAATGTGAATAGCATCTATTGTGGCCATGCCCCCGCCCCTTCCCTAGCCATGCACCCGGCTAGCAGCTATACCAGATACACATATCTACCCAGCAGCCCATGCCAGCAGCAAATAACAATGAAACATGAATCAATCGCCCAAATAAAAAAGGCTTTCAGCTATCAATTAAATAGCTAAAAGCCTTGAGTGCTGCAGTTAAGCAACAGAAAATTTAGTGGTTAACCCTAGATTTTCAGATCAGTCGTCATGGCGCCCACGGCCGCGACCCCGGCCATGCCCTTGGTCATCCTCCCGGTCACGTCGGTCCCAGCCACGCTGCTCATGACGGTCACGGCGATCATCC
This sequence comes from Comamonas fluminis, assembly GCF_019186805.1. Taxonomy (NCBI): domain Bacteria; kingdom Pseudomonadati; phylum Pseudomonadota; class Betaproteobacteria; order Burkholderiales; family Comamonadaceae; genus Comamonas; species Comamonas fluminis. Next base: position 2,195,003 of record NZ_CP066783.1, on the reverse strand, counting down.
CTGTCCCAGTGCCTGTGGTCGTCACGGTCATCGCGGTCCCAGTGACGCTCTTGCCGAGGTGCAGGCCCGCCACGCCACTGAGGCGGTGCGTCACGCAAAAAGTAAGTGGGGCGACCGCAGGCGTTATAGCGGCCACAGTAACGGCGCCAGTTCTTGGCATGACCGGGCGGCACCCACATATAGACAGGTGGGGCCTGCTGCACCACAGGCCCGCCCCACATGGGCTGCCCATAAAGCAGCGCAGGCGGCGCAGCATTACCAATATTGACCTGGCCATAGACGCCAGGGGCCAGTTGCCCCGAAATGGAGCCGCTGATATAGGCCTGGGCCTGGGCAAAACCTGCTGCACAGGTCAAGGCCAGTGCGGCCACAGCCCGAAACGATGTACGTGATAAATGCATAAGTCGTGGGTAGTTGGACTCATCCTCACTTCTCAACGCAGCGAGGCCTGCCCGAAAGTGCCAGAAGCAGCACTTACCGTCTAACGCGCAAGGCCCTCTTTTGGCTGACAGCCCCAAAGGTGCGGGGGCAGACGCTCACACTTTTTACAACCCGGTCGCAGCTCAGCTGCAACCGGTCTGCATCAGGCGACGGCTTCCTTTTCCTGCAGCAGCCGCCACATCACCTTGCCACTGCCGCTCTTGGGCAAGGCAGTCACAAACTGAACAATACGCGGCGCCTTGTAGACGGCCATATTGTCGTGGCACCACTGCACGATGTCTTCAGCGGTCGTGCTTTCGTGCCCCGCCCGCAGCACCACCACGGCCTTGACCGTCTCACCGCGATAGGCATCTTTGGCAGAGATGACGCAGGCCTCCTGAATTGCCGGATGGCGAAACATCAGCGACTCCACCTCGGCGGGCCAAACCTTGAAGCCGCTGGCATTGATCATGCGTTTGAGGCGGTCGGTGATGAAGAAATAGCCGTCTTCGTCGATTCGCCCCAGATCCCCTGTGCGAAAGAAGCGCTTGCCGTCCAGTTCCATGAAGGCCTGTTCTGTCGCCTCTGGCCGCTGCCAGTAGCCTTCAAACACTTCCGGGCCATTGACGATGATTTCGCCCTGCTCGCCCTGCGCCACTTCTTCCAGCGTGTCCGGGTTGACCACGCGCGCATCCGTGCTCATGAAGGGAATGCCCAGACACTGCTGCTTGGGGTCATCGGGCGGGTTGGAGTGTGAAGGCGCGGCGGTTTCAGTGAGCCCATAGCCTTCGCAAAAGCGCAGGCCATACTGCTCCAGCAAGCGCTGGGCTACGGCCTGAGGCATGGCCGCGCCACCGCCGCCTATGTACTTGAGGCTGGAGAGATCGAACGAGGCGAAATTGGGGCTGCCCAGCAGATCAATCACCATGGTGGGAATATTGGTCCAGGTCGTGACCTGATAGTGCGAAATCAGGCGGCCCGCCAGCTCCCTGTCCCAGCGCGGCATGATGATCAGCGTGGCGCCCATATAGATGGCGCAGTGCAGCACAGAGACCATGCCCGTGATATGAAACATGGGCACCACGCCCAGCACCACGTTTTCGCTGGTGCAATTGCCCCACACCGCCCCGGCAATGGCGTTGTGATTGATGCTGCGATGCAAATGCATGCAACCCTTGGGCTGGCCGGTGGTGCCGCTGGTATAGGGCAGCACAGCAAGATCATCGCGTCCCACCTCATGCGGCGGCGGAGTATCCGTGCAGGCCAGCGCATCACGCCAGGCATGTACCTTTCCGGCATTGAGCACTGCAGGCTCGCGCGCGCTCAGCAGCCAGTCGCGCCAGGACTGAGGCGGCGCATCAATGCCCTGCACATTGGCATCAAAGCCATCGCTGAACTGGGTGACCAGCATATGTTGCAACGCATCAGCGCTGGCCAGCGCATTGCTGGCCTTGCCCAGTTCAGCGGCCAGATCGGCGGTGGTAATGGCAACCCTGGCTCCAGAATCCAGGATGTAATGCTCCAACTCCTGCGCCAGATTCATGGGGTTGACCGGCACCACCACCGCATTGGCGCGCAGGATGGCGTAATGCGCCAGCACCAGCTGCGAGGTGTTTTGCATCAGCAAAATAACGCGGTCACCCTTGCGCACACCAAGCTGATGCAGATAGGCCGCCATTCGAACGCTACCGTCACGCAGTTCGCGATAGCTGGTCCTGCGCCCCAGAAACAGCAATGCCGTCTTGTCCGGGTAGCGACGGGCATTGATATCCAGATTGTCCCAGACGCTGGAATCAGGAACCGTCAGGGATTGAGGCAGCCGCTTGGGCCAGAAAGCATGGTGAGCAAGCATGGTGGTACAGAGCAGATGGAAGAAAACACAGGCGGGCAAGCCCGAAAAAACAGGACAAAGCACTCCAACCCGGGCGGAGCACTTTGAGCGCAAGACTAGGCCTGCACCTGTGTTCAGGCATCCGGGCTGCTCCCTAGATCTGGTCGCGCAGGCGACGCTGGCTTAGGATGTCCGCATGCTCCATGAATCAAGACTTCAGCTCTCTTTGCGTGCCCTGCTTTCCAGCCAGCGCACGGCGGCGCTGGCCGTTCAGCCTTTGGCAGATTTTTCCAGCCCTGCGCAATTGCCAGCCCCGGAGCTGTCCTTTGTTCCCTGGGCCTGGTGTACTGATTTTGCGTGTCTGGTCATTCATGTCAGCGGGCTGGCCAGTCACACCAGCGCCATGCAGCAGCACGCGGCCATCAGCCTGATGATGGTGGCCACTGAAGTGCCCGGTCAGGGCGTGCATGCGCTGGAGCGAGTCAGCATTCAAGGTGTGGCCTCCACCCCACCGCGTGAAAGCGTGCTGTATGAGGCAGCCAGGCGCCGCTATCTGGCGCGCTTTCCCGAGGCAGAGCCCATGACCATGCTGGGCGACTTTCGCTTTATGTGCATCACGCCCAGCAAGGGCAGGCATATTGCGGGCTTCGGCGCGGCGCGAGAGGTTTCCGATCAGGACCTGATTGCCGCCTTCAACCCTGCAGCGCAGACGGATGGACAAGATTGACGTCTGCACAGATATGGCTGTGCAGCGCCTGCATGCAGGCCAATGGCCGCCCCGCCACGGCGGCTCGCACATGGTCTTCCCAGATCTGGCCCTGCTGTTCCACCGAGGCCTGCAGAAACACTTTCAGCATGGCCTGCGCATCATCACAGGCCGAATAGGAATAAGGGTCGTGCCGCAGACACAGTGCCTTGAGCTGCAGCAGCATGGCCTCGCGCGTCACCGCACGCCCTTGCAGGCGCTGCCACTGGTGCAGCAGTTCATGGGCAAAAATTCCAGCTACCGCAGGATGGGACAGGTGCAGCAGCTTGCGCGGGTCACGGCCTTCAAAAAAGCTGGCGGGCAGATAAAGCCTGCCACCATTCATGGACAAGGCCCGCCGTGTATCCCCAATACGCCGCAGATAGATGCGCAAACGCGGCAGCAGTGCATTCAAAGAGGCGCCAAAGAATCGCCGCACAAACGCAACTTCCTCGGGCAATAGCGAACGACTCCAGAACATTCTTTCAGTGTGCCGCCTTTTGCCTGCTCGCTTTCAGACAGCTCTCAAGCCCACCCTGGCATCAGTGGCGTCATGCGCTGGGGCAGGCCCGGCCTCTCAAATTTCGCAGCGCTGGCCCAGTTCCGGCACGGTCACCTGATGGTGCAAACGCTCTCGCAGCAGCGCAGCCAGGGCCTGGGCAGAGTGCTCTTCGCCGTGCACGATAAAGGTCTGCGCTGGCGGCACCTTGAAGGCGCCAGCCCAGTCCAGCAAAGCCTTTTGATCGGCATGGGCCGAGAAGCCACCCAGCGTATGCACACTGGCACGCACATTGACCTCTTCGCCAAACATGCGCACCTGCTTGACGCCATCCACCAGCCTGCGGCCCAGTGAGCCTTCGGCCTGAAAGCCGCAGATCACCACCGCACACTCGGGGCGTGAAAGGTTGTTGTGCAGGTGGTGCAGCACCCGCCCCGCATCGCACATGCCGCTGGCCGAGATGATGACCGCACCATTCTTGATGCGGTTGAGCTTGATGGAGTCCTCCACCTCACTGATGAAATGAATGTGGGCCGATTCCTTGAGCTGCCTGGCGCTGCCCAGCAATTGCTGAGCTTCATCGTCAAACAAGGAAAAATGCTTGAGCGTGATTTCCGTGGCCGCCACCGCCATGGGCGAATCCACAAAAATCTCCACCGGCGGCAAACGGCCCTGCTCGATGAGCTGCATGAAGTGATAGAGCAGCTCCTGCGTGCGCCCCACGGCAAACGCAGGAATGATCACATTGCCATGCGGCGCCGTGCGCGTGACGACATCCACCAGCTCATCCAGTGTGTCGTCGGTGTTCTTGTGCAGCCTGTCCCCGTACGTGGACTCGATCAGCAGCACATCAGCTTCAGCAATCGGTGTGGGGTCGCGCAAGATCACACGCCCCGGCTGGCCCAGATCGCCGCTGGCCACCAGCTTTTTGCTGTGCCCCTTGCCATCGGCCAGCCACAACTCGGCGATGGCCGAGCCCAGAATATGCCCCGCATCCTGAAAGCACAGCTTGACCGAAGGATGTGGCTCGAAGGTCTTGCCATAAGGCTTGGCCTGCACCAGCTCCATCACGCGTGCCACATGGGCCAGGGTGTACAGCGGCTGCCCTTCCCAGGGGCTGCGGTCAGCGCCGTGCTTTTTCGAGTCCTGGTGGTGCCTGGCCGCCCGCTTGGCGTAGCGCTCAGTCTCCATCTGCTGAATATGCGCACTGTCCTTGAGCAGAACATCCAGCAAGTCCTTGCTGGCCAGCGTGCAGTACACAGGCCCCTTGAAGCCGCTTGCGGCCAGCTTGGGCAACAGGCCGCTGTGGTCGATGTGTGCATGCGTCAGCACCACAAAATCAATGCGCGAGGGATCAAAGGCGAACGCCTTGTGATTGTGCTCATCGGCCTCGCGCCCGCCCTGCGCCATGCCGCAATCAATCAGGAAGCGACAGCCGTGCGCCTCCACCAGAAAACAAGAACCTGTAACCGACTGCGCAGCACCGTGAAATGTGATGTTCATGAAGCACTCATTGACGATCCACATGGATCGCCAATGAATCTAGCACCGCCTGAGCCAAACAGCCTGCCCATTGCAGGCAGGCTTGATCTACATCAGTTCTGCAGCTGTGCCCACACCTTGTCCAGCCGCTTGGAACTGACAGGATATGGCGTGCGCAGCTCTTGCGCGAAGAAGCTCACGCGCAGCTCTTCCAGCATCCAGCGGTATTCCTGCATGCGGGCATCCACCGCGCCCTTGCGCTCTGCTACCAAACGCCAGTAGCGCTGCTCCAGCGGCTGCAGCTCCTTTTGCTTGGCGGCGTCACGGGCCGGGTCTGCGCGGTATTTATCAAGGCGCGTGGTGATGGCCTTCAGATAGCGGGCGTAATGGCCCAGCTGGCTCCAGGGGGCCACGGCAATGAATTTCTTGGGCACCAGTTTTGATAGCTGCTCGCCCGCATCCTTGGTCGCTTCCGGTGCGTTTTTAGTGTCCTTGATCTTGCGTGCAGCAGCGGCGTACTCGGTCAGTATGGTGCTGCTCATACGCGCCACTTCGTTGGCAATCAAGGTCAGGCGGCCACGGCCATCCTGCACGCGCTGTTTAAAGTCCGCTTCGTTGGCGGGCAGCGGGTCTTGCAAAAAGGCGCGGTCGATGGCCACATCGATGATCTGGCCGCGCAACTCTTCCTGCGTGCCCAGTGGCATATAGGCCACAGCCATTTTCTGCAGGTCTGGAATGTTTTTTTCCAGGTACTTGAGCGCATCCTTGATCTGCAGCGCAAACAGGCGGCGCAGGCCCACACGGTGCTTGGCGGCTGCGGCTTCGGGCTCGTCAAACACTTCGATGCCGACGCTGTCGCCATGGTCGATCAGCGCGGGGAAGCCGATCAGCGTGGTGCCGCCCTTTTTGATTTCCATCAGCTCGGGCAGCTCGCCAAAGCTCCATTCCTTGTAGCGGGCGTCATGCTTTTGCGCAGGAGATACCGCAGGGGCCGCTGCTTCGGGTCGCGAAACAGGCGCTCCTTTATTTGAAGCAGAAGGTCCGCTATTTTTCTTGACTTCAGGCTGTTTTCCATCCAAATCCGCCTGTTCTGCCACGACGGAGGCCACTTTCAATGACGCAAGCGCCTGGAACGCCCCACGCGCCTTGACGCCCCACTCGGCCTTGAGCGCCCCCAGATTGCGGCCCTGGCCCAGCTGGCGGCCATGCTCGTCCGTGATGCGGAAGTTCATGAACAAATGCGGGCTGAGCATGTCCAGCTTGAAGTCGGCACGCTTGACGTCCAGCGAGGTTTCATCGCGCACCTGCTTGAGCAGTGCGTCAATCAAGCCGCCTTGCAACCAGCGATCGGGCTGAGTAAACAGCTCAGCCAGCCGCGTCGCGCTTTCGGGCAGCGGCACAAAGCGGCTGCGCGGGCGCTGGGGCAGGCTTTTGAGCAGGGCCTGAATCTTGTCCTTGAGCATGCCGGGCACCAGCCATTCAGCACGATCTTCCGACACCTGATTGAGCACAAACAGCGGCACGGTGACGGTGATGCCGTCACGCGCATCACCGGGGCTGTGCAGATAGGTGGCGGTGCAATCCACACCGCCCAGCTTCACGGTCTTCGGGAAGTTGTCGGTAGTGATGCCTGCCGCCTCATGGCGCATCAACTCGTCTTTAGAGAGGCGCAGCAGCTCGGGCTTGGCCTTGCTTTCGGCACGGAACCATTTATCAAATGTGGCGCCGCTGTACACATCGTGCGGCAATTGCTGGTCGTAGAAGGCAAAGATCAGCTCATCGTCCACCAGCACGTCCTGGCGGCGGCTCTTGTGTTCCAGCTCTTCCACCTTGCGCATCAGCTTCAAATTGGCGGGCAGGAAATGCCATTTGGTTTCCCACTCTCCCTCCACCATCGCCTGACGGATGAACAAATTACGCGCTTCGTGCGGATCGACGCGACCATAGCTGACGCGCCGACCGTTGTAGACCACCAAGCCGTAGAGCGTGGCACGTTCCAGCGCCACCACATCGGCCTGCTTTTTGCTCCAGTGCGGGTCCAGCAACTGCTTTTTGAGCAGATGGCCGCCCACCTCTTCCAGCCACTGCGGCTCAATCGCCGCAATGCCCCGGCCATACAGGCGCGAGGTTTCCACCTGCTCGGCCGCCACAATCCAGCGGCCCGGCTTTTTGCTCAGATGTGCGCCGGGGTGCGGGTGGAACTTGATGCCGTGCGCGCCCAGATAGGCTTCGCTTTCCTCGCCCTTGTAGCCAATATTGCCCAGCAGGCCGGACAACATGGACAGGTGCACCGCGTCATACCCAGCGGCCTCGTTGTTCAGCAGCCATTTCTGCTCCTTCACCACTGTCAGCAACTGGCTGTGTGTGTCGCGCCATTCGCGCACGCGGCGGATGTTGATGAAGTTCTGGCGCAGCAACTGCTCCCACTGGCGGTTGCTGATCTTGTGCGTGGCTTCCACCTGCGGCTCGGCCGGGTTAAACAGCGCCAGCCGCTCCTCCACCGTGCCTTCGACCTGCGCGCCCATAGACCCGCTCGTGCGCTGGCTGACGGGCAAGAAGGCCTGGTTGCGCGCCGATGGCTTGGCAGCAGGCTTGTTTTGCGCGGCCATCTCGGCACGCGTCTTGGCCACCACCTTGCCGCCACGCGCATCCATCAGCCATTTCCACAGGCGCAGATAGCCGGTGAATTCGCTTTTGTCGTCGTCAAACTTGGCGTGTGCCTGGTCGGCCTGCTGCTGCGCTTCCATAGGCCGGTCGCGCACGTCTTGCACAGAAAGCGCCGAGGCAATGATCAGCACCTCGGCCACCGCGCCGCGCTCACGCGCTTCCAGAATCATGCGGCCCACGCGCGGATCCAGCGGCAGGCGCGACAGCTCTTTGCCCATGGGCAGCAACTGACCATGGTCATCCACTGCGCCCAGCTCTGCCAGCAGTTGGTAGCCGTCGGCAATGGCGCGGCCCGAAGGCGCTTCCAGAAACGGAAAATGCACCACATCGCCCAGACCCAGCGCCTTCATGCGCAAGATCACCCCGGCCAGCGACGAACGCAGGATTTCCGGGTCGGTGAATTTGTCGCGGCCGTTGAAATCCACCTCGTCATACAGGCGGATGCAGATACCGTTGGCCACACGGCCGCAACGGCCGGCACGCTGGTTGGCGGCAGCCTGCGAAATCGGCTCGACCAGCAGCTGCTCCACCTTGCTACGGAAGGAATAGCGCTTAACGCGCGCCGTGCCTGCGTCAATGACGTATCGGATGCCAGGAACCGTCAGCGAGGTCTCGGCCACGTTGGTGGCCAGCACGATGCGGCGGCCCGTGTGGCCGTCAAAGATGCGGTCCTGCTCGGCCTGCGACAGGCGCGAGAACAGCGGCAGCACTTCGGCACTACGCAGCGTGGGCGAGTTCTGCAAATGCTTGCGCACATGGTCGGCCGCTTCGCGAATCTCACGCTCACCGGGCAAGAAGATCAGGATGTCCCCACCCTTGCCGCCGGCCCACAGCTCGTCCACACCGTCCGCTATGGCGTCGTTCAAATCCTTGTCTTTTTCGCCCTCGAACGGGCGGTAGCGCATCTCCACCGGGTAGGTGCGGCCAGAGACCATGATGACCGGAGCCGGGCCGTCCTTGCCTTCAAAGTGCTTGGCAAAGCGATCGGCATCGATGGTGGCCGATGTCACCACCACCTTTAAATCGGGGCGCTTGGGCAATATCTGCTTGATATAGCCCAGCAAAAAGTCGATGTTGAGGCTGCGTTCGTGCGCCTCGTCGATGATCAGCGTGTCGTAGTTTTTGAGCAGCGGATCGGTCTGTGTCTCGGCCAACAAAATGCCGTCCGTCATCAGCTTGACCGAGGCGCCTTTTTGCAGATTGTCCTGAAAGCGCACCTTGTAGCCCACCACCTCGCCCAGCGGGGTGTTCAGCTCTTCGGCAATGCGCTTGGCCACCGAGCTGGCCGCAATCCGGCGCGGCTGGGTATGGCCAATCAAATGACCGCGCACCTGCCCTTTATCGTCAGGCGTTGCATTGAGCTTGCCGCGCCCCAACGCCAGCGCGATCTTGGGCAGCTGCGTGGTCTTGCCCGAGCCCGTCTCGCCACAGACGATGATGACCTGATGGCGATCCATGGCCTCCATGATTTCCTGGCGGCGGCCAGATACGGGAAGCGACTCGGGAAAGGTGATCTTCAAAGACATAAGGGCTGGGATTATCCCAGCCCTTGGCACTTTGCGCGCTTTCACGGGCGATCAGCACCCCGCGGGTCTGAACTTTAGTGTCGTTCCCAGCCTCCACGGTGCAGCATCCAGCGCCCGTCCGGCCCATGGCTCCAGCCACCCTGGCGATAGGCGAAACCGGGCCGTGGTCGTTCATAACGCCCGGGGTGCCAGACATGGCGACCACCGGACCAATCCCAGAAGCCCCCGATCCAGACCGCACCCACAAAGGGCGCCACTGGCACTGTTTCCACATAAGGGGCGGGCGGCGGAACATTGGCTACGACCATATTGGAGTCGTAGTAGCCACCTCCACCATAGGCTGGCCCCACGGGTGCCACCACACAGCCCGATAGAGCGGCTGCGCCCATGGCTGCCGCCGCCAGCCAGGCGGCGGAATGGGACTTGGCGGTCTTGACGAATAGCTTGCCTTGCATGATCTCAACTCCTTTCAGCAACCCAGTGAACTACCTGGGCCAAACCTGAACAGCAGGCATTGAACACCTTCAAGACTTATGAAAAGCTGAATGCCGCCAGCGGATCACAAAACTTTGGCAGTGCTTTACCTGCCAGCCATATTTGTGAAATCAGCCGTTTCTAGACTGCTGGAAAACCCACTGGAGATGCTCATGGAACTCAAGCGCACGGCACTGATACTGAGCGTCCTCTTGCTGAGTCTGCTGATCAAGGATGTGTTCATTCCACCCGAATATCTGGAAGACCTGCTCAGCCGCTGGCTGCGCCACTGACGTCGCCCCCTGGCAAGCGGGCAAAAAGAGGCTTGGCCCTTGCTATGCTTGCGGGTTTGTTTTGCTGAAGACGTCAGAAGAGCCTCATGGTTACCACCGCTGCCCTGGTCATTCCCCTGCTTGCGCTCTGGCTCTGGTGGCCCTGCCGCATGAGCCGGCTGGCCCGCATCGCACTGGTGCTGCTGACCACTGCGGCCGGAATTTTCCCGGCCCTGCTGCTCAAGGCCGTGCAAACCGGCGCCATGGCCTATACCGATATCGCGCCGCTGCAGGTTCCCGGTGGCTGGGTGCTGGCAACGCTGCTGATGATGGCTGTGCTTGCGCTGCTGCGCGATGCTATCTGGCTGATGGGCAAGCTGCTGGCCAGGCCCCGCTGGAGCCTGAGTGCTCATTCCGCGCTGCCAACCGTCGCAGCACTGGCGATGAGCGGCGCGCTGTCAGGCCTGGGCGTTTACAACGCCCTGCAGCCGCCGCAGATCAAGGAAGTGAACATCGTCATGCCCCAACTGCCGCAAGCGCTGGAAGGGCTGCGCATTGCCGTGCTGGCCGACATCCACGCCAGCCCGGTCAACAACGCCCTTTATGTGCAAACCGTGGTAGACCGCACACTGGCCGCGCAGCCGGACCTGATCGTGCTGCCCGGCGACATGGTGGATGGTGATATTGCCAGCGGCCGTCAGAACATTGCAGCGCTGGCGCAACTTCGTGCGCCGCATGGCGTGTGGGTAGCCCCTGGCAACCACGAGTACTACAGCGGCTACGACAGCTGGATGGCCGAATTTCGCCACCTTGGTCTTAATGTGCTGGAAAACCGCATGCAGCTGATTGAAATTGGCAGCACCAAGCTGGCACTTTCCGGCATTGGTGACCCGGTGTATGGCCGCACCTCGCCCTACAACAGCAATCCTTCGGTACCCGAAGGCATTGCACCCGATGTCAGCACCGTGGCCCGCCAGGCCGCCGCGGCCAAGGCAGATTTTCATGTACTGCTGGCCCACCAGCCCAAGTTCGCCAGAGAAAACGCCGACCATGGTGTGGATCTGCAAATCTCCGGCCACACACACGGAGGCCTGATTCGCGGCATGGACCGCTGGCTGGTTGCCCCGTCAACAATGGTTTTGTGCGCGGCAGCTATGCGGTGGACAAAATGCAGCTTTTTGTGAGTTCCGGCGCAGGCCTGTGGGCTGGCTTTGCTGTCAGGCTGGGTGTTGCGCCCCATATTGAAATTCTGAAATTGCAACGTGAGGCGGCAAAGCCTTAAAAAGATGGTTTCGAGATGAAACAAATGCAGGCAAATATAGATTGATTCCGCAAAATACCTTCAATCTGTGGCATTAGCTTTAAACGAAACACAATTTTTCTCATACCCTCTGTAACTGGGCTTGCAAAGATCAGCATAAGAAAATATCTGTTTTTAAAACAAATACTTAAATCTATTAAAACCAGCAATCGCCGCCCATTAAAAAGCCGAATTGCCTGCGCACCTAAGCACTAGCACAGCCAGATGACCACCATTTGCTGACAATCTGGCGGGCGCCAATATTCACCACCCTGCATTGCCCCAGTAAGATGCTGCCAAGAATGTGACGGCTCTCTCATTGATATCCGCTCATCGCCCGCAACACTATTTACTTATTGCAGACAATGAACTGTTCTCACTGCGGTAACGCGCTGGCTGCAAACGCCAAATTCTGTAATCGCTGTGGATCACGGCAAACACCTGCAAGCCCTGCCTCAGAAACGCTTCCCTCTGCGGCAGCCACTGCCCCATCCGTACCAGCCAGCACGGCTTTTACTACTGCTGAGGCGCCCTCTGCCGCCAAAACCTGCCCTCACTGCCAGGCAGCCTGCAAACCCCAGGCCAGGTTCTGCCCGAAATGCGGGGGATCATTTGCTTCCGAAGCCTCAGCGCCCGCTATTTCAGAGCTGCCAGCCAGTTCCGGTTCGCCAGCTCCCACCCACGCTCCCGCTGTGGAGCAAAGCAACGTCATCCACACAGGGCTAACTGCAAGTACTGCAGCCACTCTGGCTACGGCAGCAGCGCCGTCCATCGCCCCCATGCCTGCGCAAGCCAGTCCCGCAGCACCACCTGAAGTGCCCGGTGCACCCGCCAGCTGGAACTCAGCAACACCTGTTCCACAGCCTGCGCCAGCCCCAATACAGGCGCCTGCTCCAGCAGCCCCCCCCGTCATAGCCGCCCCCGTATCGGCACCGGTACAGCCGCCTCGCATCGAACCCATGGCTAGCTCAGCAAGCCCGGCAGAGCACTTCAGCAGCCCTGCCACGCAGTACGCGCCACCACCCGCATTCACCGACAAGCCTGCCCCGGCCTACGCCAATGCGCCCGCCCTGCCACAGGAGCCAGCGCAGCGCAGTCAGTCCTGGATCAAATGGGTGGTTCTGGTTCTGATCATTGCGGCCATTGGCGGCGGTGTACTGCTGGCCAAGAATATGGGCGCATTCCCCGGCATGGGCGGTGCGCCCAGCCCCTCGGCCCCAGCCGTTGACAAAAATGCCATCTCCCCTGAAGACAAGGCCAAGGCTGAAGCACTGGTTGGCCCTCAGGGTGGCAGCCGGGCTAACGACCCGTCCGTAGTCACCATCAACCCGCCCGCAGGCAGTGCCGACCCGGCTGCACCTGCCGCACAACCAGCGCCCCTGGCGCCCCCTCCTCCGCCACCAGTTCAGGCACCCGTCCTGCCCGAGCCACCACCTGCAAGCGTGCAGGTGACGCAGCCCGGAACCGCCAACACCACGCCTGACGTCAAGATTGCCCCCAATCCAGTGCAGCCCAAGCCCGCACAGCGCCCCCCTGCGCAGCCCCGCCGCGGCGGCCCCTCGCTGGATGATCTGCTGGACTGAACCGAATGATTGAGACCATGAAAAACTTCAAATTCACGCGCTGGGTTCAGCTCACCACACTGGGCCTGGCTACGGCCCTTGTCAGCGGCTGTGCCACCATGGAAGAGGCATCCAACTCTTTCAGCTGCATGCTCTCCCGCGTGACCAACTCCCCCGACCCGCGCTGCGGCGGCCCCATCGTCACTGGCGGCGCCAGCGCACCACCCATTCAATCTTCGGGCGGGCAGAATGATCGCTTTGCCCGCCTGCAAACTGTGCTGGACCAGGAAGCAGCACAGGCCACTGATCTGCAAAAGCAGGCAGTACAGGCCATGCAGAAGCTGCCTGTGCGCCAGCGCGCCGTGGCAGGCCCTGTGCGCACCCGCCCCGTGCCCATTACCGATGGCCAAAGCGGCATGACCAGCCAGTTGCAGGCGTTTTCCTCGCTCAGCGTGGATATGCCTCTGGCCGCCAAGGGCCGCCCTGAGTACACCCGCGCCATGGATGCACTCAAGGAACTGGCCAATGATCTGGCGGACAACCGCGGCTCATCGACGATTCTGGTCGAGCAGGCTGAAGCCGATGTGACTGCCGGACGTGTCAACACCGCCTCCGGCACCACCCAGACCAAGAACAACAAGCCCGTCACCGTGCGCAAGAAGCTGGACTCCAATCTGCCTGCCGGGGTCGAGCGCTACACCATCGAAGCCGGAGAAATTCGCGGCAAGCTGTAATGCCAGAGATGCGCCACTGGTGTGCTGCAGTGCACACCATGGCTTTTCACACCAGTTTCTGCGCCATCTTCGCGCTGCATATCCATAGCCCGCAGGGGCTAGACCACCATCAACCACCCTCAGGACAGACATGAAAGAAGTTCAATCGTTGGGAGATATTCGCTTTGGCACGCTGGCCCGTGCTGCCGAAGGTCTGACGCAGTGGCGCCCGCTGCTGCTGGGTTTTCTGACTCTGCTGCTCACTGGCATAACCGTTTGGCTGGGTCAATTGCTGGCTATCAAGGTGTCGGCCATTTTTGCCCTCATCATGATGGTGCTGGCGTTTGTGGTGATGATGGCCGGCTTTTCGGGCGTGGGCATCATGCTCATGGATAAGGCCAAAGAGCAGCCCGTGCGCTCTTTCGCTGCAGCCGCATCCGCCGGTCTGCTGTGCCTGCCCCGGTTTTTGCTCATCGGCCTGGTCATGACCGTGGTTTTCATCGCCTACATGATCGTGGCGGCGATCTTTTACTTCCTGGGCAAGATTCCATTCATTGGTGGTGTCATTGCCTTCATTGCCCACCCGGTTCTGGTGCTGGTGTTTGCCGCTGTTCTGGTGGCCTTTATCTGGGTCATTGGCCCGCTGATGGCACCGGCACTGTGGAGCGGCCTGCCCGTCAAGGCAGCCCTGGGCAATGTGATTACCATTGCCCGCAAGCGCCTCATTGAAGTGGTGCTGATGGAAGTGGTGCTCTACGTCATCCTGACGCTGATCTGCGTGCTGCTGTTTGCAGGCCTGGTGCCCGCCACCGCTTCGCTCACAAGCATGGGCATATCCATCATGGCTGACTCCAATGCCTTGATGGGCATGGCTATGGGTATGGGTGGCGGCGGCTTCAACCCCGCAAGCATGCTGTATGCCGGTGGCAATAGCTGGGGCCTGGTGGCAGGTCTTGGCGTGCTGTACTGCGTGGTGGGTGCGCTGCTGACGCAAGTGGCCATCATGGGCATGAACCTGATTTACCTGCAGGCCCGTGGCAACCTCAACCCGGAAGACGCCGAAGGCGCGCTGAACGACTTTATGGGCGATATGCGCAAAAAGGCCGCAGAAGCCAAGGACCTGGCACGCCAGACTGCGCAAGACCTGTCGGCCAAGAAAAATGGCAACGACAACGCGGCTGAAACACCGCCCGCAGCAGCCCCAGCCCAGGGCTTTCAGACTCCGCAAGAGCACAGCCCTGCGGCATACGGCGCAAGCACAGCAGCCGCAGGCTTTGCAGCGGGTAGCATAAGCAGCACCCAGCCATCGGCCGCAGACAGTGCGCACCTGGAATCCATGGCACGCGAGCAAGCCATGGCGGCAGAAAAAGCACGCTTTGAAGCAGAAGCCCAGGCTGCACGCCAGCGTGCCGAAGCCGAAGCTGCCGAACGCGCCGCCACTGAACGAGCCACAGCTGAACGTGCCGCCCAGGAGCGTGCCCAGGCTGCAGAGCAAGCAGCCCGCGAACAAGCACAGGCCCAGGCTGCCGCTGAAGAAGCGCGCCGCAATGCCGAAGCACAGGCGGCACAACAAGCTGCTGCACAGGCCGCAGAACAGGCACGCCAGCGTGAACAAGCTGAAGCCGCTGAGCGCGCTGCCCGTGAACAAGCCCAGGCCCAGGCTGCCGCCGAAGAAGCCCGCCGCAATGCCGAAGCACAAGCGGCACAACAAGCTGCTGCGCAGGCCGCCGAACAGGCACGCCTGCGCGAGCAGGCTGAAGCCGCTGAGCGCGCCGCCCGTGAACGAGCACAAGCGGCCGAGCAAGCTGCCCGCGAACGCGCCGAAGCGCAGGCTGCAGCACAGGCGGCGGAACAAGCCCGCCTGCGTGAGCAAGCAGAGGCACAAGCCCGGCAGCAGGCTGAACGCGAGGCCGCTGAACGTGAAGCAGCCCGAGTCAGGGCACAAGCGGAAGCCGAAGCTAAAGCCAAGCTGGCGGCAGCCTCACCCAGCTGCCCGTCCTGCCACGCTCAGGTCACTGCAGACGATATGTTCTGCGGCGAATGCGGACACCGGCTTAAGTAAAAAGCATAGCGCCATGCGCTGAACAATAAAGGGGTTGACGCATGTTGAATGCCTCAGCCCCTTTTTTACACACGACCCGCCTTGCGCGGGTATTTTTTTGCGCACCAGCGCGTGCTGCTCGCCCCTCAACCCAGCCGATAGCTGGAAACCGTGGCCGAATCCATAAAGCCATGCTGATGAAACACGCGCTGCGCCGCATCCTCTCCGGCAGCCCCCACAGCCACCATCAGCGGCAGCAAATGCTCTTCACGCGGGTGCGCAATGCGGGCGGCAGGCGCACGGGTCCATTCCGCCAGCTGCTGGCTACGCTGCGCAGCTGGCAACTCCATCAAGGTGCGGGCCAGCCAGTCGTCAAACAGCTTTGAAGGCGCATGGCCCGCCGGGCCAAAGGTGCGCATATTGTGGTAACTGGCGCCACTGCCCAAAATCAGCACGCCCTGCTTGCGCAGCGGCGCAAGAATGCGCCCCAGCGCCAGGTGCTCACCGGCATTCAGGCTGGCGCGCAGACTGAGCTGCACCACCGGCACATCAGCCTGCGGGTAAATCAGGTGCAGGGGCACAAACGCGCCGTGGTCGAAGCCACGCTGCCCATCCTGCGCGCAAACCATGCCTGCACCTTGCAGCAGGGCTGTGACTTGCGAGGCCAGTTCCGGGTCTCCGGCTGCCGGGTATTGCACGGCATAGGTATCCGCAGGAAAGCCGCTGTAGTCATACAGCATGGCGGGCCGGGCGGCCGTTTGCACCGTGAACTCGGCCTCTTCCCAGTGCGCGGAAATCAAGAGCACTGCGCGGGGCCTCTGCCCGATCTGGGCAGGCATGGCGCGCAGCGACTGGGCCAGCTGCGCATGCCAGGGCAGCCACTGCGGCACCCACGGCCAGGGGCCGCCACCGTGGGTGACAAAGTACACAGGCATGGTGACCTGGGCATGGCCGTCAGCGGCCTCTGGGCCCTGGCCGGAAACCGCGTTGGTCTGTGGATCGTTCATGACAGGCTGCTCTCCATAATTCAGCAGCCTAAGCCGGTTGCGATGTGCCGCGCACCGTCCAAACAGAGGGGGCGGCGCTTTCTGTCTCATCCATGCCAGCCTGACCATGTGCCTCGTTGCTGCAACCTCATTTACAGCCCATGCAGCAAGTGCTGCGATACTGCATCACCCTTGGCATGCACCGGCTTCAGCCTTCCCGACTCATGAGTGAAACCTATTCTGTTCTCGTCCATTTGCAACGCACTGTGGTGCTGGACGCCTATGTCTCCGTTCCCGTTACCGAAGAGCTGCTGAGGCAAGAGGCCGATGGCAGCCACCGCCTGAATACCGACAAGCTTTTTGCCGCCGCACGCGAACTCGGCAATGATCGCCGCGTTGACTGGCAGGTCGAAAGCTCTGACACCCAGGTGCATGGCATTCAAAAGCCGCTGCCGGAAGACCGCGTGACGTTCAACCCGTTTCTGGCGGATGGTGAGGCTGATGAAAGCCCCGACCAGAAACAGAACCCCGATCAAAGTTAAGGGCCAGGGGTTCAGAATCCCCAAAGGCCTGGGCGCAAATGGCTGCGCGACGGCAGCAGAGGCGGCTACTGCACCGCAAACAAAAATGGCTGCTACCCATTCGGCAGCAGCCATCCTTGATTGAAAGCGCTTTTCAGCGATTCAAATTAAGCCGCGAAATTCGACTCGGCAAACTTCCAGTTCACCAGCTTGTCGAAGAAGGTTTCGACAAACTTGGGACGTGCATTGCGGTAGTCGATGTAGTAGGCATGTTCCCAGACGTCCACGGTCAGCAGAGCCTTGTCACCAGTGGTCAGAGGGGTGCCAGCCGCGCCCATGTTCACGATGTCCACGGAGCCGTCAGCCTTCTTCACCAGCCATGTCCAGCCAGAGCCGAAGTTGCCGACGGCGGAAGCCACGAAAGCCTTCTTAAAGTCGGCGTAGGAGCCCCACTTCTTGTTGATGGCGTCAGCCAGGGCGCCTGTGGGTTCTGCACCGCCGTTAGGGGTCATGCAGTTCCAGAAGAAGGTGTGGTTCCAGATCTGGGCAGCCTGGTTGTAGATGCCGCCGGAAGACTTCTTGATGACTTCTTCCAGGTCCATGTTTTCAAACTCGGTACCCACTTGCAGCTCGTTGAGCTTGACCACATAAGCATTGTGGTGCTTGCCGTGGTGGTACTCCAGAGTTTCCTGGCTGTAGGCAGGAGCCAGGGCGTCGATGGCGTATGGCAGTGGGGGCAGAGTGCGTTCCATGATGGTTTTCCTCGTGGTTGAAATTGTGGTGCTGCCACGCACCCCTTGCGGGGCTGCGCAGCCGCTGGCGATAAAGCCGTTGTGCCTGCTTGTGGGCCCGCCGTGCGGCGAGCTCATTGCTGTACTACAGCCGTCAAGTATTGCACTAACCGGGCCATTGTAGAAACAAATGAGGCCATGGTCGCCGTTCAACAAGACTATTGCATGACAGGGTCAAAGCACATGCTCACCGCCTACAGGCCATGTGGCCTTGAATGAAGGCTGACAAAAGCCTCTTGCACATCTCTTGCGCAAAAGTGATCTGATGCAGAAGCCAGCGCCCGCTGCAGGGTATGCAGGGCTGCCGACCTACAGCAGACGTGGCTGGGTAACGACCAGGTCCAGAGTGCCGTCAGACAGCTGCGCCTTCAGCGCGCTGCCTGCACTGGCCTGCCCCGTCTTGGTCACGGGCTTGCCAGCGTCGTCGGTCAGCAGGGCATAGCCGCGCTGCAGCACCAGTCGCGGGTCCAGCAATTGCAGGCGCAGGTCCATGCGGTCCAGTTGCTGCTTTTGCTGCTCAAGACTGCGCTGCAAAACCTGTGGCAAATTCGCCTGCAGCGCTTTCTGGTTCTGCGACATCTGCTGCAATTTAATGAGCATTCCATGGCGCAGCCGCTGTGCCTGACGCGATAGCTGCAACTGCTCTCGCGCCAGTTGCTGGCTGGGCCTGCCCAAGCGCTGCCCTGCCAGATCAAGACGCTGGGCCTGCCGATCCAGCAGGCGCTGGGCGGCATTCTCCAGCCGGTCCTGCATCAGCGCCAGCGCCCCCAGCCAGACCTCACGCGGCTGGGCCACCAGTTCGGCTGCGGCTGTGGGCGTGGGCGCACGCAGGTCGGCGCAGAAATCGGCAATGGTGAAATCTGTCTCGTGCCCCACCCCGCTAATCAGCGGCACCGGGCTTTGCACAATGGTGCGCGCCAGCTGTTCATCGTTGAAAGACCAGAGGTCTTCCAGCGAGCCACCACCGCGCACCAGCAAGATGGTGTCAATGATGGGGCGGCTGGAATTAGGCACCGAATCCGCCTCAAGCGCTTGCCCATCAAGCGCCATGCGATACATTTTTAATAGCGCCTGCACCAGCGACTGAGGTGCTTGCGCGCCCTGAACCAGCGCAGGAACAATCACCACCGGAATATGCGGCACGCGGCGGCGCAAGGCCGTGACCACATCATGCAAAGCGGCCGCCCCCAGCGACGTGACCACGCCAATGCCCCGGGGCAGCGGCGGCAGGCTGCGCTTGCGCCCGGCGTCAAACAGGCCTTCGGACTCCAGCTGGGCTTTCAGGCGCAGAAACTGCTCAAACAGCGCCCCCTGGCCTGCGCGCTGCATGGTCTCCACCACCAGCTGCAGGTCGCCGCGCTGCTCATAGACCCCGAGACGGCCGCGCACTTCGACCAGTTCGCCATCGCGTGGCGCAAAGCCCACATGCTCTGCAGCACGGCGAAACATGGCGCAGCGAATCTGGCCGCTGGCGTCCTTGAGGTTGAAGTAACAATGCCCGCTGGCTGCGCGCGAGAAGCCACTTAACTCCCCGCGCACCGCAACCGGGTTGAAGCGCGCCTGCAAGGCATCACCAATGGCGTGGCACAGCGCGCCAACTTCCCACACATGTGGCGTGGGCACTGGCCTGGAACTTTCAAACATTGAATTCATGCGGTGTTAAGCAAGATTTGCGCGGGCGGATTTTTCCACAGATCGGGCTGCCCAGCGCCAGCATGGGCAATGTAAACAAGAATGAATCCAGCAAGGCAACAACAAATTGCAAGTTATTGATTTTTATTGAGTTATCACTATTCACACGCCTGCCAAAATTGTCATGTGCCTGCGACTGCGCAACAGCATCGATGGGCAGGACGCACTAGCACACAAAGTTATCCACAGAAATATGTGTTATAGGCGCGTGAGACTGCTTGCTGGCCGCCTGCAGGACATGACGCCAGCCCTTTGCCTGCATGCGGACTGCGCTGGCGCAAACCGAGGGTCATCCGCAACACAAATACAGGCTGAGGCGGTGCGGCGCTGGGTCATAATCGCCGACTGCAATTTCGAACGACGAGGGAGAGCAACGTTGCTGTCAATCATACAAGCCGCAGGATGGCCCATCTGGCCTTTGATTGCCTGCTCGATTCTGGCCCTGGCCCTGATTTTTGAGCGCTTTGCTGCGCTCAAGGCCAGCAAGGTCGCCCCAGCCAATCTGCTCAATGAAGCGATTTCGGTGTCCGCCAAAAGCCTGCCCAGCAGCGAAACCACACAGCAGCTGGCGCAAAGCTCGGTGCTGGGTGGGGTGCTGGCTTCGGGCCTGAACACGCTGCAAGCCCACCCCGACAGCAGCGAAGACGAGCTGCGCGCCGCCATGGAAGGCGCGGGCCGCGCTGCCGCCCACAAGCTGGAAAAATACCTGAGCGCCTTGGCCACCATTGCGTCTGCAGCTCCTCTTTTAGGACTGCTGGGCACCGTGATTGGCATGATCGAGATCTTTGGCTCGCAGACTGGCGGCGGCGCTGTCGGCGGCGGCAACCCTGCGCAACTGGCGCACGGCATCTCGATTGCGCTGTACAACACGGCGTTTGGCCTGATCGTGGCCATCCCCACGCTGATCTTCTGGCGCTATTTCCGCGCCCGTGTTGACGGCTATCTGCTGAGCATGGAGCTGGCGTCCGAGCAGTTTGTGCGCCACCTGGGCCGCCTGAAACTGGCCAAGTAAGCGGAAAGCGCTCACCATGAACTTCCGTCCCCGTCACCGCGATGATCCCGAGATCAATCTGATCCCCTTCATCGACGTGCTGCTGGTGGTGCTCATCTTTCTGATGCTCTCCACCACTTACAGCAAGTTCACCGAGCTGGAGCTGACGCTGCCCGTGGCAGACGCCGAGCTGCAGCGCGACCGGCCCAAGGAAATCATTGTGGCCGTGGCCGCTGATGGCCGTTACGCCGTCAACAAGCAGACGCTGGACGACCGCACCATGGATGCCGTGGCCGCCGCCCTCGCTGGCGCCGCTGCAGCAGGCAAGGACAGTGTGGTCATCATCAGCGCCGATGCCACCGCCCCCCACCAGTCGGTGGTGACGGTGATGGAAGCCGCACGCCGTGCGGGCCTGTCACAAATTACGTTTGCGACACAAAAGTCCACAGGCGCCAAGCCCTGATTGCCCACAGCTCTGGCCTATCATGGGCCATTCACATTGCTGGGGCGGGTATGCAGAAATGGCTGGGCACCTTGATGCTGCTGGGTGTTGGTATGGAAATGGGCCTGGGCCTCAGTTTTGCGGCTGCAGCCCAGCCCCTTGGCCCCGAAGCGGGCAGCATCACCGCCTGCACCCCCAACCCGCAAAGCGCTGCCATTACCGAGCCCTACGACGGCTACCAGGCCACGGGCTACAAAGGCTCGATGGAGCCTGACAAGGCCTGGTTTGCCGCGGTCAAGACGGTGAGCCTGCCCAATGGCGGCAAGCGCTTTGTCTTGCGCAATGCGCCCGCCAAACCCCAGATCGCTTTTGAATCCATCGAAACCCTGGCCCTGGGTGGCAAGGCCGTGGGGTTTATCGCCTATCGCCAGGGCTGCGGCGAACTGCTGGATGCCAAGGGACAGTCACTGGGCGTTCCAGCTTTCGACGCGCTGCAAGTCGACCTCCCCAGCCGGGACCTGCCCCACAGTGTGCTGCTCAAGCGCACCGTTGTTGTCACAAAGCCGGGGGCCGAGCCCGAAACCGCCAATTCCTATGTGCGCTTCACGCGGGGCAAGCTGGTAGCCAGTTCGCCCCACCAGTATTTGCTGGGGGATGGACTGGCCTCCATCAGCTCGGCCAATAGCGAGCTCGACGCCAGCAACCTGCGCGCCGTTCACATCAGCGAGCCGGTTGGCGCAGGCATTCTGGACCTGGCCAGCCTGCACGAGCTGCTGCAGCCGCGCTGGAGCGGTGTGGGACAGGTCATCAATGCGCTGGGAAAGGTCGATAAAAACGGCCAGCTCACACCAAGATTTCTGCTGGCCATGGATAGCCAGGGTCTGCACCTTCACACGGCGCAGGGCCAGCCCATTGCACTGCCACGCTTTGACCATATTGAAATGTGGCCGAACTGGCTACCAAGCCCTGCTGGCAATGGCAATGGAAATGGCAAGCGCAAAGCGCCCGACAATCCGCCCCTGCTGATTCAGACGCAGGAACTCAAGGCAGACAAAACGCCGCAAAGCTGCCGCCTGTACAACGAAGCCCTGCAGCCACTGGTCGATGAGCCAGTGCCCGGCAGCTACTGCCCGCGGCGCAGCGGCCGTGACAGCCCGTATTTCGCCTACTCCACCGCGGCAGGCACCCAGGTCTTTCTCAAGCAGCGCAGCGACCAGTTGCTGACTCTGCAGCGCGTTGGCCGCAACATCAAAGGCAAGCTGATCTACCCACTGGACAGCGGCGCCTTGCTGCTGCAATCCGGCGAGCAGACATCACAGCCCACCTACCGACTGGTTACGCCGCAGGGCGCCGACATTGCGGAGCGCAGCTTTGATACAGCGGAGCTGATTGGCGGCGGCCAGATCGTCGTCACCCGTGGCAAGCAGCGCTGGATGCTGCGCCAGGATGGCAGCCTCTCCACCACCATGACCCGCCCGTTCAGCTGAACCCAGGTCTGTGCCGCTGCGCTGCACTGAGGGTGCAGGGTGCGGGCTGCAGACTTGAATCCGCTTCAAGCGCAGATAGTGATTGCGCAAGGCGCTCTCATCTCCATAGCGCGTGGCTTGCTGACGGTATGATCGAGGCTCTGTACTCTCGCACTCACCACCCCGCTTTCCATGCCATCGACCTCCTCGCCCAGCACCCAACGCACCGCCCCCCAGACGGGTCTGCGTGCTGTCTGGCGCCATCGGGGGCTGGGCGCATGGCTGCTGTGGCCGTTATCCGGCCTGTATGGTGCGCTGCAAGGCTGGAACGCCCGCCGCATGCGCCGCCGCCAGCAAAGCACAGGCCTGCCCGTGATCGTGGTGGGCAATGTGATTGCGGGCGGCGCGGGCAAAACCCCCGTCACCCAGGCCGTGGTGGCCCATCTGCAGGCGGCAGGCTGGACGCCGGGCATCCTCTCTCGCGGCTATGGCCGCAAGACCGACGACTGCCGCGAAGCCCTGCCGGACACCCCCGCCAGCGAAGTGGGGGACGAGCCCGCCCTGCTGGCCCGCAGCACTGGCGTGCCCGTCTTTGTGGCGGCCCAGCGACTGGAGGCCGCCCGCGCGCTGCGCCAGAAGTATCCGCAGGTGGATGTTCTCGTCAGTGACGACGGGCTGCAGCACCTGGCCATGGCCCGCGATATAGAGCTGTGCGTGTTCAACGACGAAGGCGTGGGCAACGGCTTTTTGCTGCCCGCTGGCCCGCTGCGCGAACCCTGGCCCCGCGATGTAACGGCCACGCTGTACGCAGGCCAGCCGCCGCAGCCCGCTGGCACGGCCCCCGCTTTTGCCCTGCAGCGCCAGTTGGCAGACCACGCCCGCAATGGCCTGGGCCAGCGCTGCGCACTGCGCGACCTTCAAGGCCAGCCCCTAGAAGCCGTGGCTGCGGTGGCCAGACCCGAATCTTTTTTCGCCATGCTCGGGGCGCAGGGATTGACGCTGGGCGCCACCCAGTCTTTGCCAGATCACTATGATTTCGAGAGCTTCTCACGTAAGTTGGACAGTGGCTCAGCCTTGATTTGCACCGAAAAAGATGCTGTCAAGCTGTGGCACACGCACCCCGAAGCCTGGGCTGTGCCGCTGCAACTGTCGCTGCCGCCCGCGTTCTGGGCCTTGCTGGACGCCAAACTCGCCAGTGTTTGAACACCATTGGTCTGCCAGCCTCTCCGGGCTGACTATCATTAGCGCCAGTTTCCAAATTTCGCAGTCCACCCTCCGGACCGCGCCCACTATTGATTGCAGGATTTCTCATGGACGCCAAACTTCTTGAACTGCTGGTCTGCCCCGTCACCAAAGGCCCGCTGCGTTTCGACCGCGAGCACCAGGAACTCATCAGCCACAGCGCACGTCTGGCCTACCCCGTGCGCGACGGCATTCCTGTGCTGCTGGAAAACGAAGCCCGCACGCTGACGGATGATGAGCTGGAAGACAGCCTCTGAGCGGCTTCGTGCCTTCCCCTGACCAGCCCTCTGTGAACAGTTTCCTATTCCCATGTCCTATACGGTACTGATTCCCGCCCGCCTGTCCTCCAGCCGCCTGCCCGGCAAGCCGCTGGCCGATATCGGCGGTCTGCCCATGGTGGTTCGCGTCGCCCAGCGTGCAGCCCTGGCTGGTGCTGCGCGCTGCGTGGTGGCCGGTGACGATGAAAGCATTGTTGCGGCCTGCGCCCAGCACGGTATTGAAGCCATCCTGACCCGCAAGGACCACGCCAGCGGCAGCGACCGCCTGGCCGAAGCCTGCGAGCAACTAGGCCTCTCGGGCGACGATGTGGTGGTCAATGTGCAGGGCGACGAGCCGCTGATCGACCCCCAACTGATCGACGCCGTGGCCCAGCTGCTGCTGGCCCGCCCCGAAGCCAGCATGGGCACCGCCGCCCACCCCATCGAGACGCTGGCCGACTATCGCAACCCGAATGTGGTCAAGGTCGTGTGCGATGCCAGCGGTCTGGCCAGCTATTTCAGCCGTGCGCCCATCCCCTTCTCGCGCGACCATGCCGATGAAGCGTGGTGGAAGACCGTGACGGCCAGCAATGGTCACGCAGGTTTCACACCGCTGCGCCATATTGGCATCTATAGCTACAAGGCCGGTTTTCTGCGCGACTTCCCCCGCCTGTCCGCCGCGCCAACCGAGGCCATGGAACAGCTGGAGCAACTGCGCGCCCTGTGGCATGGCCACCGCATTGCCGTGCACATCACACCCGATGCGCCGGGCGCCGGTGTGGATACACCAGAAGACCTGGAGCGCGTGCGCGCCCTGTTTGCGGGCTGAGCTTGCGCGCTGAAAGCGCCTGCCGAAAGCGCCTGCCTGAAGCCCGTTCGCTGGCCGCAGCTGGCAGAGTTTTCGGCAGGCTGGGCCCTGCCCACCGCAAGCTGACGGATTCAGACAATCTGGTGATGAGTTGTCATGCCTCATCGCCGCCTGCCCTCTGAAACGCGGGGCTGTGGGCAGATATCCGGGTTAACAGGGATGCCCGGAATACATGGCAGCAAAAGCTTCTGGGGTGCTGCAGTGCTCTTTTTGACCCCTGCGCCATACCAGTCAAGCGCTGACAGCTATACTTTTATCTAGTCCAAATAGCGCATGCATTGCGTGGCAAGACTGGATTACAACTACAGCAGTCGCGCAGGCGATAAATGCTGCGCGGGTCATGGCCGCACTTGTGACAGTCTTGACCCAGGTCTGTAAGCCTGTGTTGGTCTTGTGCGTGCTATCCTTGCCCGCGAAAAATATGGCCCGAGGATGACAGGCGTCCACCCGCCTGCTCTGGTCCGCAAGAATTTCTACTCTCCTCAAGGATTTCCATGAAACTGATTTTGTTGGGTGCTCCCGGCGCCGGCAAAGGCACTCAGGCCGCCTTCATCTGCCAAAAGTACGGTATCCCTCAAATCTCCACTGGCGACATGCTGCGCGCTGCCGTCAAGGCTGGCACCCCTCTGGGTCTGCAAGCCAAGGCCGTGATGGACGCTGGCCAGCTGGTCAGCGACGATCTGATCATCAATCTGGTCAAGGAGCGCATTGCCCAGGCCGATTGCGCCAATGGTTTCCTGTTTGACGGTTTCCCCCGCACCATTCCTCAGGCTGATGCCATGAAGGCAGCCGGCGTGAAGCTGGACTACGTGCTGGAAATCGACGTGCCTTTCGAAGCCATCATCGAACGCATGAGCGGCCGCCGCAGCCACCCCGCATCGGGCCGCACCTATCACATCAAGTTCAACGCCCCCAAGGTGGAAGGCAAGGACGACGTGACCGGTGAAGACCTGGTGCAGCGCGAAGACGACAAGGAAGAAACCGTCAAGAAGCGTCTGGATGTGTACAGCAGCCAGACCCGCCCTCTGGTCGATTACTACCAGAACTGGGCTGCCAAGGACGCTGCCAGCGCCCCCCAATACCGCGCCATCAGCGGCATGGGCTCCGTGGAAGAAATCACCGAACGCGCTCTGGCTGCTCTGGCCAAGTAAGCTCGGCTTTCGCCCTCAACAAAAAAGCACCCCCTCGGGTGCTTTTTTGTTGCTTCACGCTTATACATCAAGCACTTCCAGCTATGGTTTCAGGAGTTCCTGGCCAGCTCCAGCATCATGGCCACACGGGCTTTGCTGGGCGGCAGCAGCACGCAATCCAGCTCCTGCGCATCCACGGCCACCGCCAGTCGGGCAGCAATCGCGTCATCGGCATTCTCGGCAACCACGCCCTGCCCCACGGGCCGGCCTTCCAGACAGCGGGTGCTGCGCCAGACTTTGACGCCCTGACTACGCGCAGCATTCAGCGCCCTCTGCAAATCCAGATGCACCGTGGCATTGCCCGTGGCTTCAATCACCAGCCCCTGCACACCCGCCGCAAGCAGTGCATGCACAGCCCGCCTGCCCTGCAGCGCGCCAGACTGCAAAACCTCTACCCAGGGCAAATCGTGGCGCGCCAGCAAAGCCTGTAGCTGCTCGGGCGTCCATGCCTGCTGCATCACCGGCTCACTGACCAACCAGCGCACCAGCCCCTCTTCCACACAAGCGCAAGGCCCGCCCTCATAAGAGCGCAAAGCATTCAGACGATACGGGTGAACCTTGAGCACCTCGCTTGCCGCATGCACCTCTCCTGCCGCCACCACCCACACGCCAGCACGCCCGGCAGCAGCAACGGCCACTGCATCGCGCAGATTCTGCGGCCCATCGGCCTGCAACGAGGTAGCGGGGCGCATGGCGCAGGTCAACACCACAGGCTTGTGCGGCTGCAGCACGGCATGCAGCAGCCACGCAGTTTCCTCCAGCGTGTCTGTTCCATGCGTAATCAGCAGCGCCTGCACCGATGCATCCGCCAGCCCTTCGGATACCGCCTGCAGCAAGCTGCGCCACACACTCCAGTCCATATCCTTGCTATCAATCTGCGCCAGTTGCTGCGCCTGCAGAACCGCGCCGGTGCGGCCAGCGGCAATCTGTGGCAAATCAGGCACAGCGCCAATCAGCCCCTCTACGGTGATCTGCCCCGCCCTGTAGCCCACGCCTTGCGTGCTGGCATCCGCCTGCCCCGCAATCGTTCCACCGGTTCCCAAAATCACAATCTTTGGACTTGGCACTTGCTCTCCACATAAAACTGGTTAAAAATACAGGTACTGTATAAACCAACAGATCAAATTAGCTGACCGGAAGCCAGACATGCTAGACCACCCCAAGCTCACCCCCCGCCAGCAGCAGATTCTGGACCTGATCCAGTCCACCATTGCGCGCACAGGCGCACCTCCAACACGGGCCGAGATCGCCAGCACCTTTGGTTTCAAGTCTGCCAACGCGGCCGAGGAACACCTGCAGGCCTTGGCCCGCAAAGGCGTGATTGACCTGGTCAGCGGCACCTCGCGCGGCATTCGTCTGCGCGCCGATACCGTGCGCAACATCAACGCAGCCCGTGGCACCAGCTTTGCCCTGCCCCTGACTGCCCTGTCGCAACTGGTGCTGCCTCTGGTGGGCCGTGTTGCTGCGGGCTCCCCGATTCTGGCTCAGGAACATATCGACCAGAGCTATTCCGTCGAACCCAGCCTGTTTGCCGCCAAGCCCGACTACCTGCTCAAGGTGCGTGGCATGTCCATGCGCGACGCGGGCATCATGGATGGCGACCTGCTGGCTGTGCAATCGGCCCACGAAGCCCGCAACGGCCAGATCGTCGTAGCCCGCCTGGGCGATGACGTCACCGTCAAGCGCTTCAAGCGCACACCGCAGGGCGTAGAACTGCTGCCCGAGAACCCCGACTACAAGGTGATTCACGTCAGCCCTGACGAACCCTTTGCCATTGAAGGCCTCGCAGTGGGTCTGATTCGCAACACCATGTTCATGTAAGAACAGGCGCTGCAGCCTACGGGACTGCAACGCCTCACAGTCCCCTCCAGCCCAGGTGGTAGGCGCGAAGCCAGATTGCTTCGCCCTGGGCGGAGCTTTGCCCGAAATCCGCAATCCTGCCCGATCCAGGCCTCAAGGCTTTCAAGGAGTTGCTCATGGAATTCGCCAAACCATTGCTGTCGCTGACCCAGCTGAAACTCAAGATCTTTCAGGTGTGCGCCGCCGCCAATCTGCCAAACCTGCCGTACCTGTATCCAGCACCAGACACCAAGCCAGACACCCCACCCCTCGCCTTTCAGAGCCCTGCAGCTGACAGTGCCACCCATCCATTCCGCTACCCCAATGTCTTTACCATGCGCAAAAGCCGAACCCGCAGCAGTAGCCGCCAGCAGCCAGCGCGTAAAGCGGCTGTCGATGAAGCACAGTTATGCCTGCCTTTGACGCAGGAGGCAGACAAGGAAGAACAGGTAGTACGCACACTCAAAATCGTTCAGCGCGAGCCACGCAAGCAACCCGAGTGCCTTTTGATCTCTGGCCGCATGGCCGATGTATGCGCTGCGCTTGAGCGCATGGCCCGCAACGAGCGTGCGCTGCAAGCCTGACAAATATCGTCGCCACCCCGGGTTTGATGCGCATCAAACACAGTGAAGTTCACCTCACCCGGGCGTTGCCCTCGCCTTTGCGCAGTGGGAATATCTGTTCAAGGAATTCCACTCTTGCAAGCAAAGCGCAACGATGCGCGAGGAGGCTGAAATGTTCAAGCACATACTGATCCCCACCGACGGCTCCCAGCTCTCTGAAGCAGCATTGCGCGCTGGCATACAGCTCGCAAAGGAGCAAGGCGCTCAGGTGACGGCCCTGTTCGTCATGCCCGATTTTCGCGCCCTGATCTACGGCTCGCGCGCCATGATTGCCTATGACGCCAGCGAGTTTGAGAAAAGCGCACAGGCCGAAGCCGATACAGTGCTGCAATTTGCCCAGGAGCTGGCAAAAATCGAAGGCGTTTCGCTCAACGGTGTTCGCAGCACCAGCACGTCCATCAGCGAAACCATCATCAAGCAGGCGCAGGATAGCCACTGCGACCTGATCTGCATGGCTTCACATGGCCGCAAAGGCCTGAGCGGCATTTTGCTGGGCAGCGAAACCCAGAAGGTTCTGACCCATAGCAGCATTCCCGTTCTGGTGCATCGACTGGCCGCCAGCGCCTGATGCCCCAAAGCTTCGGTGCCATCGAAATACGCACCTGACTCTCAGGGACGATGAATACAAAGCCTCTGGTGACCAGCACCCAGAGGCTTTTTCATCAGTGAAATAGTCACCTGCCTGAGCCAAAGCCGTCAAAACGGCAAGCCAATAACAAGCTGCAGGCAGCACCTTTTCGCAAGCTGAGCGACCCGCAATACGAAAGCAGCGCAGCCATGAACGGGCGTGTCCGAATTTTTGTGTAAACGGTTCGGACTTCAATTGATGGAAATGCGGTCTCCGAACTGAATGGTAAAGCGGGTCAGCGCAGCCTTCCAATCCCGGATGGGCATGGTCCACTTCTGGCTGATGTTGCGCAGGGCCAGGTAGAACAGCTTGGTCAGCGCCTCGTCGCTGGGGAACGAGCCCCGGTTCTTGGTCAGCTTCCTCAGGCCCATGTTCACCGACTCGATGGCATTGGTGGTGTAGATGACCTTGCGGATTTCCGGCGGGTAGTCAAAGAACGGGGTCAAGCGGCTCCAGTTCCTGCGCCAGGACTGGCCGATGGGCAGGTACTCGGCATCCCAGCGCTGCTCGAATTCACCGAGCATCAGCTCGGCCTCCTCGGCGGTGGCGGCCGTGTAGATGCGTCTCAGGTCTGCGGCCACTTCTTTGCGACGCTTCCACGAGACGTAGTTCAGGCTGTGGCGCACCATGTGCACGATGCACAACTGAACCACTGTCCTGGGAAACACGGCCTCAATGGCTTCAGGGAAGCCCTTGAGGCCATCGACGCAGGCGATGAAGATGTCATGCACGCCCCGGTTGCGCAGCTCGGTCACGACCTGCAGCCAGAATTTGGCCCCCTCGGTCTGCGCCAGCCACAGGCCCAGCACCTCCTTCTCGCCCGTCATGGTGATGCCGATGGCCAGGTACACCGCCTTGACCCGCACAGCGCCCTCGCGCACCTTCACATGGATGCAGTCCAGATAGACGATGGGGTAGATTGCATCGAGCGGGCGGGCTTGCCAGGTCTTGACCTCATCGGCCACGGCGTCGGTCACCGAGGAAATCAGGCTGGGCGAGACCTCGGTGCCGTACATCTCCTCTAGGTGGGCCTGTATCTCGCGCACCGTCATGCCGCGGGCGTACAGCGAGATGATTTTGTCGTCGAAGCCGGCCCAGCGGGTCTGGTGCTTGGGGATGAGTTGGGGCTCGAAGCTGCCATGGCGGTCACGTGGCACCTCGATGGGCAACTCGCCGAAATCGCCCTTGAGGGTCTTCTTGCTCTTGCCATTGCGGGTGTTGCCAGTGGTGTTGGCTACCGCTTCGTTGCGTTCGTGGCCCAGATGCTCGGTCAGTTCGGCGTCCAGGGCTCGCTCCACCAGCAGCTTGGTCAACTGTTTGAGCAGGCCGTTCTCGCCGATGAGGTCTTCGGGTTTCTTGTAGTTGGCCAGCAGGCCAGACAGCAGTTCTTCGGGTACGTCGTGTTTCTTGGTGCTCATTGTGCTTACGGATAGGCCGGCTTGCGCCGGCGGTGGATTGTCCGTTTACACAAAATTCTGCACACCCTCCCATGAACGACAATAGAGGCAAACGCTGGCAACGCTTTGACAGCATGACATGGAACTGCAACAGGCAGTGGGCAGCTGCGCGCATTGAAAAATGCTGAGCCCTGCGACCTCTGTGCAAGCCATTTCGTGACTGCTGAGTGGCGTTGGTTCTGGCGCAAATCCGGGCAGGCAAATGCACGGTCGATTGACCACCCTGGATTTTTCACCCATGAATTCAGCCACTTACTAAAGGACTCCGGTGGTGAATATTGTTATCTTGGACGATTACCAGGACGCTGTTCGCAAGCTCGACTGCGCCAAGCTGCTCGACCCTTTCAACGCCAAGGTGTACACCAACACCGTCAAAGGCGTGGGCCAACTCTCTGTTCGTTTGCGTGATGCGGATGTGATTGTCCTGACACGTGAACGCACCCAGATTTCACGCCAGTTGCTGGAAAAGCTGCCTCGCCTCAAGCTCATCGCACAGACGGGCAAGGCTGGCGCCCATATTGACGTTCAAGCCTGCACGGAGCGCGGCGTCGCAATCGCCGAAGGCGTGGGCTCCCCGGTGGCACCTGCCGAGCTGACCTGGGCACTGGTCATGGCGGCCATGCGTCGCCTGCCTCAATACATCTCCAACCTCAAGCATGGGGCATGGCAGCAATCGGGCCTCAAGGCAGCCTCCATGCCGGCCAACTTTGGGCTGGGCAATGTGCTGCGTGGCCGCATGCTGGGCATCTGGGGCTATGGCCGCATCGGTCAGCTGGTTGCCAGTTACGGGCGCGCTTTCGGCATGCAGGTTTGCGTGTGGGGCAGCGCCACTTCCCGCCAAAAGGCTGAAAGTGACGGCTATCTGACCGCTGTGTCCAAGGAAGCCTTTTTCGAGCAGTGCGATGTGCTTTCCGTACATCTGCGCCTGAACGATGCCACCCGCAATGCAGTCACAGCGCAAGATCTTGCACGCATGAAGCCCACGGCGCTGTTTGTAAATACCTCTCGTGCAGAGCTGGTGGAGCCTGAGGCTTTGCTATGCGCACTCAATCGCGGTCGCCCCGGGCTGGCAGCCATCGACGTGTTCGAGAGCGAGCCCATTCTGCAAGGCCATGCCTTGCTGCGCCTGGAAAACTGCATCTGCACCCCTCATATTGGCTATGTGGAGCAGGACAGCTACGAGATGTACTTCCGGGCTGCCTTCGAAAATGTGGTGAACTTTGTCAATGGCGAGCCCACCCACATTCTGAATCCAGAGGTCTTCAGCGGCCCCGTGCGCATGGGGCGCTGAAGAACTTTCAAGAGTAGCTTGAGTGGTTGCTAGGGCTTGCCAGAGCCCGTCAAGCCTTGTTGCTGCTCGTCGATGTCAGTGCTGCAGCCTCAACCGCCTGGTGCACTGAGGCCCGCACCGCAGCTTCCACGCCTTCGCGCAGGCGGCTGACCAGCAGTTGAGTCTGCTCCTGCACTGCAGCCTCCACCGCCTCCTTGATTCGCTGCTCCAGCAACTGATCCACATGCGCCATCAACTGGCGCGTGAGCTGCTCTTCGTCAATGGGCAAAGGCTGTGCTGCTACCTGCCCCTGCTGCCCCGAAAGATGCGCGGAGTCATCCGCTAAAGCAGCACTCTTTGCATCGCCATCACTGCCAGCATCAAGGCCAGAAACGGCCTCCGCAGCAGCCTGCTCAAGCTCCGCGGCAAGCTCGCTCTGCTGGGCATGCTCAACGGGCGAGCTTTCCTGTGGCGCCGCTATTTCTTGAAGCTCTGCCGCCTGCTCCACATGCAGGCCTTGTGGTGCATCAAGCTGAGCAGAGGCATCGGCAAAAGGCTGCTGCGGCGGAAGCGATGCAGGCAGAGGTGGCAGCTCATGCGGGATGGATGCAGGCTTGCCGCGCGCATACAGCCCGTCAGCCAGCCAGGGAGAGTGAAAAGACACCAGCGGCGCAGCGACGGCTGCCGCAGCGACGGCTGGCGCAGTAACGACTGGCACAGTGGCAGCAGCAGAAGGCGTCACTGCGGGTTCGGCAGGCGCGGCGTGCTCGATCTCAGTCTGCAGGCCAAATGAGCGCTCTACCTGGGCCAGCGCCTGATCCAGACCGGCTGAGGGCTTGGCGACTTCCGCAGGCTCATCCACTGGCTCAATTGGCACAACCTCTGTCAACGTAGGCACAAAACGAGGCGGAACCTTGGGTGATTGGTTCATGGCTTAGCCTTTGAGGTTCAAGTCGTGCCGAACAATGTCAAAACCACGTGCTGCATAGTCACGCCAGCGAGCACGAGCTTCATGGCGGTCCATTTCGTCGGTGGAGGAAACAATCTCCACCACCCGTGCGAACTGTTCAAAACCCGCAGGCACCAGAGAGGTCAGGTTGACCAGCACATCATGGTGCGGCAAATCCTGCAGATGCTGGGCCAGCACAATCGGAGAGACCTGCAGCAGCTCCGCCCCGTCAGACTGCGAGGCGTGGGCCAGAAAATCCACAGGTGATACCCCCCAGAGCTGGGTGGACAGGCGCGCCAGTTGCGGCGGCTCTCCCAGAACTATCAGCTTTGCACCGTGGCGCAAAGCCTTGCGCGCAAAGCGGCAAACATAGGCCAGCTTGTCGGGCGCATTGAAATGAAAAGCGATTTCAGTCACATCACACTCCGGCAGGCATGAGGCTTGAGGGAATCATGCCCGCCGTTTTCATCAGGCTCCAGCCTTGGACGCGGTGGAGGCAGCGCGCTTGCGCGTAGATGCCGAGCGAGGCGCGGGTGCAGCCTTGGCGACCTTGGCTGTCTTCACCGGCTTGGCAGAAGCCGCCTTGCTCAAAAGGAACTGCAGCAGCAGGCCAACGGGTCGGCCCGTTGCGCCCTTGGCAGCTCCACTCTTCCATGCGGTACCGGCAATATCCAGGTGTGCCCACGGAATATCGCCCACAAACTTCTGCAGGAACTTGGCTGCTGTCACAGCGCCAGCAGCACGTCCGGCCACATTGCCCATATCGGCAAAATTGCTCTTGAGGCCATCGGCATATTCATCATCCAGAGGCATGCGCCAGCAGGGGTCCATCGCCGCATCACCGGCCGTCTGCAGGGCAGACGCCAGTTCATCATTGGCAGAGAACAGGCCGCTGCGCAGGCCGCCAAGCGCAATTACGCAGGCACCGGTCAAGGTTGCCATATCGACCAGCGCTGCTGGCTTGAAACGTGCGGCATAGTGCAGCGCATCGCACAGCACCAGACGGCCTTCGGCATCGGTATTCAGAATTTCAATGGTCTGACCGCTCATGCTGGTGACCACATCGCCGGGCTTGACGGCTGCGCCATCGGGCATGTTTTCGCATGCAGGGATCAGGCCAACGACATTGATTGCGGGCTGCAGCTTGGCCAGCGACTGGAACACACCCAGCACACTGGCTGCGCCGCCCATGTCGAACTTCATCTCGTCCATCTCGGCAGCAGGCTTGAGCGAAATGCCGCCCGTGTCGAAAGTAATGCCCTTGCCCACCAGCACAATCGGCGCATCGCCCTTGGCGCCACCGTTGTAGTGCAGTTCGATGAAACGCAGCGGCTCACGCGAGCCCTGAGCCACCGCCATGAACGCGCCCATGCCCAGCTTGGCCACTTCGGCAGGGCCGTGAATCTTGCAGCTCATGCGAGCGGCTTTGGCAATGCCCTTGGCCGCATTGGCCAGCATGGTGGGGGTCGCATGGTTGGCAGGACGGTTGGCCCACTCACGAGCCATGGCCACGCCTTCCTGCTGGGCCACGCCGATCTCGAATGCCGCAGCAACCGCCGCCGTCTTGGAGGGCACGCCCAGTGTCACCTTCTTGAGGCTGAGGGGCTTGGCCTGAGATTTGGTATGGGTATAGGCATAAGTCGCATCACCCAGCGTCTGAACCGCGCAGGCCACTGCCTTTGCATCCGCCTCAAAGGCAAAATGCAGGGCGGCCTTTTCAAGGCCTTCCGCCTTGAGGGCCGCAGCACAGCCCTGCAGCGCATTGCGCACATCCCTCGCAGAGCCCGCGCCCACGCCCAGCAGCAGTACACGGCGAGCCGCAACAGCGGGCACTTGGTACAAAGCCAGTTGCTTGCCGCAAGACAGGGCAAAATCCCCCTGCTTGACCGCATGGCTGACGATGGTGCCAATCGCATCACTGCCCAGCGCAGTCTGTTCGGAAACCAGCACCAACAGCAGATCACATTTTTCACGCGCTGCAGCAGCTGCGGTCAAAGCCTTCAGTTCAAAGTTCATAATCGGTGTTTTCCTTTTAGCCAATGTTATTCGATTCATCCATACGCAAAGAGCTGGCCCGCAGCTTTGGCGCGACGGCTGTGGTCTTGATCACTGTGGTGATGACCATGATGCTGATTCGCACACTGGGTCAGGCTTACAAGGGCAGTGTCAGCCCTTCTGACGTGATGCTGGTCATGGGCTTCACCGTGCTTGGTCAACTTCCCACCATTCTGGGCCTGAGTCTGTTTGTGGCCATTGTGGGCTCGCTGTCCCGCATGTATCGCGACAGCGAGATGGTCATCTGGTTTGCCGCAGGCCAGGGTCTGGCCAGCTTGCTCAAGCCCTTGCTGCGCTTTGCATGGCCCATCATTTTGATCACCGCTGTGCTGGCACTGGGCGTCCTGCCCTGGTCGTATCAGCAAATTGAGCAGATCAAAACCCAGTTTCAGCAGCGCAGCGACCTCGATCGCATTGCCCCTGGCGAGTTTCAGGAGTCTGCTGGCGGCACACGGGTGTTCTTTGTGGACAAGGATTCCCCCTCGGACATGGTGGCCAGCAATGTGTTTGTTGTCTCTCGTGACCCGGGCAAAGAGTCTGTGACATCGGCCAAGGGCGCTCATCTGCAAGTCATCAACGGGCAGCGCATGGTGATCCTGCAAGATGGCCAGCGCATGGAAACCCGCAGCGATGATGGATCTGTGCGCGTTACCGAATTCAAGGAATACGGCGTGCAGATCGACAACGACAACCCTGTCTCCATGCAGGAAATGGCGGCACGCAGCATGCCCACCAAAGAGCTGATTGGCCGCGATGAGCCGATTGCCCGCTCCGTACTGGCGTGGCGCCTGGGCCTGCCCTTTGCCGCACTGAACTTTGTCATTCTGGGGCTGGCCATCTCCAGCGTGAACCCGCGTGCTGGCAACAGCTCCAGCCTGATGATTGCCCTGTTTGCCTTCATCGTGTACTACAACCTCATGACGCTGGGTGAAAGCTGGGTCAGCGCGAACAAGATCAGCATGTGGGGCATTCTGGGCCTGCTGCATGGCGGCATTCTGCTGGCCAGCATCGCGGTCCTTGCCGCACGCCACTTCCGCTGGTCACCACGCGATTTGCTGCGCCGCCCGGCTCAGGCCCAGGAGGCTGCGCGATGAAAGTTCTACGCAACCTGATCTATCGCGAGGTCATTCAGGCCGTCATCTATGTGTCGCTTGCATTCCTGGCCCTGTTCTTCTTCTTCGACCTGGTGGACGAAATGCGCTGGGTTGGCAGTGGCAATGCAGGCTATACCGCCACGCATGCCCTGATGTTTGTGGCGCTGGCCATTCCCGGACATCTGTATGAGCTGATGCCCATTGCCGTGTTGATTGGTGCCATCTTCGTGATGGCCAAATTCGCGCAAAGCTCGGAATTCACCATCATGCGCACCAGTGGCATGGGCCCCTGGCTGGCACTGCGCACCCTGCTGCTGCTTGGACTGAGCTTTGTGGTGCTGACGGTTGTGGTGGGCGACTATATTGCGCCGGCAGCCGACCGCCTCACCCAGAAAATGCGCGTTGTCACCAAGGGCCAGATCTCCAGCGGCGCTACTGGCGCCTGGCTCAAGGAAAAGCAGGGCGACCACTCCATTGCCATCAACGTCGGCGCAATCAAGACGCCTGGCGACTTTGTGGGCGTGCGCATTTTCGAGTTTGACCACAACGGACGCATTGCGGCCCAGATCAACGCGCAGTCAGCCCAGGTGGACGAAGACAACGATCTGTGGACGCTGCATGACGTGCAGGCCACCCGTGTTACCCAGGAAGGCGATATCACCAAGCTCAGCCGCATCAACGAAGCAACGATGAACTGGCCCACCAAGGTGACGGCAGCCATGGTCTCCGGTGCCCTGCTCAAGCCCGACCGCATGACCACGATTGCGCTGTTCCAGTTCATCCAGCATTTGCAGGACAACGGCCAGGCAGCGCAAAAGTACGAAATCGAGTTCTGGCGCAAGGTGTTCTACCCCCTTAGCTGCCTGGTGATGGTGGTGCTGGCCCTGCCCTTTGCCTATCTGCACTTCCGCTCGGGCGGCATCACGGCCTATGTGTTTGGCGGGGTGATGGCGGGCATCAGCTTCTTCCTACTCAACAACGTGTTCGGCTACATCGGCACGCTGCAGTCTTGGTGGCCCTGGCTGGCGGCCGCAGCGCCCGGCCTGCTCTATACCGCCTTGTCACTGTCTGCCTTTGGCTGGCTGGTCTTGCGACGGTAGTCATGGGCACCACGCAAGCCCCGGCGGCCAGCACACATGGTTTGATCTTGCTGGCCCACGGCTCCAGAGACCCCCTCTGGCGCCAGCCCATAGAAGCCGTGCGCGAGGCTGTGCTGGCTAGCCAGCCGGCTCTGCCTTGCCTGTGTGCCTATCTGGACGCCTGCGCCCCGGACCTGCCCAGCGCTGCACAAACACTGATCGATCAAAACGTGCGGCATCTGACTATCGTGCCTCTGTTTCTGGGCACGGGAAAGCATGCGCGGGAAGACATCCCGCGTCTGTTGCAGCAACTGCGTGTGCAGCACCCCCAGTGCACCTTCGAACTGACGCAAGCTGCTGGAGAAAATCCCCGCGTCACCGCATTGTTGGCACAGCTTGCAATCGAAGCCAGCCAAGCCCTATATGCCTCAAACCTACAGAATCAAGATAAAAAATAGATTCTTTAGATATTTGAAGCATAATGATGCAAGTTCTTAGTCCATGCCGTCATGAACCTGCATCAATTTCGCTTTGTTCAAGAAGCCGCACGCCGCAACCTCAACCTCACTGAAGCCGCCAAGGCCCTGCATACCTCGCAGCCTGGTGTCTCCAAGGCCATCATCGAGCTGGAAGAGGAGCTGGGCATTGACATCTTTGCCCGCCACGGCAAACGCCTCAAGCGCATCACCGAGCCCGGCCAGGAAGTTCTCAAAAGCATTGAACTGATCATGCGCGAGGTGGGCAACCTCAAGCGTATTGGCGAGCAGTACAGCGCCCAGGACACCGGCACCCTCAGCATTGCCACCACGCACACGCAGGCCCGCTATGTGCTGCCGCCCGCCGTGGCGCGCCTGCGCGAGATGTACCCCAAGGTCACCATCAGCCTGCACCAAGCCACACCGGCTGAAGTGGCACGGATGGTGATTGATGAAGTGGCCGAAATCGGCATGGCTACCGAGTCACTGGCCGACTACCCGGATCTTGTCACCCTGCCCTGCTATGAATGGCAGCACGTACTTGTCCTGCCGACGGGTCATCCACTTGCCCAAAAAGAGCGCATCACTATCGAAGACATCGCGCAGGAATCGCTGATTACCTACCACCCTTCGTTCACAGGGCGCGGCAAGATCGATCACGCCTTCGAAATGCGCCGTCTGCACCCGCACATCGTGCTGGAAGCCATTGATGCCGACGTGATCAAAACCTATGTACGTCTGGGCCTGGGCGTGGGCATCGTGGCTGAAATGGCCATGCGCGACGACCCCTTCAACGACCTGGTGGTGCGCCCTGTCGGCCACCTTTTCGGCACCAGCGTGGCGCGTGTTGCCATCAAGCGAGGCGCATACTTGCGCAACTTCGTCTATAAATTTGCCGAACTGCTCAGCGACCGCCTCTCACGCGACCTCATCATGCGCGCCATGAGTGGCAGCGTGGACGATTTCGGGCTCTGAGCGAGCCCGTATCCGGGTCAGGCATTGCGCCTGCCCCATGCATTGCAAGACTACCGTGACTCCTACTTTCCCCAGCAAGCTGCCCAATGTGGGCACCACCATCTTCACCGTCATGTCGGCACTGGCTGCCGAACACAAGGCCGTCAATCTGGGCCAGGGCTTTCCTGATTTTGGCTGCGACCCCAAGCTGCTTGATGCCGTGGACAGCGCCATGCGCGCAGGCCACAACCAGTATCCCCCCATGAGTGGGTGGCCAGCCTTGCGCGAAGCCGTTGCTTCCAAAATCGAAGCACTGCACGCGCGCCGCTATGACGCTGGCAGCGAAATCACCATTACCGCAGGTGCCACGCAGGCGATTCTGACCATCATTCTGGCGACCGTGCATGCGGGCGATGAAGTCATCGTTCTCGACCCCTGCTACGACAGCTATGTGCCCAATATCGAACTGGCAGGCGGCGTGCCGGTGCGCGTGCCCCTGACACCTGGAACCTTCCGCCCTGACTTTGCCAAAATCGCCGCGGCCATCACGCCGCGCACGCGCCTGCTCATCATCAACAGCCCGCACAACCCCAGCGCCACCATCTGGACGGATGCGGAAATGCGCCAGCTTGAAGCCCTGCTTGCCCCCACCAATGTGCTGCTGATCAGCGACGAGGTGTATGAGCACATGGTCTATGACGGCGCCCAGCACCTGAGCAGCGCCCGCTACCCGGGTCTGGCAGAACGGGCATTCATCGTCTCCAGCTTTGGCAAGACCTACCACGTCACCGGCTGGAAGGTTGGCACCGTCGCCGCACCCGCGGCCCTGACGGCCGAATTCCGCAAAGTGCACCAGTTCAATGTGTTCACGGTGAACACCCCCATGCAAGCCGGACTTGCGCAGTACATGCAAGACCCCGCGCCGTATCTGAATCTGTCGGCGTTCTACCAGGCCAAGCGCGACCTGTTCGTGCAAGGTCTGGCCGGCTCACGCCTGAAGATTCTGCCCACCGCTGGCACCTACTTTGTCTGCGCTGACATCTCTTCGGTCTCCGACCTCAATGAAGCCGAGTTCTGCCAATGGCTGGTCAAGGAGCATGGTGTCGCAGCCATCCCTCTGTCGGCCTTCTATGGTGATGGATTCGATCAGCGGGTGGTGCGCTTTTGCTTCGCCAAAAAAGATGAAACCCTGATCGCAGCCACCGAGCGTCTGTGCAAGCTGTAAAACAGCTTCCATTCACCCAAGCAAAAAAAAGGAGCACCCTGCGTGCTCCTTTTGTATTTTCAGGCTTGTTTTGCAGTGGAGCCCACAGAAATCAAGCGCTGACAGCTATCAAAATCAACTCTGCACCGCTTGCCATTCCAGTCGCCAGGCACCACTTTGCACATTCTGCAGCCACAGGCAGCAGCTCAGCGTCTTCGCATCGGTAACCTGCCCGGCAGCCACACCGGCCAGCAATTGCTCAGGCGTCATGCTGCAGACATCCAGAAACTCGTCGGCATCCAGTTGACGCTCGCCCGCAGCCAAGCCGCGTGCAAAAAACACATGGATGACCTCGTCGGAGTACCCAATGGCCAGATGCATGGGCCCGGCATACGCCCATTCCCGTGCCGTATAGCCCGTCTCCTCCAGCAGCTCACGCTGCGCGCACACCAGCGGCGCCTCGCCAGCATCCAGCTTTCCCGCCGGAAACTCCGTCATCACCAGCCCCACCGGATAGCGAAACTGGCGCTCCAGCAGCACCTTCCCGTTATCCAGCAAGCCAATGACGACCACCGCACCGGGGTGCAACACATATTCGCGCGAGGACTCGCCACCGTTCGGCAGTCGCACCACATCCTTTCGCACCTGAAGAAAGCTGCCTTGATGCACCAGCTCGCTGCGAATGTACTGCTCCACCAAGTGCCTGTCTGCAATCTCTGTCATATCTCCTGCTTTCCTGCCTCTCGGGCAACTCAACCTGCGCGGTACTACCCCCGGCGCTATTGCTCACAAAGTCGGTAAGCCGCACATGCCAAGATTACACACTAAACTTTCAGGCAATCTTTTTCGACCCACCGTACTCATGACCCAAGCACAAGCAGGCATTCTGGCCCCCGTCCCCGCGCAAGCGCGCTATGTGTTTTTTTCTCTTGGCGCCTGCAGCCCAGATGAGCTGCGCAGCGCACTCAGCCACCTGCAGGCTCACGTCGATGGTCAAAACGTGGTTGCAGGCTTGGGCCCCCAGCTCGTTGACCACCTTCGCTCCCGCATCCCTCTGCTGCGCGAATTTCCTCAGCTCAAAGGGCCTCAATTCGAAGCGCCCTCCACTCCTGCTGCACTGTGCCTGTGGCTGCGCGGCAATGAACGTGGCGAGCTGATTGCGCGCACCAGCGAACTCAGCCATCTGCTGGCCCCGGCTTTGCAGATCAATCATGTGGTCGATACCTTCGTGCACCAGCGCGGTCAAAACGACCATGGCCGCGACCTGACCGGTTACGAAGACGGCACCGAGAACCCCGAAAACGGCGAAGCCATCGCCTGCGCCATCACGCAAGGCCAAAGTGCAGGCCTTGATGGCAGCAGCTTCTGGGCGCTGCAGCAGTGGCAGCACGACTTCAGTGCCTTCAGCAAGCTGTCCAGCCAGGCCAAAGACCATGCCATTGGCCGCCGCCTCAGTGACAACGAAGAACTGGACGACGCCCCCGAGTCCGCCCACGTCAAACGCACCGCACAGGAAAGCTTTGAGCCAGAAGCCTTTGTGCTGCGCCGCTCCATGCCTTGGTGGCAAGTCAGCCCCCAGAGCCGTGATCAGTCGGGTCTGATGTTCTCCGCCTTTGGCTGTAGCTTCGATGCCTTCGAAGCCCAGATGCGCCGCATGCTGGGTATGGACGACGGCATCAGCGACGCGCTCTTTGGCTTCTCCAAGCCGCTGACCGGCAGCTACTTCTGGTGCCCCCCAGTCAAGCAAGGCAAGCTCGACCTGAGCCTGCTTCATATTCCCTCTTGAACTTTTTGCCGCAAATTACGCAAAAAATCGCGTTCTTTCCAAAACAGCAAATTCACACTGTTATACTTGAGGCTTCAACGACAGGCGCGTAGCTCAGCTGGTTAGAGCACCACCTTGACATGGTGGGGGTCGTTGGTTCGAGTCCAATCGCGCCTACCAAAATTCGCAAGCTAAACCAGGGCTTGCAGCAGGAGTGCCCGCTAACAAGCGGGCATTTTTTTGTGCGAAATACGGAAGAAGTACGGAAAACTTCTACGAAGAGTCCTTTACAAAGCTCTTTGCAGCACACAACTTACATAAACACCTCCGGCTGCTATCGCCAAGAATCGGCATTCAAGAATTCCCGCAGCTCTTGTCAGAGGCCAGCCGACCCATCCCCCTGACGGCGATGGATCGTGCCTTCAGGCAAAATCCAGATGATCTGGGCAAGCTTGGCGTCAATTCTGCCGGGAAGCCCACCTTGAAGAATGGAACAGCATCAATGGCACTGACAAAGAAGGGCGAGTTCTGGTACGGGACGACGTCCGGCGACACCCAAGCCGAGCTACGCAGCTACAGCATTGCGAATCGCCATGAGGCCGTCCGGTTTGCCTCATCCAAATGCGATTGCGGGTGCCGGACTTTTGCACTGCAGACCGATGAAGAAGCCGGCGTGGCAATCCGCACCTGCACCGACTGCGGGCAGGAACACCTGATGGGCGACAGCGCGGAATATGTTGAAGGGGCTACCCCCGAGGCACACGAGTGCGTGTGCGAGAACGAAGCGTTCGAGTTGGTGTCCGGCGTCTCAGTGTACGAGGGCACACATGACGTGCGCTGGTACTACATCGCTTGCCACTGCGTGGAATGCAATCTGGTTGGAGTCTTCGCAGACTGGAAGTGTGAGGCCGGTGATGCGGCGGCTTTCCTCGCCAAGGTCTGAGCGCGCGCCGCTGAAGTCTGAACCGCTCACACAAAAATTTGGACACGCCCGCTCAAGGAATTCGCGTTTGCGAGTTTTCTTGGTGGAGAGGCTCAAGCCGAGATCAGTTTGCTGCTTAGGCCCGGATGCTTGCGCCCCCAGCACGCATGTGCAAGCACATGCGTGCTGGGGATTTATGCAGAGCTTCCTTAGAGATCAAAAATCCATCGTCGCCGATAGTGCAAAAGTTCGTGGCGCCCCCAAGGCCAAACTGGACAGCAGCGGCATGCCCCAATAAGCCTTGTTGGTGACATTGAGCACCGTTGCGCGGAAGGTGACCGGGTTGCCGGAAATCTTCGTCGCGTAACGACCACCCAGATCATAGGTAGTGCGCCCTGCCGCCCACAGGCTGTTGTCAGCGCTGATGTACTGCTTGGACACTGCGGTAGCGTTAGCTGTCAAGGTCAGGCCTTGCAGAGCTGGCACATCCCATTCCGCACCCAGCTTGCCTTGCAGTTTTGGCACCCCTGTGGCGACCTTGCCTTGGTTCACGCCACCCGCCGTTTGCGTCAGTTTAGGCGTGGTGTACGCAATCCCGCCCATCAAACGCACACCGCGCATGGGCGAGCCAAAGAAGCCCCATTCCACGCCGCGATTACGCTGTTCGCCACCAAAGGCGAAGATGTTGGTGACCGGGTCCGTGTAGCTGCTGGGGCGGGTGATTTCAAACGCACTGATGGTGTGCGCAAACTCGCCCAGATCGAACTTCACACCAACCTCTTTTTGCTTGCTCTTGTATGGCGCAAACACTTCTCCCGCATTGGCCGCCGTCATTGGCGCTGTCGCGCCCTGGCTCAAGCCCTCGATGTAGTTGGCGTAAAGCGAGACATGCTCTGTTGCCTTGACCAGCAGGGCTGCAGCAGGAGAGGTGGCACCCTGGTCATACCGCGAGGTCCGTGCGCCGGTCGTGACGTTATAGGTATCACTGACCACTTGTTGGCGCCGGACACCCAGCGTGAGCTGTACACGATCTTCGGCAAACGACAAGGTATCCGCCAGCCCATAGCTGGCCAGACGCACCTCGGTGTGTGAAATATGCGGCGCAACAAAAGGCGCCTCTGTGCCCCATACCGGGTTGTAGATATTGGTGGTCCAGTCCGCGCCAGGTACGCTGCGGCGACCATAGTCATCTTGCTTATGAGAGTAGTGCGTGGCATTCACCACCCACTGGTGCTTGATGGCGCCGGTTTGCAGCTTGCCCTTCAGTCCCACTTCTGCAGACTGCTTTTTTTGCGTGAAAGCCAGCTGCCCCATGCTTGTTTTGAAATCCCCTGCAGCATTGAGCACCTGTGCCGACATGGCGCCGTTGTACTCGTAATCGGTCTTGCTGGTACCCAAGGCTACATACGCCATGGTCTGGTCATTCAGATCGAATTCGCCGCGCACCATGGCCGCCTTGTCTTTGTTGCGCACATGCGACCAGTCGGGATTGAGCAAGGTATCGGCCTTGGGCGGCGTAGGAATCGCCACACCTGTGGCCAGATTGATACCACGGGTCACACCGTTGACTCTGTCATCACTGGTGTAGAAATCTGCTGATACGCGCGCTCGGTCGCCACGCCAGTCCAGGCCCAGCGATGCCAGCTGCGACTTCTTTTTCTGGTCATTGACGGCGCCATCGCCATTGCGATAGAGGCCATTGAAGCGAATGCCGAATTGCTTGCGCTCTCCAAACCGGCGTCCCAGATCCACATGCCCACCAAATTGCGCATCGGACATATAGCTGGTGGTCAGGCGCGTGATGGGCTCATTGGTTGCACGTTTGGGCACGAGGTTCACCGAACCGCCCACCGAGCCACCGGGCGGCATGCCATTGAGCAGCGCTGAAGGTCCTTTGAGCACCTCGATGCGTTCGAACATCTCGGGTGTGGTGCGGTAGTACGGCGCCATGCCGTAGAGACCGCCCATGGTCATGTCATAGGTGTTGGAAGAAAAGCCCCGGATCGAATAATTCTCGCTCCATGCGCCCGAGACACCGTTGCTGAACACCGTGGGGTCGGTGGCGGCAATCACATCGGTAATGGTTTGCGCCTGCCGGTCTTGCACAAATTTTTCGGTGTAGCTCATGGTGCTGAAAGGCGTTT
Source organism: Comamonas fluminis (assembly GCF_019186805.1). NCBI lineage: Bacteria > Pseudomonadati > Pseudomonadota > Betaproteobacteria > Burkholderiales > Comamonadaceae > Comamonas > Comamonas fluminis. The sequence continues at coordinate 2,150,566 of NZ_CP066783.1, read as the reverse complement.
CCATGAAGTCTTTGTCACCCAGAAAACCTATGCGCCCCCCGCTATTGACCTGACCGCCCGCATACGGCGCCGTGACCGATGCGGCTGAATCTTGCACCGTCACCTGCGGTAGTTCGGCTTCTGCTTTGGCCTTTTCAGTCGCTTTTTGTGTGGCCTTCTGTTCCGCCGATGCCTGATCCGTCTGCGCCTGGGCAGCAGCAGTCAGCAAGCCACTCATGACCAGCCCCCACAGTGCATGTTGCGCGATTCCACTGCTGTTTCGTGCAAATGGAGGAGTACTCAGTTTGGAAACCGAGTGGACGCGAATATCGCAAGATTTTTGAAGTTGTTTGGACATACCAGGTTCCTAGAAATCAGGCCGACCTCTGCATGGAGTTCCGTGCCTGTACATGCGCTTTGGCTGGGTGTGAACCTGGCTACTTGAGAGAGAAAAGTGAATTCGCTGTGGACAATCAGCGGCGATAGCCCTTGAGCACATCGGCTATCAACAGTTGCAACGAGGTGGGGCTGGCGCCGGTCGTGTACCAGGCGTCGGCATCGGCAAACACCACACGGCCGTTTTTCCAGGCATTGGTCTGGCGCAGCAGCGGATTAGCCAAGTTCTCGGCTGTCATCACGGGGCGGCGCTCCATGACCGCTGTGCGGTCCACCACGTACAGGATGTCGGGGTTGGCCTGTTGAATGAACTCGCTGGAGATGGGCTGACCATGCAAGCTGGTTTCCACCGCAGCACTGGCGGGTTTGACGCCCAGCGCGCTGAAAACAAAACCATAGCGCGATTGCTGGCCAAACGAGCTGAACGCGCCGTTGTTGTGCAGCACGATCAGGGCTCTGTCATTGCGGCTGGCGGTGATTTGGCGTGCCTGTGCCACCTGGGTATCGAGCTGCGCCACCAGGCTGCGGGCCTGCTGCTCTTTTTCAAAGATGCGACCCAAGGTCAGCACATGGTTTTTGACCACTTCAAGATGGCCTTTTTCGCTGTTCTTGAAGTCCACGTCGTAATGCAGCGTGGGGGCAATCTCGCTCAGCTCCTGGTAATGGTTGGCCTGCAGCGAGGTAATCAAAATCAGGTCGGGGTGCAGCGCATGCACGCGCTCCAGATTGGGCTGGACGATGGCGCCCAGGTCCTTGATCTTGCTGTCGTCTTTGTACTTGCTTAAGAAATGCGGCACAAAGTCTTTGACCATACCGGCAATCGGCACGCCCAGCCGATCCAGGCAATCCACTTCGTTCATCTCCAGTGCGGCCACGCGCTGCGGCAGTTTGCGGATGACGGTGGTACCCAGCTTGTGCTGCACCGTGACCGGTGCATAGGCGCTGGCCATACTCGGCAGCGATGACAGGGCCGCCAAGCTAGCGGTGCAATGCAAAAAATGGCGTCGTTGAATGGGCATTCATCAGTCCTTGGAAGTGAAGTAATTGCAGAAGCACCCTTTGCGGCTGCGCGTGATCTCGAAGTCCAGGCCGTACAGATCGGCCAGGCGTTCCTCGGTCAGCACCTCAGCCACTGGGCCACTGAAGCGCAACGCGCCGCCCTGGATTGCCACCAGGTGGTCGGAGTAGTTCGCAGCGAAGTTGATGTCGTGGATCACCAGCACCACCGTGCGCCCTTGGGCATCGCACAGCCGGCGCAGCGCCTGCATGATCTGCACCGCATGCTTCATGTCGAGGTTGTTGAGCGGCTCATCCAGCAGCAGCACATCGGTCTGCTGGGCAATCGTCATGGCCAGAAAAGCCATTTGCCGCTGGCCACCGCTGATTTCATCAATGAAGGCGTGGCGCAGCGCATCCAGCGATAAAAAGGCGATGGCGTCATCGACGGCTTGCTGATCTAGTGCCGTCATCACGCCACGACTGTGCGGAAAGCGCCCAAACGCGACGAGCTCTTCCACCGTCAATCGCATGTTGAAACCCGGTGACTGGCGCAAAGTAGCCACCCGCTTGGCAAAGTCGGCGGTGCGGATATCGGCAAGGCTTTGGCCTTGCAGCGTGATGCTTCCCTGCGACGGCTCCAGCAGCCGTGCTATCAGCATCAACAAGGTGGACTTGCCCGCACCGTTGGGGCCGATGAGCGAGGTGATCTGGCCCACAGGAAACTCGGCACTTACGCCAGACAACACGGTCTTGGCAGCGTAGGATTTGTGGAGATTGCGAACGGTGATCATGGATTACCTCTGCTGCGCAGGATCAGCACAAAAAAGTACAGGCCACACACCAGGTTGACGAGAATGCTGACGGTGGTCTTGTAGTTAAAGACATGCTCCACCAGTAGTTGCGCCACCAAAAAAATGGCAATCGCTAGGCCACAGCCCAGCGGCAACATGCGCTTGTGCCGGGCACTGGGCACCAGGGCGTAGACGATGTTGGCGACAAAAATTCCCATGAATGCCGTGGGACCGATCAAGCTGGTGGACACTGCCACCAGCACCGCAATCAACGCCAGATACAGGCGCAGGTACTGCGCATGGGGCACCCCCAGCGACATGGCCTGGTCGCGCCCCAGCGCCAGCACATCCAGTACCGGCAAGGTCTTGCGCACCACCACACACACGACCAGCACGGCGATGGCGGCATAGGCCAAGGTTTCGGGACGGGCGCGATTGAACGAGGCATAGCTCAAGCCCTGAAACACCGCAAACTCGCCGGGACTGATGCGCAGTTGCACAAACTGCGTGAAAGTGCCGATCACCATGGTCAGCACCAGCCCCAAGAGCAGCAGCACAAAGACATCGCCCTGCCCTTTGCGCTGCAGCCACCGATGCAGCAACCAAGAGTAGCCCAGCATCCAGCCCACGCTGACAAAGAAATTCCCGCTGACGCCCAGCAAAGACAGTCCGCTGCCCCCCAGCAGCCACAGAAGCAAGGATTGCCACAGCAAATAAACCGCCTCGTAGCCCATGATGGCCGGCGTCAGAATTCGATTGCCCACCAAAGTCTGAAAAACAATCGAAGACAGGGCCACGCAAATGCCGCCAATCACCACGGCGGCCAGCCGCACCAGACGCTTGGGGATCACATAGTCCCAGTCCATGCCCGAGTCCAGCAGCACAAAGCTGGTGGCCAAGGCCAGCACCAACAGCCAGAACAGCGGCACGCCATACCGTTGAAAACGTGCACGCATCAGCGCATCCTCCGCACGATGAGCAGCAGAAACAACACGCCGCCCACGGCACCCGCGGTCAGGCCAATGGGCACTTCAAACGGATAGATCAGCAGCCGCCCCGCGATATCGCACACCAGCAGCAGCGATGCGCCGCCCAGGGCCACCAAGGGCAAGGTGTTCTTCAGGTTGTCGCCACGACGCAAGGCCACCCACTGCGGAACGACCAGTCCCACAAAGGGAATGGCCCCCACCGCAATGACCGTGGCCGACACGGTGACCGACACCAGAACCAAGCCAATGGCTGCTGTCGCGGCGTAGCTCAGCCCCAGGCTGGAAGCCATGTCTTCACCCATGCCCAGCACCGTGAACCGGTGCGCGTAGGCATAGGCCAGCACCACCACGGGCAAGATGAGATAGAGAATTTCGTAGTGCCCTTGCACAACGCGCGAAAAGTCACCCAACAGCCAGCCCTGCATACTTTGCAGAATGTTGTGCTGATAGGCATAGAACTCCGCAACGGCGGCCAAAACGCTGCCATACATCAGCCCCACCACCGGCACCATCACCGTGTTGCGAAACTGGATGCGACGGATGATGGCGACATACAGCAGGCTCGCGGCCAGGCAAAACACCATGGCAAACAGCATGCGACTGGCAGTGCTGGCTGCGGGCGGCCAGCCAAGCGCCACCAGAATGCCCAACTTGGCGGCGTCCAGTCCACCCGAGGTGCCTGGCTCCACAAACTTGTTGCGCACAATGTGCTGCAAGATCACGCCGCAGACCGCCAGGCCCGCGCCCGTCAGCACCAGCGCCACCAGGCGCGGCAGGCGGCTGGCCGTCAACGTCAGCCACAGATCTGCCGAAAGATCGAAGAGTTGCGTCCAACTGATCTGCCGCGCACCGATCAGCAGTGAGGCAAGGCACAGCGCCGCAAATACCAACATCCAGCGTGCGCGCATCAAGATACTTCCCGCTGCGCCGACGGCGCAATGCGCCAGCCCTTGGACGCTTGGCGTTGGCGCAGAAACTGCGCGTAACGCCCACCAGCAGCTTGCAACTCTGCCGGTGTCCGATGCTCGACCACCCGCCCGGCCTCCAGCACCACAATCTGGTCAGCCATGGTCACGGTTGAGAGCTGGTGCGCAATTACCACCAGCGTGCGCTGGCCGCGCAGCCGCGCCAGGGTCTGGGTGATGATGGCCTGGTTTTCCGCGTCCAGCGCGGCAGTGGCTTCATCCACCAGCAGGATTGGCGCATCCTTTATCAAGGCACGCGCGATTGCAATGCGCTGGCGCTCGCCACCCGACAAGCGCGCACCGTTCTCGCCCACCTGCGTATCCTGGCCCTGCGGCAGGCGCGCCAGCATCGCATCCACACCGGCCTGCTGCGCAGCGTGCAATAGCTCGGCTTCGCTCGCATCGGGTTTCCCGATGCGGATGTTGTCAGCAATGCTGCCGGCAAAAAGATAACTGTCCTGAAAAATCTGGCTGATTTGCGCGGCCAGTTGCGCCTCGCTCATCTGGCGTACATCCATACCGCCCAGCAGCACCTGGCCTTGCGTCGCATCGAAGAAGCGCGCCATCAAACGCATGACCGTGGATTTTCCGGAACCAGACGCCCCCACCAAGGCCGTCATGCTGCCGGGTGCGATGTGCAGACTCACGCCATGCAGCACTTCGGGGGCTGCCTCGTCATAGCGAAAATGCACGTCGCGCAACTCCAAGGAGTTGTCTGCTGGCGTCTGCACGCCATGCGGCGCTTCAACGTGCGCCAAGGGCTGCACGGCAAACAACTCCGCCATGGCAGCCAGTTGTGCACGTGCGCTGCGCAGCACATCGGCATAGGCCGCGACTTCCAGCAAGGGCTCGGTAAAGCGCACCACCAGCAGCAAGGTGACGATGACAGCAACCATCTCAGCCGTTGCAACTGCCCCTTGCGGATAAAGATCGAGCCCGTTCACCGCGGCCACCAACAGCGCGGCAAAGACGGCTTGCACCACCCAGATATTGAGCACGCCAGACAGTGCAGACACCACCATCAACTGCGCCCCGGATTGGCGCTGGCGCTCCACAGCCTGCGCCAAAAAACGCGCACTTTCGCCCCCACCGCTGAAGGCGCGCAAGACAGACTGCGCCTGGGCAAACTCCAGCATGCGCTGACTGGCATGCGCAAAATCGCGCTGGAACACCGCATCGGCACGGCCGGCCATGCGCGACGTAAGCACCAACGCCAATGCAAGCAAAGGCAGCGCCACCAATGCAATCGCGCCCAATACAGGTTTCATCAGCCACAGCGCCACCAGCAGCACCATCGGCGTCACCAGCCCGGCAATCAGCGGCGTGAACACATGGGCGGGCAACTGGGCCACACTCATCATCCCTTGCGTGATGGCATGGCCAATACGCGCCTGGTTCTGCGGGCCAAACCAGCCCACTGGCAAGCCTGCCAGATGTGCCCCCAGCCTGTGACGGCCCGTTTGCAGCACCGCCACGCCCACACGCACACCGGCCTGCTCCACCACACGCCTGCCTAGCCAGCATGTGCACACACCAGCCAGCAAGGCCAGCAGCCACAGCGCAGCTTTGCGCCACTCGCCCAGCAGCAATTGGGTAAGCAGCGGCACCAGCAGCACCATGGCCAGCCCGCACAGCAGGCCGTAGACCGTGGCCATCCAGGTGTAACGGCGCAACAGATATGCATCGTCGCCCAGCAATTGCAGCAAAGTTTTCAGCATGCGTGGCCTCCAAGCTCTGCAGCATCTGCATAGCCACCGCTGTGCCATAGCCGCGCATATAGCTCGCGCTGAGCCAGCAGCTCCGTGTGGCTGCCTTGCTCCACCAACGCGCCTTCATCCAGCACCAGAATGCGGTCTGCATGCATGACGGTGTCGAGCCGGTGGGCAATCACTAGCAAGCTTCGCCCTTGCGCCAGCTGCGAGAGCGCTTCTTGAATCGCAACTTCACTTTCCGCGTCCGCCGCCGCCGTGGCTTCATCCAGCACCAGCACGGGCGGGTCGAGCAACACAGCACGCGCAATGCTCACGCGCTGGGCTTCACCTCCAGACAGCTGCGCGTCTTCACCCACCACCGAGTCATAGCCGCGCGGCAGAGCCAGAATGCGCTCATGAATCTGAGCAGCGCGCGCTGCGGTTTCAATCTGTTGCTGACTGGCGCCAGGCAGTGCCAGCGCAATGTTCTCGCGCACGCTGGCATGGATCAGCTGCACATCCTGCAGCACAAAGCCGATGCGCTGGTACAGCGCCTTGCTGTCCATCATGCGCAAATCGGCATCCCCCAATGTGATGCGCCCCTCGCTCGGGTCAAAGAAGCGCAGCAGCAATCGAGCCACGGTGGACTTGCCCGCACCCGATGGGCCAACCAGGGCCGTCACCGTTCCCGATGGCAGCTCAAAACTGATATTGCGCAGCGCAGAGCGCTCATCGCCATAGGCATAGCTAACGTTTTCAAAACGGATGGCGTTGTTGGCGGGCTGCTGCAATTGCGCGGGCTCGGGTTGCGCCAGTATGGGCGTGCTCAACAAAGTCTGTACCCGTTGCGCGGCGCCATGCGCGCCCTGCAAGTCATGCAGCAGCGTGTGCAACAACAGCACGGGAGCACAGACGCCCGGTGCCACCAGCGCAAAAGGCAATACATCTACCGGCGCACACCAGCCCAAGGCCACAAACACCAGACCACAGGCCAGCACCACGCCCAGCACGGTCACGGGCGCAATCAGCGCATGGGCGCGCGCCATGGAGACCACCAACGGACGCGTGAAATCCGTAAACGCCTGCGCAAAACCGTCGACTGCCTCGCGGTAGGCCTGGTGCGTCTGGCCACCTGTGCCAAAAGTCTTCATCACCGGGATGCCGCCCGCAAACGCGGCCGTGGCACTGTTGATGCGCCCCAGCTTTTCGACAAAGGACTGCATGTTGGCGCCACTGGCCTTCATTGCCCGCTGAAGAAACACAAAAAAACCCGCAAACGGCAACATAACCAGCAAGGCCATGCGCCAGTCCTGCACCAGCAGATAGGCAGCGGATGCCACCACAGCCCCTGCAGCACGGCCAACAGCGGTATAGAAATGCGCCGTCAAGCTGTGCAAGGTCGCCATATCGTCCTGCAGGGCCTGCTTGACGTCGCCCAATGTACGCTCGGTGAACCAGCCCAGCGGCACCTGCGCCAGACGCTGGGTCGCAGCCTTGCGCAGCCCAAATGTCAGCCGGTTGTCCGCCAAATGGGCCACCAGTTCCCCCACCAGCAAAAGCACCGCCCCCAGCAGCAAGCTCGCAATGCCCAACAGCCACCCTTGCCACAGGCTTTGCGGCGCGCCCTCCAGCGCAGTGCGCGCGCTATGCGCAATGACCGCCAACGGAACCAGACACAGCGCAGACCCCAATGCAGCCAGCGTTCCAGCAGCCAATAAATTTCTACGAATGGGAATCAATACACTTTTTATCGGGTCTTCAGCTGGGCTGGCGTTTGTCGCCGTAGACGAGGCACTCATGATGGAATGGAACTAGGAAATCAGAGCTGGCAAATCCATCGGCAGCGACCTTCTCTTGTCGCAGGAATGCAAATGGAAACGATAATTAGTTGCATCATACTAAACTAATTAAGCAATTCGACTGATTGCCCATGAACCAGACAAGTGAATGAACGAGAATTGCCGCCAACATGAGAGAAAAAATGCCCGACACCAAGCCCAAAGCAACGCGTGGCAGACCGCGCACCATCACGCGTGAAAAAATTGCGGATGCAGGGATCGAGATGGGCTTACCCAACATCACCTTCGTGGGCATGGCTGCGGCACTTGGTGTCAGTCACATGGCGCTTTACAAGCATGTCTCCAGCCTGGAAGCCCTCAAGCACATGGTGGCCGAAGAGATTTTCAGCCGCTGGCAACTTCCCCAGGCCGCAGCCCCAGACCATGTGAGCCTGCAGGAGTATTTGACCGAATTCACCGCCTCGGTCCAGGTCTTTGTCAAAGCGCATCCCGGCGTGACACCCTATGTGATCCGGCGCATGGCGGCCACACCAGCAATGCTGGAGAAAATTGATGCCCACCAGTCCCACATTGCCCAGGCTTATGGCATCAGCAAAGACCAGTCGCGATGGCTGCTTGCCACGGTGACGTTTTTCTGCATTTCAGCTGCTGATACCGTGTACTCCGCCGCCAGATTGGAGCCGGTACTCGACACAGACTTGGTGCAGGAAGAGCGTGAAATGGAAGCCGAATTTGAGCAAGGAACAAGGGCACTCATTGTGGGAGCTCTGGCACTTGTGCATCAATTACCTGCAGAGCGCTAAGCCAGCGAACACCATGAAGCACAAGACCGCTAACAGCTGGAACTTGCGTGAAGCTGAACAGCGTACGAGTCTGGATGGTGATTTCGGCCTTTGTGCCACAGGCCTAAAATCGCTGCCGTTTACGTAAACGTCATATAAAAGGTAAGACCGCTGCAGTCTTGCCAGCCAGTACAGGAGTTCAACGATGACATACACCGCCCCCATCAAAGACATGCTGTTCGACATGGAGCATCTGGCCCAGATCGAGCAAGTCGCCCAGATCCCCGGTTTTGAAGACGCAGGTCTGGAAACCGCGCAGGCTGTGCTGGAAGAATGCGCCAAGCTGTGCGAGGGCGTGGTTGCGCCTTTGAATGTGGCGGGCGATCTGAACCCGTCTTCGTTCAAGGAGGGTGTAGTCACCACAACTCCGGGATTTGCCAATGCCTTCAAGCAATACGCCGAAGGCGGCTGGCAGGGCCTGCAGCACCCTACGGACTTTGGCGGTCAGGGCCTGCCCAAGACCATTGGCGCGGCTTGCATCGAGATGCTCAACAGCGCCAATCTGAGCTTTGCGCTGTGCCCGTTGCTGACCGATGGTGCCATTGAAGCCTTGCTGACTGCGGGCAGTGATTCCCTCAAGTCCACCTATCTGGAGAAGCTGGTGACGGGTGAGTGGACGGGTACCATGAACCTGACCGAGCCCCAGGCGGGTTCCGATCTGGCCCTGGTGCGCACCAAGGCAGAACCTCAGGGAGACGGCTCTTACAAGGTGTTTGGCACCAAGATTTTCATCACCTACGGTGAGCACGATATGGCAGACAACATCGTGCATCTGGTGCTGGCCCGCGTGGCAGGGGCGCCGGAAGGTGTGAAGGGCATCAGCCTGTTTGTGGTGCCCAAGTTCTTGGTGAACAAGGATGGTTCGCTGGGTGAGCGCAACGACGTGCACTGCGTCAGCATCGAGCACAAGATGGGCATCAAGGCCTCGCCCACAGCTGTTCTCCAGTTTGGCGATCATGGTGGCGCTGTCGGTTACCTCGTCGGTGAAGAAAACCGTGGCCTTGAATACATGTTCATCATGATGAACGCCGCCCGCTACGCCGTGGGCGTGCAAGGCATTGCCGTGGCTGAACGCAGCTACCAGCACGCCGTCGCCTACGCCAAGGAGCGCGTGCAAAGCCGCCCGGTCGATGGCTCGGTCAAGGCCAGTGCCACCATCATTCATCACCCTGATGTGCGCCGCATGCTCATGACCATGCGCGCCAGCACCGAAGGCTGCCGCGCCATGGCCACCACGGCTGCTGCGGCTTATGACGCTGCTCACCACCACCCCGATGCCGCCACGCGCCAGCAGAACCAAGCTTTCTATGAATTCATGGTGCCACTGGTCAAGGGCTACAGCACCGAGATGAGTCTGGAAGTCACCAGCCTGGGCGTGCAAGTGCACGGCGGCATGGGCTTTATCGAAGAAACCGGCGCCGCCCAGTACTACCGCGACGCCAAGATTCTGACCATCTACGAAGGCACGACTGCCATTCAGGCCAACGACCTGGTGGGCCGCAAGACCACGCGCGACGGCGGCCAGACTGCCAAGGCTATTGCCGCCCAAATTGAAAAAACCGAAGCCGAGCTGAATGCCAGCGGCACAGACGCCGCCAAGGCCGTGGCCAAGCATCTGGGTGAAGCCCGCCAGGCATTCCTGCAAGTGGTGGATTTCATGGTGGCGAATGCCAAGACCAACCCCAATGCCGCCTACGCAGGCAGCGTGCCTTATCTGATGCTGACCGGCAACCTGTTCGCAGGCTGGCAACTGGGTCGCTCGGTGCTGGTGGCGCAAGCGCTGTTGCAAAAGGGACAGGAAGCGGCCTTTATGCAGGCGAAACTGGCCACAGCCCAGTTCTATGCCGAGCATATTCTGACGCGCGTGCCCGGTCAGGCCGATGCCATTACCCAAGGTGGTGCCAGCGTGATGGCGCTGCCCATGGATATGTTCTGAGACAACTGAATAGCTACTGAAATATGAGCTGCTAGCGCTTTATAGATAAGCGTCAGCAGCTTTTTTCATGCTAATTTGAATTCAGGGCCGCTCGGCGCTGCAAGTGTTCGCCGCATCCTGATCCAACTTCATTCGCACCAGCTTGCGGGCATCGGCATCAAACACCATCAGATCGGGGCAAAAGCGTTTTCCCTCTGGCGTATCCACTTGCGCATAGCTCATGCCATAGGCCGCCAGTACCGAGGCTTCACGCCCCGCTGGCTGCGGCGCCAGCACCTGCAACTGCGCCATATGCATGGATGAGGCAACGCTTACATCACACCAGTCGTCTGCAGGTGACTTACCCAGACTCAGCCCATCCGCATTGCGGTACAGCGCATCGGGCCAGACCACATGACCATCGCTGTAGCTGGGCATGATGTAGCAGCCCATCAGCTTGCCAGCCTTGCGCACGGGCAGCACATAGCTCTGGCCCTGCTCCACTTTTTTGAGCTTTTCCTGCTGCCAGGCGTAAATGTCCACGCCATGGCTACAGCAGCCATCGCGCCACGGGCTGTAGATACGCTTGGCCCTGGCATCAAAGACGGGAGAGCTGATTTGCTGCAGCACCTCCGGCCCCAGCTCCCATCTTTTGCTGGCTGCATTAAAAAGCCAGGTGCTGTGCCTGATGTTCGGGCCCGCAGGCAGCTCCAGCGACTGGCTCAAATCCGGCAATCCATCAAAATTCGCGTCCACCCATTGCGGCTGCACAATGCTGCAGCTGCCATAGGCTGCGGTGTCCAGCGTCTGCCGCAAACGGCCTTGCTCATAAATACGAATCGCTGATATCTGCAGCGGCTCGCTGTCGGCAGCGCAATCCTTGGCCGTGCGGATGTAGCGGTTGGCACTCAGGTGCAGCTCAGCCTCGGCCTCATGCGGCCAGGCATCGGGCTTGCGCTGCAGCTGTATCGGCCAGCGCCGCTTGCCGTCCATGGAAGACCATTGCCCGCCCAACTGCTGCGGAGCCACGCCTGGCAACGCACCCAGCTGCCAGCGTCCGCTGGGCTTGGGGGCGCTGCGTCCTTTTGCCAAGTTAGCCAAATCAAAAGGCGTTTCCGTCAATTGCCCCATGATCTGCCCGGACAGCTCGATACGACCAATTTGAGGGCTGCAGGGCAGATAGCAGTACTGCCCGCTGACCCAGTCCCCCAGGCGCGAGAGTTTTACCTTGACGTTTTTTCCCGCAATCTGCCCCTCGTAACGGGCCGTCCAGCTGGTGACACTAAAGGTCGGCGGATTGGAAACCACGATGTCTTCGGCCTGTGCGGCAATGGCACCGGTGAACGCCAGCAGACAAAGAAAACGCGGCAACAGATTCAAGATTCGCAGTGGCATGGTGAAAACTTTGACCAAAGCAAAGGAAGATCGCTGCAACAGATTGTTTCTTAATGCAAAGCCAATCTGCATGCGGCAAGATGCCTGCATCTTGCCTTTGGCAATACGTTTTGGCGAATTCATGAACACAGATAACAACAACCGCCGCAATATGGGCCTGCTGGTGGCCGCACAGTCTTTGGGCGGTGCCTCACCGCCCATCATCATTTCGCTGGGCGGGCTGGTGGGCCAGCAACTGTCGAGCAACCCCACGGCATCTACCCTGCCCGTCAGCATTTATCAGCTGGGGCTGGCCTTATCCACCTTGCCCGCTGCCTGGATCATGAACCGCATGGGGCGCCGCGCTGCCTATGTGCTGGGTGCGCTGCTGGGCGTCATCTCGGGCATCGTCGCCGCGCAGGGCATTGCGCACAGCAACTTCATTACCTTCTGCATTGGCACAGCGCTGGCCGGTTTTTATGCAGCCTGCGTGCAGAGCTACCGCTTTGCGGCCACCGATCTGGTGCCCAGCAATGAGCAGGCCAAGGCGATTTCACGCGTGATGATTGGTGGGCTGATTGCCGCCATCATCGGCCCGCAGGTGGTGATCTGGACGCGCGACGCCCTGCCCGCCACACCATTTGCGGGCAGCTTCTACAGCCAGGCGGCTCTGGCCCTGCTGGCTTTGCCGCTGCTGATAGGGTTGCGCCTGCCGCCACCTCAGGCCAAGACGGTTGCGGCCGGTGATGCGCGGCCGCTGGGCGAGATTGCACGCACACCCCAGTTCATCGTGGCCTGCGCAGCGGGCGTCGTCAGTTATGGGCTGATGGCCTTTCTCATGACCGCCGCGCCCATGGCCATGGTGGGCTGCGGCCATAGCGTGGGCAAGGCCGCCATGGGCATTCAGTGGCATGTGCTGGCCATGTTTGTGCCCAGCTTTTTTACTGGCAAGCTGATTGCCCGCTTCGGCAAGCGCCCCATCACGGCCCTGGGCCTGCTGATGATTGGTGCGGCTGGTGCGCTGGCCCTGATGGGACTGGACATCTTCCACTTCTGGGGTTCGCTGGTTTTGCTGGGCGTGGGCTGGAATTTTGGATTTATTGGTGCCACCGCCATGCTGACCGAGTGCTACCGCCCGTCGGAGCGCGCCAAGGTACAGGCGCTCAATGACTTTCTGGTGTTTGGCACGGTGGCCGTGGCCTCGTTTGGCTCAGGCCAGCTGCTGCACAGCGCGGGCTGGAACGGCATCAATATCGGCATGCTCCCACTGGTCGCGGTGGTGCTGGTCATGCTGGGGCTGCAGGCGCGTCGCTCAAAAGCTGCAGTTCTATCAAAATAATAGCTGCTTGCGCTTTATTCGAGCTGGGTTAAGGGCAGTTAAGCCTCATAAACGATCAAACCACTGATAAAGCCCGCACTGGCCGTCGGCTTGCCAGCCAGCAAACCGACAGCCAGCTCAGCAGCGCCATGCAGGCCAGCCACGCCAAGTGCGGCAAGCCCGCAACCAGGGGCGCACCCAGCTGATTGAATTTCAGCGAAGCCTGTATGCCCGCTGTGCTGGGCGAGATCCAGCGCAGCCACTGCAGCGGCTCGGGCAGTGCTTCAACTGGCCAGGTAAAACCGGCCAGGAACGCCAACGGGATCGAGGTGAACAGCACCACTTGCAAGGCTCTTTCCCGCTCTGCCAGCCACCAGCCCAGCAGGCAGGCGCAGCCCACCACCGCAGGTACAAAGCAAGCCAGCAGCGCTAGGGCACCCACGGCGTTGCCCCCGCGGGGGAAGTCCTGCCAGATAAAAATCCAGCCGAAGTAAAACAGCCCCGCCAGCCACCCGGGCACGCACAGTGCCAGCATGCGTGCCAGCCATTGCCGTGCGCCCACATAGTCCTGGCCTTGCTCACGCCAGGTGCCCACCAGCATGGAGCTGCCCATAAGCAGCGTTTGCTGCAGGATCAGCACAGCCACCGCCGCCACCACAAAGCTGCCATAGCCTTCGGTGGGATTGAACAGGGCCACCGCTTGGACATTGACCGGCGAGCGGCTGACGGCCGCCTGCGCGGCACTTTGCCCGCCTGCCTGCAGCCGCTTGATTTCTACGCCCGCCGACACGGTACCAAAGGCTTCTGCAAAACCGTATTGCACCTGTTTGCTGACCAGCGGATAAGCGCCATTGGCATAGATGGGCACCACCACATTGGCGCGCCGGATCACATCACGCTTGAGGTCTCTGGGCAGCAAGGCATAGCCCATGACATCCCCGCGCAGCACGGCTACACGCGCCTCGCCTTCATCGGCGGTGACCAGTTGCGGGTCGATGCGCGGGCTGGCCTGGGCAAAACGCAGCATCTGCCGCGCAAGGCTGGAGTTGTCCTGCACCACCACGGCCACAGGCACACGCTGCACCACCTCCTGGCTGTAGAACCAGGGGTAGAAAAAACCATAGAGTACGGGCGCGCCGAACAGCAGCAGCACTGCGCCCTTGTCGCGCAGGATGCCTGTCAGGCTCGCCAGCCACAGGCGCAAAAAGCTAGTTTCAGATGAGGTAGCCATGGTTCAGCGCCCTCCCCACTTGTCGGGCCGCTTGAGGCCGCGCAGCAAACCCAGGCTGGACAAGGTCAGCAGCACCAGCGCCGCCAGCAGCAGGCCGCAAACCACGGGCAGGCTTTGCGCCACGGGTGCGCCCATCTGCCACTGCTCCAGCTGCAGCCTGGCGTAATGCGTATAGGGCATGGACAAAGCCCAGCCGCGTGCGCTCCCGGTCATGGCCAGCAGCGGGAAACCCACGCCGCTGAAGGCAAAGGCGGGAGCCGACAGCAGCCCCGCGCCGGAAAGCGCCGTGCGCAGCGACAGCGTAATCGCTGCCAGCGTCGCGCCCGCAGCCAGGCTCAGCACCACCAGCGCAGCCAGCCCCACCGCAATCCATGCCATGCTGCCCGCCACAGCCCAGCCGCGCAGTTGCGACAGATACATCAGCGCAGCCATGCCACTGCCCCACAGCAGCACGGCGGGCAGCAGCAGCTTGCCTACCAGGGCCGCCGCCACACCCAAAAAACCGGTGGATTGCCCCGCAGGGCTCAGCCACTGCCCCAGAGTACGGTCGCGCAGCTCACGCCCCACGGACCAGGCACCTGCCGTCATCGCCAGAATATGAATCAGCGCGGGCACCAGCGTGGCCGCCAGAAATTGCTCGTAATTGGTGGAGACATTAAAGAGCGCCAGCAACTGCGTCTTGATGGGCTCCATCTGCACCTGCAGCACCTGGCGGGGCGAGCCGCGCTTGGCGGCGGCCTGCATCTCCACCCCCGCCGATAAGGTACCCACCACCTGCTTCAAATCGCGTTGCAGCAAGCTGGATGCCGTGGCCAGTTGTGCGTTGTGCAGCAAGGTCACCGTACCTCCCTTGCCTTGCTTGACCTGGGTTTCCAGACCCGGCGGGATGTGCACCACGCCGTAAACCTCCATGCGCTGCAGGGCGTCGGCGGCCTCGCCGCGGTTGAGCACGATCTGGCGCACCTCCAGTCCTGGCGTGGCTTCCAGCATGCGCACCAGCTGCCTTGAAATCGCTGAAGGGTCTTCGTTCCAGACTGCGATGGGCAAACGGTAGGGCTGGCCTGTCGAAAAAATCCAGCACATCAAGGCCAGGGCCAGCAAAGGCACCCAGCTGACCATCGCCCAGTCCCACGAACTAGCCCTGAGCCTTGCCCATTCGCGGCGCAGGCTGACGGTAAAAACGCTCACGCGCCCGCTCCGCCAAAGCCCTCAACGATGACGCTCATACCCGGGCGGGCTCCATCAATGGGCTGCACCGGCCTGGCCTTGATCTCGAACGTCCGGGCATCAAAGCCCTGGCTGCCACGCGTGGTGCGCCAGGTCGCAAAGTCCGGCAGCACACCCAGGAAATACACCTCAAACTCGGCCTTGCGGTTGTCCAGCGCGGGCAAGCGGCCCGTGAAGCGGCTCTTCATGGCAAAGCGCTGCAACTGGTCTTCGCGCACATTGAGCACCACCCACTGGTCTTTCAGATCCACCACGGTGACCACCGCAACGCCCTGCGGCGACAACTCGCCCTGTTTGGCCAGCACATTGGCCACCTCGCCACCTACGGGGCTGCGCAACTGGGTTTCGGCCTCGGCCGCCTTGACTTCGGCCACCACGCCATCGACCTGACGGGCTTGCGCAGCGGCGGCGCTCTTGTCTTCGCTGCGCGCACCGCTGGCGGCCATGTCGGCCTGCGCCTTGGCGGCGCGGGCCTGGGCATCCGAAGCACGCCAGTTGGTATAGGCCTCATCGCGCTTCTGGGCGGAAACCAGCCCCTGGTTGAACAGGCTTTGCACACGGTCATACGAGGTCTTGGCCAGATCGGCCGCCGCCTGGGCACGCTGCCAGGTCAGGCGTGCCATCTGCACCTCTTCGGGGCGGGCACCGTTATTGGCCTTGGCAGCCACGGCCTGCGCCGCATCACGCGCCGCCTGCGCCTGGGCCAGCTTGGCCTGTACCTCGGGGCTGTCCATCTCCACCAGCAGATCGCCGGGCTTGATGGTCTGGCCTTCGGTCACATGCACCCTGGAGATGCGTGCTGTGACCTTGGGAGCAATATCAGACTCCTTGGCCTCCATCTGCCCCTGAAAATAAGGCGCTGCAGGCTGGGCGGAACGCCAGAAGCCCCAGACGATAAAGACCAGCACCGCCGCCGCAATCAGCAGCGCCACAATGGGCGGCCCTTTTTTCTTCTGGCCCGAAGAACGGGCATCAGACTTTGCATCAGGCTCAAGTCCAGGCGCGGGAGCGGGCGAATTCGGTACAGGTGTATTCATGGGGCGTCTGTGGTGATCTGAATATCGGCGCGGGCCATATAGCGGCTGAACTCAGCACTCTGGCCCGTGCTCTCCAGCAAGGCAGCCAAAGCCTGCACATATTGATTGGCGGTAGCAGCGCGCTCGGTCTGCACCTTGGCCAGATTGAGCTGGGCGTCGATCAGATCCAGCGCCGTGCTCGTGCCTTCCTTCAGACCTGCCTGGCGCAGCCTGAGCAGCTCACGCGCCAGGTTTTCCTGCGCCTGCCCTGCCACATACTGGCTGCGGGACTGCTCCACCGCCAGCCAGTTTTTCTCCACCAGCAGGGCAATGTCGGAGCGCACCTGGGCATCGGTCAGCTCCGCCTGCTCCACCTTGCGCTGGCCTGCGGCCGAGAGCTTGTCGCGGTCGATGCTGTCCCACAGCGTCCAGCGCACGGCCACACCGGCCACCCAATTGGGTTTGCCCGAGGTATTGATGTCGCGCATGCCAAAGGCCAGAACCTGGGGTTTGCGCAGTGCCTGGCTGGCATCGTGCAGAGATTCGGCCTGTCGGCGCTTGGCTGCCACCTTGCTCAAACCCGGGTGATGGGCCTGTGCCGCATCCTGAAACTGCAGCAACGGCGGCAAGGCCTCGCTGCTGACAAACAAAGGCGAGCTGGGGCGCACACCGCCGGCCACATTCGCCGCATGCACGGTGCGCAGCAGCGCACTGCGGGCCAGCCTTGCATCATCATCTGCCTTGCGCGATTGCTGCTGCGCGTCGGCCAGTGCAGCGCTGGCCTGCAGACGCTCCACCTGGGCGATGACACCGGCCTTGAGCATGCGCTGGGCCGCATCATCATGGGCACGCACGCCTTCCAGAGCACGGCGGCGCAGGGCTGCAGCACGATCGGCCAGCTGCGCCGTGAAATAGCGCTGCACCAGCAAGGTGTTGAGCTGATCGGCGCTGCTGGCGGCATCGGCCACGGCCTCATCCGTCATGGCGTCGAGCTCGCCACGCACCGCATCACCCAGGCCGCCCATATAAACAGGCCAAACAGCAGACAAACTGCCCGATGTCACATTGCTCTTGCGCTGCAGGTCGTAATTGGAGGGCAAGCTGGGAAGCTGGGCCACCGCACCGCCCAGCTGCGGCGGCAGATAGGAAATTCCGGTGCCCAGCGCCCGCTTGGCAGGGTCCAGGTCCAGATCCACATTGGCCGAATAGCGGTAGGCCATGCCGGTGATGGCCACTGAGGGGCCGCCCAGCCCCTGCATGCCCTCGCGGCGCAAACGGGCGCTTTCTACGGCTTTGCCGGATGCGGCCAGCTGGTCGGAGCGCTCCAGCAGCGCTGCGCGGGCCTGCTCAAAGCTCATGGGCAGGGGGGCTGCGGCAGTCTGCGCCTGTGCCGTCAACGCTGCGCCCGCCATCAGCAAACTCAAGGTCAGGGGTAAGCAGCTGAATGTCATGAAGGGATACAGGCTCACTTGTGTAAAGAGATAGAACAAAACAGCCTTGGCAAAACAGGCTCAATGCCTTGCAATCCGTCAGCGCATTGGGCGGCCGGGGGTCTGCTGTTTCGGATAGGGCATTATCCATCTGCGTACTCTGGGCACTGGCTCTGACTTTCCTCAGACTCCAGCTACTGACCTTGTGCGAGTTCTCTGACCCTTGCCCGCATCCCGCCAACCCCGCTTTTATCCATGGTCACGCTCTTCATTCCTCATGACTTCAGCCAGCCGGGCAAGCAAGGCGGCTACTACACCCAGGGCTTCACGCTGCTGGCTCAGGACGAAAAAGGCGCGCTGGTACGTGTTGACGATATTGGCGCCGACCAAGCCCTGCTGCCCTCCAGCGTGCTTTTCACAGCCCGCACGCAGCACCCAGCCCACGGGCCATTGCTGCGCGCCATACGCCCAGCCAGCCATGCCGATCGCTACCAGCGCTTTCGCCGCCCGGAGCATCTGGACTGGCTGCAGCACAGTTGCTGCGATCAGCCTTGCCGCTTCATGGCGATTTATGACGAAGGCAGCGGCAGGTTTTTTGACCTGGAAGTGAACGCAGCGCAGGCCCTGCAAGCCAGTAGCGGCCCGCTGTTCTACACCTTTGCCTGTGAGCAATGCGGCTGCATGCATGAGTTGCCGGTGCCACCTGCAGGTTGATGCTGGCGGCTTGCTATCAATATCAAAGCTGCTAGCGCTTTACAGTTAATGACTTCAATACTTATTGAACTGCAAACAAGGCTGTATTGCGCGCAAGCTGCTATTTATTTGAAAGCAGTGCTTGCTTCGCACCACAGACTGCGCGATCTGCGCACACAAATCCTTGCTGCAAGCGGCTGATCGCCGCAAGTAGCCGCTACACTTTGCGCCGCAGGCCTGCGTGACCACGAAAAACTGGAACGCGGGCTTTTTTACCGCTATTCGAGGTTTTCGCGCACTGCCATGTCCACCGTTTTCAACTTCACATTCGTTCCCTGGTTCCGGTCTGTGGCCCCCTACATCCACAAGTTCCGACACCAGACCTTTGTGGTGGGCCTGACCGGTGAAGCCATCGACGCCGGCAAGCTCAGCTCCATCGTGCAGGACCTGGCCATGATTCAGGCCATGGGCGTCAAGATCGTGCTGGTGCACGGTTTCCGTCCCCAGGTCAACGAGCAACTGCGCCTGAAAGGCCAGGAGCCGCGCTACTACAACGGCATGCGCGTGACGGACTCCATCGCGCTGGACTGTGCCCAGGAAGCCGCTGGCCAGCTGCGTTACGAGATTGAAGCGGCCTTCAGCCAGGGCCTGCCCAACACCCCCATGGCCGGTGCCCGTGTGCGCGTGATCTCGGGCAACTTCCTCACCGCCCGCCCCGTGGGCATTGTGGACGGCGTGGATTTCAAGCACTCGGGTCTGGTGCGCAAGGTGGACGTGGAAGGCATTCGCAGCGCGCTGGATTCCGAAGCCATGGTGCTGGTTTCGCCCTTTGGCTTCTCCCCCACCGGCGAAGCCTTCAACCTCAGCATGGAAGAAGTGGCGACCCGCGTGGCCATTGAACTCAAGGCCGACAAGCTGCTGTTCCTGACCGAAGTGCCCGGCATCCGCATGGACCCCATGGCTGCTGCAGACGAAAACAACCCCATCGACACCGAGCTGCCGCTGGACGCTGCCCGCCGCATGCTGGCCCAGCTGCCCCCGGCGCAAGAGCCTACCGACGTGGGCTTTTACCTGCAGCACTGCGTGCGCGCCTGCGAGCATGGCGTGGAGCGCAGCCACATCCTGCCCTTTGCCACCGACGGCGCGCTGCTGCTGGAAATTTATGTGCACGACGGCATTGGCACCATGGTCATCGACGAAAAGCTGGAAGAGCTGCGCGAAGCCACGATTGACGACGTGGGCGGCATCATCCAACTGATTGAGCCTTTCGAGCGCGACGGCACTCTGGTCAAGCGCGACCGCACCGAGATCGAGCGCGACATCGCCAGCTACACCGTCATCGAGCACGACGGCGTGATCTTTGGCTGCGCCGCCCTGCACCCCTACCTCGACGCCAAGACCGCCGAAATGGCCGCCGTGACGGTCTCGCCCAAGAGCCAGGGCACGGGCGATGGCGAAAAGCTGCTCAAGCGCATCGAGCAGCGCGCCCGCGCACTGGGCTGCGAGACCATGTTTGTGCTGACCACCCGCACCATGCACTGGTTCATCAAGCGCGGCTTTCAGCCCGTGGACCCCGAATGGCTGCCCGAGGCGCGCAAGGCCAAGTACAACTGGAGCCGCAAGAGCCAGGTGCTGGTGAAGAAGCTTTAAATCAGCTTTCTCCATCAAAAATAGCTGCAGCGCTTGCCAATCAAGCGCTTGCAGCTATTTTTTAAAGAAAAATTCGCTAAAGATTAGATGAAAGATACCAAGCGAATAGCAGCGGTCGACTCTTCTCAACTGCCGAATCACTTTCGCTTATGTCCACAAAGCAGTGGCCTTTTACCTATCAACCCGGTAGAACTGAACTCCCCCGAAGCTCAGCGCATTTTCTGAATGCTTAGAAAGGTTGAATTCAGGTCAATCAGCGACACAATCAACAGGAACAGTCCATATTTTCTGCTGAATGAGTACACACCCAGCCACAGACCTCCTTGCGAAGAAGCTAATCGACCAACAATCAAACGCTGCCAGCTACTTTGCGGGCTATGAACGACTAGCAATTACAGAGATTTTCCGGTCTCTGGATATGTGCGCCTATGCCTTCCGAATGGCCCCGAACAGGGAATACCTTCTGCAGCACGACCAGGTACGTCACTGGATGCTGGCGGGTGCCGCTTCCGCGCTGAAACCACTGCTCAAATCTGTCGCAAAGGTTGATGGACCCATGCCTTGGGGACCATCCTCCGCCCAATGGACTGGGATTGTGGAAGGCTATCTACCACGTTGCGGACAACTAAATTGGCTGCTTCGCCTAGCCAGTTTGGAAAAATACGGGCTTAGTCAGACGACTCTTTCTGCTTCTAAGATTCGCATCGAAGTGGCGTCCGACGAGCTCGAGTCCGCTGATCGCGAATCATTGAATTGGCTAGGCTCACAAAAGCTTGATGCTACGGGTGTTCAAAGGGAGCTTGACTTGGCTAAGGGGCAGTTAAAGCGCATCCGAAGGCGTCTCGACAAAAAGTCTGGGCTCGACATGGGTGGCTGGTTCATTCGATATTCAGGTGACGATAAGCTATTTGAACGGAGTCGTCAGCGGGTACACAACCTTGAGCCTATTTGGCACGAGACTGAAGCACTCCCCGATGAGGTGACTATCGGTGGGCAGACCTTTCGCGAGTGGAAGAATGCCTGCTGCCTCGCCTCAGCCGCTGTTTTGCACCACCTTGAATTTTCGACGCGCCTCAAGGCGAAGCATGCTAGCGTCGACCTCCGCAACCTGTTGACGATGTTCATTCGACGCGATGACCTTGAGCGCGTATGGCTAGAGCGCGGACTTGAACCCAGACTGATCGGAGCCGTTTCGCAAGCCATGACGCTGAACTACCAGTCCGTGGAGGAAGTACTGCAACATCACGATACTCCGTTGCCCTTCTACGTGGATTTGGGCCGCGACTTTGTCCTTGCGCCATCGTTATCGGCGCTGTTGAACCCGTTTGCTGGCGTAACAAAGCATCTGAGGTCGTGCTACCGCAGCGACTGGGATCGTGCAGTAGATGGTCGAGAGTCTGTTTTTCGCGCAGATATCGCCACAATTTTCAAAGAGCCTCGCTATGTTGTGTTGCCTTCTGGCATCGCGCTTCGTCGGACAGACGGCTCCCTGTTAACTGACGTTGACGCCGTCGTGCAAGACAGGGTAAGCGGCACAGTGGCACTCATACAGTTGAAATGGCACGATATATTTGGCCACTCGCTCCGAGAGCGAGAGAGTAGAAAGCGCAACCTTCTCGCTGCCAACCAATGGGTTGAGCGCGTCGCAACATGGGTGGGAGAACGCTCATCAAGAGAAA
This sequence comes from Comamonas fluminis, assembly GCF_019186805.1. NCBI lineage: Bacteria > Pseudomonadati > Pseudomonadota > Betaproteobacteria > Burkholderiales > Comamonadaceae > Comamonas > Comamonas fluminis. Next base: position 2,128,582 of record NZ_CP066783.1, on the reverse strand, counting down.
TTGCAAAGGCATTCGACATGCCCACAATCGAATGTCAGCAGACTAACAAGCCAGTCATTCTGGTCATAGCACGCTATGCAGCACGCTTTTCAGGAACAGGGGTATGCGACTCCCGCGGCGCTTGGCTATCTTGGCCTGAACTGGTCCGTGCCGCCACCTTGAACACCCACGAGGTTGACATTTTGCGGCATGTCGCCACCGCCTTTGAGGGAGTAAACCGCAACGCTTGGCCGGGAAGTGACAGCTGGAAAGCTGCTTCATTGCAACTGAGGTTTCCAGGGCTAGATGTAGAGGTCGCGGTGTCCGGTTAATCTCCGCAACCAGTCCAATTTTGGTCGACTGAGCGGTGGTCTGTCCCCTTCGATTAGAAACAATCAGTCGAATAGAAAATGCTGACCAACCGTCCCTGACCATCAGCCCCTTGTTGCGCTGCGTCACAGCACTCTGCCCCCATCTGCGCTACAAAGCCTGTATGAAAGTTGCATGAGGCATGCCATGACGAATCTTCCCCCTCAAGCCATCAGCCAGGATGTACTGGCCGAAAAATACCTGGCCGCAGGCGAGCAAACCGAGCAAGACCTGTTTGCGCGCATCGCGCAGGCGCTGGCCTCTGTGGAAAAGCCCGAGCTGCAGGCGCACTGGCAGCAGCAGTTTCTGAACAATCTGCAGCGCGGCGCCATTGGTGCGGGGCGCATCATGGCCGCTGCAGGGCTGGATACCAAGGCCACGCTGATCAACTGCTTTGTGCAGCCCGTGGCCGACGCCACCAACGGCTTTGACGCCCAGGGCAACCCCGGCATTTACACCGCGCTGTCGCAGGCAGCCGAAACCATGCGGCGCGGCGGCGGCGTGGGTTATGACTTCTCCAATCTGCGCCCACGCGGCGCGCTGGTGCGGGGCACCAACTCCAATGCATCCGGCCCCTGCTCCTTCATTGATGTGTTTGATGCATCGTGCACCACGGTGGAATCCGCAGGCGCCAGGCGCGGCGCGCAGATGGGCGTGCTGCGCATCGACCACCCTGATGTGCTGGAGTTCATCACCGCCAAACGCCAGAAGGGCCGCTGGAACAATTTCAATGTTTCGGTGGGCGTCAGCAGCGCCTTCATGCAAGCCGTCAAAGACGATGCGCCGTGGGAGCTGGTGCACATCGCCCGCCCCGGCGAGGCGCAGATGCAAGCCGGTGCGCACCAGCGTGAAGATGGCGTCTGGGTCTATCAAAGCACCCCGGCACGCACGCTGTGGAATGCCATCATGCAGTCGGCTTACGACTTTGCCGAGCCCGGTATTCTGTTTCTGGACAATATCAACGCCGACAACAACCTCTGGTATGCCGAGCAGATTGCCGCCACCAACCCCTGTGGCGAGCAGCCGCTGCCGCCCTATGGCTGCTGCGATCTGGGCCCCATCATCCTCACGCGCTTTGTGCGTGAGCCGTTCACAGCCCAGGCGCGCTTTGACCTTGAAGCGTTTGGCGCTGCGGTTGCGATTCAGGTGCGCATGCTGGACAACGTGCTGGACGCCACCGTCTGGCCCCTGCCAGAGCAGCAAAACGAAGCCCGCCAGAAGCGCCGCATTGGCGTGGGCTTTACAGGGCTGGGCGATGCGCTGATCTTGCTGGGCCTGCGCTACGCCAGCGATGAGGGTCTGGAGCAGGCCCAGGCAATCGCCCGCACCATGCGCGACGCGGCTTATCTGGCCTCTGTAGAGCTGGCCCAGGAAAAAGGCGCGTTCCCGCTGTTCAAGGCCAAGCAATATCTGCAAAGCGGCTTTGCCAAACGCCTGCCCAAGGAAATTCGCGCCGCCATCAAAAAGCATGGCCTGCGCAACAGCCACCTGCTGTCGATTGCGCCCACGGGAACGGTGTCGCTGGCCTTTGCAGACAACGCTTCGAACGGTATCGAGCCAGCGTTTTCCTGGACTTACACCCGCAAAAAACGCAGCGCCGAGGGCGGCGAGCAGTTCTACACCGTGCAAGACCATGCTTACCGGCTCTACAAAGCCATGCATGGTGAAGACGCGCCGCTGCCCGACTATTTCGTCAGCGCGCTGGAGATGAGCGCCAGCGAGCATGTGGCCATGATGCGCTGCGTGCAGCCGTATATCGACACCTCGATTTCCAAGACCGTCAACATCCCGGCCGACTACCCGTTTGAGGACTTCAAAAACCTCTACATGGAATGCTGGCAGGCGGGCTTGAAGGGCTGCGCCACTTACCGCCCCAACGACACGCTGGGCGCCGTGCTATCGGTGGAATCTGCACAAAATCCGCCCCAAGCCAAGACAGATAAAGCGCTGACAGCTATACATTCAGGACTGGAAACCGTCATTGAACGCCGCCCCGAAGGCCCGCTGAACGCCGTGGTGGACAAGATCGAATACTTCACCCACGACGGCGCAAGGCGGCTGTATCTGGTGGTGAGCTTCATGATCGTCGATGGTATTGAGCGGCCCATCGAATTCTTCATGCCCGTGGGCCAGACGGGCGAGAGCCAGCAATGGATTACCGCCACCATGCGCAGCCTGAGCCTGGCTGCACGCGGAGGCTTTCTGGACAAGGCGCTGGCCGACCTGCGCAAGGTGGCCTGGGACCGTGGCCCCATTCGCTACGGCAGCATGGCGCGAGACGACGGCAGCCGCATCCCGCTGTGGCATGACAGCGAAGTCGCCCTGCTGGCCTATGCGATTCAGAGCATCATCGCCAACCGGGGCCTGCCGCAGCCCGCGCCCAGCACCAGTGCATCGCCCGCGTCAGCGCCCGATGGCCCATCGGCCATTAACGGACATATCAGCGGGCAAATCAGCGGCCAGAAATGCCCCGACTGCGGCGCGCACGCCATGATCCGCAAGGACGGCTGCAACTTCTGCACGGCCTGTGGCTATGTGGGCTCCTGCGGCTAGTGGCTTGCTTTTGGCGTTACCCTTGCTGGCATGAGCATCGTTGTTTACTACCTTCGCAATGACCAGCCCGAGGGCGAGCAGCCCCAGTGGCAGCCGCAGTGCCTGCCCTACACGGATGCGCAGATGAGCGAGGCCCTCAAGCAGTGCCAGCTGCTGCGCGGCGACACACGCAATATGCATGTGACGATCTCGTCCGAGCTGCGCGATATGGTGGGCCCTGTGGGTGTGGCTGCCGTGGAAGATGGCCACACGCCTGATGGCCATGCCTATGAATGGAGCAAGGCGGGCCGCGCCGGAGCCAGCCGCAAAAACGCCCAGCAGCCGCCGGTAAAGCGCGAGCAGATGGACAACTGATGACTCGCCGTTGAGTTCGCTGCTGGGCTCACCGCCAAGCTCAACGCTTCGCGCGCCATCAATTGCGTGGCGCGGCTTCCCCAGCTTCCTTCCCGCCTTTATCTCCAAACTCCAGCTCGCCTTGCGCGGGCCTGGGGTGTTGCGGCTCTGGCGGCGCCGGTGGCGCTGTCGGCTCTGACTGCCTGGAGTCAGGCACTTCGCTATCGATCTGGCTTTCTTTGCCGCTATCCGAGGTGGGTTGCGGCCTGACGGGCTCGGCAGCAGGCTCTGGCGACGCCATTGCAGCGCGGGCCACATTGAGCATATGCAGCGCCAGCGATTCATACAGCGGCCGCGCAATCATGCGCGAGACCATGCTGGCAATCATGGCCGATGCCATCAGGCTCAGCACCAGTGCATGGCCGTCCACCATTTCCATCACGATGATGAAAGCCGTCAGCGGGGCCTGTGTGACAGCGGCCAGAAATGCGGCCATGCCCATCGCTATCAAGGCAGGAGCTATATCCGCTGTCCCTACAAGCGATGCAACGTTGTTCCCTACGCCCGCACCAATCGATAGCGAAGGCGCAAAAATGCCGCCCGGCACGCCCACCCAGGCCGACAGCCAGGTGGCAATGAATTTGAGCGTGACATAGAACTCGGGCACATCGGCTTGCCCTTGCAGCATGTGCTTGACGGCTTCGGAGCCCGCACCAAAGGTGGCGCCGCCGGTGACCACACCGATCACGGCAATCAGCAAAGCCAGCACGGCAGCAAAGCGAATGGGAAAGCGCGACTTGAGTTTGTTGAGCCGCTCGGTCGATGAGGTCAGCGAAATCGTCATCAGCTTGGCAAACAGACCGCCCAGCACACCGCAGGTCAGCGCCACAATCAGGCAGGGCAGCAGGTCTGGCCAGCTCAGTTCCATCACACGGATACGGCCAAAGTAGCTGAGGTTGCCAAATACCGAAACGCCCATCAGACCGGCCAGCACAATCGCCGCAATGATGAGACCGCTGGAGCGTGACTCCAGCTTGCGTGAAAGCTCTTCAATCGCAAACACCACCCCCGCCAGCGGCGCATTGAAGGCCGCCGCAATGCCCGCTGCGCCGCCTGCCACCAGCAGCGCATGGGTGTTGATGGCGGAATTGGGCCCCAGCCAGCGCCGCGCCGAGTGCATGACACCTGCGGCCACCTGCACCGACGGCCCTTCGCGCCCAATGGACAGGCCCGCCATAAAACCGGCGCTGGCCAGAATGATCTTGGCAAACGACAGCCACAGCGAGACAAAGCGCTTGCGCAAGCTGGCGTCCACCGATGGCTCCAGCGTGGCAATTACCTGCGGAATGCCCGAGCCGCCAGCGCCCGGCGCCCATTTGCGCGTGGCCCACACGGCCAGTGCAGTCACCGCAGGCATCCACAGCAGCACCCACCAGCCACCGCCGTAGTGAAAGATGCGCTCGAACAGGCCAAAAGCCGCCTCGGCCAGCAAAGTGAAGGCCACCACACTGAGACCGGCGGCAGCGGCGTAGGCCAGCACGATGGTGCGCTCCAGCCAGCGCTTTCCATCACGCATTTCTTCGTTGAGGTTATGGAAAAAATCGGGCTCTTGCTGCATGGGCGAGGTAGTAAGGGCTGGCGGTCAAGCCGCCTATTCTGCGCCCCATTCAAGACAGTTACATCTGCAATTGCCACATGCCGCACCGCATTACCGTGAAGAATGCGCGTAAATCGCTGCCCGGCACCCTTCAGCGCACTTCAACCCACTTCAGCCCATTTCAACGGGCCAGATACCAGCGCGCTACCACCTGGCCCACCTGCTGCAGCACCGCATCGCGGCCCGTCGCATCCAGCTGGCTTCCCGTGAGGAACGCCGTCACCAGCAGCGGCCTGGCCTGCGGCGTGGGCCAGACAATCAAGCTGTCGTTGGCCGTACCGTTTTCGCCGCTGCCCGTCTTGCCGCCTGCCTTCCATTCGGCAGGCATGCCAGCGCGCAAGCGCTTGTCGCCCGTGCGGCTGGCCTGCAGCCATTGCAGCAGCAGGCTGCGCTGCGCCTCACCCAGCACCGGGCCCACCAGCAGCTTCTGCAAGCTGCCCAGCATGGCGGCGGGCGTGCTGGTATCGCGCTCATCACCCGCCATCGCGGTATTGAGTTCAGGCTCAAAGCGGTCCAACCGCGTCTGGTGGTCGCCCATCAGGCGCAGCCAGGCCGTCAGCGCCTGCGGCCCGCCCGTGGCCTTGAGCAGCAGATTGGCTGCCGTGTTGTCGCTGACCACCACGGCGGCTTCGCACAGCTGCTGCAGCGTCATGCCAGAGTCGGTGTCCGCATGCTTTTGCGTGACCGGAGACCAGGGCACCAGATCGGCACGGCGGTATTGAAATGTACGCTCCAGTGCCAGGCGGCCTTGCTGCACTTCCGACAGCGCGTGGGCCGCCAGCAAAGTCTTGAATGTGCTGCACAGGGCAAAGCGCTCCTGGCTGCGCCAGCCTGCCTCCAGCCCCGTGGCCGTATCGCGCATATACAGACCCAGCCGCCCGCCCGACAGGGTCTCCAGCCGGGCCAGCTCACGCGTGGGCAGCATATTGGCGTGCACCTGCTGCTTGCTGCCCATGGCACAGCCCGTCATGCCCCAGCCGCCCAGCCCCAGTGCAGCGGCAGTTGTCAGCAGATGGCGTCTTTGCATAAGTTCCTCTTTATGTTGGTTCGCAATAAAACGCAGTCTATGAATGAATCAAACAAGCCACCAGCGACAATAATTGCCATCACCCATTAGATTAACTTATACATACCCATGCAGCTTCCCCTCAACGCCCTGCGCATGTTCGACGCCGCAGCGCGCCACCTGAGCCTGACGCGCGCGGCCGAGGAGTTGCATGTCACCCAGGCGGCCGTCAGCCAGCACATTCGCAACCTGGAAGAGCGTCTGGGCAAGCCGCTGTTTCGCCGCCTGCCACGCGGGCTGGCGCTGACCGATGAAGGCCAGGCCCTGTGGCCTGCGGTGTCGCAAAGCTTCGAGCGCATTGCCCAGTCGCTGCAGCAGGTTGCCGCGCCGCGCCCGCGCGAGATTCTGACGGTGGGCGTGGTCGGCACCTTCGCCATTGGTTGGCTGATTCCGCGCCTGAGCCAGTTTCAGCAACTGCACAGCCATATCGACCTGCGCCTGCTGACCCATAACAACCGCGTGGATCTGGCGGGCGAAGGACTGGATGCCGCCATACGCTTTGGCGATGGTGCCTGGCATGGCACGCATGCGCAGATGCTGCTGCGCGCCCCGCTCTCGCCCATGTGCGCGCCCGCATTGGCCGCGCAACTGCGCGAGCCTGCCGATCTGGCCCGCCACACGCTGCTGCGCTCTTACCGCACGCAAGAATGGGAAGGCTGGTTTGCGGCGCTGAACCAGCCCGCGCCAATGGCCTGTGGCGCCATGTTTGACTCATCACTGACGCTGGCCGAAGCCGCGGCCCAGGGCGCTGGCGTGGCCCTGCTGCCCACGCGCATGTTCGGCCATATGCTGCAGCAAGGGCGGCTGGTGCGCCCGTTTGCACACGAGGTGGATACCGGAGCCTACTGGCTGGCCCACCTCAAATCCCGCAGCGACAGCCAGGCGCTGCAGATTTTTCGCCAATGGCTGCTGCACTGCCTGCAGGCCGATGCGGCGGCAGAATCTCCGTCAAATAGCGCCGCAGCCATTGATATCAATGCGCAAGAAGCTATCAAATAAAGAGCGAATCAGTCTGAACGATGCCGCATACCCGCACATGGCTTCAGCGCTGCGGGTACAGTAGCGCTCCAGCCCGCGCCGCATTCAGGCGCTTTTGTTTTTCTTTTTCACACCTTCTGCCTTGACCGCTGCAACCACTTTGCCCGTTCTGTATTCCTTCCGTCGCTGCCCTTACGCGATTCGTGCCCGTCTGGCGCTGGCCCACGCGGGCCTGGCCTGCGAGCTGCGTGAGATCAATCTGCGCAACAAGCCCCAGGCGCTGCTGGATGCATCGCCCAAGGGCACGGTGCCTGTGCTGGTGCTGCAGGACGGCAAAGTGATAGACCAGAGCCTGGAAGTCATGCTGCACGCGCTGCGCAGCCACGACCCCGATGGCTGGCTGCAGCCCACACAAGGCAGTCTGGAAGACATGCTGGCGCTGATCGAGCGCAATGACGGCTTCTTCAAACAGGCGCTGGACCGCTGCAAATACCCCGAGCGCCACGATGCCGAGACCGTCAATCAGGCCCAGGCCGATGCGCTGACCTGGCTGTCCGAACTCAACGACCTGCTGGAAGAAACCGGCTATCTGTTTGGTCTGAACCCCAGCCTGGCCGATATGGCGCTGCGCCCCTTTGTGCGCCAGTACGCCCGTATCGATGAAGCCCAGTGGAACGAGCAGCCCTGGCCCCATCTTCAAGACTGGCTGCAGCGCTGGATTGATTCGGCCCTGTTTGCCGAAGTCATGGAAACCTATCCAGGCTGGGTTCCCGGCAGCACGGGCCCGACATTTGTCGGCGAGAGCGTGGAAAGCCTTTAACGCTCCCCAAAAACACAAAACCCCGAAGAGTGAAAACGCTTCGGGGTTTTGTTTTGTCTGAGAGCAGCAGATCAGCGCTTGCAGGCCTTGAGTAAAAGCGTTGCCAGAATCACAAAGAACGCGGCAAAGCAGATGAAGGACCAGTTGGCGATGGAGCCGCCCAGAAAGGTCCAGTCAATGGCCGCACAGTCGCCCGAGCCCTGGAAGATCATGGGGATGGAACGGCTGAAAGAGTAGTGCTCGATCATCCCGTAAAAGTCGCGGCCACAGGTCGCAAACTCGGGGGGATACCACTGCAGCCAGGTCTGGCGGGCGGCGACAAATGCGCCAAAGCCGCTCATCAGCAGCGCCAGCACGCCAAAGCTCATCCACCAGCCTTTTTGGCCTCTGACGCTTGCCAGGCCTGTGAAGATAGCTACCAAAATCAGTGCATAGCGCTGCACGATACACATCGGGCATGGCTCCAGCCCCACCACATGCTGCAGATACAGGCCAAAGGCCAGCATGGCCACACAGGCCAGACAGATCAAGCCCAGAATGCGCCGCGGCGCGGTTTCAAACCATTGAAGCATCAATTTTCTTTCTGCGAAATTTTCGAGTCGTGCCAAAGCCAAGGATAACGTCTACGCCTTCATCCCGGCTGTATGCACCGCCTCTTTCGCAAGAGACAGCAAGCAAGAGCCGCCTCGCAGCGATGCTGTCGTCCCCCTCCCCTAGCGCGCAGCGCGTAGAGAGAGGGGGAAGGCGCGTAGCGCCTCAGGGGGAGCAATCAAATCCCCGCCGCCTCATCCAGAAAGACTTTGGCGCGGCGCGGTGTCACCACCAGCGTTTCGCCTTCGCGCAGGCCCATTTCCTTGAACTGCTGGGCAGGGATCTGGGCTTCGATCAAAGCTTCCTCCCCCGCCTCACCCGAGCTTGGTGTGTTCTCGGAGGGAATAAGTTCCAGCCTTGCGATGGGGCCGACCACAATGGCGCGAGAGAGCTGGGCCACGATGCCTGTGGGGCGACCGTGTGCGTCCAGGTTCTGGCCGGGCGAGTAACGCTCCACCTCCAGATCGTGCGGGCGCACATAGGCAAAGGCCTGGCTGTCATTCGCACCGCGTGCGTCTGCGCTGTCGAGCTGCATGCCATCGTCCAGATAGACGCGGCCATCGCTGGCGCGGCCCTTGAACAGGTTCACGTCGCCCAGGAAGCCATAGACAAAAGGCGTGGCCGGGTTGTCCCACACTTCCTGCGGTGTGCCTTCCTGCTCGATCTTGCCCTGGTTGATGACGACCACGCGATCGGCCACTTCCAGCGCTTCTTCCTGGTCGTGGGTCACGAAGATGGAGGTCACATGCAGCTCATCGTGCAACTGGCGCAGCCAGCGGCGCAGTTCCTTGCGCACCTTGGCATCCAGCGCACCAAAGGGCTCGTCCAGCAGCAGCACCTTGGGCTCCACCGCCAGAGCGCGGGCCAGCGCAATACGCTGACGCTGGCCACCAGAGAGCTGCGAGGGATAGCGGTCAGCAATCCAGTCCAGCTGCACCAGCTTGAGCAGCTTCATGACCTTTTCCTTGATCACGGCTTCGCTGGGGCGCTCCTTGCGGGGCTTGACGCGCAGGCCAAAAGCCACGTTGTCGAACACGGTCATGTGGCGAAACAGCGCGTAGTGCTGGAACACAAAGCCCACGTTGCGGTCACGCACATGCACATCGGTCGTGTCTTCGCCGCTGAAGTGGATGCTGCCCACATCGGCCGTTTCCAGGCCGGCAATGATGCGCAGCAGCGTGGTCTTGCCGCAGCCCGAGGGGCCAAGCAAGGCAATCAGCTCGCCTGACTTGATATCGAGGCTGACATCGCGCAGGGCCTGAAAGTCGCCGAACTGCTTGCTGACGTTACGGATTTCGATACTCATGATGAATCTCTTGTTCTGATCCGGGCAGCTCAGGCTGCCTTGGCGGTTTTATTCGATGGAATGCTGGTCTGGCTGGGGCGCTCGGGCGGTGCTTCGGCAGCGGCCTTGGCCAGTTGCTCGGCACGCCATTCGGCAATCGACTTGATGACCAGAGTCACCAGCGCCAGCAAAGCCAGCAGCGAGGCCACGGCAAAGGCGGCTGCGCCCTGATAGTCGCCGTAGAGCACCTCTACGTGCAGCGGCATGGTGTTGGTCTGCCCCCGGATATGGCCGGAGACCACGGACACCGCGCCGAACTCGCCCATGGCACGGGCGTTACACAGAATCACGCCATAGACCAGACCCCACTTGATATTGGGCAGGGTCACATGCCAGAAGGTCTGCCAGCCACTGGCGCCCAGCACCACGGCGGCATATTCCTCGTCGCTGCCCTGCGCCTGCATCAGCGGTATCAGTTCACGGGCGATGAAGGGGAAGGTCACGAAGATGGTGGCCAGCACAATGCCGGGGACGGCAAAGATGATCTGAATCTTGTTTTCCGCCAGCCACGGGCCCAGCCAGCCATTGGCACCAAAGACCAGCACATACATCAGGCCCGCAACCACGGGGGAGATGGAAAACGGCAGATCAATCAGCGTGGTCAGGAAGGCCTTGCCCTTGAACTCGTACTTGGCAATGCACCAGGCTGCGGCAATGCCGAACACCAAGTTCAGCGGCACGCAGATCAGCGCAGTGATGAAGGTGAGCTTGATGGACGAGAGCGCATCCGGCTCGGCCAGTGCGGTCAGATAAGCATCCCAGCCCTTGCGCAGCGCTTCGCCAAACACGGACAGCAGAGGCAGGATCAAAAACACCAGCATGAACAGCAACGAGGTGGTGATCAGCACCCAGCGCACCCAGCGCGGCTCGGTGGTGGTCATCTTGCCCAGTTTGGTGCTCTTGGGTGGGGCCGTAATTTTGTAGAGCAGCACCAGCACGATCAGCGCCAGCACCACACCGATGAGCAGATAGCTCCAGATCGACAGACTGTTGGGGAACAGCGCATCTGCAATGTTATGAAGTTCTTGCATCAACGGCCTCCCTGAGCCTTGCGTTGCCAGGCCTGCAGTGCATTGATGAACAGCAGCAGCACAAACGAAATCAGCAGCATGACGACGGCCACAGCGGTCGCGCCGGGCAGGTCATGCTGGTCGAGCTTGCCCATGATGATCAGCGGTGTGATCTGGGACTCCATGGGAATATTGCTGGAGATAAAAATGACCGAGCCATACTCGCCCACCGCCCGCGCAAACGCCATGGCAAAGCCTGTGAGCAGAGCCGGGCCGATATGGGGCAGGATGACCTTGTAGAAAATCTGCCAGCGCGATGCACCCAGGCTGGTTGCCGCTTCTTCCAGCTCTTTTTCAAAGTCTTCCAGCACGGGCTGCACGGTACGCACCACAAATGGCAGGCCGATAAAGATCAGCGCAATGGCAATGCCTTTGGCGTCGTAGGCCATCTTGATGCCCAGAGACTCAAAGTACTGACCAATCCAGCCATTGCCCGCATACAGCGCCGACAGCGAAATACCCGCCACCGCCGTTGGCAGCGCAAAGGGCAGATCCACCAGCGCATCCACAATCTTCTTGCCGGGGAAGGAATAACGCACCAGCACCCAGGCAATCAGCAGGCCGAACACTGCATTGATGCAGGCGGCGACGAAAGACATGAGAAACGACAGCTTGTAGGAATACAGCACAGCCGGAGCCGACACCGCTTCCCAGAACTGCGCCCAGGTCATGGTGAAGGTGGCTGACAGCAGCGCCACCAGCGGGATGAGCACAATGATGCTCAGATAAAAGATCGTGTAGCCCAGTGTCAGCCCGAAACCGGGCAGCACGCGCTTGGCACTACGCGCCTTGCGTGGGGCTGAAGCAGCAGAAGACATATTCAAAGACAGAACGGGAAAAGGATTCACTGCCGATCAAACAAGCACGGCCCAGCTCAGAAACATCAAGCAAGGGCCGTCCCGCAGCGAGGATGTTGTCCCCCTCCCGCATTGCGAAGCAAAGCGAGAGAGGGGGAAGCGGCAGAGCCGCTCAGGGGGTGCTAGTTACTTCCCATACAGCTTGTCAAACTGACCGCCATCGTTGAAGTGCACCTTCTGCGCTTCGGTCAGCGAGCCAAAATACTTGGCCACGGTGAACTGCTTGATGGGCTTGAACTGGTCAGCATGCTTTTTCAGCACAGCCTCGGAGCGAGGACGGATGGCGTGCTTGGCTGCAATTTCCTGCGCTTCATCGGAATACAGCCACTGCAGATAGTCGTTGGCCAGCTGGGTTGTGCCCTTCTTGCCCACGGTGCGCTCCACCACGGCCACGGGGTTTTCAGCCACGATGCTGACCGATGGATAGACCGCATCAACCTTGCCCTGACCGAACTCACGGTCCACGGACACGACTTCGGATTCAAAGGTAATCAGCACGTCGCCAATATTGCGCTGCAGGAAGATGCTGGTCGCGTCGCGCCCGCCCTTGCCCAGCACAGGCACGTTCTTGTAGAGCTTTTGCACAAACTCGGCAGCTTGGGCATCAGTTCCACCCTTTTCACGCACAGAGCCCCAGGCTGCCAGATAGGCATAACGGCCATTGCCGCCGGTCTTGGGGTTCACGACCACAACCTTCACATCGGGGCGCACCAGATCCGACCAGTCCTTGATGTTCTTGGGGTTGCCGTTGCGCACCAGGAACAGCATGGTCGATGTGGTGGGCGATGCATCGTGGGGGAACTTCTTGTTCCAGTCCTTGGCAACCACGCCGTTCTGGGCCAGGAAGTCCACGTCGGTGGTTGTGTTGAAGGTCACCACATCGGCGGCCAGGCCGTCGTTGACGGCACGCGCCTGGGCGCTGGAGCCGCCATGCGACTGGTCCACCTTGATGTCCACACCCTTGGTCTTCTTGTAATGAGCGATGAAAGCCGCGTTGTAGTCCTTGTAGAACTCGCGCGCCACGTCATAAGAGACATTGAGCAACTGGGTCTGGGCCGATGCGGCACCGGCGGCGGCCAGTGCAATAGATGCCAGCAATGTCTTGAGCTTCACGGAATGCATGGTTCGCAGCCTTTTATGCAACTAGTGCAATGTGTTTGGAGATGTATAGATTGTGCGAATGCATTCTTAAAACTCAAAAGAATATATTTTTCTTTGTTTTGCTTGAAATTTATATATAGAAAATGAACGCTTGATGATTGAGCCCCAAAAGTGGTTCAAGTGCCCATCCATAAAGCGCAGGCAGCTATAAAAAAAGCAGCTACTGCTGCTTTGAATCCCTCTCACCCCGGCCTGGAAAACACAATGCCTTTCATGCGCCTATGGCCTCTGGCGCCAGTTCCCGCGGGTTTCTGGCCTGCGCGCCCTGCCATCCCTGCGCTTCTGTCAAGGATTGCAGCAGCGCCAGGCCCAGAGGCCAGGCCCCGAAGCCCGACTCGACATTGACATGACCCGCGTTTTGCAGACGCACCAGCTCACTGCCCCAGGCCCGGGCATAGGCGCCAGCGCGGCGAATGGGGCAAAACGGGTCGTTGCTGCTGGCAACCAGCACGCTGCGATACGGTAAGGGAGCGTATGGCACGGGCGCAAAATCGGCCAGCTGCGCGCGGCGCTCCGGGTCTGCCGGGGCAACCAGCAGCGCGCCATGAATGCGGGAAGCGGCCTCCTCACCCACATGCACCGTGGTGATGCAGCCCAGACTGTGGGCCACCACCACAGCGGGGCGCTCATCGGCCAGCAGCAGCTCTTCCAGCGCGCCCACCCATGCATCGCGGTGCGGCACCAGCCAGTCTTTTTGCTGCACACGCACGGCATCCGGCAATTGCTCTGCCCAGAGGCTTTGCCAGTGACCGGGACCGGAGTTGCGCCAGCCCGGCACGATGACGATGCGATAGGGAGAATTCATGCGGCCTCCTGAGGCTCTTGTTCGATACGCCGCATTGTGAAAGTGGAGCGTGCAAAACCCAACGAATGTTTTGTTCTTTCCTTATGGGCAGAAGCTAATGCAAAGAACCTGCTTCGCCCTGCGCGTGGGCTGAATCCAGCCCCACACCTGAATCTCAGCCGCCCCTACTGCATGGCTGCAACGCTGCTGCCCGGCATGCGCTCGCCCAGAAAATCCAGAAAATGCCGAACCGCTGGCGCCAGCCCACGGCGCGAGGGGAAGACGGCATGCACAATGCCCGGCGGCGGCGCCCACTGGGGCAGCAACTGCACCAGCGCGCCCTGCTGCAGCTCCTGGTGGCACATATAGTCAGGCAGCCAGCACATGCCGCTGCCTGCCAGCGCCGCAAATTTCAGCGTCAGCAAATCATCCACCACATAGCGCGGCTGCAGTTGCAGGCGGTGCTCCTTGCCCTCGGGCCCGACCAGCAGCAAGTTGGAGTGGCCATCCACGGCCGACATGGACATGCTGTCGAGCAACTGCAGATCCTCTAGCGTGCTGGGCGTGCCCTGACGCTCCAGCAAACCGGGGCTGGCCACCAGAATCTGGTGCGAGCTGTCCAGCCGCTTGACCACCATGGAGCCGCTTTCTTCAAGGCTGGGGCGCACACGCAGCGCCACGTCCACACCCTCTTCCACCAGATTGATGACCCGGTTGGTCACCTGCATCTCCACATGCACCAGCGGGCAGCGTTGAAGAAAGTCGGGCATCAGCTCGCCCACCACCGTCTGTGCCAGAGTTACCGGGCAGCTCACGCGAATCGTGCCGCGTGGCTCGGTCTGCACTTCGGCCACCGCATCCGATGCCGCCAGGGCCGCATCGCGCATGGCCTGGCAATGGCGCAGATAAGTCTCACCCACCTGCGTCAATGACAGCTTGCGCGTGGTGCGCTGCAGCAGGCGCACACCCAAGTGCTCCTCCAGCTCAGCCACACGCCGCGACAGGCGGGACTTGGGAATACCCAGCGCACGGCCCGCAGCCGCAAAGCCGCCACGCTCGACCACTTCGACGAAGTACAGCATGTCATTGAGATCGACCATGCACAGTTCCTTTGCTTCTATTGGGTAGATATTCAGGACAATCTATCGCATTTTTGCGGGCTTATCGCCCAATCTCTCCAAATCCATAATCTATCCCATCGACAAACGAATCTGGCTTCTGATCTGCGGCTTGCAGGCCAAGGCCTCTTAACCCCTCTTAGCCCCGAAACACGTCTTTTAGACAGCGATTGAAAGAACATCATGCAAATTCTGCACATTGACTCGGCAATTACCGGCGCCAACTCCGTATCGCGTGAACTGACTGCGGATATCGTGAGCAACCTGCTGCAAGCCAACCCCGAAGCCCATGTGGACTATCTGGATCTGGCCGTGAACGCCCCCAGCCACCTGAATGCCCAGTCCATGGGTTTTCGCACCGGCCAGGCCGCTTCCACCGAAATTGAGCGCCAGGAAAACGCCATCTCCGAGGCACTGGTCAGCCAGTTCCTGGCTGCTGATGTGATCGTGGTCGGCGCGCCTTTCTACAACTTCAGCATTCCCACCCAGCTCAAGGCCTGGTTCGACCGCATCGCTCAGGCAGGCCGCACCTTCAAGTACACCGCAACCGGCCCCGTCGGCCTGGCGGGTGACAAGAAAGTCATCGTGGCATCCACACGCGGCGGCTTCTATTCGACCAGCGAAGCGGGCCAGGCCATGGAACACCAAGAAAGCTATCTGAAGGTCATCTTCGGCTTCATGGGCGTGACTGATGTGAACTTTGTGCGCGCCGAAGGCATTGGCATGGGCCCCGAAGCCCGCGCAACCGCCGTGCAAGGCGCCAAGGCGCAGATTGAAGCGCTGGAAGCCGCTACCGCTTGATTCATCAGCGCTGGCAGCTACGATTAAAGTAGCATCAAGCCATACTGGCCGGGCCTGCCATGCAGCGCCCGGCTTTTTTGCGTCTGCACAAGACCGGGGTTCAATATCTGCAAAACATTGTCGTGGCAAGCCTGTCATGAATGTTTTTTTGCTACTCTTGAAGCAATTAGATACTTTCAGACACATCAGTCACCACAAGTGCACGATGCTCTGCCTCACCCATGCCCAGTCTTCCCTCTCAGCCACACTCTCTACGACAGCCCGCTCAGCGCTCTGATGAAAACTGGGCCTTTACAGCCGTGGCGGTCTTTCTGGTCGGCTTGCTTGTGGTGGCAACGGGTGGCTACCAGTATCTGCAATATTCCAAGCAGCAGGACCAGGCCCGAGAAGAGCGCCAGACCTATCAGCGCTACAACGACTACCTGAAATCGAACCAGGAGCCCGCTGCCGCCAGCACGGATGCAGACACCGAGGCCGCCACCAATACGAACCCTGCCAAGGCTGCATCCCCGGCAGAAGCCCCGGCCACTGCAGCAGCCCAGCCCACCATGGCGCAAAAACTGCTGAGCCACCCTGCAGTCACCCCCGGCCCCGGCTTCGATGCCCCCGGCGTTCAGCAAACCGGCGTCACCATCATCGACGCCATGGATCAGGCACAGGCCAACGCCCGTTCTCATTGATATAGCTTGCTGTCACTGCTGGTTAGCCCTCGTGACTCATACCCGCTAGCCAGACAGGATGAAAGCAGATCGCTAAGCTAGCGGCCGCTTTTCGTGACTCTTTCAAGGTATCTCAATGCGTTTCTCACGCCTCTGTGGTCTGGCCGGCTGGCCAGTCATCACAGCCAGCCTGCTGACCACCACCCCACTTGCCCAAGCTCAGGCGCAAGAGCCAGCAGCCCCCCAACTCTCCGAAGTCACCGTCCGCAGCACCCTGCAGTCCAGCACGCTGGAGCAGACACCTGCGGCCATCAGCCTGATTGACGGCGAGCGCATGCGCGACCGCCAGTGGCAGGTCAACGTTTCTGAAACGCTGAGCAGCGTGCCCGGCCTGCAGTTGCAGAACCGCCAGAATTACGCGCAAGACCTGCAGCTGTCGATTCGCGGCTTTGGTGCACGCTCCACCTTTGGCGTGCGCGGCATCCAGATTTATGTGGATGGCATCCCGGCCACCATGCCTGACGGACAGGGCCAGACCAACAACATCGACATAGGCTCGCTGGAGCGCATGGAAGTGCTGCGCGGGCCGTACTCTGCCCTGTATGGCAATGCCTCTGGCGGCGTCATCAACGCCTACACCGAGCAAGGCGAAGGCAAGCCGCAGGTGGAAAGCACTTTCGCGCTGGGCAGCAATGGCCAGAAGCGCCTGGGCCTCAAAGCCAAGGGTGAAGCCAACGGCATTGGCTATGTGCTCAGCGCCAGCCGCTTTTTGACCGATGGCTACCGCGCACAAAGCGCCGCCGACAAAAACCTGTTCAATGCCCGCATCGACGTCAAACCCGATGAATACAGCCACCTCACGCTGGTGGCCAATCATGTGGACATTGATGCGAATGACCCCGGTGGTATCTCCCCTGCCGACTGGACAAAAGATCCAAAGGCAACCACCCCCAATGCCCTGCTCTACAACTCTCGCAAAAGCGTCAAGCAGACACAGGCGGGCCTGACCTACGAGCGCCAACTGGACGGCAGCAATGCCCTGCGCTTCATGGCCTATGCCGGTCAGCGCGAGATGATGCAGTTTCAGTCCACCCCCAAGGGCTCCCAGACGGGGTACAAAGGCGGCGTCATCGGCCTGCAACGCGACTACGGTGGCTTTGATGCCCGCTGGAGCGGTAAATACCAGCTGGGCGGCGGCGACTTCAGCCTGATCGCAGGCCTTGCTGCCAACACCGTCAAGGAAGACCGCAAGGGCTACAAGAACTTCGTGGGCACTCAGTTAGGCGTGGTTGGTGATCTGGTGCGCGACGAGCGCAACACGCTCACCAATATCGACCCCTATCTGCAAGCCAGCTGGGCGTTTGCCCCCCGCTGGAAACTGGATGCAGGCCTGCGCTGGAGCAATGTGCAATTCAAATCTAGTGACCATTTTCTGGCGGATAAAGACGATAGCGGCAGCACCGGATTCCATAAGCTCTTGCCGGTTGTTTCACTGCAGCACGAACTCACTCAGGACACCAATGTCTATGCCTCACTGGGGCGCGGCATGGAGACGCCCACGTTCAATGAGAGTTCTTACCGCCCAGGCACTCCTCCCCCATCTGGGCTGAACTTCGCTCTCAAACCTGCGCTATCGACCAGTGCAGAGTTAGGCATCAAGCAGCGCTTCAATGCTGCGGGCATGCGCGGAGATTGGTCTGTCGCACTGTTCCAAACCCACACCGATGATGAAATCGTGGTGGCCAGCAATGACAATGGCCGCAGTTCCTATCAAAACGCAGGCAAGACCCGCCGCCAGGGTCTGGAGTTAAGCGCCAATGCCTGGCTCCACCCCAAGCTGCGCGTCAATGGTGCGCTGACTCTGCTGGATGCCCGTCTGCGCAGCGGCTACTGCAATGCCAGCGGCGCGGACTGCATCGCAGCTGGCAACCGCATCGCAGGCACCGCCCAGAACATGGCCTATGTCGGCTTGGAGTGGCAGCCCGCCACCGACTGGCGCGTGGGCCTGGACTGGCGCCGCATGGGCCAGATTGCAGCGGGCGACAAAAACACCGTCTACGCCCCCAGCTACAACGTGGCCAGCCTGAGTGTGGGCTACACCAAGCGCCTTGGCGCCTGGAAGCTCAATACCTTTGCCCGTGTCGACAATCTGGCCGACAAGAACTATGTCGGCTCGGTCATCGTCAACGAGGGCAATGGTCGCTATTACGAAGCAGCCCCAGGCCGCCAGTGGATGGCGGGGGCCAGCCTCAGCTACCAGTTCTGAGCTGACAGCTGATTGTTTTCCTAACCACAAGCGGGCCTCGTGCCCGCTTTTTTACGTCCAAAGGCGCTGCAGCCCGCCTTTCACAGGCTCTCAAAACTCTTTTTGCAGCTTTTTTGAAATTTTTTCCCTCTATTTCAAAGCGGCAAACCGGCGCAAAACCGGCAAAGTCCCGGTCTGAATGCCTGAGCTCAGCGGTCAAATCACAGCCTTTTCAGCGGCCGCGGCATGCAAGCCCTGCAACATCGGCCAATTCGCGCCAAATTTCGTGAACTGGCGATCTTTTTCAAACCGATGTTTTTTGATTTCGCAGACGTTAGCCGATAAAGACAGCGCAATCAGCGCAGAGTTTTGAAACCCCATGCCAAATTTCAGCAACTGCATGGCAACTGACGCCAAATTCTGGGTTTCGCAGCCCTTCAAAGATGCGAAATTGAAGATGCGATTTCTTATATGCAATTCACATAAAAAGCTGCAAATTTGGAAGCTTTTAAAGGCAATTTCCCGGGGCTAGAATCCGCCACGCCATGGGTGTCCATGGTTTGAATTGATTCGAGGTTTCTGGTTTCCATGCTGTCCACCCGTCTGCATCCCTGTTGGAGCGCCGCCCTGCGGCTGCAAGGCCTATGACCGAGCTGCAAATCATTGATGTGCAGCTCAAGCGCGGGCAGACCACGGTGTTTGACGGGCTGAACCTGCACCTGAGCCAGCAGCGCATTGGCGTGATTGGCGATAACGGGGCGGGCAAGTCCAGCCTGTTTCGCATGCTGTGCGGGCTGGAACTTCCAGTGGCAGGTGAAATTCGGATCGATGGCACGCCGCTGCTGCAAGCCCGTCAGGGCAAGCCGGGGCTGGTGGGCCTGATGTTTCAAAACCCCGACGACCAGATCATTTTCCCCACGGTGGAGGAAGAGCTGGCACTGGGCCTGCGCCCCAAAGGCCTGAACAAACAGCAGGCCAAGGCAGCTGCACGGGAGCTGCTGGCCCAGCGCGGGCTGGCGCATTGGGCTGAACGCGCTGTCAGCAGCTTGAGTCAGGGCCAGCGCCAGCAGGTGTGCTGGCTGTCGCTGCTGATTGCCGCGCCCAGCGTGCTGCTGCTGGATGAGCCTTTTGCCAGTCTGGACCTGCCCGGTCAGGCCCGGCTAGCGCAGGATATTGCCGCCGCACCGCAGCAGGTTCTGGTCTCTACCCATGTGCTGGACCATGTGCGCAGCTTTGAGCGCGTGCTGTGGCTGGAG
Organism: Comamonas fluminis; assembly: GCF_019186805.1. Lineage (NCBI taxonomy): Bacteria > Pseudomonadati > Pseudomonadota > Betaproteobacteria > Burkholderiales > Comamonadaceae > Comamonas > Comamonas fluminis. The sequence goes on along the minus strand of NZ_CP066783.1, from coordinate 2,108,940 downwards.
CAAGGCCGTATCCGTGGTGATGGTCCCGGCGCCGAGGTCTGCCGCACCTATGAGGCCGATGTCGCTGCGCGCCTGAGCGAAATCACCGCAAACGCCGCAGGCACGCAAGGTGGAGCGCTGCATGGGTAGTCTCTACAGCGAATTCCCCACCTGGCTGCACCGCTGGCGTGCAGGCCTCAAGCTCTTGCTGCTGGCCATCGGCGGAACGCTATTGTTTTTGACAACCTCCCCCATGCTGCTGGCGGGCGCTGGGCTGGTTTGCCTGATTCTGTGGTTTTCTCTGGGCCAGGCCACCCAGGTGGCCCGGCGGCTGATGCGCTCGGTCATCATTGCTGCGCTGCTGGTGGCGGGCTTTCATGTGTTCATGGGCAACCATGAGCTGGCCGCCGTCAGCGCGCTGCGCCTGATCTGCGCGTCCACGCTGGGTGTTGCGCTGACGATTACCACCCGCCCCAGTGATCTGGTGGAGGTGCTGGAATGGTTGCTGTCACCACTGGCCCGGCTGGGCATTCCGGTAGAGCGAGTTGCCATGCAGATTGCGCTGATGCTGCGCTTTACCGAGCATTTTTTTGTGCAATGGAAAAAGCTGGACGATGCGCACCGCTTGCGCACCGGCAAAAGTGGCGGTCTGCGCCTGATTGCACCGCTGACGATTCATATGCTGCAAGCCACGCGCCGCGTGGCCGATGCCCTCTGGGCCAGATTAGGTTTTTAGGAGATTGATGATGGCTACCCCTTCCAACACCCCCTCCCACACACTCTCGCGCAGCGGCGCGCGCTCCATGGCTCAGGTGTCGCTGTTTGCGGCGCTGATGGCCGTCATGGGCCTGATTCCCAAGATTGACCTGCCCCTGGGCGTGCCCATCACCATCCAGTCGCTGGGTGTGATGCTGGCGGGCGTCATGCTCGGCCCCTGGCGCGGCCTGCAGTCCATGCTCTTGTTTTTGGCGGCTGTGGCTGTGGGCCTGCCCCTGCTGTCCGGCGGGCGCGGCGGCATTGGCGTGTTCATGGCGCCGTCTGCCGGCTATCTGGTGGGCTACGCGCTGGCCGCCGGTATTACGGGCGCCATCATGGCCGCCCTGCCGCAAAGCACACCGCGCCGCACGGCACTCAGCGCTTTTATCGCATCGCTGCTGGGTGGCCTGCTGTGTCTGCATGCCTTTGGCGTCATGGGCTTGATGGGCATTGCAGGCATGAGCCTGAGCCAGGCCTTCAAGGTGACCCTGGCCTTTGTGCCCGGCGACTTCATCAAGTGCATTCTGTGCGCCATCATCGTCCACACCGTGGCACGCGGCATGCCGGACTGGCGCTTTGGCGGACGCCAATAATGAGCGCCCATGACTTGCCAGTGACCTCGCCGCTGCAGGACTTCTGGCAGCTGGTTCATGGGCCACTGGCGCACTGGGCCGAACAGCGCCCTGACGCGATTGCGCTGCAAAGCGAGGATGCCAGCTGGACCTTTGCCCAGTTGCATGCCGAAGTGCAAAGGCGCCGCGCCAAGCTGGTTGCTGGCCGCGCGCCGCAAATGGTGCTGATGGATGCCAGGCTCTCCACGCTGGAACGCCTGGTGGATTTTCTGGCCATCATCGCCAGCGGGCGCTGCGCCGCCGTGGCCGACCCCGACTGGCAACCCGCAGTGCGCCAGCGCATCGAAGGCTGGATGCCGCTGCAGCCCTCTGACAGCCAGACAGCCCAGCCGCTGGATGCTTTCTACACCGGCTTTACCTCTGGCAGCACAGGCCTGCCCAAGGGCTTCAAGCGCCACCACCAGTCGTGGACAGAGAGCTTTCGCGTGGGTCTGCAGGACTTTGGCCCTGTCGTAGCCCAGCGCACACTGGCGCCGGGGCGCATCTCGCACTCGCTGTTTCTGTTCGGGGCCATGCAAGGCATCTGGTATGGATGTGGCGCCGTGGTGCAGGAAAAATTCTCGGCCCAGCGCTGCCTGGCCACGCTGGCCCAGGGCGAAACGCCCTGTCTGGTGGCCGTACCCAGCCAGTTGCTGCTGATGCTGCAATGGGCACAGCATCGCAAGCTGGCGCCGATTCCGCAGGTGCAGCTCATCACCATCAGCGGTGCGCGCTGGATGCGTGACCACACACCGGCCCTGCGCGCCTTGTTCCCCAATGCCCGCCTGATTGAGTTCTACGGGGCTTCCGAAGCCAGCTTTGTAGCCTGGATGGACGCTGACGAAACCAGCAGCCCACAGGCCGTGGGCCGCCCATTCAGCAATGTGGAAATCGACATTCGCCGCACCGCTGACCACTCTATCGCACAGCCCACCCTGAGCGCTGCCGAAGACGGCCTGATCTATATCCGCAGCCCCATGCTGTTCATGGACTATGTGGGCGACGCCCATGACCCCACGGCCGTGCTGCGCGATGGGGACTGGCTGTCCGTGCGCGACATGGGCCATATCGACCTGCGTGGCATGCTGTGCCTTGCGGGGCGGCAAAGCCGCATGATCGTCACGCAGGGCAAGAACCTGTTTCCCGAAGAGGTGGAAAACCTGCTGGTCAGCCATCCTGCGATTGCTCAGGTGTCACTGCACGGCCTGGCCGATGCGCTGCGCGGCATGCAGGTGCATGCGGTGCTGCAATGGCAGGCAGGCAGCACGCCCCCAACCGCCCTGCAACTGGCGCAATGGCTGCGCGAGCGCACCGAAGCCTTCAAAGTGCCGCGCCAGTGGTGGGTGTGCGAAGAATGGCCGCAAACCGCCAGCGGCAAGACCGACCATGGCCGCATCGGCCAAGCGCTGCAGCAAATGCAGCGTGCTGACCCCAGCCCGGGCGACTTGCCAGAAATACAGCCATGGCAAAGCTAGCCCCAGCCTCCCACGCCGTGCCCATACTAGCCTGGGCACGCAGCCCCGTCGCCCCCACAGGCGGCGCGCTGGGCCAGTTACACAGCCACGAGATAGGCGCGCCCCTGCTGCAATCATTGCTGGCACAAACCGGCCTGCCGCCTCAGGCCATAGACGCTGTGGTGCTGGGCAATGCCCTGGGTGCAGGTGGCAACCCCGCCCGCATGCTGACGCTGGCTGCAGGCTTGCCCGATAGCTGCGCCGCGCACAGCATCGACACCCAATGCTGCTCGGGCCTGGATGCCATTGCCATGGCCGTGGGCCTGCTGAAATCGGGCCAGGCGCAAATCGTGATTGCCGGCGGTGCAGAAGCCTGGAGCCGTGCCCCCATCCGCCAGACCCGCCCGCGCCATGCCGATGAGCTTCCCCAAAGCTACGAGCGCCCACCCTTTGCTCCAGACCCCGCACGCGACCCCGACATGCTGCAGTCAGCGGCTGACTATGCCTGCCAACACACCTACCCTCGCCATGCGCAGGAAAGCTACGCCCTGCAAAGCCACAACCGTGCCGTTGCAGCGCAGCAGTCGTTGCGCGCAGAAATCACCCCCGTGGCGGGCCTAGACCACGACAGCTATCCCCGAACCTTGACCGCCAGTCGCGCTGCGCGCATGCCCATCGTGGCGCACAGCGCGGCGGACGAAAAAGGTGAGCTTTATGGCCTAAGCGCGCTAACCATCTCTGCCAAGGCAGACGGTGCCGCCCTGCTGCTGCTGGCAACGCCCGAAGCCTGCGCGCAGTGGCAGCTGCAGCCACGCGCGCAATGGCTGGCCAGCGCATCCGTGGGCGCAGCGCCTGAAACACCCATGCTGGCTGCCATTGCAGCCACGCAAAAACTGCTTCAGCGTGGTGCACAGGCGCTACAACCATCAGAGCTATCAGCGCAAGACCTGTCTGCGGTTGAGCTTCATGACGCCTTTGCCGTGCAAGGCCTGGTTTTTTGCGAAGCTTTGGGCCTGCAGCCCGAACAGATCAACACGCAGGGCGGCGGCCTGGCACGCGGCCACCCCATTAGTGCATCGGGCGCAATTGCGCTGGTGCGCAGCCTGGCGCAGCTGCAAGCATCCGGCCAGCCCGGTGCGCTGAGCATGGCGGCCATTGCAGGCGCCGGGGGCATTGGCGCGGCCACGCTGGTGCAGTGGCTGGGTGCCGAAGCGCGCGCACTTTAAGTTATAAATTTTGATAGCAACCACCGCATGCCCAACCTAGGCCATAGCCATTTTCCAGACTTAAATACTGCAGCACCAGAAGCCTTGGCACTCTTGCTGCAGCGCCGCTCTACCCGTGCTTTCCGGCCCGATGCTGTGCCCCATGATTTGCTGCAGCAGTTGCTGCTGGCCGCCAGACGCGCGCCCAGTGGCGGCAATCTGCAGCCCGGTCGCCTGATTGCAGTGCAAGGCCAGCGCCGCCAGCAGCTGACGGATGCGCTGCTGCAAGACTTTCAAAGCCAGGCCCCGGAGCAGGAAGACTACGCCTACTTCCCTCGCCCCATGCCCATGCAACTGCGCAAACGCCAGGTCGCAGCCGCGCAGGCCTTGTACGGTGCTTTAGGCGTAGCCCGCGACGACCGCGCCGGGCGCGATGCCCAGTTTGCGCGCAATTACCAGTTCTTTGACGCCCCCGTGGCGCTGGTCGTCACCATCGACGCCCACTACGGCCCCGGCGGCTATATGGACCTGGGCATGACGCTATACGGCCTGCAACTGGCCGCAGCCGCCATGGGTCTGGGCAGTTGCGCTATCGGCGCTCTGGCCTCCTACCCCGCCACCGTGCGCCGCGTGCTGGAGCTGCCAGAGCACCAGCACATCGTCTGCGGCCTGGCCATTGGCTGGGCCGATGAAACCGCCCCCGTCAACCAGACCCACACCACCCGCGCACCGCTGGGCGAGTGGTTTCAGACACTTGAATAAAGATAGCTGCCAGCGCACAAAAGCAATAGGTTTCAAGGCATTTCCCCCATGAACCTAAGAAATGACGAGCGCGAGAAGCTACCAAATCAAGAGCCAAAGAAAAAGCGCTGCAAGTGCAGCGCTTAGTTAAATCCAGCCCAAACAGGCACACCCCAACAAAGAGGCACCAAGCAAGAGCCGCCTCGCGGCGATGGCGCCGTCCCCCTCAGGGGGCGCCCGGCTAGGGAAGCCGCAAAGCGGCTCAGGGGGAGCGTTCAAAACGCCGGGAACACCGAACCCTTGAATTCCTTGTCAATAAACTGGCGCACTTCTTCAGAGTGGTAAGACTTGATCAGTTGCGCCACCCAGGGCTGGTTCTTGTCGGCATCGCGCACCACCATGATGTTCACATAGGGGTTCTTGGCCGATTCCAGCGCAATCGCATCGGTCTTGGGGTTCAGACCCGCAGAGATGGCGAAGTTGGTATTGACCGTAGAGGCATCCAGATCATCCAGCGAGCGCGGCAGCTGCGCGGCATCCAGCTCGACGAACTTGAGCTTCTTGGGGTTGCTCACCACATCCAGCGGAGTTGCCTTCAGACCCGCGCCCTCCTTGAGCTTGATGAGGCCTTGGGCCTGCAGCAGCAGCAGCGCACGGCCGCCATTGGTGGGGTCGTTGGGGATGCCGAACTTGGCGCCACTGGGCAGATCCGCCAGCTTCTTGATCTTCTTGGAGTAGATGCCGATGGGGAAATTCACCGTATCGGCCACCCAGCTGATCTTGTAGCCACGGTCCTTGAGCTGCGCGTCCAGATAGGGGCGGTGCTGGTAGCTGTTGGCATCCAGATCGCCCGAGGCCAGCGCCGCATTGGGCTGCACATAGTCACCAAACTCCACAATCTTGAGGTTCAGACCGTTCTTGACGGCCACCTTCTTGACCACTTCCATGATCTGAGCGTGGGGGCCAGCCGTCACGCCGATCTTGATGGTCTTTTCCTGGGCCTGAGCCGTAAAGCCCAGCGTGGCGGCAGCAGCCACAGCCAGAGTCGTGCGCAAAAGCGAGCGCTTGTTCAGCATGGAGATTCCTTGCGGAGAAAATTGAAGTGGCTATGACTGTAGCGCCTGTTCGGCACGCCGCAGACCTGCCTCTTAGACAGTTTGCGCAGATGCAAACTACAGAATGACTATTTGGCAAAAGCCGCCTACAAAAAAGCCCGCTCCGGAAAGGTAGCGGGCTTGACTTGAGCGGCATGCACGATCAGAGATCAGACAGCGTAGGCGCTGCCAGCACCTGCTGGGCCACCACGTCCAGCACGGCGTGCGACTCTTCCTGCCGGTCGATCCAGACCTTGGGCGTGAAGCTGCCGCGCAAGGCAATCGCGTCGCCCTCGGACAAGCTACGCAGCACAGCGCAGGGTGCGTTATCAAACGCCACAATATTCACAGGAATCGAAGAACCATCTCCCGCATTAGCTCGCATACGGGCCACCATGTAGGGGCGGCGGTTGCGGTCCACGCGGCTTTCGGGAATGCCGGTCAGTCGCCCGGTAATCAGACCATCCATCATTTGCTTTTATCTACCCAGAAAAAATAGCGGCCACCTGCTTTGCGCAAGTGGCCTGTCAAAAAAATTGGTATCTGCATTTTAGGGGCCAGCCCGCATCATTTCTGCAGGCCATCCCTTAATATTTCGTAATGTTGAGGCCTGTGCTCAGCGGTGGCTGAGGCGGCGCACAGCCCAGTCGCCCAGGCTTTGAATGGCTTGCACAAAGAAGATCAGGATGATGACCACGACCAGCATCACATCCGGCAAGAAGCGCTGGTAGCCATAGCGAATGCCCAGGTCACCCAGGCCGCCACCGCCAATGGCGCCCGCCATGGCCGAGTAGCCGGTCAGGCTCACAAAGCTGATGGTCAGGCCAGCAACAATACCGGGCAGCGCCTCGGGCAACAGCACCTTCCAGACGATCTGGCTGGTGCTGGCGCCCATGGACTGGGCCGCTTCAATCAGGCCGCCATCGACTTCACGCAATGCAGTCTCTACCAGACGTGCCACAAAAGGCGCGGCAGCAATCGTCAGCGGCACCACGGCAGCCCAGGTACCGATGGAGGAGCCGGTGATGAAGCGCGTCAGCGGGATGATGGCCACCAGCAAGATGATGAATGGCGTGGAGCGCAGCGCGTTCACAATCCAGCCCACGATCTTGTTGGCGGGGCCGTTCTGCAAAATGCCGCCATGGTCCGTCAGGCGCAGGAACACGCCCAGAGGAATACCGATCAGGCCGCCAATCAGGCCCGAGACGCCGACCATGATCAGCGTCTCCCAGAAGGAATCCAGCAGCAGCTGGAGCATCATTTCCGAAAAATTCTCAAACATCGCTCTTAATCCTTGCTGGGCACAATCTGCACCTGCACGCCGCTGGCACGCAGATGGGTCACGGCAGCGTCAATCTTGGCAGCCTCACCGCTGGCATACACAGCCAGCGAGCCAAAGGTCTGCTCCTGAATTTCATCAATCTGGCCGTGCAGAATCGACAGGTCCAGACCCAGTTCACGAATCAGGTGCGACAGAATGGGCTGATAGGCGCTTTCGCCCGCATAGGACAGGCGCAGCAGCTGGCCTTGCTGGCCGGGCTGCAGTTGGGCCGCCAGTTGGCTGACGCGCGTCATCACCGATTCAGGCAACTGCTGGGGCACGATCTCATCAATCAGGCTCTTGGTAATGCTCTGCTGAGGCTTGGTAAACACGTCAATGACGGGCCCCAGTTCGGCAATTTCACCGCCATCAATCACGGCCACGCGGTCAGCAATCTGTTTGATGACCAGCATCTGGTGCGTAATCAGCACCACAGTCACACCCAGTTCGCGGTTGACCTTGCGCAGCAAATCCAGAATGGAGCGCGTGGTTTCAGGATCCAGTGCCGAAGTGGCTTCGTCGCTGAGCAAGACCTTGGGGTTGCTGGCCAGGGCACGGGCAATGCCCACGCGCTGCTTCTGGCCGCCCGAGATCTGTGCGGGGTAGCGGTCAGCCAGATGGTCCAGACCCACCAGCTCCAGCAGCGGGGTCACACGCTGGTAAATCTCGTCCTTGGAAATGCCGGCCAGCTCCAGTGGCAGGGCCACGTTGTCATACACGGTGCGAGACGACAGCAGGTTGAAGTGCTGGAACACCATGCCAATGTCGCGGCGTGCGGCCCGCAGTTCTGCATCGGACAGTGCCATCAGGTCACGGCCATTGACGATGACCTTGCCTTCGGTGGGGCGGTTGAGCAGATTCAGGCAGCGCACCAGCGAGCTTTTACCCGCACCAGAGCGGCCAATGATGCCGAACACCTCGCCAGAGGCAATTTCCAGATTGATGCCACGCAGCGCGTGCACCGGGCCCTTGGGGCCTTGGTATGTCAGGGATAAGTCCCGAATTTCTATCATGAAAAATATCGCTTATCGCGCACGAATAGTGCGGATACAGCTATAAAAAAGTGATTGATCCCATCCCGCCCGCAGCGCCGCTGAGCACCGGCAACGCGAGCCTTCGTTCTTGTAGAAGCAGGCAGATCAAGCCAGCCTACTTTTAGTAGTAACCCTCAATGATGCCTGAATCTAGGCAAACCTGAGGCCAACCGGGACAAGTGAATTCACGTAGTAGTCGGGCAATGAGCGTGCTGTACAGCCCTCAAAAGCAGGCCAAACCCCTGATGACGCGAAACGCTGACTGGGCTTAGCATGGCAGCCTGGGCTTCGCCCTGCTCTGCCATTACCTGCTACGTGCTTTTTCATGCAGCCCAGCTTTCCGATCCGCATTGAATGCCCGCCTGGCGCCTGCACCTGCGAGCGCGAGTCGCTGCTGAGCCAGCCCGGAGCCGATCTGCGCATTCTGATGCTGACGCGCGAGGAAGAGAAAAAGCTGATCGAGCGCCTGGAGCGCATCAGCAGCCTTGGTGATCTGGAGCACATGCTGCAACGCATTGAGCAGCAACTGGGGGTGACCATACAGATTGCCCCCGGCAGCAATGAAGTGCGCACCATGCGCGGCATACAGATTGATATGCCTGACATTCCCGGCCTGTGCCGCAAAACCCGCCAAAGCCTGCCCGCCGCCATTCGCAAAGGCATGGAGAGAACGCCGGAGATTGCCTGGGCGCTGCTGGATGCGCACGATCTCTTTGGCATGCCGGGCATCTGACTAGCCCCGCTGAGCGCCCTCTCATCGCCGGGCATTGGTGCCCTCCTATAGGGCTTGCGCCTTAGTCCAAAAGAACGATGGGCTTTCACAGGCCTCACCTGAACAATGAATTGGCCGCTACCCGCCAGGTAGCGGCACGCCTGTTAAGACCTTAAGCAATTCAGACATACATCTTTGAGGAATCGTGATGAAGATCAGCGTGAATATTGGGCGAAGTGCCCTGACCGCCACCGCATTGGCGCTGTGCCTGAGTGCTGCTCACGCCCAGCCTGCCGCGTCTGCGGCAGAGCCATTGCAAGGCCAGGCACTGGACAGCCTGATCCGCGAAGCGATGCTGTACGCCTACCCCTATCAGGAGTTCATGAAAATGCGCCATGAAGCCCTGGAGGTCAAAGACTCCACCACAGCCACCACGCTCAACCATTTCCGCCACTCGCGCCATCTGGCCACACCCAAGGACCGCTGGGCCAACGGCCCCATCCGCGACGCCTTCTATTCCACCAACTGGCTGGATCTGGAACACTCGCCACTGCTGCTGACCCTGCCCGAAACCCATGGTCGCTATTACGTGATCGCCATGATAGGGGCCGATCTCAACACCTTCTCCTATGTAGGGCGGCGCATTGGCGGAACCGCCGCACGCAAGGTTGCGCTGGTGGGGCCGCACTGGAAGGGCGAGATCCCCAAGGTCGATCAGATCGTGCGCGCCCCCACCCGTGATGTGTACCTGAACCTGCGCGTACTGGTCACCGGCGAAGACGACCTCAAGGCCGCGCATGCAGTGCAGGACGGCTTTCGCGTAGAACCTGTACTCAAGACAGCAGAGGACAACCCCAAAATCAAACCACAGGCCCAGGACTGGGGCCGCTTTGTCGATGTCGCCAACGAAGCGCTGGTGCGCAACCCACCACCCGGGGCTGAGCAGAAGCTGCTGCAGCGCTTTGCCAGCGTGGGCATCTGCGGCGCAGGCTGCCAATGGGACAAGCTGCCAGCCTCAGTGCAGCAGCGCTGGCTGACTCTGGCTCCGAATATCGAGAAAAACGAACTCAAAAACCGCCTGAACGCCGACCGCAAAACCGCCGACCCGAACCGCCGCAATGGCTGGACCCCCTATCGCCTGCCCGACGGCTTTGGCAGCAACTACGCCATGCGCGCCCAGTCGGCAGCCATGTCGGGCGGCATTCTGGGCCTGGAAGCGGCAGAAGCCACCTACTTCGCCGCCAGCGTGGACGGCAACAACCAGCCACTGGGCAAAGGTCAGAGCTACCGCCTGCACCTGCCCGATGGCCGCCTGCCCGCCGATGCCTTCTGGTCCATCTCTCTTTATGAGTTTGTGACCGGTGGCCAGTACATGGTCGAAAACCCGATCAACCGCTATTCCATCGGCGACCGCACCCAGGGCATGAAGCGCAACGCGGACGGCAGTCTGGACATCTGGCTGCAGCCCACAGACCCCGGCCCGGAAAAACGCGCCAACTGGCTGCCCACGCCAGAAAAAAATCTGTTCTACCTGATGGCCCGCGCCTACCAGCCGTGGCCGGAAGTTCTGGACCCGTCATGGGTTCTGGAGCCTGTTGAGCTGATCAAGCCGGAATAAGCAGCCAGCAAGAAAAGACATCGCCCGCGCCAACATGCAACGCGATCCGTAGCGTGTCTGCCCGGCACGCCCCCAGTGGCAATCGATCGTTTGCTAGCGGGGGGTGTGAGCCTCTTGCCACACCCCTTGCGGCATGGCCTTGCTTTTGCCGAAGGCGTTGATGGGTAACTGCACATAAGTGCGCCCATCGTCTGCCGCCGGTGGTAGCTTGCCTGCGCGAATGTTGACTTGTACCGATGGCAGAATCAATGTGGGCATGGCCAGGGTTTCATCTCTGGCTGTGCGCATCTGCACAAAAGCGGCCTCGTCAATGCCGTCACGCACATGAAGGTTGTGAGCACGCTGGGCCTGCACAGAGGTTTCCCACGCGGGTTCCCGCCCCTGAGGCGGGTAATCGTGACAGACGAAGATTCGCGTCTGCAGCGGTAGCACCAGAATGCGGTGGATGGAGTTGTACAGCGTGCTGGCATCTCCGCCAGGGAAGTCCGCCCGTGCGGTTCCCACATCGGGCATGAAAAGGGTATCGCCAACAAACACGGCGTCCTCTACACGGTAGGCCATGTCTGCTGGCGTGTGGCCCGGCACATGCATTGCGGTCAGTGCCAGCCTTCCCAGCGGCAAGCGCTCGCCATCTTCCACCAGGTGGTCGAACTGGCTGCCGTCAGGCAGGAAGCTGCGCTCGAAGTGATAGATCTTGCGAAAGGCCGCCTGCACCTCTCTGATATGGGCGCCAATGGCGACCTTGCCACCCAGATGGTGGCGAATATGCTGGGCGGCGGATAGATGATCCGCATGGGCATGGGTCTCCAGAATCCAATGCACCGTCCAGCCGCGCTCGCGCACATAGCTAATAAGCTTGTCCGCCGACTCGCTGCTTAGCGTGCCGGACCGGGGTTCAAAGTCCAGCACCGGGTCAATCACAGCCGCTGCGCCACTAGCCACATCCGCAAGCACATAGCTCACGGTTCCTGTGGCGCTGTCAAAAAACGGTTCGATATGCATGGTGCTGTCTGTCATGGCAACTCCTTATCCCAGATAAGCAAAAACTGATTTCAAAACTCAATCAACACATCAATATACTTTTTTATATAATATATGAAATTATTCTGATGAACCAGACCATGTCTTCCCACGTTTCTGAAGCGTCGCCACCGCCACTGGACATTGCAGCCATGCGCTCCCACGCAGGAGAGGCTGTCGCCATGCTCAAGCTATTGGGCAATGAAGACCGGCTCCTGCTGCTGTGCCAGCTATCGACGCAGGAGCGCACCGTGGGCGAGCTTGAACAATTGACCGGCATTAGTCAGCCCACCCTGTCACAGCAACTGGGCGTTCTGCGGCGGGAGGGCCTCGTATCCACCCGGCGCGAAGGCAAGTTCATCTGGTACCAGCTGGCTGACGCCCGCGCCTTGCAGCTCATGCAGGCTGTTCATCAACTTTTTTGCCCACAAGGAGAAGCGGCATGAGTATTTTGTGGAGTGAATTCACCCCTTGGTCATCGCTTGCAGGCGGCATGCTGATTGGCCTGTCTGCGGCATTATTGATAGCACTGCTGGGACGCATTGCTGGCATCAGCGGCATCACCGGCGCGCTGCTTCAACTGCCGACCTGGAGTTCGGTGCAGAAATGGGGCTGGCGCCTGGCCTTCATCGTTGGCATGGTGGCAGCGCCGCTGGTGTGGCAGCTATTTGCGCCACTGCCAGCCATGCAAATGCCATCCAGCCCAGTGCTCATCATCATTGCAGGCTTGTTGGTGGGCTTTGGCACAAGACTGGGCTCTGGCTGCACCAGTGGCCACGGTGTCTGCGGCCTTTCCCGCCTTTCCATTCGCTCGCTGACGGCCACGCTGACCTTTATTGCCACTGGCGCCATCACCGTGTTTGTGATGCGTCACGTCGTGGCTTAAGCCTTTCAGGAGTCACCTCATGCTTTCTTCCATCGCAGCCCTAGCCTGTGGCCTGATCTTCGGTCTGGGCCTGATTCTTTCGGGAATGGGCAACCCCGCCAAAGTACAGAATTTTCTGGATTTTTTCGGCCAGTGGGATCCATCTCTGGCCCTGGTCATGGGCGGCGCCATTGCCATCGGCCTGATCGCCTTCGCCTGGGCCCAAACTCGCAGCACAGCATTGCTGGGTGAGCCCATGCAACTGCCAGGCAACACCGCCATCGACAAGAAACTGCTCACAGGCTCAGCCCTGTTCGGCGTCGGCTGGGGGCTGGCAGGCTTTTGCCCAGGGCCAGCCCTCATGAATCTCGCCACTTTGCAAGCGGAAGTCTGGATCTTCGTCGCAGCCATGCTTGCAGGCATGGTGCTGCAGCATGCCTGGGCAGCACGAAGTGAGGGCCGCAAACAATAGTTTGCAATTATTCTCTTCGCAGGATTGCTCACAAAACAATAGCAATCTGCGTAAGCTACGCGAAAGTTTTGACCCATCTCATGCCAAACCCCGCATAGAACACCAAGGCTATCACCTTTGAAAACCCATTGATTGAGCTTGAACTAGCCCCTGCAAGCACAGGAGAATGGGTCCACTCAATCATTTGTTCGCACAAGGCCACGGGGTTTGACCATGCAGTATTCATCTGAACTTCTGCTCAACCAGCTGATCTGCAATCTCGCAGAGCTATCCCCCTGTGAGTCGCGCCTGCAAGCCTATGAGGTATTGCACGAAACCTGGCTACAGGTCAACGAACGCGCAGGCATGCCTCCAACCCAGATTGAGCACATCCGCAAACGCTGCATGTCGCCCGATCACGGCTGGGAAGACCTGCAAGCCGACCCCTGCTATGTGGATTCATTTTTGGCGCCCTCAACACGCGTGAACCTGCATGCCAACGGCGCCATCGTCATTCAGCGCATGGGCAGTTGCCGCCCCGAGGTGCTCTATGCAGTGCCCGGCAAAACCCACCGCTTCGTTGCAGCCATCCGCACCAGCCCACGCTCCAATCCCATGGTCTGAATAGCAGGGGCACGCGCAATCGACCTTTTTCACCTCGGCTGAAAGCATTCAGGGTGGCCTTCGCCACCCTGATTTGGAGTGCCAAGATCTGTGGAATGACTACTTCGTATAGTCAGACACCACTTTCCAGCGCCCGTCGATCAATTGAGACATGCGGGAGTGCTCGTTCCCCAGACGTTTGGTGGCCGTGAAGCTCATCTCCGGGTTGCCAAAAAAATCTCGGGGGAAGGTCATGCTGTCCATGGTTTTGATGAAGCTGTCGGTGCTCAAATTGGCCCCCGTCTTTTGCATGGCCTGGGCCAGCGTGTCGACCAGCATATAGCCGTAGGCAGAAAACACGGTACCGTCCTCGCCAAACTGGGCTTTGTACTGCGTGGCCCACTCCCGCACCTTGGGTTCTGCTTCGTCCGCATAGGGGAATTGCGTAGTCATGGCCGCATACAGTCCGTCCATAGGCTTGCCGCCAAGCTTGTGAATCAAGTCCGTGTAGGCACCGCTAGAGCCAAAGAAGACTGGGCTGAACCCCGTCTTTCGCGCCTCTCCAATTGTTCCCACCGTCTCCCGAATCAGGGTTCCAAGCACTACAAAATCGCAGCTCGCTGCCTTCATCTTGGCGACTTGCGAGCTAAAGTCAGTAGCACCGCGCTTGAAAGAAGTTTTTTCCACCAGCGCCTGATTTCGGGTTTTCAATGCTGCTTCAGCACCGCGCAGCACTTCCAGACCAAATTCATCATCCTGATAGATGGCGCAAACCTTTTTCGCGCTGGTTTTGTCCATCAGCGTGGGCAACCCCAGGCGAATCTGGTCGTAATAGGTAGCAGCGAATGAATACTTCAAGCGATGAAATGGTTCATACATTTCACGTGCTGCAGTGATGGGAAACCAGTTGATGACGTTTTTTGAAAACTGAATGGGCATGGCCGCCATATTGGTAGCTGTGCCGATTTGCCCTGCAACAGTAAAAACCTTGTCTTGGTTCACCAACTTCTGCGCTGCAAGAACCGCCTTCTTGGGGTCGTAGCCAGAGTCCTCAACAAACAACTTGAACTTGCGTCCATGCACCCCTCCTTGCTTGTTGATCTCATCAACCCGCATCTGCATACCATTGCGCGACTGCTTGCCAAAGGCCGCCAAAGGCCCGGACAAGTCTTGAATCGTGCCGATACGTATCTCATCCTTGCTGATGCCTTGCTGGGCGCTAGCCATGCCAGCTAAGGCCAGCGCGCAGGCTGTCACACTCAAACGAATCCATGGTTTCATAACTGTCTCCATTCAAGTTAAGCAGAAGCCCCATCCCCACCCTTGACAGGCAGCCGCCGCGCAGGGGCTCTTTGGTCTGCGCGCCAGCACCTCATTACGGCACCCTTCAAATACCTGCTCACTCCCCATCAAGCCGCGCTGTACATCGCCTCAATCTGGGCTGCGTATTTCTGCTGAATCAGCTTGCGCTTGAGTTTCATGGTCGGTGTCAACTCCTCGTCTTCTGCGCTGAGCTGGGTATCAAGTAGGAAGAATTTCTTGATCTGCTCTACCCGCGCAAACTTGGTGTTAACGCGGTCAATCTCTTGCTGAATCAGCTCCTGCACCTCTTGCGCACGCGTCAGACTGGCGTAGTTGCTGAACGGAACATCGCTGTCCTGCGCAAATTTCTCCACGTTTTCATGGTCAATCATGATGATGACCGTGAGGTACGCCCGTGCATCGCCAATTACCACCGCATCAGTGACATAGGGGCTGAACTTGAGTGCGTTCTCCCACTCACTGGGAGTAATGTTTTTGCCGCCTGCCGTGATGATGATGTCCTTCATTCGATCCACGATACGGAAGAACCCGTCCTCGCTGACAGCTCCTACATCGCCCGAATGCATCCAGCCGTCAGCATCGATCGTTTCGGCTGTTTTATCCGGCAAGTTCAGGTAGCCTTTGAACACATTGGGGCCTCGCACCAGAATCTCGTTGCTGCCTTCCGCCAGCTTGACCTCGTTATAGGGAACCGCTTGGCCGATCGAGCCAGGTCGAATATCCGTCAGCGGCACCGCGGTAGAAGCCCCGCAAGTCTCCGTCATGCCCCAGACTTCAACCATGGGAATACCCAAAGCCAGGTACCAGCGCACCAGCTCTGGCGAGATAGGCGCCGCACCTGTTACCAGCAGACGTGCCCGGTGCACGCCAATCAGCTTGCGAACATTGTTGAGCGCCATCACGCGAGCCACGCGAAACTTCCATTTCAACAAGCCGCCAACAGGCTCCTTTCGCAGCACCCTATCCGCAATGTCATGCCCAATCCCGATGCTCCAGCCATAGGCCGCCTGCTGAAGTGAGCCAGCCTCCTTCAGGGCAATGGTGACAGCGGAATAGAACTTCTCCCACACGCGTGGTACGGCTGTTGCCACAGTCGGCGCAATCTCGCGCACGTTCTCTGGCACAGTTTCGGGGTTCTCTACGAAATTGAGCTTCGTGCCGGTGTAAAGCGCAAAAAAGGCCCCACCCAAACGCTCCGCCACATGGCACAGAGGCAAAAAACACATGCGTTCGTCATCTTCGTCCTGAGGCAACAACTGCGCATAGCCCCGCACGCTATACACCAGCCCGCCATGGCTATGCATTGCACCTTTGGGCTTACCGGTGGTTCCAGAGGTATATATCAGAATGGCGAGATCATGCGGTGCAATGGCACCCCAGCGCTGTGTCAGTGCATCAGGCGCTACCCGCATGTGTTCGCGCCCCAGCGCTCTCAATGCATCAAAGCTCATGACCTGTGCATCATCCAGATCCTGCAGGCCTTCCATGTCAAAAACGACAATCTTGCGCAACAAGGGCAGTTGCTGGCGCACCTCCAGAGCCTTGTCCAGCTGCTCGTCATCTTCCACAAACAGCACCACGCTTGAAGAGTCCTGACACAGATACTTGACTTGCTCAGACGCATCTGTGGGGTAGATGCCATTGGAGACTGCTGCACAACTGAGGATTGCCATGTCGCTCCACATCCACTCGGCCTTGGTGTTCGCAAGAATCGAAATGCAGTCGCCCGGCTTCACCCCCAAAGCCAGCAAGCCATGGCCGATCTCCTCCACAATGTCGCCCACCTGCCGCCAGGTCCAGCTTTGCCAGATGCCCAGCTCTTTCTGACGCATCCAGACCTGCCCGGCGCGTTGCTGCACCGCATTCCAGAAAACTTCAGCCATGGTTTCACCCGGCAAGTTTGCTGTCACCGCCAGTTTTTCAGCAGCCCACAGGCCTGCAGGAGATCGGTTGCGCATAAGCGGGTTACCTCCAGTTCTTTTTCTTTTTCCAGCGGCGCTCACCCCGCACGCCGTCGTCTTGCATGCCAAGATAAAACTCCTTGATATCGTCCTTTTCCCGCAATCGGGCGCAGGTGTCCTCCATCACGATGCGTCCGTTCTCCAGCACGTAGCCATAGTCGGATGCATTGAGCGCCATGTTGGCGTTTTGCTCAACCAGCAAAATGGTGGTCCCACGCTCGCGGTTGATTCGAACCACGATTTCAAAAATTTCCTTGGTCAGCTTGGGGCTGAGGCCCAGACTGGGTTCATCCAGCAAAATCAGCGATGGCTTGGCCATAATGGCGCGTGAAATAGCCAGCATCTGCTGCTGCCCACCAGACAGCAGCCCTGCATCCTGTACGGCACGCTCTTTCAGGATAGGGAAATAGGCATAGACGTCCTCCATGTCCCGCGCCACGGTGTCTCTGTCCTTGCGGGTGTAAGCCCCCATCAGCAGGTTGTCTTGCACCGATAACAAAGGAAACACTTCGCGGCCTTCGGGCACATGCGAAAGCCCTTTGCGCACAATCTGGGAGGGGTCCAGTGCGGTGATCTCCTCCCCCAGAAACATCACCTGCCCCTTGTTCGGATCCAGAATTCCTGAAATCGTCTTCAAGATACTGGTTTTGCCCGCGCCATTGGCGCCCAGCACCGTGCTGATTTCGCTCTGCTTGACCTGCAGGCTCACGCCCCGAATAGCCTTGATGGGGCCATATGCGCTCTCTACATTGCGAAGTTCAAGCACCGCAGTCATACATGCTCCCTGCGCAAATTCGATACATCGTCAATCGTGCCCAGATAGGCCTCCACCACCCTCGGGTCTGACTGCACTTGCTGCGGTGTTCCTGTCGAAAGCTCCTGTCCCTGATTCATGGCCAGCACCCGATCAGAGACTTTGCTAACCAGACTCATGTCATGCTCCACCATCAAGACCGAGATACCCAGAACCCTCTGAATATCACGAATCCAGAACACCATGTCAGCGGTCTCTTCGACATTCAGGCCAGACGATGGCTCATCCAGCAGCAGCAGTTGTGGCTCGGCGCACAGCGCCCGCGCCAGCTCCACCACCTTGCGCACACCGTACGGCAACCCAGCCACCAGCGCATCCCGGTAGCGCTGCAAGTCCAGCAGTTCAATGATCTCTTCCACCTTCAGGCGCGCCTGTCTGGCGCAAGCCCGTGCAGTCCCGGTAAACAGCAGGTCCTGCCAGAAGTTGGTGGCGCGATGGGTGTGATAGCCCACCAGCAAGTTGTGCAACACGCTGGCATGCTCGAAGAGCTCGATATTTTGAAATGTGCGTGCAATGCCCAGCGCTGCCACCCTGTGTGCAGGCACTTTGGTCAGTTCCACCGGCTGGTCTGAGCCGTGCCAGATGATTTTGCCCTGCGTGGACTGGTAGATGCGGCTGATGAGGTTGAACACCGTCGTCTTACCCGCGCCATTCGGGCCAATGAGGGTGAACACCTCACCTTTACGCACATCGAACGACACCCCGTTGACAGCCAGCACGCCACCAAAGCGCACGGTCAGATCATGGGCCGACAGCAAAATAGTGGAGTCTTGCTTCATTTCAGGCGATCCGACTTGGTGAAGGACTTCTGACGCTTGAACATTCCTTTGCGATAGAAGGGAAAAAGCTCAAAGTAAGTTCGCACCTTGACCCAGCGTCCATACAAGCCTAGTGGCTCAAAAATCACAAAAGCGATCAGAACCAAGCCATACACCACGGACTGCAAGCCCGGTGCCTGCCCAATGGCATCTGGCAAATAGTCTTTGCTGATGGCAATCAACTGCGGCATGGTGATCAGAAATACAGCTCCTAAAAAAGCTCCATGCACAGAACCCAAACCGCCAATCACTACGAGAAGCAGCAAGTCAATCGACTGAATGATGCCGAACTGCTCTGGCGAGATAAAACTGAGCTTGTGGGCATACAGCGCCCCCGCCAAGCCAGCCAGTGCAGCAGACACTGCAAATGACAGCGTCTTGTAGCGGGCCAAATGGATACCCATGCTTTGCGCAGAAATTTCCGAGTCGCGAATGGCGACAAACGCCCGCCCAGTGGGCGACCTTAAGAGATTCAGCACCCCCAGCGTACTGAGCACCGCCAGCGCAAGGCATACCCAATAAAAGCCTGATCCTGCATTCAAATCCCACCCAAACATCTCCGGCGAGGGCACTGCCATGCCCGAATTTCCTTTTGTCACGGACTCCCATCGCGCAAAGACTTCTTCCACAATAAAACCAAATGACAAGGTGGCGATACCGAGGTAAATGCCCTTGAGCCTCAAAGCAGGCATTGCAATGATGACCCCCACCACAGCCGCCAAAACTGCTGAAACCAGCAGGCACAACAAAAACGGCCAGCCATGGCTAATCAGCACCGCTTGGGTATAAGCGCCTACCCCCAGAAATGCTGCGTGACCAATGGAAAACTGCCCGGTGAACCCTGCCAGCAGCATGATTCCCAAACCCACTATTCCGTAAATCAGCACAAAATTGAGCTGAGACAGCCAGTAGCCGTCGAGAAGCCATGGCGCAACCACCAAAGCCAGCACCAGCATGCTGTACAGCACCTTTTGTCCTGCATGCTTTGCCAGGTTGATGTCCTGGTCGTACGAAGTCTTAAAGATGAAACGCATGCTTGGTATCGATCAAGAAGCGAACAAGTACAAGAAATGGGCGTTCTGGGAGCAAAGCGGGTTCAGACTTTTTTACTGAGCTTTTCTCCAAACAAGCCGTTGGGCCTGATCATCAACATGAGCAAGACAACGATGTAAGGTGCGGTGTCCTTGAATCCATCTGGCAAATAGAAGCCTGCAAATGCCTCTACAAGTCCGATAACCAAGCCTCCGACAATCGCACCCGGCAGACTGCCAAACCCACCGACAACTGCGGCAGGAAAAGCCTTCAGCCCAATCAAGCCCATATTGGCGTGCACGAAGGTGATGGGAGCCAGCAAGATGCCAGCAATCGTGGCGACCGCAGCGGCCAAGCCCCAGACAAGCCCGTTCAAGCGCCTCACAGGAATTCCCATGTAATAGGCTGCGAGCTGATTCTGAGATGAGGCCTGCATTGCTATCCCAAGCTTGCTGAAACGGAACATGGCATACAGCAAGCCACTGAGAAGCAGCGTCGCCACGATGATCACCAAGTGCTCAACATTGATCACCAGCTCACCCAGCTTGAGCACTTGATTACGGTACGGGACTTCAAGCGCATGCGTTTCAGTGCCCACTGCTGGCACCATGGTCACCGCCCCGCGCATGACATAGCCAATGCCAATCGTTAGCATGACCACAGTGAATTGAGGCTGCCCCAGTACTGGCCGGATGACCGCCAACTCCAGCAGCATTGCTACGCACACCAATGCAACCAACGCAGCCAGCACAGCCATCCAAAATGGCCACTGAAATGCGCTCATCGCCAGCCAAGCCACAAAAGCGCCCAGCATCATCAACTCACCCTGCGCAAAATTGACAGTTTCCGTGGCCTTGTAAATCAGCACAAAGCCCAGCGCAATCAATCCGTAAATACAGCCGATCGCAACACCTGAAACGAGTAACTGAAGCACCTGCATTCATCACCCCGTCATAGTCAAGAACTGCAGAGAACTTGCAAAAGCCTCTCCGCACTAAACGTCTTGATTTCTGGCCCCCGAATCTGACGTTTAGATTGCTATTCAACGTGGATGAGTCACTGCCTGCGAGCGGGGAAACATGGGTGGGGCGACCCCTGATATCTTGAAATACTCAATGGGAAACCCTTGCAATCTCGCTATGACGGCTAGCATCTTTGATCTGAGGCTCGCTCTTCTTCGGCACATCAAATGCCAACAAGACATGGCTTCAAGGCAAATGCGTGAGACTCCCATAACGAAGGCCTCGGCTGATGTTCAGCAAGCATTGCCAGTGCGCAAAATTGGAGCAGGCAGCTCTTCCTGCGGATCCGAGCAGGGATAAAACAAGATTTACTCTGGCGCAGAATAGGCCTAACGGTCCGCACATATGAAAAGCGCTGCGACCGCCTGCACTCAAGAAGTGCTTTTCCGTACTTTTTTCATACTCCACAAACAAAAATGCCCGCTTGTTAGCGGGCACTTTCGTTGCAAGCTCTGGTTTTGCTTGCCAATTTTGGTAGGCGCGATTGGACTCGAACCAACGACCCCCACCATGTCAAGGTGGTGCTCTAACCAGCTGAGCTACGCGCCTGTGTTCGTTCGATGAATGAATTGTAGCACGGGTTTTCACTCATTTTTTGAGAGCTGAAACTTTCTTGTCATCAAGCTCTGTCAGCGTCTTCTGGCGGATCGAACTCCCGATACGGTTGCCACAATGCCAAGCACTTTGCTCAGGCGGCCGGAATCGGCAACTTCCACCGTGAAAGTCATCCAGGCGGTTCCCTTGACCGACTGCGTCTGCACGCCAATCACGTTGGTCTTTTCGCGGGCGAAGACATCCGAGATGTCACGCAGCAGTCCCTGGCGGTCCGCAGCCTCAACGGAGACATCTACGGGATAGACCGCCCCGCCCTTTTCCACGTTCTTGGGCAAATCCCAGCCGACTTCGATGGCTCGCTCGGGATTTTTTGCGGCCATTTCGCGGTAGTTGGAGCAATCGCAGCGGTGCACGCTGACGCCTTTACCACGGGTCACAAAGCCAGCGATTTCATCTGGTGGCGCAGGTCGGCAGCATTTGGCCAGTTGCGTCATCAGCGACCCCATGCCAACGACCAGCACACCGCCCTTGGGCGAGTCAGTGCTTCTGGCCTTGCGCACAGGAGTGAATTCGTCTTCAGTGGGCGCCTCTTCCGCAGGGCGCAGCACCGTCTCGATATTGCGCAGCGAATACTCGTCCTTGCCAACGACCTCGAACAACGCATCCGCAGACTTGAAGCCCAGTTGCGCTGCCAAATCTTCCAGCTTGACAGCAGTCTTGCCTTCGCGCTGCAAGAGTTTCTCAACCGCTTCGCGGCCTCGCGAAACCGTTTCGTGCGTGGCCTGTGCATTGAACCATGCTCGCACCTTGGCCTTGGCACGGTTGCTGACCAAATAACCAAGGTCCGCGTTGAGCCAGTCACGCGATGGGCGGTCTTCCTTGGCCGTATTGATCTCGATGGTCTGACCACTTTGCAGTGCGGTGTTGAGCGGCACCATGGCACCGTCCACGCGCGCCCCACGGCAGCGGTGACCCAGGCTGGTGTGCACCGAATAGGCAAAGTCCACAGGGGTGGCGCCTTGCGGAAGCTCGATCACGGCGGCATCAGGCGTCAGCACATAGATGCGGTCTTCAAACAAGCCACGCTGCGCGGAGCCCGTCAAATCGCTGCCCCAGGCCAGCAACTGGCGCAATACGGCGATCTTGGCGTCGTACTCGCTGGTCGCCGAAACGCCCGCATAGCCCTTGGTGCCCGCTTCCTTATAGGCCCAGTGCGCTGCCACGCCATGCTCGGCATGGTCGTGCATGGCCTGCGTGCGAATCTGAATTTCTATCGTGCGGCCAGTTTCATCACGCACCACGGTGTGCAGCGACTGGTAGCCGTTGGGTTTGGGTTTGGCGATGTAGTCGTCAAACTCTTTTTCCAATGGTGTGAACTGCTCGTGCACCCATGAAAGAGCTGCGTAGCAGTCCTTGACCGTGGGCACGATGACGCGCATGGCGCGAATATCGAAAAGCTGCTCGAAGTTCAGCGACTTGCCGCGCATCTTTTTCACGATGCTGTAGATGTGCTTGGGCCGACCCTGAACCGATGCGCTGATGCTGTGCGCGCGCAGATCGGCCTCCAGCCGGGCACGCATCTGCTCCATATAAGCTTCGCGCTCGACACGCTTTTCATCCAGCAGACGGGCAATCTGGCGATAGGTATCTGGCTCCAGGAAACGGAAGGACAGATCTTCCAGCTCCCATTTGATCTGCCAGATGCCCAGACGATTTGCCAGCGGTGCAAATACATAAAGCGCCTCACGCGCAATACTGGGCGAAACCGTTGCTTTCTGCGACGCGTAGTAGCGCAGCGTTTGCAGGCGCGAGGCCAGGCGCAGCAGCACCACGCGCAGATCGCGCGAGAAGCCGAGCAGCATCTTGCGCACATTCTCGGTCTGGGTGGCCACACCATCGACATGCTGGGTGCTCAGCTCCGCATCACGCGCTTGCTGCTGAACGCGGATGAGCTTGATGGTTTCCACCGCCAGGGTGGCAAAGTTCTCGCCAAACGCTTTGGCAATGACTTCCTGCGGTTTGTTCAGATGCACACTGGCGTGCACCAGATAGATAGCAGCCTGAATAGTTTCTGAGCCGCCAATTTTCTTGAGAATCGCGGCCACGGCATCTGCGTGGGCCAGCGTGTTCTCACCAGTTTCCATGACTTCGCCAGCAATCAGGGGTTCGGCAAAGGCGCGGGCGCGCACCAGCGCGTTGGCCTGCCCCGGCAGGACCTCGGCAGTGGCGGTAATCAGATGCGGCGTCGGATCCGTAATTTTGGGTGCGGCGTCAGAGACTGTTGTTGCGATATCGCTGGTCTTCATTCAGCTTCCTCTTGGGCTTGCTGTTCAAGACTGATGCTTGTTGGCAAACCCTTATCCCCTTGTAAAAATTCTCGTATCAAAGCGACCTGCCCAGGCGCTACCAGCGTAGGAGCATGCCCCACGCCTTCCAGTTCCGTACAATGTGCACGGGGTCCGCGCTCGGCCATCGCCTTGGCAGTGCTGCTGGACAGCAGATCAGAGTCTGCGCCACGAACAAGCAAAACTTGTGCCTGGATCTGGTCATACAGCTGCCACAGCAGCGCTTCTCCAGCCTCAGCGGCCTCTCGCGTCATCTGCGCCATAGGTGCAGCAATACGAGGGTCGTAATGCAGAACCACGCCACCTTGCGGATCAGGCTCAACCATCGCCCGTGAAAGCTCTGCCCACTGCTCATCGCTATGTGGGCCAAATCCTTCGGATATCAAGCGCATGGCGGCGGCAGCGCTCTCAAAGTTGGGGAAATGCAAGCTTTTACCAAGGTAAGAGCCAATGCGCTCCAGCGACTGCCACTCAATCACCGGCCCCACATCATTGAGCACCAGCTTGCGCACGGGCACAGGCAGCGGCAACTGCGGCTGACCCACAATGCCCATACCAATCAGCCCCCCCATGCTGGTGCCCACCCAGTCCAGCGTCTCGATGGGAGCCTGGGCGTGAACCTGTGCCAGCAGCGCCAGCATGTCTGCGGCGTACATGGGCACCTGATAGCCCATGGGGTCTGCCAGCCAGTCGCTCTGGCCGCGCCCGACCACATCGGGACAGATCACACGGGCAAATCGGCTCAGTTCACGGGCAAGCACATCAAAGTCGCGCCCTTGACGCGACAGGCCATGCACACAAACGATGACATGCGGATGCCTTGGATTGCCGGTATGGTTCCACTCCCAGTACGCCATGCGGTGCATGCCCTGCGGCTGACTGGAAATTTCTTGACGACGCTGGGCACTGGCCCAGCTGGGAGCCACTGCAGAAGCTCCGGGACACGATACGTAGTTCAGCGTAGGTTGATTCATGGGAACGCGTTTTGGAAGCCGGGGCCGATAATGGCTGTCGTCGCATCGTAATTCATTCGGAGACCTTGTATGTCCATGTTGAAAGGCAAAACCGCTCTCGTGACAGGATCGACCAGCGGAATCGGCCTAGGTATCGCAGTTGCACTGGCACGCCAGGGTGCCAATATTGTTCTCAATGGTTTCGGCGACGTTGAAGCGCCCAAGGCCCAGATTCTGGAAGCCGGCAAAGCCGCAGGCATCAAGGTCGGCTATCACGGCGCCGACATGAGCAAGGCCACTGAAATTGAAGCCATGATGAAATATGCTGCCGAAGAATTTGGCCGCGTAGACATTCTGGTCAACAACGCAGGCATTCAGCATGTCGCCAAGCTGGAAGACTTTCCTGCGGAGAAATGGGACGCCATCATTGCCATCAATCTGAGCAGCGCCTTTCACACCACGCGCCTGGCCCTGCCCGCCATGCAGAAAGCCAACTGGGGCCGCATCATCAACGTGGCATCGGTTCACGGCCTGGTTGCCTCCGCGCAAAAAGCTGCTTATGTGGCCGCCAAGCACGGCATTGTGGGCCTGACCAAAGTGACCGCTCTGGAAAACGCCACTACTGGTGTGACCTGCAATGCCATCTGCCCCGGCTGGGTGCTGACACCGCTGGTGCAAAAACAGGTGGATGCCAAGGCCGCTGCGCAAGGCATCTCCAACGAAGAAGCCACCAAGCAGCTGCTGGGCGAAAAAGAGCCTTCCATGCAGTTCACCACGCCTGAGGAGCTGGGTGAGCTGGCCGTCTTCTTCTGCTCCGCAGCCAGCAATAACGTGCGTGGCGTGGCGTGGAATATGGACGGCGGCTGGACAGCGCAGTAAGCCATGCCAAATGCGATCATCAATTAGATAGCAGCCAGCGCTGGTCAGCTGGATGTTTCAACGTGATTGCATGATGAAAATCAAAAAGGAGCCGCGCAAGCCGCTCCTTTTTTCATACCAACACGCCAGCCTGCCTGACAGGGTCACTGCATCTGAATAGCGCCATTGACGCTGACACTGACCTCGGCGCGATCAGACTCGACCGGCACAGGCGCTGCGTCATAGCTGCTCATCTTGGCCATGTTCAGGCTCGCCGCACGGGCACGCGGCATAGGGCGAATGCCGCCACCACTGGCGTTGACGCTGACTTCGCGCACGCTGTAGCCCGCAAAGCCAAAGCTTTTGGAAATAGCCGTGGCACGCTGGCGGAAGTTTTCAATGGCCTTGGCCTGCGCTTCGCCCTCGACTTTTTCACGCGCCTCGCGCGACAGGCCAAAGCCCATGCCCGACAGCGTCATATCCTGCACCTTGGCTGCAGACTGAGTGATACGCACAAAGTCACGCCCCTGCAGCACGATATCGGCCTGGCCCTGCCAGCCTTCCACCTTGCCGTTGTTGCCATAGCGCGGCGAGATCGAAAAGTTACCCGTGCTCACTTCCATCTGCCCCGCCTGCGCATCAGCACGCAGGCTGGTCATAGCTGCCTCCACGGCTTTTTGCAGCTGCGTCTGCACTGTCGCGGCATCGCGCCCATCCTTGGTGGCTGACAAGGTCGCCGTCATCCAGTCCTGCTTGACCTCCACCACGCCCTGCGCGGCCAGTTGCACCACGTTCATGGGACGCTGCGCGTTATTGCCAGCGTTCTGCGCCCAGGCCTGGGAACCCGCAGCCAGCACGGCCACCAGCAGCAAAGCTGACCGGGCACCGGAACGCATTGGGAAGGATTTGGAAAACGAATTCATGCGGTTCACCCTTGGAAATATATGGACGGTCACTGAAACAAGTTCAAGGCAGCCATCACAGCGCAACACAGACGGAGCCCATGTCAGCCACGGGAGGCTCTTGCTGTACGAATTACAGATATTAAACACACCAATAGAACAACAATTGCATCAGAAGTTCCAATCAAAGTAAAATTCTACGAAGAAACATTTATTGTTCTATTCATATATGCAACATTCGTAACAAGCAGAAAAACTCGATGCGTTTTCACTGGATTTTTTTCTCCAAGCGATAACAATCTGGCTGTTACAAATAAATCGACAAGGACGATCATGGCAACGACGAGCACCCGTACCGACAAGATCCTCGTAGTGGATGACGATGCACGCATCCGCGACCTGCTGCGCCGTTATCTGACGCAGGAAGGCTTCGAGATCATGATTGCCGAAGACGGCAAGGCTCTGAACCGTATCCTGCTGCGCGAAACTGTCGATCTGATCGTGCTGGACCTGATGATGCCCGGGGAAGACGGCCTGTCCATCTGCCGCCGTCTGCGCTCTGCCAATGACCGTACCCCCATCATCATGCTGACGGCCAAGGGCGAAGATGTGGACCGCATCGTGGGCCTGGAAGTGGGCGCCGATGACTACCTGGGCAAGCCCTTCAACCCCCGTGAACTGCTGGCCCGCATTCACGCCGTGCTGCGCCGCCGCCCTCCACAGGAAGCCCCCGGAGCGCCATCGGGCGACAATGAAGTCGTCACCTTCGGCCCCTTCAACTTCGACCTGGGCACCCGTGTGCTGCAAAAAAATGGCGAAGAACTGCCTCTGACCACTGGTGAATTTGCCATGCTCAAAGCCCTGGTGCGCCACCCACGCCAGCCGCTATCGCGTGAAAAGCTGGCCCTGCTGGCCCGTGGCCGCGAGTTCGAGCCCTTTGACCGCAGCCTGGACGTGCAGGTTTCCCGCCTGCGCAAGCTGATTGAAGAAGATGCCGCCGCCCCCCGCTATATCCAGACCGTCTGGGGCGTGGGCTATGTGTTCGTACCCGATGGCATGAACTAAGCGCTGCAGCCAACGCACGAAACCCAGCAAGCCGCTCCCTGCGGCTTGTTTTTATTGCACTCAGTCTTGAGCTGCAACCATCCATTGCAATTGCGCAGACACAAGATTGCGTCTTTTTGGACAACCCGTAACTCAGGCAAGTCATATTGAGCGTACGCTTGCAGACTTGCTGTCTTAGATTGTTTCGCTGCTCATGAGCGCTTATCCCAACACGCCGCCCGACGCTACCAGCCCCGTACCTCTGGAGTACGAGCGGCGTTCGACGGCGCGTTCCCCCGTGGGCCTGAACCTGTTCTGGCGCACTTTCTGCCTGCTGGCCCTGCTGCTGGTGGGCAGCATTCTGGCCTGGCTGCAGACCCTCAGGGCACTGGACTTTGAACCTCGCGCCTTGCAGACGGCCAAGCAGGTGGCATCACTGGTGAACCTCAGCCGTGCCGCACTGGTTCATTCAGACGCCATCAATCGCATCTCGCTGATCAAGACCATGGCCGACCAGGAAGGCGTGCGCATTCTGCCGCGTGAGCCTGGCGACACCTTCGAGCCGCTGGAACAAAATGCCATGGGTCTGCGGCTGACCGAAGAGCTGACACAGCGCCTGGGTTACGGCACCGTTGTTGCCCGCAGCGTCA
Organism: Comamonas fluminis; assembly: GCF_019186805.1. NCBI lineage: Bacteria > Pseudomonadati > Pseudomonadota > Betaproteobacteria > Burkholderiales > Comamonadaceae > Comamonas > Comamonas fluminis. The sequence continues at coordinate 2,081,199 of NZ_CP066783.1, read as the reverse complement.
ACAACGAACCCGGCCTCTGGGTGGGCTTCAATATCAACGGGGATCGCAACTGGCTGCTGATGGACCAGTCCCGCTTCACCCCGGCCAGCGGCCAGACCTGGCTGATCTGGCTGATTACCGCCGCCCTGCTCTCCTTGGTCGGCGCCGCAGCCATTGCGCGCCTTATCAACCGGCCGCTCAAGCAGCTGTCCTATGCCGCCAACCGGGTGCGCGAGGGTGACTTTGACGCCAGTCAGCTCGACGAAGAGGCCGTGACCAGCGAAATCCGCGAGGTCAACATCGGCTTCAACCGCATGGCACAAAAGCTGGCCAAGCTCGAACAGGATCGCGCCGTGATGCTAGCAGGCATCTCGCACGACCTGCGCACGCCGCTGGCACGGCTGCGCCTGGAAACCGAAATGAGCGTGTATGACGATGTGGCCCGTGAACACATGGTGGCCGATATTGTTCAGCTCGATGCCACTATCGACAAATTTCTGGACTACGCCCGGCCTGACCACCGTGTCACGCTCAGCCCTGTTGATCTGCACGCCGTCGTGGCTTCCTGCGTCTATGCCGTGCAAGACCACCGCGAACTGCAGATTTCCATGGATGTGCCCGAAGGCATTTTCGTCATGGCCGATGAGGTGGAGCTGGCTCGCGTGGTGTCCAACCTGTTTGAAAACGCACGCCGCTACGGCAAATCGCCTGACACCGACACCACACTGGTCGATGTGATTGCCAAGGAAAGTGAGAAATGGGTGGTCATCCGCATTCGTGACCACGGCAAAGGCGTTCCGCCCGAGCAGCTCTCCAGCCTGACGCAGCCCTTTTTCCGGGGAGACTCAGCCCGCACAGCCGCCGCTGGCGCCGGGCTTGGCCTGTCGATTGTGGACAAGACCGTGCAGCGCATGGGCGGCATTCTGGCGCTGTCCAACTCTTCATCGGGCGGGCTGGTGGCCCATCTTCAACTGCAGCGCGCCATGGGCGTCAGCCCCGCTGCTGCGCCTGAAAAGCGGCTGCAGCGCCCGCAGATTCTGCGCAACCTGCCACGCGACAAAAAAGACGAAGACTCCGAGGACTGAAGTCTGGGGGGCAGGCCTTGCCCTCCAACCCAAAACCTCAACGCCGAATCAGGGCTTGTACAGCAGCGCCACGGCACGCGCTTCCATGGCTTGCTGCAGGCCTACCGGGCCCATCTTCTCTGCCGTCTTGGCCTTTACATTGACCTGCTCCACATCCAGCGCCAGCACCTGCGCAATGCGCTCGCGCATCTTCTCGATATGCGGCGCCAGCTTGGGGGCCTGAGCCACGATGGTGCTGTCGATATTGCCAATCTCAAAACCTTTGGCGCGCACACGGCGCACAGCTTCGGCCAGCAAAACGGCGGAATCGGCGCCCTTGAACTGCGCATCCGTATCCGAGAAATGGCGCCCGATATCACCCAGCGCTGCTGCGCCAAACAGGGCATCGGTAATGGCATGCAGCAGCACATCGGCATCTGAATGACCCAGCAGACCCAGCGTGTGTGGCACTTCCACCCCACCCAGAATCAGCTTGCGGCCTGGCACCAGTGCGTGCACGTCCCAGCCTTCACCTATACGAAAATTCATATCAAATCCTTATCAAGCCATTGCTAATCAAACGCAAGCAGCTATTAAATTATGAGCAATTAAAACCTAGACACGTGCCTTGCGCTGCATCAGCACCGCCTCGGCCAGCGCAAAGTCGTCGGGATAGGTCACCTTGAAGTTCTGCGCCCCGCCGGGCACCAATCGGGGTGCGAACCCCGCCAGTTCCATGGCACTGGCTTCGTCGGTCACCGCATCGCCAGCAGCCTGCAGCGCGGCCTGCAATGCCCCAATGCGGAACATCTGCGGCGTCTGCGCCAGCCATTTATCGCTGCGGTCCACGGTCTGCGCCACACGGGCCACCTCGCCACCAGCCGTCTGCTGCTTGAGCGTATCGGGCAACTTCAGCGCCAGCAGCCCGCCCACAGCATCCGGCAGGCAGGCATCCATCAGGCTTTGCACTTGCCGTGAGGTCAGCAGGCAGCGTGCGGCATCGTGCACCAGCACCCAGTCCTCAGGGCTTGCGCCGTGGGCCAGCAGATCGGCCAAGCCATTGCCCACGGTTTCTGCGCGGGTGGCACCGCCGCATGCGGCAATGCGCAGATAGTCAGGGGTTTCGCGCTCCTTCCAGAACGCATCGCTGGGCGAAATCACCAGCAGCACCTGGGCCAGCGCGGGCACCGCCCCCATGGCCGCCAGCGTGTGCATGACCATGGGCTGGCCAGCGACGGGCTGATATTGCTTGGGCAGCTCTGGCGCCGGGGCATCAGCCGCAATAGCGCGAGAGCCCACACCGGCGCAAGGAATAAGCGCCCAGCAGCGCACGCTTTCTGGCTGCGAAGGTGACGCTGGTACCGGGTTTGTCTGGGCGTCCAGCATGGGCTCAGGCGAAGAAAACGAATCTGTCATGCACTCTATTTTAAAATTGCGGCTTCGCCCGAAAGTCGTTCCCTGAACGACCCTCGGCTTGCATCACCGTGAGGTGCCCCCATTTTGAGTGAATGCGAAGCTCCCCGCTCGCTGCTGGCGAACGGGCCCATGAACACCACGTCTCATGGCACGGCTCACGCACACTCAATCTGTCCCCGTTTTATGCACCGCGCCAGCGCCCTGCTCTGGCCGCACCGCCCCCTTTCCACTCGCCATGCAACTGCCCAAGCTCACTCCTGGTAAACGCTTTCATCTGCCCCGCCCTGTGGGTAGCGCCGACGCGCTGCTGCTGGGCAAGCTGGGCGAGCGCGAAAAGCACGATGGCCGGGTGACCGCCATCATCACCGCCGATGCGGCCGACGCCCACCGCCTGATGGAAGAGATGGCGTTTTTTGCGCCCGAGCTGCGCTGCGCCCTGTTTCCCGACTGGGAAACCCTGCCCTATGACAGCTTTTCACCCCACCAGGATTTGATCAGCGAGCGGCTGGCAACGCTGTGGCGCATCAACCAGCGCGATAAGGAACAAGGCGCCGACGTGGTCATCGTGCCCGCCACCACCGCGCTGTACCGCCTGGCCCCGCCCTCATTCCTCGCGGGCTATACCTTTGAGTTCAAAACCGGGCAAAAGCTCGATGAAGCCAAACTCAAGGCCCAGCTCACGCTGGCCGGTTATCAGCATGTCTCGCAGGTCGTGAGCCATGGCGAATATGCCGTGCGCGGTGGGCTGATTGACCTGTTCCCCATGGGCTCACCTCAGCCCTATCGCGTCGATCTGTTTGACGACGAGATCGACAGCATTCGCACCTTTGACCCCGACAGCCAGCGCAGCCTCTACCCCGTGCCCGAGGTGCGCCTGCTGCCCGGGCGTGAGTTCCCCATGGACGAGGATGCCCGCGCCAAGTTCCGCCACCGCTGGCGCGAGCTGCTGGAGGGCGACCCCACGCGCAGCCGCATCTACAAGGACATGGGCGCCGGCATTGCCACCGCCGGTATCGAGTACTACCTGCCGCTGTTCTTTGACGAAACCGCCACCGTCTTCGACTATCTGGGCGATGACGCCACCGTGGTGCTGCACGGAGACCTGGAACCCGCCTTTCAGCGCTTTTGGCAAGACACCAAAGACCGCTACCGTCTGGTGCAGGGCGACCCCGACCACCCGGCCCTGCCGCCTGAGAGCCTGTTCCTCACCGCCGACCAGTTCTATACGCGCAGCAAGGAACACGCCCAGCTGGCCCTGCGCCCCGGCACCGAAGATGTGGCCGACAGCGCCATCTTCCAGAAGCTCGAAGACTTGGCCGTGGTGCGTGGTGCCGAAGACCCGCTGGCCAAGCTGCAAAAACATATAGCAGCATCCTCAAGCCGCACCTTGCTGCTGGCCGAATCGGACGGCAGACGCGAAAGCCTGCTGGACTTTTTCCGCGCCTCGGGCGTGAACCCACCGGTGTTTGATTCGCTGGCCGAATTCCAGGCGGACAGCACGGAGAAAGTCGGCATTGCCACCTCAGGCCTGATGAACGGCTTTGCCTGGGTGGAAGAAGGTCTGGACTTTGTTACCGAGACCGAGCTGTTTGCCACCAGCCCCACCGGCCGCAAACGCCGCAGGCAGGAGCAGGTCAGCGATGTGGAAGCGCTGATCAAGGACTTGTCCGAGCTGAAAGTGGGCGACCCGATTGTTCACTCCGACCATGGCATTGGCCGCTATCGCGGGCTGATCAATATGGACATGGGACAGAAAAACCCCGACGGCACGCCCGCGCTGCAGGAGTTTTTGCACCTGGAATACGCGGCCGATGCCGTGCTCTATGTGCCCGTGAGCCAGCTGCATTTGATCAGCCGCTACACCGGCGTTTCGCCCGACGATGCGCCGCTGCACAAGCTGGGCGGCAGCCAGTGGGAAAAAGCCAAGCGCAAGGCCGCCGAGCAGGTGCGCGACAGCGCTGCCGAGCTGCTCAATATCTACGCCCGCCGCGCCGCACGCCAGGGCCATGCCTTTCGCTTCCCCACGGCGGATTACGAACAGTTTGTGGCTGACTTTGGCTTTGAAGAAACCGCCGACCAGCGTGCCGCCATCCACGCCGTGGTGCAGGACATGATTTCGCCCCAGCCCATGGACCGCCTGGTCTGCGGCGATGTGGGCTTTGGCAAGACCGAAGTGGCGCTGCGTGCGGCCTTTGTGGCGGCCATGGGTGGCAAGCAGGTGGCTTTCCTCGCGCCCACCACGCTGCTGGCTGAGCAGCATTACCAGACGCTGGTCGACCGCTTTTCCAAGTGGCCTATCAAGGTGGCCGAGGTCTCGCGTTTTCGCTCGGGCAAGGAGATCACCGCCGCCATCAAGGGCATCTCGGACGGCACGGTCGACATCGTGGTCGGCACGCACAAGCTGCTCTCCGAATCCACACAGTTCAAGAACCTGGGCCTGCTCATCATCGACGAAGAACACCGCTTTGGCGTGCGCCACAAAGAGGCCATGAAGGCCATGCGTGCCGAAGTCGATGTGCTGACGCTGACGGCCACCCCCATCCCGCGCACCATGGGTATGGCGCTGGAAGGTTTGCGGGATTTATCGGTCATAGCCACCGCCCCTCAAAGACGTCTTGCTATCAAAACCTTTGTGCGTAACGAAGGCACGGGCGTGATTCGTGAGGCCGTGCTGCGCGAATTGAAGCGCGGCGGGCAGATTTACTTTCTGCACAACGAAGTCGAGACCATCGAGAACCGCAAACAAAAGCTGGAAGAAATCCTGCCCGAAGCCCGCATTGCTGTGGCCCACGGCCAGATGCCCGAGCGCGAGCTGGAAAAAGTCATGCGCGACTTTGTGGCCCAGCGCTACAACATTTTGCTGTGCTCGACCATCATCGAGACCGGTATCGACGTGCCTTCGGCCAACACCATTTTGATCAGCCGCGCCGACAAATTCGGTCTGGCCCAGCTGCACCAGTTGCGTGGCCGTGTGGGCCGCAGCCACCACCAGGCCTATGCCTATCTGATGGTGCCGGACCTGGACAGCCTGACCAAGCAGGCCCAGCAGCGGCTGGAAGCGATTCAGCAGATGGAAGAGCTGGGCAGCGGCTTTTATCTGGCCATGCACGACCTGGAAATTCGCGGTGCGGGCGAGGTGCTGGGCGAAAACCAGAGCGGCAATATGCTGGAAGTGGGCTTTCAGCTCTATAACGAAATGCTGTCGGAGGCCGTGCGCAGCCTCAAAAACGGCAAGGAACCCGACCTGCTCTCACCGCTGTCGGCATCGACCGATATCAATCTGCATGCCCCCGCCCTGCTGCCCAACGACTATTGCGGCGATGTGCACCTGCGCCTGTCCTTCTACAAAAAGCTGGCCACGGCCAAGACGGCCGACCAGATCGACACCTTGCTCGAAGAAATCGTGGACCGCTTTGGCAAGCTGCCGCCCCAGGCCCAGACCCTGATCGACGTGCACCGCCTGCGCGTGCTGAGCCAGCCCTACGGCGTGGTCAAGGTCGATGCGGCGCCCGGCGTCATCAACATCACCTTCAAGCCCCAGCCACCGATTGACCCGATGAACATCATTCATCTGATTCAAAAGAACAAGCACATCAAGCTGGCGGGCAACGAAAAGCTGCGCATCGAAAAAGAGCTGGAAGACCCCAAGGCCCGCGCCCAGATGGTGCGCGACGTGCTGCGCAGCCTGGGCCAGCCGCTCAAGACCGAAGCCGAGGCCCATGCGTAAGGCTGCATGACAGGCGCCACATGAGAGACGCCAATTGCCAGAAGCTTGGCAAAGGTTAAGGCGCCGATAACGCTGGCGGTGCAAGATGCAGGCTGCACTGAATCACCCACGCCGCCATGTATCTTGAAGCCGCCCTTGCCCTGCTGAGCCTGTTGCTGGCCCTGCTCTGCCGCCCCTGGCGCATGCTGGGCAGCAAGCCGGGGCCCGGCGGCATGCAAGACCCCGTGGCATCGGCACTGATTACGCCGCTGCTCGCTGTGCTGGTGCTGCTGCCCTGGGCCTGGGCTCTGCCCACGCTGCACAAGCTGCCTTTGCAACTGCACTGGTCTGCAGCGCCGCTGGTCGTTATCTTGCTGGGCTGGCCCCTTGCAGTACCCACCCTGCTTGCGGTGGGCGCTATTGCTTTTGCAATTTCTCCGGGCCTCTCCATGCCCGAAGCTCTGGGCATGACCGTCTGGCAAGGACTGGTGCCAGCCACGCTGGCCATGCTCTGGGGCGCGGCAGTGCGCCGCTGGTGCTGGCATCACATTTTTGTATTTATTCTTTTACGCGGCTTTTTGGGCACAGTGCTGTGCCTGTTTATCGCCTCTTTGCTGGGCCAATGGGCGGGGCACGTACTGCCCAACGTCAACGATGAACTCTCGCGCATGGCCCGCTGGCTGATGGCCTGGAGCGATGGCGTCACCACCGGCATGCTCACCGCCGTCTTTGTGGTGTTTAGACCGCAGTGGGTGGCCACATGGTCAGATGCCATCTATCTGCGACCGCCGATTCAACCCAAAAACTAGCCCCTGCCCGTTTCCTCGCACCTGCGCAAACCGCATCTTTCCCATCAGGCTAAACGCCAATCACCCTGGCACAGAGCTTGCTCATCATCGCTATAGCACCACCCCATTCACCAGCGTGGTGCATCGCTTGATAAAGAGAGGGACCGCATGCTGCTTCAGACCATTCGCACCACCGCTCAGGCCACCGCACGCACCGCCATGGGCTGCGCACTGCTTGCCGGTTTTGTTACCACCGCCCAGGCGCAGGACGCCTACCCCGAGCGCACGGTCAAAGTGATCGTAGCCCTGCCCGCAGGTGGTAGCGCCGACATGATTGCCCGTGTCGTGGGCCAGAAGCTGGCTGCCGAGCTCAAGCAGCCTTTTGTGGTGGACAACCGCGCCGGAGCTTCTGGCCAGATCGGCACGCCCGCCGTGGCCCGCGCAGCACCCGACGGCTACACGCTGATGGTGTCACCCGCATCCTTTCTGACCACCAACAAGAGCATTTTCAAATCTCTGCCCTATGACCCAGAGGCCGACTTCGCGCCCATCAGCAAGCTGGTGAACCAGCCCATGGTGCTGGTGGTCAAGGACAAGCAGAAATTCCCCAGCGTGGCCGCCGTAGTGGCCGCAGCCAAGGCCGCACCTGGCAAGCTGACCTTCGCCTCATCGGGTGACGGCAGCCCACAGCACCTGGCTGCCCTGATGTTCGAGACACGCACACAAGCGAAGATGCTGCACGTCCCCTACAAAGGCGGTGCACCGGCTGTCAACGACACACTGGCGGGCAATGTGGACATGCTGTTTGCCGTGCTGCCCGAAGCCCTGCCGCACATTCAGGCAGGCAAGCTGCATGCACTGGGTCTGATGGCCCCCAGGCGCGTTGCCACGCTGCCCAA